>JBCBYO010000018.1:0-62767 GCA_039815825.1 Pseudomonadota bacterium
GCCAAAGCTTTATGTAAACGATCCGGTAGGAGTCGCGCAGCTTAACCTTTTTGATGGTAATAAAGTCATCAATGCCTGCCTGAAGCATCAGAAAAAGCTGGTGCATTTTTCGACTTCAGAAGTGTACGGCAAGGCGCTTGGGTCCACGAAAAGGTTAAGCTGCGCGACTCCTACCGGATCGTTTACATAAAGCTTTGGCGACGCTCGTGACGCCATATTGAAGATGACATCATGGCCCGCGACCAGCTCGCTAAGCGCTTCATCATCCGTACTGATATCAAGTGGGTGAAACTCAAAAGGTTCGTTTTCGAATTTGATCTTGAGCTTGGCGCTCCAAATGTCAGCTTGGGCGACCGAATAGTTGGTCGAGTTCGCAAGCTTGTGAGACAAGTGACTGCCGAGAAAACCTGCGCCACCCACGCAAAGAATTTTCTGCATGCATTTCCCCTGCGGTAACCGTGCGTATCACGTTCTTTAGTCAACAAATGCGGGGACGTCGATATAAGAGTGAAACGCGGTCAGCAGGGTCAAAAGCGCGCTCTCAACTGGTTTCTATACAATCGAAAAACCGGCGGCTGTCTTCACGTATGGCGTCCAGCTTCTCTTCCTTCATACGATTGAGCGTTCCATACATCATCCCCATCCGCTGGTTAGATTTCAGAATGCCCTGATTCTCTTTCAGAAAGTTCCAATATAAGTAATTGAAAGGACAGGCTTTTGGCCCGTTCTTCTTAGCCACCGAATAACTGCACGAGCCGCAATAATTGCTCATTTTATCAATGTACGCGCCTGACGAAGCATAAGGTTTGGACGCAAAAACCCCGCCGTCCGCATAAAGCCCCATGCCGACAACGTTAGGCATCTCCACCCACTCATAGGCATCATGGTAGACCAGCAGGAACCATTCTTGGACCTGTTTGGGATCAAGACCCGCCAACATGGAAAAATTGCCAATTACCATCAGCCGTTGGATATGGTGGGCATAGGCGTTTTCTTTGGTTTCCAGGATGGCCTGGCGAAGACAGTTCATCTGCGTCTCGCCCGTCCAGAACCAATCCGGCAAACTTCGCGTCGCACCCAGTACATTGGTATCCGCATAGGCAGGCATTTTTAGCCAGTAGACGCCGCGGATAAACTCACGCCATCCAATGATCTGCCGAATGAACCCCTCCACCGCGTTAAGAGGCACCTTGCCAGCCATGTACGCAGCCTCTACCGCCTCACAACACTCGCGCGGATCAAGCAGACCAATATTGATCAGGCCGGACAAATGCGAGTGAAACATCAAGGCTTCACCTTGGACCATCGCATCTTGAAAGGTTCCGAAGTCGTTGAGGGCATGATCGATAAACCATCCCAGATAGCGCTCGGCATCGCCACGGCTGACCGGATAGTTAAACGGCTCCAAATCGCCGAAGTGATTGTCAAAGCGGGACGCCACGAGGTCAAGAACATCCCGCGTTACGCTATCCACCTCCCAAAACGGTCTGTCGGGAAGTACCATGCGGTCCTTCGGCGGCGCCCGATTGTCTTTATCATAGTTCCACTGGCCGCCTTCCGGGTGCTCACCGGCCATAAGGTAGCCAGTCTTGCGCCGCATATCGCGATAGAAATACTCCATCCGTAATTCTTTGCGGCCTGATGCCCAGTTCTGAAACTCTTGATGGCTTGCGATGAAACGGTCGTCGGATCGGACTTCAACCTCGATACCGATTGCCTCGGCCCATTGTTTCTGAGCCTCAGACACCCGCCATTCGGATGCTTCCGTAACCATGATTCTCTCTACATCGTGGCGCCTTACAGCGGCGCGCAATGCATCAGTGAAATTTTCCTCTTCATGTTCACCCAGCTTTTGATAATCCACTTGGTAGCCATCTAAGCGCAGATCCTTTGCAAAGTGCCGCATGGCAGAGAACACAAAAGCGAGCTTCTTCTTGTGGTGGCGAACATAAGTCGCCTCGTCCCACACTTCGCACATGAAAATGACATCGTTCTCGCCAATATCGGCCAGCGAAGACAGGTTACGCGACAGCTGGTCGCCCAAAATGAACCGAAGCGTTTTTCCCAACTGTACAGCCTTTCAATTCTAGATCGCACCGCGCACCAAAAGCAGATGATGCAGGCAGTCGTCTCTTTCTTGCAGGAAATCCGGTCCGATGTTTCGCGCGGCTCGGCATTCGGGGTAATTCGCCATGTGACGATCTGCTGCAAATCTTCTTCTTGTATGGAGGTCGCCGAACGGCAAAACCTTTACCCTTGCAATTAGGCCGGTTCGAAATGGTTCAAGTCGTTTGGTTTAAAAGAGATCTGCGCGTGCATGATCACGCGCCACTGAAGGCGGCAGCAAAGGCTGGCCCGGTGCTACCGTTGCTGCTCATCGAGCCGGACTTTTGGGCGCAACCTGAAATGGCTGAGCGGCACTATGCATTCTACCTAGAGAACGCTGAAAGTTTGGCCGCAGCACTTGAAGCCATCGGGCTAAAGCTCGTTGTACGCCTTGGTGACGCCGTCGAAGTGCTTTCAAAAATTCATGCGCAGACACCGATCAGTGCCCTTCATAGCCATATGGAGACCGGCAACGCATGGTCTTTTGAGAGAGATAAAGACGTCACCCGTTGGTGCAGAAACCAACAGATCCGGTGGCATCAACCGCGCCAGTTTGGCGTGGTTCGTCCATCGAACAATCGCAACAAATGGGCATCGCAATGGGAAGACTTCATGACCGCACCAACGGTCGAAAAGCCGACTGTAGCAAAGCAAGCAACTGGGTTTGAGCCCGAGCCTATACCGCCGTGGCGCAAGTTGAACCCGACACCAGACCCCTGTCCCAGCCGTCAACACGGGGGCCGGTTGGAAGCGGTCCAAGCTTTGCGCTCATTTCTGGGTGTGAGAGGCCGCAACTATCAAAAAGAGATGTCGTCGCCGCTGACAGCCCAAGACGCCTGCTCGCGCCTTTCAGCGCACTTAACATGGGGCTCTATCTCCATGCGCGAAGTGGTTCATGCAGCCTATCACAAGCGCGTGACACTGGCCGAAGCACCAAAAGAGCATCGCGATTTTGATTTAAGGGCTGTTGATGCGTTCATTGCACGCCTCCATTGGCACTGCCATTTCATCCAAAAACTCGAAGATGAACCTGAGATTGAACTTCATACTTTTCACCCGGCGTTTGAATATTCACGTCTAAGCGATTCACAAGACTCAAGAAAAAAGCTTCAAGCTTGGGCCACCGGCAACACAGGATGGCCCTTTGTTGATGCTTGCATGCGCTCGCTTCATGCGACGGGATGGATCAACTTTCGCATGCGGGCAATGCTCGTCGCGGTGGCAAGCTATCACCTTTGGCTCGATTGGCGCGAAACTGGAAAAGTTCTGGCGCGCCTGTTCACTGATTACGAACCCGGCATCCATTGGAGCCAGGTGCAGATGCAATCGGGCACGACCGCAATCAACACTCTACGCATTTATAACCCCATCAAACAAAGTCAGGATCAGGATCCCCATGGCCGGTTCATCCGCCAATGGGTGCCAGAGCTGAAAAACGTCCCGACCGAATACATTCATGCACCATCGATGATGCCCCCACTTCTACAGCGCGAGATCCGGATCAGCATTGGAAAAGACTACCCAACACCCATCATTGATCATTTGCAGGGAGCAAAAGAGGCGCGGGCGAAAATAACAGAGATCCGGCGAACGGAAGGCTTTCGCGACGAGCAGCTAAAAGTTCTTGAAAAACACGGCAGCCGAAAAGGAAAAGGCACCGGTCGAAGGTCATTTCCCAAACAGGACCGGATGTTGAAAGCCCAGAAAGAGACAACCCAACTCAAACTGGATCTTTGATTGTCAGCAAATGGACACGTGACATCGTTCAGTTCAGCGCTTAGCGTCTGACAAAATATGGAGGCCCCAAGATGAGATCCCTGACAACTACTTCTTTGGCAGCAACCCTTTTCATGTCCATTGGCGCGCATGCCGAGGAGCCGGTGGATTTTGAACGCTTCATGCAATCACCTGCCGCTGCCGCAGCTATCGCCAGCGCTGTCGCAATGATGCAGGGTTGCTCCGTCCCGTTGGAATTTGATCAAGCGGGAGGTTCTGACGGGACCAGCGTCTCAATCGGCGTTCATTGCTATGGCAGTGAAGATGACGAAGCGTCTGTATCGATCAATTTCGAAGACTATGGAGATGGCAACATCATCGTCCGAGGTTTCGACTTAGCCGGATGACAAACTCGTTGAAGCCACATTATCGGCCCGACCCTTCAAATATTTCGCAATAGCCTCAGTCACTTTCGACAGCGTGGGGGCAACAGACATGTTAACCCCGGCCATGCCCCAGTTATTGAGACGGTTATAGCCGAGCGCGCGCATGAGACGATCCCCAATAGCTTCAGTTGCAGTGTCCGCGGCCCACCCTGCAATGAACCCTTTTAGGAACTCCTCAATCATGCGCTTTTGCATGTCATTTTCGTCCGTTATTTGGCACTCGCGGCGCGCGTAAGCACCCCAATCGTCGGTTCCGGTTTCCTCACCCGCAATAACCTCGTTGACGAAACCCAGATGCACAGCGGCATGACAATACTGCTTCACATTCTCGACCATGAGGCCGTAAATGCCACCAAGTGGCGCGCCGGGAATACCACCCAACGTACCAACGCCTGAGACAATCGTACCGCCAAGCGTCGTATTGGCTAAAATACGTTGATACTGTTGGGCCGTATGTTCTGCGATCGCGCCTTTCGCACCACCGTCAGCAAGCCGATAACGCACTGTCCAATACCCGATACCATCATACTGCGTCTCAAAGTTTACACCCTTTGCACTATGCTCGAAGCCTAAGATGTCACGAACATAATTGACGTCTCCCGCCTCCACCAATGCATCGATTACCGAAGGGTCGCCCAAATGGCGCGCCTCTGCGGCCGAAAGCGCGGCTTGAGCTCTCCAGAGTTGCTCGGCAAGCCCCCTACCCTTGGTGGTCAAGCCACCGTCCCTTAACACATTGAGCTGTTCGGAAACGCTACCGTCAGTCTCAAAATCCGGCATCAACGAGTGAACGATGATCATAGGGTCAACAAATGCATATTCAGCTTCAGGATCACCTGCTTGCATGGATTGTATCAGCTGGCTGCCGAGCCCCAATGCGTATGCATCCGGGCCCTTGTCGGTATCTGGCATGAACTCAGCTTCTCCGCGAACAGCCTCTATGGCCGATGCCCGTTCAATCCACGCGTCCAGCTCGCGCCGCACCAAATGGCGTTCGGTATTCGGACCGTGCGCTACGACAATGCGATGGCGGGACAAAAGCGGTTCATGGCTCGGTCCACCTTCTGGAAAGCGAACAACATCGCCATCACCCAATAGCCGTGTGCCGCGAAATACACTTGCTGAAATACGTTCCAACTGCGGCGGGCGCGGCAGCACCACATAACGACCTGAAGTCGACAAGGTCGAACCGTTCAATTCGATTGTGAATTCGCGTTCCTCGCCCGGCGAAGCGCTCTCCGGCGGTTCAAACGAGATGCGCAACCCACCGCCAAGTTGATCACCCAAAAGCGACGCGATCCCAGCCAGATCTTCCACGCCATTGACAGTGCGGCTGGTCGTAGAAATCGCGGCATATGGCTCCGCGTTCACTTGAACCCCAAGCGTGTGCAGCGTGCTGCCATGGCGCGCCAAGACACCTGCAACTTGGTGGGTATCACGCGGATCGCCATCATTGATCAGGATCATATCGATCGCCCGTTCACCAGCGGCTTTTTGCGTATCTGCGATCGCCCAACCAGTGGCGTTTCCTCCAAGGTTACGGGCCATTGAAGTACGAATGATGTCGATGATTTCCTGCTTTTTGGTCGCCGGCGCCGCCTCGCGGAACAAGTATGGCCACGTGCCTACACCCATCAATATGACCTCGCGGTCGTCAGGCAGGTTTTCAATAACCCGTACCGCAAGATCGGTCGCCAGCTGCATCCTGTTTGCGTCAAACATAGAGCCGGATTGATCAATAAGCAGCGCCAACGGTCGACCCCCAGGCTCTTGTGCATCAATACGTGCAACGACGGGCTCATCGCCGTCTTCGATCGTGAAGTGATTGCTTGCCCAAACTGAGTCGTTTGGCGCATCATGCTCCAATGCAACGCTCACACGCCCATTGTCGGTGACCCTCACGCTCCGGTTTTCGAGAATGTTCGCAGGTGGAAGCGGTAATGGTTCACTACCCCCAAGCGCAGTTCCCTCTCCCACATCTTTGATATTTACCGATGCACCGTAAATGTCGAACATGCGCCCGACCTGTGGCTCACCGCCTGCCAATAAGACCGGCATCCAGTTTGCTGGCGGGCGAGCGCCGTAAGCAAGTGGATCCTCAAAATACGCCTCTGCGCCTGTGGTAGGCCGAAAACCAAGCTCGAGGCGCGTGGCTGCGCTACCTGTCCAACTCAACACTTCCTGACGCGGCACGTCACGTGCGTGGGCAAACAATTTGACGGTAACTGGCTCAGCCGCGGGTGGCGACCAAGCGACCACATTTGCGTCCCTTATATTGATGCCAAGGCCATCAGCCCGAATAAGCACGTCACCAAGCCGAACCACCGGATAGGAGGCTGGCGCCGGTAAGCCATTAATGCCCCAACCTCGCGCCCGGTTCCAGGCCTCGCCGAAAAAGGTGTCCGCCGATGCAACGTTTTCTCGAATGTAAGTTACCGCGTCGCGCACTCTTGCTTGGTGTGCCGCAGTATCATCAAGATCGACGTCCAGGAAGTTTGCTAATTTACGATAGGCTGGCGTGGGCGTGTCGGTCTTCGCCCAAGTCAGGGGTGCAGGAGGGGGTGCTTGAACACGCAAAAGTTCGGCTTCATGACCTGCAGCTTGCAGCAGAGCATGTAGCAGAACAGCACCGTCATCCTCATTTGCGATCCGCAAATTCAGCGCATCTTGTGGTTCCAATAGACGTCCCTGGTAAATCCCCTCCGCCATGGCACCGCTCATGAAGGAGCGGATACGCGCCGTTGATTTGAGCCGCGAAGCTGCCTCGTCGATGCTCTCCTCAGGGATCGCCATCGAGTCACGTGCTTTGATAAGTAGGTCGAGGAACGGTTCCTCGTCTGCATCTTGGGAGGCAACGCAAGCGGCCAATAGTAATAGAACAACAAGAAGAGCAGCGGCGGCCCGCGCATAAAAATTCTCATGGATCATTTGTGGGCTGTCAGAAGTGGTCATAGCTCCCCCGAGTTATTCAAGCTTGGTCCCTCAACTGCGAGTGAAGCACTGAAACTTCCGAATTCAAATAAAAAAACCCAGGTCGCATCCGCCGCGACCTGGGTTTCCCGGTTCCCCTGTGTATCAGGAACAAATTATTCGGCGTCAGCCTCACTTGTATCAGCAGCTTTCGTAGCCGCTTTTTTCTTCGGCGCCGCCTTTTTCTTGGCAGGTGCTTTTTTCTTAGCTTCCTTTTTTACAGCCTGAAGCTCGTCTTCGTCATCCTCAGCTGTCAATTCTTCCTTGGAAACCTTCTTGTCGTCAACTGTCACTTGAGTGAGCAGATGGTCGACTGTCTTTTCCTCAAAGATAGGTGCGCGCAAATTAGCAACGGCATCCGGGTTTTTCTGGAAGAACTCGTAGATTTCCTTCTCTTGCCCCGGATACTGGCGAACTTGGTTCATCAGTGCCTGCTGCATCTCTGCTTCTGTGACTTGTATTTCGGCTTTTTCACCGATCTCAGAGAGCACGAGGCCAAGGCGAACACGGCGTTCTGCAAGGGCGCGATACTCAGCACGCGCATCTTCTTCTGTTGTGTCTTCGTCCTCAAATGTCTGACCAGCCTGCTCAAGCTCGCGCGTGATCTGCGCCCAGATATTGTTGAACTCAGTATCAACCAGCCTCTCAGGTGATGGAAGGTCGTACATGCCGTCAAGCGCATCAAGCAGCTGGCGCTTTACTTTCTGGCGTGTGATGTTGCCAAACTGGCTTTCCATCTGCTCGCGAACCACTTCGCGCAGTCGTTCAGCGCTCTCAATACCAAGCTTGGTAGCAAGCTCATCATTGATCTCAACAGCTTCAGCCTTTTCAACCATCTTTACGGTCACTTCAAAAACCGCGTCTTTGCCCGCCAAGTGGCTAGCCTGATAGTTTTCTGGGAACGTGACCTTTACCTCAGTCTCATCGCCAGCCTTTTTGCCAATCAGTTGATCCTCAAAACCGGGGATAAATGTGCCCGACCCGAGCACCAACTTGGCATCCGTGTCCGTACCGCCTTCAAAGGCTTCACCATCGACCTTGCCGAGGTAATCCATGGTGACGCGGTCTCCATCGGCCGCTTTGCCTTTTTTCTCGGAATACTCAGCCGCAGATTGAGCAACTTGTTTCACCTGCTCCTCAACTTCCTCATCGGGAATATCGACCACTTCGCGGGTGATTTTAATGCCGGAATAGTCTTTGACTTCGATGTCAGGGATCACTTCATAATTCAGTGAAAACTCAAAGTCTGTCTCGCCGCTAAGCACTTTTTGCGCTTCAGCCTCGTCTTCCGTCATGTCCACTTCAGGTGGCGTCGCCGACTTCTCACCACGGTCGGACAAAACACTACGTGGCGACTCGTTCAAAATCTCATTGACGATCTCAGCCATGAAAGACTTGCCGTACATCTTGCGCAGATGCGTTGCAGGAACTTTGCCGGGGCGAAAACCCTTCAGCTGGACCTTACCTTTGGCATCGTCAATTTTCTCTGCCAGCTTCGCTTCCAAATCGCCTTTCGGTACGACGATTTTGATTTGACGCTTCAAACCTTCGTTCAGCGTTTCCGTGACCTGCATGGTACACCCTTTAATCATGTCCGCGTGTTGCCTTGTCAAAATGCGCGGCACACGCCCTTCTTGTTCATTCTTGGCCAGAGGGCCTTGGTGCGGATAGAGGGAGTCGAACCCCCACGCCTTGCGGCACTGGAACCTAAATCCAGCGCGTCTACCAGTTCCGCCATATCCGCTTGACTTATGTAGTCGACTTGCAAAACCCGTCGGTCGCTAGTGGCGCGCTCTATAACACCGGTATCGCAGGGTTCAAACATAAAATGCGGCTGTAATGCGCTTCAATAAAGCCGCTCGGTCACAATATTAACGCCATCTTGCTGAAACGCCTTAATCTGGGCGGTTCCGTTAGCGTCGACAGCAACTACAACAATCGTCGTTTCGCCGTTGCGCATCCGCGCTTCGAGCTCCGGAGCAAGCTTCTCATTGGTGTAAAAACGCCCAATCCCGTAATTAGCGCGCAAATCCCCGTTCAAATTAGGTGTAAAGCTGGCCCTGGCGCGCAAGAACAAGCCTTCTTCAGGCTTTTTGAGAGAAATGGCGGAGACATTATGAAATCCGTCCTCACCCATCGCTAACGCGACATAGATCGTCTCATCGCGGTAGAAGCGGTCATCCGGCAAAGTTTCGAAAAATTGTCGCACCACATCAGGATCCGGGCGCGCAATGGCGTAGTTTAGCACAACGTAGCGCCCCCGGAGCAAATCACGTGGATCAATGGGCTCAGTCTGAAGCACCGCTTCCTGACCATCGCGCAAGACTTGCGCGCGGCTCTCGATCATCCATCCAATCACGCCAGTCAGCAGCAAGGCGGCTACGATGGCAGATGACCGGAGAAATGGCTTGGGTGGCAATTGATTGGTGTCAATCATGATGATGCCCCTTCCCGCCCGACAGCGTTAAAGCGGCGTTCAATCCTGTAAAAGAGAAAAGCCAGTAACGCCAAGGCGACACTAAGCACAATCAGAACGACAGATGAATTCAACAATCCAATAATTGTATCACCAAAGAGGACTGCAACCTCAGCAACGAACAACACGTAAGCAAAGTAGCGAACAACACGGTGACGAGCGCCGTGGAGAACGAGGGTAAAAATCGCAAACACCACCCCATAACCTATGGCAAGAAGCAGAAGCAACGAATCGCCCCAGAGCGCATGCAACGCAATGACCGCAACAAACCCCGCCAAAAAAGCGGGCATGACGCCGATGTATCGTTTGAGCCAAACCGGGATAACCGTCGGCTTGTATTTGCCAAACCACATTGAGCCGGCCGCCAATGCCAGAACCGCATGCCATAGAAACAGTTTCACAAACTCGGGAAGCGCATCATAGGCATCGAAGATCGCTTCAATCACCTCAAAGGCAAATTGGCTCAAACCAAGCAGTAGCGCGCCAATGGCGGCGCGGCGCAACCATTTGTCGGAACGCACGTGGGCTGTGAAATATCCAACAGCAATAATGCCCAAAAACCATAAGAAGCTAATTGACAGTAGGTTGGCAGGTTCATCACTATTTTGGTACCACCAAAGCGCACAAAATAGAGCGCCTAAAACCAGCATACGGCTGCGGACCAAAGCGCCGGCGGCTACAAGGCCGATAGCGAAACCAAACATGGCCTGATCGAGAGCGCCCGGCACATGATACATTTGGCCCACCAGCGCCACGCCCCCGACATAGGCAGCGCCACCAACGGTGTAAAAGACCTCTTCAAAAAATGCAGCGTACCTGGAAACGCGACCCTTTCGCTGCAAAACAACCGCACGGTGGCGAACAAAAGCACCGCCCAAAAATCCGACGAGAATAAGCGAAAGAACACCGCCTACCTTCACAAGGCGCGGAATGCCGTCCCAGTTGGCCGCAATGAAGAGCAGTACGCCCGCAACAAACGTTAAAACCGCAAAACCGGCCAACACTTTAAAGAACGAAAAGTGCTTGGCTTCAGCCCTTTCAAGGGCGCTCGATCCCGCTGAGCCGGTAATATCGGCGCGCAATTTTTCAGCAGTCGTGCCGTCAATGACGCCGCGGCTTAACCAATCATTAATCTGCCTTTCAAGCAGTGTAGACATTTTGACCTATTCTTTTCTTCTTTTCAGTACCTTAGATCAACCGTTGCCGCAAAACATGTGACAAATATGGCAGGATTGTGCATCGCACAAACGCATGTGTCCTATGCATTTTTGTGTCTACAAAACACGCATATTGAGCGTATTTTATGCTCTGTAAGAAACAACAACACTTGCCATCGTAAGGAAACCAAAATGAACCTCACACGTTCCCTGCGCCAATGGCGCAAAGTACGCCAAACTGAAAACGAACTGTACCGCTTGTCCACACGCGAGCTGGACGATCTCGGCATCTCCCGCGCCGATATCCCACAAATCGCACGTAGAGCACAGCGTAGCTAATCCCCACCACGCGGCAACTTCTTTTATTCGAAGTTGACGTGTGAGAAGACGGGCCGCTTCCGCAAAAGCGGCCTTGGAGATGAAAAGCCCGACGGCTACCCGGCCGCGGGCTTTTTTCTTTCCTCTACCCGTCTTGGAAGAGTGTGTTGCGGATAGCGGTCCAACTTTTCTGGTCAGGCGCCGCCAATAGCCCACCATCCAGGGTGGTGCAGTTATATGGGCTACCGTCGAACCGCGCATGATAGCCACCAGCCTCTTGGTGGATAAGCGATCCCGCCAGATGGTCCCATGGGTTGAGCTTTGCATACATCACAAAATGACACCCACCTGTTGCTGCCAACCAATATTCATGGGCCGCACATCGGAAGCCGAAGCCCGTTTTGAAGTGCCGCATGTTTTTTAAAACGGTCTCCTTCAGATCAGTTGGCAAATAATACCAGGAACTTGCGCCGCCCATCT
Source organism: Pseudomonadota bacterium (assembly GCA_039815825.1). GTDB lineage: Bacteria > Pseudomonadota > Alphaproteobacteria > Rhizobiales > Rhizobiaceae > JBCBDX01. The sequence continues at coordinate 11,670 of JBCBYO010000018.1, forward strand.
CGCCGATCGGGCCCGCCTCGGCAACACGGATGGTTTTTGTTGAGCCGTCCAGCCACCGCATCTGGGCGCCAAAACCACGGCGGGCGAAAATCCAGTTCTCGCCAACGGGGTCGTAGATGATACCGCCTGTGGCAACACCATTTTCAACAATGGCGCACATGACGCCAAACAACGGAATTCCCCGGGCAAAGTTAAATGTCCCGTCCACGGGATCCAATACAAAGGCGAGGTCAGCACTCGCCAGACCATCAAGAATGGCGGGATTTTCACTATATGCTTCCTCGCCAACGACCATCGCGTCCGGGAACGCATCACGAATGCGCACGGTCATGAGCTTTTCAGCCAGAATATCCGCTTCGGTCACCAAATCGATGGAAGAGGTCTTCTGGACGATGTCAGATTCATCAAGCTTTCGAAATCGTGGCAGAATTTCTGCCTCTGCGGCATCGCGCATCAGCTCGGCGGTCCACAGCAGCTGGTCGTATGAAATCATGGAAAAAGCCTTTCTACCATCGCCATAGCAAATGCGATCGACGTATCAAGCGCATGACGTGACGGTGGATGAAAGATTGCCCTTTGAACGACACCCAGAAAGCCGCTACATGCCCAACATGAGCAATTCACCTATCCATATTGTCGGCGGCGGGCTCGCTGGATCTGAAGCGGCTTGGCAAGTCGCCCAACGCGGTATCCCGGTAATCTTGCATGAGATGCGGGGCGTGCGCGGCACCGACGCGCACAAAACCGACGATCTTGCGGAGTTGGTGTGTTCCAACTCATTTCGATCAGACGATGCAGAGCTGAACGCGGTTGGCTTGATCCACGCAGAAATGAGGCTTGCAGGGTCGCTCATCATGGCCTGCGCAGACCAAAACCAAGTGCCGGCGGGTTCTGCATTGGCGGTTGACCGCAACGGATTTTCAGCAGCGGTAACCGCCAAATTGGACGCACATCCACAAATTACGATCGTTCGCGAAGAGATTGTAGGGCTCCCGCCAACGGATTGGGGCCAAACGATCATTGCGACAGGCCCCCTTACCGCACCGGCCCTGGCCGATGCGATCCGCGCCGAAACCGAACAGGATGCGCTTGCCTTTTTCGATGCGATCGCCCCGATCATCCATACCGACAGCATCAATATGGACGTCGCTTGGTTCCAGTCGCGCTACGACAAAGTTGGACCCGGCGGCACAGGCAAGGATTATATCAACTGCCCTATGGACGAAGCGCAGTATAATGCCTTCATCGACGCGTTGATCGGCGGCGATAAAACCGAATTCAAAGAGTGGGAAGGCACGCCTTATTTTGACGGATGCTTGCCGATCGAAGTGATGGCTGAGCGTGGGCGCGAGACATTGCGCCACGGCCCCATGAAACCCATGGGGCTAACGAACGCGCACAACCCGACCGTGAAACCATATGCCGTTGTCCAACTGCGCCAAGACAATGCCCTTGGCACGCTGTACAACATGGTCGGCTTTCAGACCAAGTTGCGCTACGGGGCGCAAGGTGAAATTCTCCGTATGATTCCAGGCCTTGAGGGCGCAGAGTTTGCCCGCCTCGGCGGCATTCACCGCAACACCTATTTGAATTCTCCGACGCTATTGGCGCCTGACCTGACACTGAAATCACGCGAAGGGCTGCGTTTCGCCGGCCAGATTACGGGCTGCGAAGGCTATGTCGAAAGCGCGGCCATCGGCCTTTTGGCGGGCCGGTTCGCAAGCGCCGAACAATTGAGCGAAAAACCAGATTTGCCCCCAATAACAACGGCTTTCGGCGCTTTGTTGAATCATATTACCGGCGGCCATATCAGTAATGATGAGGAACCCGGCAAGCGTTCTTTCCAGCCTATGAACATCAATTTTGGCCTCTTTCCACCTTTGCCAGACGGCACTGTGAAAAAGCCTGAGGGCTGGCAGGGCAAATTTCGTGGCAAAGACAAAGCACAGGCGAAAAAGCGGGCGATGACATCTAGGGCAATGGCAGATGTGCAGGAATGGTTGAGCGTGGAGATGGTTCAGGCCGCAGAGTGAGCCCGCGATGCCTAACACGAAACCGGCCCCGTTCCTCGCCGTCCTGATAATTAAGCTCATAAGGGGCTGATCACACCTGCGTGACCCAGCTTGCAAATCCGCATATCAGCTCCACCTACCTACCAGTAGGTAAGCGCAAGGAAAGTGCAATGAGAGTGAATGCAGATTTCAACGAACGCGTGATCGTTCGCTTTGATGAAAATGAATGGGTGCCCTCACCGATGGCCGGCGTTGAGCGAAAGATACTGGATAGGGTCGGCGAAGAAGTTGCCCGTGCCACGACGATTGTGCGCTTCGCGCCCGGCAGCGCGTTTTCCGCGCATACCCATGATGGCGGTGAAGAATATTTGGTGCTGGAAGGAACATTCCAAGACGAAGATGGCGATTTCCCGGTCGGCTCATATGTGCGCAACCCACCCACATCATCCCACACGCCAGCCGCGCAGGATGGCGCGACGATTTTGGTGAAACTGCATCAGTTTGATTTGTCGGATCGCACGCAGGTGCAAATCGACACTAATGCAGGGCCTTGGGCCGATGCGTCCGACGGAATCAAAGCGCTCAACCTACACGCTGACAGCCGCGAACAAGTCACCATGGAACATTGGGAACCCGGCACAAAGCGCACGATCGACGCCTCGGGCGGCTTGGAAGTCTTCGTTATCGATGGCTCGTTCAAAACTGCAGGAGATGCGCTTAGCCGGTGGGATTGGTTGCGAGTGCCCCAGGGTTCAACGTTCGACGCCCAAGCGGGACAAAATGGCGCTCATGTTTGGATCAAATCTGGCCACTTACGCCACGTGACCGAGCGCGCTTCATGATGAGCAGGGCCGAAGTCGCCGTCATAGGAGCAGGCCTATCCGGCCTCGCATTGGCCTCGATGTTGCAGGCTGACGAGACAGATGTGATTGTTTTTGAGGCGCGCGACCGGGCCGGAGGCCGAGTGCTATCACAAGGCGGCTTCGACCTGGGCCCTGCGTGGCTGTGGCCGCACAATACGCGCCTTCTTTCACTTGCGCGCAATCTTGGCCTCTCCGTCTTTGCCCAACACAGCGCCGGCAATCTGGTGTTCGAAAATGAGCAAGGTCAAATACGCCGGGACCTTGCGATGGCGACTATGGGAGACGCGTTGCGGATAGAAGGTGGCCTGTCGACCGTAACAAATGCGCTGGCCCAAAAACTGGGCAGTCGTCTTCATCTAAATAAAGCCGTGAACGCGATCGAAGAGCGCAACGATGAGGTGATCATAGAAACCGGCGACGTGAAACTTATGGCAGGACGGGCCGTCCTCGCCCTTCCTCCGAGGCTGATGACAAAACTCGGGGTTAAAGCACGTGATGTGCCGACGTGGATGGCGGGTCATGCCAAACTGGTTGCGCGTTACCCAACCCCTTTTTGGCGTGAAATGGGCCTGAACGGCGACGCAATTTCGCACTGCGGTCCGTTAGCGGAAATACACGACGCTTCGCCTTATGACCTGTCCGACGGAGCGCTTTTTGGCTTTGCAGTTCCCGGTGCTGCAAGTGCACCGGATTTCAAAACCCGAAGCGTAGAGCAACTGGTGCGCCTTTTTGGATCTGGTGCGGCCGCGCCAACTGACGTCCTGGTCAAAGATTGGAGCGCCGACCCATTCACGGCAACCGGCGATGACAAAACGCTACCGACCACTCATCCGCACTACCAACCGCAACACGCCACACATCGCCTCTTTTTTGCAGGATCAGAAAACGCAGCCGCTAATGGTGGCTTCTTGGAGGGTGCGTTTGAAGCCGCTGAGGCCGTCTACCGCCAATTGAACGAGATGAAAGCATGGAAACGCAAGACCGCATCTTAAAAGCCGCGGAGGATCGCATTCGCGTTGGTGGCTATAATGGTTTTTCTTTTCGCGACATTGCGCGTGACACCGGGCTGACGAACGCCGGTGTCCACCATTATTTCCCGACCAAGGCGGCCCTGGTTGTCAAAGTTACGGAGGTCTATCACCAACGCTTTATGACCAAGCTGAATGAAGCGCCCCCCAAAAAGCGCGTAGGCCGGTTACGCCATCTTTTTGGGCAAAGCCTGAAAACCGATGGGAAAATGTGCCTTTGCGGACTGCTGGCCGCCGAAAGCGGTGACTTGCCAAACGACGTAACCGAGCAAGCGCGTAAATTCTTTGGCGCACTGAAAGACAGCCTTTTGGATAGCTTCCCTCAATCGAATGATCGGGAAGGTGCTGCTCTTGCATTACTTGCGCAGCTTGAGGGCGCCATCCTGCTTGCTATCGTCAGCGGCGATAATGATATCTTCGATCAGGCGACACGCGGCATGGGATCGGACACAATGGTCAATGATCGGAAGCCTAACTGATCAGCATGCGTGGCTCAGGCCTTGACCAAGTGCGCGCATCGCGTCACCCTTTGCCCATGCGTACCTTACTTGCCTTGGCAGCATTACTCACTCTTTCAGCGCCAGCGTTCGCGCAAGACTGCGAAGCGCTGACACGGGCACAAATGGTAATGGTGGATGGGCCGGTACCCATGCGCCAGGAAATTACATCGTCCGTGGCAGGAAACGAGTACAAAGGAACGGCGGTTTCCACCGGCGCCAACAAGGCGATGTACATGGATGAGAATGGCACGCCTCAATCGCTTTCGTTGGACGAGAATTTCTACTCAACCACCGACGGCGGCGAAACATGGAACCTGGTGCAAACCTATTCAGCCGAAGATCTTGAAAAACGTGCAACCGATTTGGCGACCCAGGCGGAAATTGCCACTGACATTGAATGCCAATTCAACATAGAAATGGACGGCAAAACCGTTCACCAATTGCAAGCACGCACCGTGCTCCAGTCAAACGGGCAAGACTATTCGGTTATCTATTGGGTAGACGCTCAATCCGGTTTTCCGTGGCGAATTGAAACAGAGTTTGTCGGGGCAACGATCACCCGCACGATACAAATCAATTCACCAGACGAAACAATCACCCTGCCCCAACCCTAACAGCAGCGCCTATTCTTTAACTTCCTTCGGGAGCCCGGGCATACCCGCTTGATCAGGATGCCGGCGCACGTAATCGGCCTTGATTCTCGCGGTATCTTCCCTGCTGCCATCGTGGCTCCAACCGGGTGGCATGAAAAGGTAGCCAAAACGCTGGCGCAGTGTCAGGCCGGGCCGCGCGGCGTCAGCAAACATGGCCCACCATTCGTGGAACGCCACTTTGACGGGGTTAAAGGTACCGATGTTCTTTACCAAGCCGTAGCGCGGCATGTCTTCATCACGCTCTTCCACAAAAGAACCAAACATTCGATCCCAAATGATCAACGTGCCCGCATAATTCGAATCCAAATAACGCGGGTTCGTGGCATGGTGAACCCGGTGGTGCGAAGGCGTGTTGAAAATCAACTCAAACGGCCTCCACATCTTGCCGATCGCCTCGGTATGGATCCAAAACTGATAGATCAGGTTCAATCCACCGACAAAAGCAATCAGGACCGGGTGAAATCCGACGAGCACCAACGGTATGCGCAGTATGAACATTCCGGTGAACGTGCCAGTCCAACTCTGACGCAAAGCGGTCGAGAGATTATAGTGCTGCGATGAATGGTGGTTGATATGTTCGGCCCAAACCCAGCGCGACCGATGCGCAATGCGGTGATACCAATAATAGCGCAAATCATCGACCACAAAGCACAACAGGATCGCCCACCAGGAAAAGCCGAAGTCATAAACCCGAAACTGCCACGCCCACATGAGAACACCGAAGGCGATGAAGCCGAACAAGAGGCCTGCAACCACATTACCGACACCCATCATCAAGGATGTAAGCGTGTCACGTGTTTCAAAGCCCGCAAGCTGCTCCTTGCGAAGCCGACGCAATAGAAATATCTCGACTACGATGGCGAGCACAAAAAACGGTATGGCGATTTGTGTAACGTCCGGGTAGTTCGGCACCAGTTGGTCTAAATTCATGCAACCTCAATTATCGAAATTTCTCGCGATATGAGGGGTAATCTCGCTCAAAACAGTTCGATCATCAAACAGCAATTTCCGACCGGCCACAGACAAACCGTCCGCTGGCAAAACGATTGCGATTTCTTCAGTGACGATCCTGGCATCGGCGAGATCATCCGCGCTAAGAAGTCTGATGAACGGATTGGCGCCCAACATTGCCAAATGAGCTATACCGCCATCGTCGGCGATGATCACCAATGCATCGCCGCCACCGATGGCCAAGTGAACACTCTCGACCTCAACATCTCGATAATGAGACTGGAAAACCGCCAGCGCATCCTTGGCGCTCGCAAACCGACGCGGCTTTGAACCACCGGTAAAGTGCACCAACGACACAATCAGCGCTACGCCGAACACAACCCCAATCGCCAATACTAACAATTCCATATCGAGTGCTCGTTTGAAGCGCCAATTATAGTCCACGCAGCGCGGCAACCAAAATCGACCAGTGCACCTGCAACGCACCATAAGCAACTGGAGATGCAAGGAATGTCGCCGGATCTTTTTGGGCATCACGGAAGACTTTGGCAGACACAGCCAACGGCAAAAGTGCGGGATGGCAAGCCTTTGGAAGCGTTACAAGGGCTGCCTTGGCTTTTGACAAATGGTCATATCCGTAGGCAGCAAACTCTTTTACCGCCTCGCACTTGTTCGCGCTGATCTCAAAGGCGCGCCATTCTTCGATGGAGACGCTGTTGTTCGCAAACAACTCAGCAGGCAGATAAATTTGGCCGCGCGACCGGTGTTTGGCGAGACTCAGGAGACATTGAGAGACGCCATAGGCGACACCGGCATGGCCCGCAGCATCGCCATTTTGTAAAGGCTCACCCAACAATATCTGACAGACCATTTGGAAGAACACCGAGTGCGTCTCACCCATATGGCCCTCAAACTGGCCGATATCCGGCATCGGATCGTCGTAAAGATCAAACACCATCGTCTCAAGATAAGCACCAATGCGGTCCCGTGACAGACCGTTCGTGTCAACAGTTTCAATAAGTGCTGCAGCCAGAGGATTTTGTCTGGCCTCGCCATCACGCACTCCGTCCAGCACGTCACGCCACCATTGAAGGCGAATTTCGCCGGGCAAAGGCTCCGAAACAAGGTCCCTGATGCGCTCGATCTGCGTTTGAAAAAGCCAGAGACTGGCAACCGCCAGTCGTTTTTCCTCTGGCATATAAAGAACGGCGGCGTAGCGAACTGGATCAGTTGCTTTAAGGCTAGCAAGCAGATCGTTTCCGGTGTGCGAAGGGTCGGTCATCGTGCCGATTTGGCTTCATCGACAGCGATCAACGCAGCCGCCACTTGGCGATCTTCTGCCATAAGCACATTGTAGGTTCGCACCGCTGCGCCGGTGCTCATAGGCTCGGTACGAATGCCAAGTTCGCCGAGCGATTGCTTGAGCGCCTTGGGGACAGGAAGAAGGTCACTGCCACAGCCGAACAACAGCACCTCAATATCATCGGCATCGGACACAATTTCGCTAAGCGTATCCATCGTAACGTCGGCAAATGACTGAACATTCCACGCATAAATTCCAGACGGCAGCATCAGGATAGAACCCTGATGGCTCATGTCAGCGAACCGAAATCCGCCGTTGCCATAGGCGTCGATGGAAGCGCGACCGGGAAAGTGCGCCGCTCGCATTTCTATACCCGCACGGATTGGCTCCTTGGATGCCGTCATGAAAACTACATGTCATCCAGCTGGATAGGCATCGTGTTGGCGGTCGCAGCTTTTTCTTTGTCTGCATCACCTCGATTTTTATCAATCGATCCAGGGCGCAACCGGAACATGATCAGGACCGGTGCCGCGATGAAAATCGATGAATAGGTACCGACGACGACACCAAAAATCATCGCTGCCACGAACGAGCGGAGCACCTCACCGCCGAATATGAAGAGGGCAAACAAGGCGAGAAGCGTCGTAACCGATGTGAGAATTGTGCGCGGCAGTGTCTGGTTCATCGACATATCGAGAAGATCGGTCAGCTCCATCTTGCGATACCGGCGTAAATTTTCGCGCACGCGGTCATAGACAACGACCGTATCGTTGAGCGAATAGCCGACGATCGTCAAAATCGCAGCAATTGACGACAGGTTGAACTCAAGCCCGGTGATAACGAACATACCAATGGTCAAAATCACATCGTGCGTTGTCGCGATGATTGCACCAAGAGCGAACTGCCATTCAAAACGCAACCAAATATAGATCAGGATCGCAGCCAGCGCGGCCAAGACAGCAATCGTACCTGCCGTTGCCAATTCGCCGGAGACTGTCGGGCCGACGACTTCAACCCGCCGGATATCATAATCACCCTCCAGCGCGCCTCGAACCTTGGTAATGACGGTTTGCTCAGCATTGTCACCGCCGCCTTGGCTTTCAACACGGATCAGAACGTCGCGTTCAGTACCAAACTCTTGGACTTGCACATCGCCAAGGTTCAAATCCCCAAGCGCATTTCGAATAGCGCCGGTATCAGCGATTTCGGTTTTCGACTGAACCTCGATGAGTGAGCCGCCTTTAAAGTCGATACCAAGGTTCATTGAAACGGTCGCGAAAAGCACAACCGATGCAATCAGGGTGACAGCCGAGCCGGTAAACGAAAGACGGCGAAGCCACATGAATTTGATGTTCAGATCAGGACGAAGATAACGCACAAGCCCTGATGGCAGCGCTTTTGGTTTAGTGCGACGCAGCCAGAATGCCACCATCCACCGGGTCAACACGAACGCGGTGAAAACGGTGGTGATAATGCCAATTGCGAGCGTTACGGCGAACCCGCGAATAGGGCCTGAGCCCAGGTAGAAAAGGATGATCGCAGCGATAAGCGTGGTGACGTTAGCATCGACGATAGTTGTCAGGGCACGCTGAAAGCCGGCGTCAATCGACTGAATGAGCGAGCGCCCGCCGATCCGTTCTTCCCGTATGCGTTCAAAAATCAAAACGTTGGAGTCCACCGCCATACCAACGGTCAAAACGATGCCGGCGATCCCCGGAAGCGTCAGCGTCGCCCCCAGCGCCGAAAGCGCGGCGATAACCAGAATAATGTTTATCGCAAGCGCCAGGTTGGCGATGATGCCGAGCAACCCGTAAGCAGCGACCATAAAGACCAACACGGCGATCGCGCCGACGATGCCAGCGATTTCGCCAGCTGCGATCGAGTCAGCGCCCAATGACGGACCAACAGTCCGCTCTTCCACGAATGTGGGTGTGAGCGGCAATGCACCAGCGCGCAACAGGATCGCCAGATCATTCGCGCCCTCTACCGTAAAACCGCCCGAAATCTGACCAGAGCCACCCAAAATCGGCTCGCGGATTGTCGGGGCGGAAATGACGGCGTCATCAAGCACAATGGCAAACCGCCGCCCGACATTTTCCTGTGTCGCACGACCAAACCGTTGAGCGCCGGTACCATCAAACCGGAACGTAACAATCGGCTCCGACGTGACCTGATCAAATCCGGCTTGCGCGTCATCCAGATTTTCACCGGAAACAACTTCACGTGTTTCCAGCAGATATGGAATGGGTGGATCATCGGTTGAGTAAAGCACCTCAGTGCCGACAGGCGGGGTTCCGCTAATGGCGCCCTCGATGGAGTTTTCTGAATCCACCATCTGGAATGTAAGGCGCGCGGTCGTGCCGATGATGTCTTTCAACCGCTGCGGATCATCGAGTCCAGGAACCTGAACGATAATGCGATCCGTACCTTGGCGTTGAATAACGGGTTCGGTCGTACCCAACTCATCGATCCGGCCCCGCAAAACTTCTACCGTCTGTGCAACGGCATTGGCCATGCGGAAATCAAGGCCAGCGTCGGTCAGGTCCAATTCAAAGCGACCATCATTGCCTGCCGTCAAGCCAACCTCTGTGATCGTGCCACCAGACAACAGACCTGCAGAAGTGGCAGCGGTGATATCTGACAATGCTTGCCGGGCAGCATCACGCTCAGAAACATCACGAAGCGTGAAAGAAACAGTCTGCCCCTGCCCGCGAAGTCCGGTGTATCCGATTGACTCAGCGCGAAGGAGACGCCGTGCCTCATCGCGTACGCTTTCAAGCCGATCCGCGAGCAATTCTTCACGGTCCAGCTTCAGTTGAAGATGGACACCGCCTTGAAGATCAAGTCCAAGCGCCATGCTGTCATTGGGAATAAAGGACGGAAGGCTATCGCGCAGCGACTGTGTGTAGACATTGGGCAGAGCAAACATCACGCCGACCATAACGGTCAGCCAAATCAATACAGTCTTCCACGGCGAAAAATAAAGCATGATCGTCCAATCGGTTCAGCGCGCGCTTGGTCTCAAAGGTGGGTGCTAAGGCCATGTTGCACAACAAGCACCTGTGCAGTTTGTCTATTTCTTGCCGGTATCGTTGGCAGCAGCAGGTTCACCCTTGACCCGCACATCTGCGATCATTGAACGCATGACGCGGATCTTCGTGTTCTGCGCGATTTCGACTTCAACTTCATTGTCGTCGACAACTTTGGTCACTTTGCCGATCACACCACCGCCGGTCACGATCGTGTCATTGCGACGAATAGCGGTCAGCATTTCTTCGCGCTTTTTCATCTGTTGGCGCTGCGGCCGAATAATCAGGAAGTACATGATCACAAAGATCAGGATAAATGGCAGCATAGTGATAAGAATGTCGCCGCCACCGGCAGGTGCGCCTGCAGCTTGAGCATAAGCGGGCGAAATCAGCATGAAGAACTCCGGTCGTTTTTTGGCGCAATGCCTTGAAATTGTGCGCAGATATAGTCAGGCCGGTTATCAATGCAACCAAAACCCGTAGCATACACAGCTTGGAATGGGGCCAAATTGGACGATTGCGATGAGTGATGACAGTTTAAATGAGCGTCTGGCCAGGTTGGAAGCCTCGATGGAGCGCATGGCACAGGCCTTGGAACGCGCCACCGGCACATCAACCATCGATGCTGACCTAGAAAAAGCAGACGGGTTTGTCTTTGACGCGACCAATGCGACTATCTTACCCGTTCCAACGATTAATCGGGTGGAATTTGCACTGATCCGCGGTGTCGACCGCGTCAGAGATCAGCTGCTTGAAAACACAATGCGCTTTGCTTCCGATCTGCCAGCCAACAATGTGTTGTTGTGGGGCGCACGGGGTATGGGCAAATCATCGTTGGTCAAAGCGTCGCATGCAAAAGTGCTGCAGGAAACCAAAACATCGCTGAAGCTAATCGAGATCCATCGCGAAGACATTAACGCACTGCCGCGCTTGCTCAACGCACTGCGTCAATGCCCAGAGAAGATCATTCTGTTTTGCGATGATCTCTCGTTCGACAAGGATGACACGACATATAAATCATTGAAGGCGGCGCTGGATGGCGGCGTCGAAGGTCGCCCGCCTAATGTTATCTTCTATGCGACATCCAACAGACGCCATTTGCTGCCGCGTGATATGATCGAAAACGAACGATCCACAGCCATCAATCCCGCTGAAGCGGTGGAAGAAAAAGTCTCGCTATCGGATCGCTTCGGACTGTGGCTCGGTTTTCACAAATGCTCGCAAGATGAATATCTGGAAATGATCCACGCATATGCCGATCATTTCGCGCTCAAAATAGACCCCGAAACGCTGCGCCGTGACGCGTTGGAATGGTCAACGACGCGGGGCGCGAGATCGGGACGTGTTGCATGGCAATTTACGGTCGATCTTGCCGGGCGACTGGGCAAAAAACTACAATAGTCAGTTTAGGTATTTCGTTGGATTGACCGGTTTGGTGTCTTTGCGCACTTCAAAATGCAACTGCGGCTGACGCGCAGCACCTGTCATTCCCGATGCAGCGATCTCTTGGCCGCGTGTGACTTGATCACCACGAGATACCTTTAAATCGTTCACATGCCCGTAAACTGTCACCAGCCCATCGCCATGGCGAACGAGGATGGTCTTGCCCAACTCCTTCAGGCCGTCACCAGCATAGATAACAGTACCGTTTTCGGCCGCTTTAACCGGTGTGCCGATAGGCAAGGAAATATCGATACCATCGTTGGCCTTGCCGCCAACATCAGAGCCAAAAGCCGAGACGATCCGGCCACGCGCTGGCCAACGCAACGAATTCAGGCCAGTTGATGCTGGTGCACTAGCCGTTGCATTGCGGTCAATCGTAGAAACAGACGGCGGTGTATACGGTGCAACCTGATCTGGTTTCGGAGCAGGCGCTACGCTGGGTGTCGCACCAGTGACGGCGCGATCCAACGGCACGTTGCTGGCAAGATTTTGCGAACGCGTGGACGTCAGTCCCGGCACTATCAAAGACTGGCCAATGCGCAATGTGTCGCCGGTAAGACTGTTGGTGCGTCTGATAGCATCGACGCTCGCGCCGGTCTTGCGCGAAATGCCGTAGAGCGTGTCGCCAGCTTGGACGACATAGCGACCGCCCGGTGCAACAGATGGGGATACCACAGCAACATTTGCGGTGGGTCTTGTCGCCGGCGTCGGCGCACTTGAAATGGGCACATCGGAACGCCCGCCTACCGATGACGAAGCGCGGACAACGTTCGGATCAGCGTCAGGTGTGCTTGCTGGCGCGGTACGCGAATAGACGTAGACCGGTATCAAGACACGTTGTCCGGCTTGAACCGATGTAGCGTCCTTAATGTCATTGGCTTCCATGATCGCGTTGGCCGGAACGCCATAACGTTTGGCCAGATTATATACGGTCTCACCTTGGCGCATGGTGATGTAGGTTCCGCCGGTGCGTGTCCAGCCCTCGCCTTGCGATTGCGGCTGCGCGGCCACCGTCGGCGCTGCGGGTGCAGGCAATGGCGGCGGTGTTACTTGGGTCGCCACTTGAGGCGTTGCCGGCAACGGCGTTCGGCTAACAACATTTGGTGCCGTTGGCACAGAACCCGTTGAAAATTCATCCAAGGCACCAGGCGCTGGCGGCGTGTATTGCGGCTGCGCCCCATAGACAGGTGCCGTTTGGTACTGCGGGCTTGCAGCATAAACTGGCGCCGATGAGCCAGGGAAAGCAGTTTGCACCGGTGCGGGCGGACGGCTTGGAACCGCATTGGTGTAGAAATTGTCAGAAAAGCGCTTCACATCTCCGGCACAGCCGGCAAGGACGGCACACAGCGCTAAAACGCTTACGGTCCGCATATGACGTGCAGCGATGACGCTGCGGGCATTATTCTCACGCATTACAGGCCCAACAGGTAAAAACTTCGGGACTTCATTAGAACCTGTTAATGTTACCTGACGGTTAAGCAGCGTGAATTGGGGAAAAATTCTCCGTAAGATCAGAGGGTTTCCGGCAAACCTGATTTGATCATCTGCATGCGCACCACGCCAATATCTTCACGCTCAAAACGACTACCCACTTTCGTAAGCCGCAAAAGGATTTGCGGTTTGTCGGCCTCGCCAACAGCGCAAATGATCTTCCCGCCTGAGGTAAGCTGCTCGCTAAACGCCCGCGGCAACTCATCATAAGCCGCCCAGCAAATGATCCGATCGAAAGGGCCTTCCAAGGCTGGAAGGTCGGTCTCTGCGCTGGCGTGAGAACAAACCACATTTTCAATTTCAAGCTGCCGCAACGTCTCGCTCGCCGACGCATGAAGGCGCTTGAAACGCTCAATTGTGAACACGCGCTTGGCCAACTTGGCCATGATGGCGGCGCTATAGCCGGACCCGGTACCGATCTCCAATACGCGATGATCGTTGGAAAGTTCCAATCGGTCGATCATCATGGCTTGCTGATCCAACCCTTCGAGCACCTCGCCGCAATCGATCGGAATACCCCGGCTACCCCAAACAGCTCCGTGATAGGCAGGATCAACGAAAACCCGCCGGGTCACACTCTCAATAGCTGTTTCCAACGGGTGATTTGAAATACCGGCAGCTCGGATCCGCAACAAGAATGCAGCAAAACCTTCATGGTCCGCCCGGCTTAACGCAGTGGCCATCCCAAGCGCCGTCCCCACTAGACGGCTCCCAACTTCGACTGAACGCTCGCCATCGCTTCGCGGGCCGTCAAATTAAGCGTAAGTGGCGTGACGGAAATCAGATTCTTTTGGATAGCGCCAAAATCGCTGTTCTCGCCTTCATCGCGGATCGAACCACGGAATTTCAACCAGAAATAGGGCATGCCGCGACCATCAAATCGCTCTTCGGTGAACATCGCAAAATCAGTACGCCCTTGTTCGGTTGCTACCGTGCCACCAACCTCATCAGGCAAACAGTGCGGAAAATTTACATTCAAAAATGTACCCGGCGCCATGTCGATAGTCACCAATTTGCGCAGGAGATCAGGCGCGTGCGTTTCAGCTGTTTCCCATCGCACAATCCGCCGATGATCCTCAAAATTGTAAGCTTGTGACAGCGCGATGGAACGGATGCCGAGAACAGTTCCCTCCATCGCCCCGGCAATCGTACCCGAATAGGTCACGCTATCGGCTACATTGTGCCCGGCATTCACACCAGAAAGAACGAGATCAGGCTTTTCTGGCATCACGTGGGTAACACCCATGATCACGCAGTCCGTCGGCGTACCGCGTAGTGCAAATCGCCGGTCGGTGATTTGTCGTAGTCGAAGCGGATCATTGAGCGTCAAGGAATGGGCAAGACCCGATTGGTCTGTTTCCGGTGCCACCACCCAGATATCATCGGAAAGTTGGGCGGCGATCCGTTCCAGAACCGCCAGCCCTTCGGCATGGATGCCGTCATCATTGGTTATGAGGATTCGCATCCAGGCAACCTATCTCACTTAAGCTGAAATAACATCCTTGCCGCCCATATAAGGCCGCAAAACGTCCGGCACCGTAATGGACCCATCCGCGTTCTGATAGTTTTCCATCACCGCGATCAAGGCACGGCCAAGCGCCGTGCCGGAGCCATTGAGCGTGTGAACAAAGCGCGGCTGCTTTTCATCCTTCACGCGATAGCGCGCATTCATCCGGCGTGCCTGAAAGTCGCCACAAACCGAACAGGACGAGATTTCACGGTATTGGCCCTGACCCGGCAGCCATACCTCCAGATCATAGGTCTTTTGCGCACCAAAACCCATGTCGCCTGTACAAAGCACCATCGTCCGGAATGGTAGGCCTAACCGCTCCAAAATGGTCTCGGCGCACTTGGTCATGCGCTCATGCTCTTCGATGGAGCTTTCCTCATCTGTTATGGAAACCAGCTCTACCTTGTAGAATTGGTGCTGGCGCAGATAACCTTTGGTATCACGGCCCGCAGACCCTGCTTCAGACCGGAAACACGGCGTTAGCGCTGTATAGCGGCGCGGCAGATAACCCTCATCGACGATGGCATCTCGAACGATGTTGGTGAGCGACACTTCAGCAGTTGGGATTAGCCAATGCTCATCGCCGGCACGGTACAAATCCTCACTGAATTTCGGCAGTTGCCCCGTGCCAAACATCGCATCGTCACGCACCAATAGTGGCGGGCTGACTTCGGTGTAGCCATGCTCTTGCGTGTGCACATCGAGCATAAACTGACCAAGTGCCCGTTCCAACTGCGCCAAGCCGCCGGACATGAGCGTAAACCGGGACCCAGACATTTTTGCCGCCGTCTCAAAGTCCATCTGGCCGAGCGCCTCGCCCAGATCGAAATGTTCTTTCGGCTCAAAGTCAAAGTTCGGTTGGTCGCCCACACGGCGTACCTCAACATTGTCCGCTTCATCGGTACCTTCCGGCACGTCGTCGAGCGGGACATTGGGTATGGAGGCTAGCGCATCGCGCAACCGATCGTTCAAGCCCCGCTCAGTTTCCTCGGCAGCAGACAGGAACGTTTTCAGCTCACCGACTTCAGCTTTCAGCTGTTCAGCTTTTTCAGCATCGCCCTGCCCCATGGCTGCACCAATCTCTTTGGAGGCTGCATTGCGGCGTGCCTGGGCTTCCTGCACTTTGGTGACATGGTTACGTCGCTCTTCGTCGAGCGCGATCAAGGACGACGATTGCGGCTCAGCACCCCGTTTGGCGAGCGCTTGGTCAAGCGCCTGCGGGTTCTCGCGGATCCAGCGGATATCGAGCATGGCAACACCTTGAAGTGACGGTTAAAACTGTGGGTGCAATCGCGGTTTGCGGGCTAAACGTCAAGCCGAAAGCTAATCAAGTCTTGGCTTTGTCTTCTACGCCCGCTTCGACTTCCTCATCTTCATCATCGTCCAAATCAAGCTCATAGGCCGGTGGCTGCACACGACGCGCCAGGAAGATCGACAATTCATAGAGAAGGAGAGTTGGAATCGCCAAACCAAATTGCGTAGCCGGGTCGGGCGGGGTCAAAATAGCAGCCGCGATGAACGCGATGACGATGGCATATTTGCGTTTGCTCACCAAAGACTCAGCGCGAACCAATCCCGCCTTAGCGAGCAAAGTGATCGCTACGGGCAGCTGGAATACGAGGCCAAACGCAAAAATGAGCGTCATGATCAGCGAAAGGTACTCCGACACACGCGGCAAGTTTTGAATGCTGACAACACCATCGCCGCCCGGCTGTTCCATGGACAAGAAGAACCACATCGCCATGGGGATGATCATGAAATAAACGAGAGCCGCGCCAATGAGGAAAAGGATCGGCGTCGCAATCAAGAACGGAAAAAACGCAGATTTTTCATTGGAGTATAGCCCTGGGGCAATAAACATGTAGAGCTGCGTGGCAATCATCGGAAACGCCAGAACCAGCCCGCCAAATGCACCGATCTTGATGCTCGTGAAGAAGAACTCTTGCGGTGCAGTAAAGATAAACGCGGTGGCTGCCGGATCACGATCAAGCCAACGCACCGCCACCTGATACGGCTCGACCAGGAAGTTGAAGATCGGCGTCGCAATGGCATAGCAAAGGATAAAGCCAATCACGAAGGTGATGACGCACCAAATAAGCCGGTTACGCAGTTCGGCCAAATGGACCAGCAACGGCGCTGCGGTCGCATCCATTTTTTCCGTTTCCTGCTCGGATACGCCGCTCACGTTTCATCCCCTGCCGGTGAGGCCGCAGGTGCTTTCGCCGCTGCCTTACTTGTGCTGCTAGTCGGCTTTTTGGCAGCCGGTTTCTTAGTGGCAGGCCTTTTTGCGGACGCTGGTTTTGTCGTCGTTGTTTTGGCAGCAGCAGCTTTGGTCGCCGGCTTTTTCGTTGCTGGCGTCTTTGCCGCTGTTTTCGTTCCAGTCGCGGCAGCTTTCGTCGGCTTCTTGGCAGGTGCTTTCCTGGCAGCCGGCCTTTTTGTCGATGAAGGCGTTTTGACCGGCGGCGTATCATCAAGTGAAACGATGGCCTTCGGCTTTATCTCAGCTTGCGCAGCGCGCATCTTCGCGCCAGCTTCGTCAAGGGAATTGTCTACACTGCTACGCTGAACAGCCGGGGCCTCAATCTCATCAGCCCCGTCACCAAAATCATCGGCAATTTCTTTGCCGACATCTTCCAGCGGCTTGAAAGCGTCCTTAATCTGCTTTCGCGGATCCAGCTCACGCATCTCCTTGGCGACATCTTTGATATCGCCAAGATCTGCTTCGTCCAAGGCTTCATTGAATTGGCGTTGGAGATCGCCAGCCATTTGCCGAAAGCCTTTCAAACTCTTTGAAACGCTTTTCATCATGGCGATCGCGTCCTTTGGCCCGATCACAACGATCAGGACAATGGCGATCATCAACATTTCGGTCCAGCCGAAAGAAGGCAGCATTAACGTAGTTTCCTCAAAGGGGCGTGCGCGAGACGCTCACTAGCGATGGCGACTAAGAGTATCAGCTCTTCTTCGCTGTCTCTTTGACCGCCTCAACGGTCTCTTCAGCTTTATGCTCAACCGTCTTTGCTGTGTCAGTTGCTGCCTCTTTTACCTCATCCCCGTCATCGGACATGCCTTTGCGGAACGCTTTGAGGCCCTTTGCCATTTCGCCCATAAGCGGCGCAATGCGACCGGTACCGAAGAGTAAAAGAATAATCGCAAGGACAATTAGCCACTGCCAAATGCTAAAAGCACCCATGAAGTCTCTCCCAGAAATCTGTTTCGATGTTCACTTAGTCTGTTTGTCCTGTGCTTTCAAACACCATTATATCCTCCGAACGTATAGAAATGCGGACATCCCTAACGCCGGGCGACAAAACGCCAGCTTTAACGCGCGCGGCGATTTTGTCGATTTGGCCGCTAACGGCCAGCGAAATGTGTTCCATATCACCCAAAAAGCGACGGGAAACGACACCGCCGAGGACGCCATCGCTACTTAAGGCCGCATCTACAATTTCGATACCGGTAATCCGTATAGCAACTGTCACCGGGCTGCCGTCGCGTATATGAGGCGATACGGCAAAGTCCCCAAGCGCTGTGTGCGCCTTGCCATTTTGGGCGATAGCTTGGATTTTGTTCAGTTCGGCGAAGAAACCGGCGGTGAACAAATCGACGGGCGCGTTATAGAGCGCTTCAGAAGTGTCAAATTGAATGATGCGGCCGTCGCGAAGCAGCGCAATACGATCTCCCATACGCATGGCTTCTTCAGCATCGTGCGTCACCATGATGGTGGTCGCGCGTGTCTCGCGCAAAATTGACAGGGTCTGAGCCCGGATTTCATCTTTCAAACGCGTATCGAGACCAGAAAATGGCTCGTCCATCAACATCACTGATGGACGTGGCGCAAGCGCCCTTGCCAAGGCCACACGTTGTTGTTCACCACCAGACAAGACGTTGGGATAGGCATGCATGTGATGAGCAAGACCGACTCGCTCGATAGCGCGTTGTGCTTCACTCTTTGCCAGTGATTGCCCCAGTCCACGTAAACCGAAGCGAACATTGTCCAATACGGTCAGGTGCGGAAAAAGCGCAAAGTCCTGAAACATCAAACCAACAGAACGCTTCTCCGGCGGAACGAAAACACCGTTACCCGCAATCAACTTGCTGTTCATGAAGACCTGCCCGGAGGTTTGTGGCTCCAGACCAGCTGCAACGCGCAACAAACTCGTCTTGCCTGACCCCGATGGACCCAGAAGGCACACAACCTCACCCGGCTCAACCTTCAGCGATATGCCCTTAAGGATATCAAGGCCACCATAGCGCAGATGAACATCATCCAGCTGCAAGTCAGCGGCAAAGGCAACGCCGACGCTTTGTTTAACAGGGGCTAGAACCATGCAAGTGCGATATCCGCTTAGCGTTTCAGCCCTTTAGAGCCTACGCACGCTTGGCGTCAATCATCGACGACCTTGGGCGACAAAAGGCCCAAAGCCTCAAGATCGATGTCTTCCAGCGGTTCTTCATCATCGGTCAGCTCGTCAGGATCGATATTAGGCGCCGTTGCAATGAAGTCTTTCGGCAATCGGGACGATAAAAGCCCGGCCGCCTTTAGCTCATCCATACCGGGCAAATCACGCACTTCGCTGAGACCGAAATGGTCAAGAAACGCCAGCGTTGTGCCGTAGGTTACAGGCCGCCCTGGTGTCTTTCGGCGACCACGCATTTTGATCCAACCGCTTTCCAGAAGGACATCGAGCGTGCCCTTGGATGTCTCGACACCGCGCACCTCTTCCATTTCCGCGCGGGTTACAGGTTGGTGGTAAGCAATAATCGCGAGCACCTCCAACGCTGCGCGCGACAACTTTCGAACATTGACCTGTTCGCGGCTCATGAGGAACGAAAGATCTGACGCCGTGCGAAGCGCCCAGCTATTTTCCACTCGCACCAAATTTACGCCACGTTTGGAGTAGAAAGATGAAAGCTCGGACATGACCTGTGTAATGTCGATACCATCCGGCAAGCGATCGGCAAGCGCCTTCTCAGACACAGGCTCAGCAGAGGCGAACAAAATCGCTTCGGCCATGCGTGTTGCTTCGTTCAGCGCCATGCGCATGGACGGGTTTTGATCACTACTGGTCACATCGATTGGTGCGACCGCGGGCTCCTCGATGTCGGCATGGGTTTGGAGAGACAAAATGTTCTCCTCAGAACCTTGATCGTCAATCATGTGTTTGCCCTTGTTCCACTTCTTCACGTGATGGTCGTTTACGCAGCATAAGCGCGGCAAACGGCTTGTCCTGGCGGATATCAATTTCGCCTTCTCTCACCATTTCCAGACTAACCGCGAATGCGCTTGCCAATGCTGAGCTCCGCTCCCGCGGGTCGGTAACGGTTTCCAGCAAAAACACATCCAACGCCGCCCATTCACCAATATCGCCAACGAGCTTGCGCAAAATCGACCGAGCATCTTTCAGGGACCAGACTTTGCGCCGTTCAATCACAACCTCGTCGCCCACATCACGCTGCCTCGCATCAGCATAGGCGCCCAACAGATCATAGAGGCTCGCCTCGTAAAGGCTGCGCTTTTCAACAATGACGGTTTCGGGTGCACCGCGCGCAAAAATATCCCGACCAAGGCGGTGACGGTTGATCAGTTTGGCGGCAACATCGCGCATTGCCTCGAGACGACGCAGACGAAATTGCAAGATGGCAGCCATCTCTTCACCCGACGGCCCATCTTCATCTTTGACCTTGGGGATCAACAATTTGGATTTTAAGAAGGCCAGCCAAGCGGCCATGACCAAATAGTCAGCGGCAAGCTCCATGCGGACGGCCTTAGCCTCCTCCACAAAAGCAAGATACTGACGTGCCAGTTCCAAGATCGAAATCTGCTTAAGATCGACTTTTTGGTTGCGGGCAAGATGCAACAGGAGGTCAAGCGGTCCCTCAAACCCGTCAATGTCAACCAGGAATGCCGGATCACCGACACGGCGTTCGGGCCCATTGTCCTGCCAGACAGAATCCATCGGCGCAGCGCGCGCTGAACGCGCGTGCTCACCTTGGTTCAATTTGCCTGCAGTTTGTCCCATAGCCCTCAGCCTAGCGCGGCTGAAGGTGCCCCATTAAGTGTGGGCAGATATCAGCCGATTAAAATCTTCTCGTACGCGCACCAAATCCTGGTCCGTCTGCGGTGGTGACAACAAGTCGGTCGCCCGCTCTGACCGCTCAAGCGCCTTGCCACCCAACCATGGCGTGGCCTCAGCAACAGGAACCATCTGCTCCATCACACCATTACAATGTAGGACGATATCACACCCAGCGGCAAAGGAAGCCTGCGTTCTGGCTGTGAAATCCCCAGAAAGTGCATGCATCGACAGATCATCGGTCATCAACAATCCGTCAAAACCGATAAATCCCCGGACAACCGAATCAATAACTTTCGCAGAAGTAGTGGCAGGATTGGCGGGGTCAATTGACGTGTAAACAACATGCGCGGTCATCGCCATGGGCAAGTCGGCGTGCCTGCGAAATGGAGCAAAATCCACATCTTGAAGCGTTTTCTCGTCCGTATCGACAACCGGCAAGGACTTATGGCTATCCACAAATGCACGTCCATGACCCGGGATATGCTTCATAACTGGCAAAACGCCGCCCGCCAAAAGGCCATTGGCAGCCGCCCGACCCAAATCAGCGACCGATTGAATATCGTGACCATAGGCGCGGTCTCCAATGACATCGTGGGAACCAGGCACCGGGACATCCAAAACAGGCAAACAATCGGCGTTTATGCCCAATGGCAGAAGATCCTGAGCGTGCAGCATCCCTAGCTCGTACGCAGCCTGCCTTCCTGCCTGTTGGTCATGCTGGTAAATTGTGCCCAAAACAGCACCGGCGGGATATCGCTGCGCAATCGGTTCTTTAATGCGCTGAACGCGTCCACCCTCTTGGTCAATGAAGACAGGCGCATCTTCGCGACCCACGATCTCGCGAAATGAGGCGGTCAGGGCCGAAATTTCATCTATCTCGCCAATATTGCGGGCAAACAGGATTAGGCCCCACGGCTTATGCGCTGCAAAAAAAGCCGCTTCAGACTGAGTAAGGGATTTGCCCTCGCATCCCATAATCACAGCTTTTGCTTCGGTCATGGCAAATCCTTAGTTGAAATCGCGTGGTGTTAGCGTGTGACGATACAATCGCCACCAGCCGCTTTATAACGTGAGCAAAGGCCATTGGCATCGTCTAGAGAGGCTGCATCAACCTGAACGCGATAGAATGTGCCACGATTGGGCACTTCTGCGGCCCGTATTGCGACGCCCCGGCCACCCAAGACATTTCGGAAGCGCGAAAGCAAATTGGCAGATGTTTGCTGTGCGGCCGCTTGGCTGGGCAATGATGCAATTTGCACCTTAAACGGGCTTGCTGGCTCTGCTGCGGGCACAGCCGAAGCATCTGTCGCCGATGTTGTCGGCTGTACAGCCGCTACCTGCTGCTGTTGAGGCGCTTCGCCAACGATATTCAGTGGTTGCTCAACCGGACGATCCGGGATCGGGTTTGGTGAGATAACCTGTGTTTGCACACGGCGCACTGGCACTTCTGAGGAACTGACCACGGGTTCAGCTGCTGCCGGTTGGGGGGTAATAGCCTGTTCACCCTCGGCTGGCGCAGCCTCCACAATGGGCACCTCCGCTACGGGTGCCTCAACTGCTTGGCCGCTCAATCCGTCAGTGGGTGTAACAGGTACGACCGGCTCCGCAGGTTCCAAGGCCGCAACATTAAGGCTCGTTTCCTCGATCGGTCGTTCTTCAAGCGTACCATCAGGACGCACGATTAGTGTGCGAACCCGACGCGGCGCGATGGCGCCATCCTCAGCGCTGATAGCGTCACCACTGCCAGCATCACTGGTCGCGTCCGGGACAAGTCGGTCCTCTCCCTTGGCTTGTTCGACCGACGGTAGTCCCGCCAAATCAACAGGCTCTTGAGATGTCGCGACCAAAGAAGGTTGGGTCGGGGCCTCGGCACTGTCATTGCCCGCAAACACTGCACTGTCTTGGTTAGGCACTTCCGTCCCGCCCGGCTGTTCCGGTCGCACTTTGATGGGTTCAGGATCGGCTTCGACAACCACCGGGCCGGCCGTTTCCGTATCACTTCCACCGCCGAGCAAAAACAGGCCCAACGCACCAGCAATCGCAATAGACCCAACGATCGCAGCAATCTTCAGGCCTCTCTGGTTCTTCTCCACCGGGGCGCCTTCGAGCTCTGGCATTTCCAACTCGGTTTCCAGCTCGGCAGAAAAATTGTCCAATTCGTCGCCAGAACGAATTTGTGCGTCATGGGCGGCAAACTCCATGTCCCGTGCCAACTCCGCCTCAAAGCGCATCTCATCAAAGGCATCGTCAACCGCAAAATCCGGCACTTGGCCGTCGGTTGTTTGGCCGGACGCTAACGCGGCCACTGACAAGGTATCCTCTAACGTCTGCTCGATACCAGATTCAGCTCCCGGTGATACGCCTTCGTTACTCTGCGGCATATCGAAATCAGAAAGGTCCAAATCGTCTTCCAGGCTGATTTCCTGTGTCTCCAGCGTTGGCGCGAACGCGGGTGTTTCGGGAGATATGGAAAATTCTTCTTCAGAGGACGCAGTTGCGAGCGGATCACTGTCAGTATCGCCCATAATGCCGAGCAGTTCGTCCAGCGGATCAGCTTCAGCCACAGGCTCAGCAGCAACAGGGTTGGTTTCCGATCCGTCTTCAAAAATGCTCTCATTAGCAAGCGCGTCTTCAAACAGCGCATCAATATCCAGATCATCCTCTACAGAAGCTGGCTCTGCCACTTCGTCAACCGGTGCGGGCACTGGTTCTTCGAACGCCACTGGCGATTGCTCCAGTTCAGCAGCAATCGCGTCCTCAAGATCAACTTGCGCCTCGGGAGCCATCTCGGTCTCTTCGATGTAATAGACCTCAGGTTGAACACCCTGCGGATCGACAACGCCGTCATCGGCAAGGGCTGTTTCCATCAACATGCGTGCCTCTTGCTCAGAAAGCGTCTGCGCAACGACCGGAGGACCATCGACATCCACCGGTTCAAACGGAGCAACGGCGTCATCACCGCCACTATCACCAAGCAAAGCTGCCAGCTCGTCTTCGAGGCTGGGCTTCACGGGCTCAACCACTTCTTCAACGGGCACCGCAGGCTCTAGCTCTTCACCAAGCAGTTCTTCCAGCGTTGGCCCTTCTTCGAACGTCGCATCAAAATCGACGGGATCCGCAACGGCATCGGGTCCCTCGTCAAAGACCTCAGCGACCGGCGATCCGGGCTCGGGCGTCGTCTCTTGCTCCACGCCAAGCTCGGCAAGTAGTGCCTGCTCGAGATCTGCGGGCATGTCGACGACCGCCGCTACAGGCTCTTCAGGCACAGCCGGTTCAACTGATTGATTTTCTTCAGGAAAACTGTCGGCAACTGCCTCGTTATCCTCAGGATTTGCCTCTTCTGTAAGGCGTAAAAGCTCCGCAAACGGATCGTCTTGCGCAACTGCGTCATATTTAGTCTGGCTGGAATCGCTCATCGCTCAACCCTTATACACTTACCCAACGGCCCTCGCCGCTCAACGCCTATGCCAGCGCAATATGGGGAAATGGAGGCGAGAATCAGCGCATTTCGCGCGGGGCATCCACTCCCAAGATCGACAAACCCGAGGACAGAACGTTCAATACGCCCTGCACCAGCGCGAGCCTGGCACCGGTCAATTTTGGGTTGTTAACCTTAACAAACCGTAAGGCCTCCTCGCCAGCACCCCTGTTCCAATGACTATGGAACGCACTGGCAAGATCGTAAAGGTAAAACGCAATTCGGTGTGGTTCACGAGAATTTGCCGCCGCATCCACCAATCTGGGATACTCGGTCAACTTGCGGATCAGCGCCAATTCACCTTCATCTGTCAGCAAATCCAAATGTCCGGGCTCGGGTGCAGCGCCGTCAAACTGTTCGGCTGCCTGCCGAAAAACGGAATGACAGCGGGCGTTGGCATATTGCACATAGAAAACCGGGTTATCCTTTGACTGCTCTGTGACTTTGTCAAAGTCAAAGTCCAGCGGCTCCGAGTTTTTGCGATAAAGCATCATAAAGCGAACCGCATCCCGACCCACCTCGTCGACAACTTCGCGTAAAGTGACGAAATTCCCCGACCGTTTCGACATCTTGTACTGCTCGCCATTCTTGAACAGTTTCACCAACTGGCAAAGTAAAACGCTTAGACGCACATCATCGCCGGCTACCGCTTTGGCAAGCGCTTCCATCCGCTTTACGTAGCCCCCATGGTCGGCCCCGAGGACGAAAATGGTCTCGTTGAAACCGCGCTCATACTTATCAAAGAAATAGGCCACATCAGCGGCAAAATAAGTGAAAGTACCGTCGGACTTAATCAAGGGCCGATCCTGATCGTCGCCAACATCTGTGGACTTGAACAGCGTCTGCTCACGATCTTCCCACTCCTCGTCAACCTGCCCCTTCGGTGGCGGCAAAGTCCCTTTGTAGACATGGCCCTTGACCACCAACTCATTGATCGCGGTTCGGATCCGGGACCCATTGCCCTCATGCAGCGTCCGCTCTGAGAAAAAGACATCATGGTGCACGTTGAGCGCCGCGAGATCATCGCGGATCATATCCATCATCGCGTCGATGACACGTGGCTTGACCAAGGTGAGCGCGGCACCTTCGTCCATTTCCTTCAGTTGGGCACCAAATTCTTCAGCCAAGGCCTCGCCAACTGGCACGAGGTAGTCGCCCGGATAAAGCCCCTCTGGAATAGTCCCAATCGCCTCGCCCATAGCTTCGCGATAACGCAGCATTGCCGAGCGCGCGAGCACATCAATCTGCGAACCGGCATCATTGGTGTAATACTCTTTGGTGACCGCGTGACCGGCAAACTTTAAAAGATTAGCCAACACGTCGCCAACAACAGCCCCACGGCAGTGCCCCACATGCATTGGCCCTGTTGGGTTCGCCGAAACATATTCTACGTTTATTTTCAGTGGCTTATCAGCATTACCTGAACCATAATCCAACCCGGAAGCATTGATCTTTGATAGTTGGGCGTGCCAGAACACATTGGACAATCTGAGATTGATGAAGCCCGGACCCGCCACGTCTGCCTGCTCAATATCGGGGTCCGCCAACAATTGCGCGACAAGTTGCTCGGCCAAGTCTCGCGGCTTTTTGCCCGCTGCCTTGGACAGAACCATGGCAGCATTCGTTGCCAAATCACCGTGTGCGGGGTCGCGCGGTGGCTCGACGTTAATCCTATCAAGCGGAAGGACTGCCGCATCAATATCAAGATCTTTAACGGCAGCGGCGATGCGCGCCCGAAAGGCGGTAAAAACATTCATGAGTGAAATGCCCGTAGTCGCGGGGTTGGTTCGCGGGCGTCGCTATCCCAAATCCGGCGTATGGTCAAACAAACGTCTGTGTTCTTTGAGTGCATAACCGTCGGTCATTCCAGCTAAATAGTCGGCTACCAGCCGGGCACGCCCCTGCTCTTCAAGGCTATCGACTTGCGCCGCCCAAACCCCGCCCATGTCTTTCGGATTGGCTATAAAATGAAGGAATAAATCGTGTACGACCGTCTCGGCCCGTTCGCGAAGCATGAGAACATTTTGATGACGGTAAAGGTTGGAAAAGAGAAAAGACTTGAGCGCCTTTTCCTGTTTGGTCATTTCGTCGGAAAAAGTTACCAGGGTATGGCCCGCAGCGTGAACATCTGAAACCGTAGATGGACCCGTCTCACTGATGTTGGCCAATGAGCACTTAATAACATCCTCGACCATTTTCGTCATAACCCGGCGGCTCATCTCATGAACCCGGCGTTCATCATCCAAGCCCGGATACATCTCATCAACTTGGCGCAAAGCATCGCCGGCTATGGGGATATCATCCATCATGTCCAAAGACAGCAGGCCAGAACGGACCCCATCATCCAAATCATGAGTGTTATAGGCTATGTCGTCGGCAATTGCCGCCACTTGCGCCTCGAGACTGGCATGACGCGACAATTCCAAGTCATGCATAGCGCTATAGTTGAGAATGGACTCCGGTACCTGCCGCTTCTTGGCGATATCAACACCATCACCCGTGACAGGCCCATTATGCTTGACGAGCCCTTCAAGCGTTTCCCATGTCAGGTTCAGCCCATCAAATTCAGCGTACCGCCGCTCTAGCTTGGTGACGATCCTCAGCGATTGCGCATTGTGCTCAAAACCACCGAAGTCTTTCATCAGGTCATCGAGCACATCTTCACCGGTGTGCCCAAATGGTGTGTGACCAAAATCATGTACCAAAGCAATCGCCTCGGCCAGATCATCGTCCAACCGCAACGCGCGTGACAATGAGCGCGCAATCTGAGCCACTTCGATTGTGTGCGTCAGTCGAGTTCGAAAATGGTCCTGGTCATGGGCAAAAAACACCTGCGTCTTGTGTTTAAGCCGACGAAAAGCCGTTGAATGAATGATCCTGTCGCGATCCCGCTGAAACGGCGTGCGCGTCGGACTCTCTGCCTCTTCAAGCAGCCTGCCACGAGAGCGGTCGGGAAATGAAGCATATGGCGCACGGTCGCCGCCGCCAAAACCAATATCGTCAAATTGCCCGGTCATTTTGTTTTACCTGTCCCAGTTTGCATCTATTGACCCTGAAGCTCTGCGTCCATACTTTCAGGCAAGAATTGGAGCGATCAAACCATGACAGCGCATGACAAAGATCTGACCGCCAAAAATGTCACCGTCACTGACGCCTGTTTTGCACGCGTAGGCAAAATTCTTGCCGGCGAAAAAGGCAAGTCAGCGTTGCGCGTTTCTGTCGAAGGCGGCGGCTGTTCCGGGTTTTCCTACAAGTTTGAGCTCGTCGCCGATAAAAACGACGATGATTTGGCGTTCGAAAAAGATGGCGCCACCGTTTTGGTGGACGAATTATCACTCGTCTATATGGAAGGGTCACAGATCGACTTTGTCGATGATTTGATGGGCCAATCATTCAAGATCAGCAATCCAAACGCGGTCGCATCTTGCGGCTGCGGCACCAGCTTTTCAATCTAATGACGCTTAAAATCGCCACTTGGAACATCAACGGCGTGAAAGCACGCTTGGAAACGGTCAAGTCGTGGCTTGAGCAATCGCAGCCAGACATTGCCTGTTTGCAAGAGATCAAGTCAGTCGATGAAAACTTTCCGCGCGAGGCGTTTGAAGCCTTAGGATATAACGTAGAAACCCACGGTCAAAAGGGTTTCAATGGCGTTGCCATCTTCTCAAAACTGCTTTTTGATGAAGTCAATCGCGGCCTACCTGGCGATGCTGAGGACGAACAGGCGCGATTTATTGAAGGCGTATTCTCGGTAGAGAACCAAGCGCTGCGGGTTGTATCCCTGTATTTGCCAAACGGAAATCCGGTCACGGAAGACCGCAAATTTGGCTACAAATTGCGATGGATGAAGCGTTTGGAAGCATTTGCAACTGAACGTTTGACGTTGGAAGAGCCGCTTATTTTGGCGGGCGATTATAATGTCATCCCAATGGCGGAAGATTGCCACGATCCGGCTGTTTGGGAGGGAGATGCGCTGTTTAGGCCCGAAAGCCGTGAACAGTTCCGTCGCCTTTCAAATTTGGGCTTTTCTGACGCACTGCGCGCCACCAGCGACAAGATTGCCTTTACTTTTTGGGATTATCAGGCTGGCGCCTGGCAAAAAGACCATGGCATCCGCATTGACCATCTTATGTGTTCACCAGAAGCGATGGACATGGTCCACTCGGTCGATGTGGAAAAACATGTTCGGGCGTGGGAAAAACCATCGGACCACGTACCGGTCATTGCGCACATCTCGCGTTGAAAATAGCGCCAATCTTAGCCAATTGCCAAACTCGGATGCCTGTGAGACGCTTCTGCTTCGCAACTCAGGAGGCTACCATGAGAATCAGCGTGATTTTCATAACTATCCTTATGGCGTGGAACAGCGCTGCTTACGCGCAGTCTTCTCACCTCAAACTCGGCGATTGCACATGCCGATACCAAGGCGCGGACTTTATCGAAGGTCAAACCATCTGCGCGAAAATTAGCGGCAAGGAAGTGACAATGCAGTGCGGCCGCGTGCTGAACAACACGTCATGGAAACGCCTCAAAGAGGGCTGTGAAGTCAACAATTTGTCTTGATCGTCAGCCGAACGTCAAAGACTGTCAGCGAGAGGCCAAACGGGTCTTAACAAGCGCTGTGGCCTCACGCCGTTCGCTTTCGTTTGAAACGGCAAACGCTTCTTCCTGCAAAGTACGGATCCACATGCGATCGTTGCCCACCGCGACCTCAAGCGCCTCGGTTAACAACGCCAAGCCATCAACCGTACGACCTGACTTGAAATAAAGATTGCCGAGCATCGCCTTAGCTCCCGCATGCCCCTTTTTGGCAGCGCGGTTGAACCAGCGGGCAGCTTGACTTTCGCTTTTTTGATCCGAGCCGTCACCCAAATGTGAGAGGCCAATTTCAAACTGCGCACTTGGCTCGCCAAAATTTGTTGCCGCCAACCAATAGAGGTCCCGCGCTCGCAATGGATCGGCGTCTATAGGCGTACCGGGAATACCGGCTTGAAAATAACCGGCAAGAGAAACAAGCGCATTTGCAATAAAGGCCTGGTCACGTGAACCTGGCTCCGCGCCCTCACGCACAATTTCCTCAAATAGCTTGAAGGCTTCATAATCGTTTTCTGCAACGCCATCGCCTTCGGCATACATGTGGGCCAACTTCCACCGGGCACCGCTGTGCCCTTGTTCGGCCAACGTACGATAGGCTTCAAAAGCCTCGTCTTTCTGGCCTTTTTTGTAGGCTTGAAGGCCAAAACGTAAACGCAAAACGATATTGTTGTCGCTGTTGCCGCCAAGCGCACCCACCGCCGGGGCAGGTACATCCGCATCCGCATCAGCTGACTGCGCACAGGTCAGTGTGCCGAGCATTATCGCCGCAGCGACTGCAGTTCGTGCGCTTATTGAATGCATATGCTTTTCAAAAATATTGATCATCATATGTCAGCGTAACAATGCGTTTCCTTCGAACCGCCCGGATGGGTCACTGCCCCGTACCGCGCAATACCAACTGTTTCAGCATACTTCCAAAGCGCACCTGATTGATAATCGGTTTCCCGCGGCTTCCAATCTTGGCGCCTTTTTTCAAGTTCATCGGCTGTAAGGTCTACTTCCAACGTTCCCGCAACCGCATCGATGGAAATGATATCGCCATCTTTCAATAGGCCGATAGGGCCGCCAATGGCTGCTTCTGGGCCAACATGCCCAATACAGAAACCACGCGTCGCACCTGAGAAACGACCGTCAGTGATCAACGCAACCTTGTCGCCCATGCCCTGCCCATACAGCGCAGCCGTTGTGGCCAACATTTCACGCATCCCGGGACCACCTTTCGGGCCTTCATAACGAATGACAAGCACTTCGCCTTCTTCGAACTTACCGTTCGTCACAGCGTCAAAACACTCTTCTTCTGTGTCAAAACAACGCGCAGGTCCGCTAAACTGCAGGTTCTTCATACCTGCAACTTTTACGATCGCCCCATCCGGCGCCAAATTACCTTTCAATCCAACCACACCGCCCGTCTCGGTTATCGGTGTATTTGCCGGATAGACAACGTCTTGATCCGGATTCCAGGAAACATGCTCCATGTTTTCGGCAATAGTGCGGCCAGTGGTGGTCAAACAATCACCGTGCAAATATCCATGTTCAAGAAGTGTTTTCATCAGCAACGGAATGCCGCCTACCTCGAACATATCTTTGGCAACATATTTTCCGCCGGGCTTCAAATCAGCAATATATGGCGTTTTTTTGAAAATTTCCGCCACATCAAAAAGATCAAACTCAATGCCGCATTCATGGGCAATGGCCGGCAAGTGCAACGCGGCATTGGTTGAGCCACCTGATGCTGCCACCACAGCGGCCGCATTTTCCAACGCTTTACGGGTAACGATATCGCGCGGCCGTATGTTCCGTGCGATCAGTTCCATTACCTTTTCGCCGGCGGCAAATGAAAAGCGGTCACGAATTTCGTAAGGAGCAGGTGCGCCGCATGAATAAGGCAGCGCCAATCCAATGGCTTCCGCCACGGTCGCCATGGTATTGGCGGTAAATTGCGCGCCACAAGAACCGGCAGATGGGCAGGCCACCTGTTCCAGCTCGGCTAAATCCTCGTCGGTCATCTTTCCGACGGAATGCATGCCCACAGCTTCAAAAACATCTTGAACCGTGACTTGCTTGCCTTTGAAAGAGCCCGGCAAAATTGAGCCGCCATAGATGAAAACGGATGGCACGTTCAGACGTACCATTGCCATCATCATGCCCGGCAGGGATTTGTCGCACCCGGCCAAACCAACCAAAGCGTCGTAGCAATGGCCCCGCATGGTCAGTTCGACGGAATCGGTAATAACATCGCGTGACACCAGCGAGGATTTCATGCCCTGGTGGCCCATGGCGATGCCATCGGTCACAGTAATGGTGCAAAATTCACGCGGCGTCCCGTTTGCGGCAGCAACACCTTTTTTGACCACTTGCGCCTGACGCATAAGAGCGATGTTACACGGCGCCGCTTCGTTCCAGCAGGAGGCAACACCAACCAATGGCTGAGCGATTTCTTCCTGCGAGAGCCCCATCGCGTACAGATAGGATCGATGCGGCGCTCTGGCCGGCCCTACCGTTGTATGACGACTTGGAAGTTTGGACTTATCAAATACTTTAGCGTCCATCTATTGATCCCCCGAGCACGCGACAACTTCATTTCCATAAAACACGAAAAAACCATGTTTTAAAGCCATTTGGGGCGAAATTGCGAGCGTGGCAAATAGTTCAAACCAATCGTGTTGCAGGCGCGCACCCCTCATCGGCAACAGCTATCCTTCATACATCTTAGGGTAGTGTTAAAGTGGAAATTGGCGCGCCAGGTTGGCGGCGGTACATCGAAAAAACAGCACTTGCAAGCGCGACCCTGGATTTATCGAAACAGATAAAGCAATCAGATTTCCGCCAACATAGTTTCAACTTTTCGATGAAACCGCTGGCCATCCCCCAAACGGTGAATCAGAAGAATGGGTATAAAAAAACCGCGCCAAGAAGGCGCGGTTATGAACTCATTGTGGCCCGCTTGGGTCAGAATTTAATTTTAGCTGACAAGCTACCGCCGATAGCAGTCCCGGCTTCGGACGTTTTAAACCCAGGTGATGCAATAGGGTTACCAATGCCGTCCGTCGTGAAATCCTGAGACGCGGCCCCAAAGAAGGACACACCAGCGCCTGCGCGAATTTCGAAACGCTCTGTCGGGGTCACCGAAGTACCCACCGCAACACTCCAGACATCGCGGTTCTGAAGATCATGGCCTGTTCCGACACCACGATCCCAAGTCAGGCTAGCGGAGGCAGCAAATGTATCATTAAACCGACGTGCGATACCGCCTGTTACGGTCCACCCGTCGCGCCAGAAAAAGTTGAGCGTTGAATTCACCGGAGCGGCAAATGCCTGGTACTCGAGTACGTCGAACACGCTCCACTGGGTCCATTTCACGCTACCAAATGCGAGCCAACCTGGTGCAATCCCGGATTGGACCTTCGCCTCTACACTACGAGGGAAGGTTGCCAAGCCAAAAGCGGCCGGGTTAATCACAACCGGCGCTACCAGGGAGTCAAAAGTACCGGTCGCGTCGACAGTCACCGCCGAGCGATACATAACTTGGGCACGCAGCGCGATCTCAGGAATTTCATATGCTGCGCCCAAACGATAGCCATATCCCATATCGCTGAGGTTTAGACGCGCAGTGCCAGCCAAAACGTCTTGCGTGAAGTCAAGATGCTGGACAAAAACGCCGCCCAAAAGTGACACCCGGCCTTTTCCGGCATCGATTTGGTAAGCGCAGGTCAATCCCAGTTCGTTTGTCACGAACTCTTGTTGCGTCGTTGCCAACGCATCTGAATCAGTACCCAATGTGGTGCCGGTGTAATCGGTCGATCCGCCAAACGGCGTTGTATAAGTACCAGCACAGGCAACGTTGTCGGTCGCTTGCACCTTCATGGCAAAGTTGGGAATGACGTAATCTGGAGCCACTTCGCCCGTCGACGCGCCGCCGAATGTGGTAATGTTCAACGTTGGCGAAACATAAGTGAAACTTGAGCGGCTCACAAAATCGCCATCTTCATAAAGAATATCTGTATCAGCGGTGCCGCGGTCAAAACCGCCTGCGTGCGCTGTTCCAGCAATTGCTGTCGCAGTAACCAAAGCGACGGCGATGTTTTTAATTGTATGAGCCATCCATCCCTCCAAAACTTGACCACCTGTGTCCCATATTGACGCCAGTTTTCAAGCCGAATGTGCGTGGAGTTTATAAAGTGTGCGTAAACCGATAGCGCTTATCATCATTTACCCAACGTAAGATCGGCTGCACTCAAGTTACGTTCACGTCAACGGAAGTAAAAAAACCGCGTTTTACGGCCACTTTTTTCACTACAGAACGCAGTTTCGCGCGAAAAGCGGCACTGTTGCACAATCGTCACATTCTGAACGAATTTGTAATACGCCGTCACAAGCGGGCCAGTTTCCGCGACTCAGCTGACCCGGCTATTAAGAGATTCGGGCCAGCGCAGTTTCAATTTTCTCGACATTTGGTTCGGCCTCTGCGAGCCGCTCTCGCTCCGCCTGTACCACATCTGGTTTCGCATTGGCGACGAACTTGGGATTGTCCAACTTCTTGCGAATTTTATCGACCTCACCGCGTGCTTTCGCCAACGATTTCTCCAAACGGGCGCGTTCTGCGTCGATGTCAATCAGTCCACCAAGAGGAATGCAGAATGTGGCATCGCCCGCAATAACTTGAGCGGAAGCTTTCGGCGGTTCGTTGGAGGTTTCGATTGTCTCAGCGCGCGCAAGGGTCTGAATTGCGACGCTATGACGTTCAATACGCGCCTGGTCGAGCGCACTGCCGCCAGCAACCAGTAAAGGTGCTTTGGCGGAAGGTGGAACATTCATTTCAGCACGCGCCGAACGGATGCCTGAGACCAGATCGACCAGCCAGTTAATGTCGCTCGCGGCCTCTTCATCTTCAAACGATGGCTGCGGCCAATGCGCATGACATAACAGGATCGACCGCTCGCCAGTGAGCGCCCACAGCTCCTCCGTCATGAACGGCATAAACGGATGCAGCAGCTTGTATATTTCATCCAACACGTAGGCCGCTATCGCCTGAGACTCGATCTTTGCCGCGTCATCACTTCCGCTGAAGATGGGTTTCAGCAGCTCCAAATACCAATCGCAGAACGTGTTCCATACAAATTTATAGGCCGCTGATGCGGCGTCATTAAACCGGTAGGTTTCGATACCCTTTGAAACATCACCGGCCGCACGAGTGAGCTCGGTCAATATCCACCGGTTGAGCGGATGTTGCGCGTGGTCCGGCTCAATCGAGGGATCGTGTTTCACACCGTTCATCTGCGCAAATCGGGTTGCGTTCCACAGCTTCGTGCCAAAATTCCGGTAACCCGCAATACGAGCCGGATCGAGTTTCACGTCCCTGCCCTGCGCCGCCATGATTGCCAGCGTAAAGCGCAGCGCATCCGCGCCATACTCATCGATCAGCTCCAACGGATCGATGACGTTGCCTTTTGACTTCGACATCTTGTTGCCGTGCTTGTCGCGAACAAGCGCGTGCACGTAAACGGTGTGGAACGGCTCGACGATCTGCTCGTCAGCATCCTTCATGAAGTGATTGCCCATCATCATCATCCGGGCGACCCAGAAGAAGATAATGTCAAAACCCGTCACCAACACATCCGTTTGATAATAGGTTTCAAGTTCTTTGGTTTTGTCAGGCCAGCCAAGGGTCGAAAATGGCCAAAGAGCGGACGAGAACCATGTGTCGAGCACGTCTTCATCGCGTTCAAGGATGCTCTCGGTCTCATAGGCCTCAATTTTATTTTCAACCCACGCTTTCCACGGCCCTTCATGGGCGATGTAGTGTTGGATCGCCTCTTCAAGTGCGAGGCCTTCGTCTTTGGCCACGAAAATCCGCCCGTCGGGACCATACCATGCCGGGATCCGATGGCCCCACCAGAGCTGGCGGGAGATACACCAAGGCTCGATGTTCTCCATCCAGTTGAAATAGGTGTTTTCCCATGTCTTGGGCACGAAATTCGTGCGCCCCTCCTTGACGGAAGCCAGTGCTGGCCCAGCCAAGGTCTTGGCATCACAGAACCATTGATCGGTCAGCATCGGCTCAATAACAACGCCCGAGCGATCACCGAAAGGCTGCATAATTTTCTTGTTTTCGACGTAGGGGACGGACTGTTCAATTTCGTTGCCGTCGTCATCCGTGACCAAGACGGTTGTCATAACCGCAAGGCCATCTGCGTTTATCTGCTCAACGACCGCCTTACGGGCTTCAAAGCGATCCAGTCCACGCAAATCGTCGGGAACCAAATTAATGTCATCACACTCGGCTTCAGATAGTGTTTTCTCACCACGCGCGACCGCACCAGCGACTGCCGCATCAACAGCATAGGGCTCGCCGTCGTCGCGCATCGAAGCTTTGGTATCCATCAGCCGATACATTGGAATGCCGCCGCGCTTGGCTACCTGATAGTCATTGAAATCATGCGCACCAGTTATCTTGACCGCACCTGAACCAAAATCCGGATCGGGGTACTCGTCAGTGATGATCGGAATTAGACGGCGGTGCTCTTTCGGGCCAACCGGAATTTCGCACAATTTCCCAACAATGGGCGCGTACCGTTCATCTGATGGATGTACGGCTACTGCGCCGTCACCCAACATGGTTTCAGGGCGCGTAGTCGCAATAGAAATATAGTCGCGCGTTTCGCGCAACGTAACGTTCCCGTCTTCGTCTTTTTCGACATATTCATACGTCTCGCCACCGGCGAGCGGGTATTTGAAATGCCACATATGACCGTCGACTTCCTTATTCTCGACTTCGAGATCGGAAATCGCAGTTTCAAATTTTGGGTCCCAATTGACCAAACGTTTGCCGCGATAGATAAGCCCCTCATTGTAGAGGCGTACAAAGACTTCCAAAACCGCCTCGGACAGCCCGTCGTCCATGGTAAAGCGTTCGCGGCTCCAATCGCAGGAAGCGCCGAGCCGCTTGAGCTGGTTAAAGATCGTTCCGCCAGATTCTTCCTTCCATTGCCAAACCCGTTTGACGAATTCTTCGCGGCCAAGGTCGCGGCGAGTAGGTTCGCCGTCGGCGGCCAACTTGCGCTCAACGACCATCTGCGTTGCGATGCCGGCATGGTCCATGCCCGGCTGCCAAAGGACATTGTTGCCAAGCATCCGCTGATGTCTGATCAAAATGTCCTGCAATGTGTTATTGAGCGCGTGCCCCATATGGAGCGAGCCAGTCACGTTAGGCGGCGGGATCACAATGCAGTAGGGGTCAGCGCCTTCGCGCTTTCCTGCACCGGCTGCGAAAGCAGCGGCTTCGTCCCATTGTTGCGCAATGCGCGGCTCAACGCTTTTAGCGTCAAATTTCGTGTCCAGCATGGCTGAGATTTTCCGTGTCAGGGTGGCCTGAAAGTGGGCGCGTTAAAGCCCTGCAGCCTCTGACTGTCAACAGCGATACATCTTTAGGCGGCGCGGGGTTCACCGCGGGCTATGCGCTCGATTTCCTGTCGCACCAAACGCTCAACCATGCTCGGAAGATTCTCATCGAGCCAATCGGCCAGCATCGGCTTTAACAATTGTTCTGTCGTGGACTTGAGATCCTCGCCAGTGCGCTCGCGCAAAACCTCGTCCAAGGCCAAAAAGTTTTCCGCTATCGATCGGCTCGCGGCGTTGGAAACCAACGGAACGATATCATCGGTTGCGATTTCAAAACCTGATGAAACCTCCGCCGTTTCGGCCTTACCTTGACCTTGGGCTGAAGCAGCCGGATCAACCGTTGTTTCCGGTTCCGCCTGCACAAATTCGGGTTCGAGCCTGATGTCCGGCTCGCTTGCAGCCGATGGCGATGGTTTCGATGGGGTGGCGCTGTCAGCTGCTGCACCGCCATTTAGCATGCTGGCGGTAGACTGAAGCACCTGCGCGACTTCTCTAAACGCCTCCGCGTCATCTTCGGTGAAACGTTCGTCGAAGTGAGGTACCGACGGTTCCTTCACCGGCTGGCGCACCACCGGGGAAGCGGGAATGACCGACGGCGCTGATCGCGCAGCATCTCCTGTTTGAGCAACAGGTTCTTTGGTGATGCTTTGGGCGCGAGCCGAAGAAGCCCGATCAGCATCCAACTCTGCCTTTTTCGCTTCGCTTGTGGACCCCACAACAGGCTGATCCGGCACGCTCTCATCAATAATCCGCCTGATGGAGGATAAAATGTCGTCCATGGATGCGCGCGACGTTTGCCTATTCAAATTACTCATACAGCGCTTCCCAAGCAGGAAAATTGATTCGCTTCACCGTAGCCGAGAAAACAAGCAATATGAATTCATGGGCGTAATGCCCACGAGAATTTTTCGACAATGATTAGCGGCCGTCCGGCGTGCGCAAACCGAACCAGGCGTCTTTCACCTGATTATAGTGCTCTTCCACGTTGTGAAGGCGAACTTTCAGGCCCAAATTCCGTGCGGTTAGCTTGCCGACCGCAGAGGCCAGTGCATAGGACGACACAACCAAGTCACGTTCTGAGCCAACGAGCGCGATTTGCGCATCGATAAGCGACGCCTGCGCGTTCAGAACATCGAGCGTAGTCCGCTGACCCACATCGCGCTCTTCAACCACACCGTTCAAAGCCAAACGGGATGCGCGTACATTTTCCTGGTTGGCCGTCACGGAGGCGCGCGACGCCGACAATTGGGACCATGATGACGTCACTGCTTGGCGCACTTGATCGCGAGATACGTCCCCGTCAATACGAGCCTGCCCGAGTCGCTCTTTTTCCTGTCGAACTGTCGCACTCGCCTGTCCACCCTGATAGATAGGTACCGACAGTGTGAGGCCGATCTGGGCGTTGGTGCTGTGCGATGAGCTTTGGCCAAACTGACCACCGCCAAGATTGGACGAACTCGTTGTAAGATTTGCGGTTAAACCAACCGATGGCAGAAACGCGCCTTCTGCAACTTTCACACTGAACAACTGTGAATCTACGAGCGCATCGCGGGTGATAATGGCCGGATGCGATGCAGCGGCAATGGCATAAGCACTCTGCAACGAATTGGGCAGCAGCCGAGACAAGGGCTGGGCCCCCGTCAGCGCGCCTGGGTTTGAACCGGTCAATTCCCGGTATGTCGCCTCGGCGGTTTCGGTGTTGGCACGCGCAAGGGTCAATTGAGCCTGCGCAGAGGCCAGACTTGCTTCTGCCTGCGCAACATCGGTTCGGGTCCCCTCACCCACCTCGAAGCGCGCCTGCGCAGCGCGCAACTGTTCGCGCAAAAACTCGAGATTTTGTGCCCGAAGGTTCGTAATCTGACGGTTTTGCAAGACGTCCATATAGGCTTGCGCAGCGTCGAAAAGCACATTCTGTTCGGTATTTTTCAAATTACCGCGTTCAGCCAGCACTCCCGCTTCGGCGGCCTGCACGCTGTTGCGCGTTTGGAAACCGTCAAAAATGCTCTGTTGGATTTCGATGCCAAATGAAGAGTTCGTCACACCACGGCCGCCAAACTGCGCTGTGTTGGAACTGTTGGTGATGCCAGCTGTGCCGGTTACTCGTGGACGATATCCCGATTTGGCCAGCGGCACGCCTTCATTGGCCACCCGCACGCCGGCGCGGGCAGCATTCAGGGACGAATTGTTGTTGTAGGCCTTACTCAGCGCCCCAAAAATCGTCTCACCAGCTGCAACTGGACCAGTCGCAGCGATCGCTACACAGGTGGCCAGCACGATTGGCATAACTCGACGCATTTTCGTCCCCATACTCGACAACACTTTCCGCTCGAACTCTCTTAACGTCTTGTCAACGAACCGAACAAGTTAAATTATGTGACACACGAAAAGTTGCTGAAAAACCTGCCACGCACACGTGTTTAAAATTCAAACTCGGTCTCTTTTTCAAACCCCGGCAGTGCTTTGACCGAAGCGTTGAAACAAATCCGGTCGGAAATAATCCCCTGTTCGTCACGCAAATAGAGACGCACTTGCGCATCCAAACCGGCGCCTTCCACCACAACGAGGCGGCCGCCCGGCTTCAACTGTGAGAGCAGGATATCTGGCGAAACTTGGACATTCCCATTGACTATGATGACATTGTAAGGCGCTTCAGGCGCATATCCAGCCGCCAATGGGCCTGAAACAACGGCCACACTATCAAAACCCTGGTCCGCCAATTTGGCCGTCGCCTTGTCGACGAGAGCGTCATCACATTCAAGCGCAATAACGGCAGCGCCTAGACGCGAGAGAACCGCGGATGAATATCCAAGTCCGCAACCAACATCGAGAATGACGTCATCGCTCTTAATTTCTGCCAATTGAACCATTTTCGCGAACGGAGAGGCTTGCATCAAAAATCGCGGTGTCGGCGAACCGACTTCGTCCAAAGGAACGTCGCGATCAGTGTATGCAAAGGCCCGTTGACGATCGGGAACAAAATGTTCGCGTGGCACATCAAGCATCGCTTCCAAAAGTGGTAGATCGGTCACATCCGTCGTGCGGACCTGGCTGTCTACCATGGCGCGACGCAATTCTTCAAAATCAAGGGCCATATTCGCTGTCCTTACTTGCCGCCATTGCCTTACGAAACGATGCGGGCTGCACGCAAGCTTTACCTGCACAAACTCGCGCGAAACGAAATGACAAATTGGTAGAGTGTGTCATTGGAGGCCTCGCCCGGAATCGAACCGGGGTACACGGATTTGCAATCCGCTGCGTCACCACTCCGCCACGAGGCCCCTCAAAAGGCGACTGTTCGCCCCTTTGAGCGCGCCTGTTAACAGAGGCTTTTCAAAGCAGCAAGCGGCCTGTTTGAACTTGTTCGACACGCACAACAAAATTTCATCCACGCAGTTGTCGATATTTCGATCATATTATCGTTTGCAATGACGAACCGCTTTGATATATGCGCGTCTCACAACCGTGATCCCCAGTAGCTCAGTGGTAGAGCGCTCGACTGTTAATCGATCGGTCGTAGGTTCGAATCCTACCTGGGGAGCCACTTCTTTTGACTAACTATCTGATTTGCAATGGGTTTATTCCGCTGTATGGCGCTTATTCCCACTCTTGTTCCCACTTTAATGGTGGTTTTAAAGGCTTTTGTTCTCTGATCTCCCGAGGCACCAAAAAAATGATATTCGTCGCAAAGGGTGATTCAATTCGACCAATGCCTGTTGGCTAAACCTGGGGGCGGGTTATGCTTAATATGATAACAGCGATTTTCTTCTACACGCGCGGAGTGGTTTTCGCTCTCGCATTTTTGGGCACGGCCCCAAGCTACGTTCCTTATACAGTGTTGGACCTAGTCACCGGAGCGCACGCTGTCTTGGTCGGGTGGAATTGCCTTAGCCCCTTAAAACTGTGCCACTATTTAAGTGTCATGAGGGGGACGAAGGATGGCTCGAAAGCGTTACTCGGATGAAGATGCACTTAGGCTGTTGCGAGAGATTGAGGTGCATCTGCATGATGGCCTGGATGTTGTGAGCGCGTGCCGCAAGGCCGGGCTTTCGGACAAAACGTACTACTACTGGCGCAAGAAGTTTGGTGGGATGGGTCGGTCTCACCTGTCTGAGATGAGAGCGCTTCAAAAGGAGAATGAACGGCTCAAGAAGATCGTCGCTGATCTGCAGCTGGACAAGCTGATCCTGAAGGAGAGCCTGGATCATTTAAAGCCCAAGGCCTGACGCGGGATCGACTTCGTCAGGCGGTCATTCATACCCGTCAAAAGCTGGATACATCTGAACGTCGGACGTGCGCTGTGTTGGGCGTTGCGCGGTCCAGCCTGAGATATCAGCCCAAACCTGCGAGTGATGATGAGCTGCGCCTAGCGATGATCCGCCTGGCCAAGCAGTATGGGCGGTATGGCTACCGGAAAGTGACGGCTCTGTTGCGCATGGAAGGTTGGAGGGTCAATCACAAAAAGATCGAGCCTCTATGGGCCGAAGAAGGCCTGCAGCTGCCACACAGGCACAAGAAACGGAAACGCCTCTATCATAAGGGCAGTTCTGTCATCCGCCTGCGACCCACGCATCCAAACCACGTTTGGGCGATCGACTTCGTGCATGACAAGTTGAGCAACGGGCGCCCCTATAAGATGCTGACAGTTCTGGACGAGTACACCCGTGAGGCGCTTTGTGTGGCGGTACGCCCAAAGATGAACGCAAACGATGTCCTGGACGTTCTGCACCGACTGATGATGAAGTATGCCAAACCCGAGGTCATCCGCTCCGACAACGGCCCAGAGTTCATTGCAGCGCAACTTCAGGATTGGCTAAGACGGGTGGGCATCCAACCTATGCAAATCTATCCAGGCAGTCCTTGGGAAAACGGATACAACGAACGCTTCAACGGAACACTCCGCCGAGAAATCCTCAACGCTGAATGGTTCCACAGCACCAGACAAGCGCAAGTCGCGATTAATGTCTGGCTAAGGCAATACAACCAAATCCGGCCTCATCATGCCATCGGCATGCGCCCACCAGTGCCCGAAACCTTGTTAGAGAAAACACAAATCAGTGGTGCCAAAATTGGGGGCTAGACAAACTTCTCTCGATCATGTTGATCGATAAAGTTCCTCGCCGCCGTGTCCTGTTCCACTGATATTTCAGTCGGTAGCTTTGAGAAAGGATGAAAACCTTTTGCGGGGACCTACCTTTCCACATCCCTAGCAAACCAACAGGACTAGATTTGCTTACTTTTGATACTGAATGGAGGCGGTGCATTTTTCAAGAGACGAGTTGAATGTCGTCAACCGAAAATGTTCCATAAGAAACCTTATGCGACAAAAAAGAAAGCAATGAAGTCGTACGCGAAGGAGTGAGATTGGTTGAAGAGCATCAAGCCAAACTCGCAGGGCGGCGTGCGACATTGGCTTTGATCTGGGGCCATATTTCCCTCGATCTTTTTTGGGAATTCGACAGATTCTATGAATCAGGTTGCTTACGATCGCGCCAAGTCGTCCCAGCCCGTTTCTTCTTTATCGCTTCCAGCTTTGGAGAATACACCGATTGTAGTTTGTCTGCTGACAATCCGAAAACCGAATTGAAGCCTTCCAATATGCAATCAGATCACTTCCTATGCGGATCATCTGACGGTAGCGTCGGTTGAATGTAGTCACGGGTTTTCCATTCCGGTGAAGGTGGCACACCTTCACCGGGCCGCGGAACATATGGTGAAGGAAGATTGTCTTCCAAATTGGGCAGGTAGCGTGGGCAGTTAGGGTAAATCTCACATTCGATGCTCACAACCATCTTGGCACCCAGATGTCTACTCAACGACGCCTCGTCTGTCAGCACAGACGCTTTGCCATTGACCCTGATACGTCGGCTTTTGCCATCAAATACGACGAACAAGAGGCCAACATTCGGGTTCTTCGAAATGTTACCGACCGTGCGATACATCGAGTTGCCGTCATACTCCGGATACTCGATTACATTGGGACCAATGATTTTTACAAAGCCAGGATCACCCGACTTGATGTTACAATCGGTGTATTCCCCAAAGCTGGAAGCGATAAAGAAGAAACGGGCGTTCTCGATGATCTCGATCTCATCGTCCCAAAAAGCATAGTGCTTTCGATGCTTTTCGATCGCTTCGGCCGTACGGCGTCCATCAAAGCGATCCTGCCACACACGCATGCCTTCATGGAAAAATGGTCGCCGGGTATCAGCACTCATGAGGAGACCTTTCCCACCGGAAGATTGGGGCGTTCATCAACAAGAAGTTGGAAAATGTCCGGCCGCGCATAGTGACCTGCAACATCAAAATCAAACTTGCCACGAATGACCTCTTCCATGTCCAAGTCGGCATAGAGGATAGTTTCCTCTTCCCACACAGGACCTGCGAGCACTTTACCAAGCGGTGAAACGATCAAACTTCCGCCTCGCATCAACGTTTGATCTGGATCATCACCCAGCATATTTTGCATATAATCAGGGAAGTCCTTACGCGTCAGATATTGGCAAGACGAAAGAACAAAGCATCGACCTTCCAACGCAATATGCTGCATAGTTGCCGCCCAGCTGTCCCTGTCGTCCGCCGTCGGTGCGCAATATAGGGAGACGTTCTTTTCGTACATCGCCATGCGAAGCATCGGCATGTAATTTTCCCAACAGATCACCGAACCCATGTTGCCCCAAGGGGTCTCGACCGTCGAAAGTGTGGATCCGTCACCAAAGCCCCAACAGAGACGTTCTGCCGCCGTTGGCATGGTTTTTCTATGCCTGCTGACAAGCTTGCCTTCAGGGCTCAGGAAAATAACAGTGCAGTAAAGTGTCCCGGCGACACGCTCAATAACACCTACTGCCGCGTAAATTCCTGCTTCGCGCGCCGCGTCACATAGAAGATCAGTTTCCGGACCAGGCACCGAAATTGCCTGCTCGTGATAAGACTTAAACTCTTCACGTCCTTCGGGCGTTCGCGCACCGATATAGATGTTGAAATTAGCGCCTTTGGGATAGCCGCCGATAAATGCTTCAGGGAACACGGCAACCTTGGCTTCCGATTTCCCGCATGTATGGATAAGGCGGACAGTCTTCTCCACTGTTGCAGACGTATCTCCAGCTACTGGAGATGCCTGTACAACGGCAGCTTTTAGAAAAGTCATGAAAAGCCCTTGCACTTCTATATATCGAATGTTATTCAGTATGACGAATATACAGAGCTTATCCAGAAAGTCAATCGCATGCAGATAGGCGATTTTTGTAGCGGTTGACATTGCCATTGGTGTTAGGTCAGGACAAACTTCGAATTACTGAATTCACGAGGGCATTGTGGCCAAAGGCGATGAAAAAAGGAAAGTTAGCTCACCGGCTTTGGTGCGCGGACTGAAGACTTTGGAGTTGATTGCGGGCAGCCCGGATCGCCAGACACTAACCAGTATCTCGAAACATTTGGGTATCGCAATGAGCTCTGCTCATTCGATTTGCTCTACGCTACTTGAGGAAGGGTATCTGGAACGTGTGTCTGATGGAACGTTTAATCTCACACTAAAAGTTTTGGATCTCGCCACCTCCAAAATCGGTCAATATTCGATGGTCGATCACTTTCACGCTCTGTGTGACGAGAACCCCATGATCCGCGAAAACGGAGCTACTCTAACGATCCTTGACGGTCCAGACGTCTACTTCATCGCTGCACGCAATAGTCCGCAACCACTTGGTGTTACATTCCAAATCGGATCGCGAATGCCCGCCTGCTGCACCGCTAGCGGTCGGGCTTTGCTGGCCGGGCTCAAGGATGAAGAAGTCTGCCGTCTATACCCAGATGAAGAAATCCCGCAGCTGACAAAAGCCAATCCGAAGTACCGAACGGAGTTACTGGATATCTTGGCTGAAGCTCGTCGAGATGGTTTTTCGCGGGAAATCAAAGGGACACGTCCCCACATGTTTTCGTACGGAGCCAGAATTGTCACACCGTCTGGAAAGGCAAAAGCCGCAGTGGCCATCGTGATGTATGAAGGCGATATCACACCGAAGGTTGAAGCTCAGGCTGTGTCTTCGATCGTACAGTTGGCCGCACGCTTATCCGAATTTGGAGACCTGCTCCAATAATTCGTCACCCCGCAAATTGCTTCGCATAATCAACCGCCGTCCAGGCGGTTTTTTCTTAACATCGGTACGTATTGACAAGCTTCAGCATCGCAAATAGGCTTCAGCTAATCGAAGTTATTTCGATATATCGAAATCAGTGCGAGGAACGTGATGGCGGTTCAAAAACCATCTTTGGCGAGACTAGGTGATGTTGCCCAAGATTTGGGATTCGATTTGTCGCAAGACGACCTCGAATTTTTCCTGCAAGATATGCAAGGAGTGCTAGAC
Source organism: Pseudomonadota bacterium (assembly GCA_039815825.1). Lineage (GTDB taxonomy): Bacteria > Pseudomonadota > Alphaproteobacteria > Rhizobiales > Rhizobiaceae > JBCBDX01. The sequence continues at coordinate 56,362 of JBCBYO010000018.1, forward strand.
GACTGTTCGGTCATCGATGATTTGCCTGATTATCTTCCCAAGACGAAATACCCACGCACACCAGGCCACCGCCCCGCACCGAGTGAAAACCCGTTCAATGCCTGGTATGTGAAAACACAAATCGAAGGCGCCAAGCGCGGCAGACTTGCCGGCAAGACGGTGGCGATAAAAGACAACATCGCTGTTGCTGGCGTTCAGATGATGAACGGGGCATCAACCCTTGAAGGTTACACGCCGGACGTGGACGCAACGATCGTGACACGTCTCCTTGATGCCGGCGCGACCATCACCGGCAAGTCACAGTGTGAATATTTTTGCCTATCCGGCGGCTCGCATACAGGGGCGCAAGGGCCCGTTCTCAATCCACATAATCCCGATCATTCTTCTGCTGGCTCTTCATCAGGATCCGCAGCATTGGTGGCCAATGGCGACGTGGACCTAGCGGTTGGCGGTGACCAAGGCGGATCTATTCGAACACCTTCGTCCTACTGCGGCATCGTAGGGCTAAAACCCACTTGGGGGCTTGTTCCCTATTCCGGCGCCATGCCCATTGAGATGACAATTGATCACCTTGGGCCCATGACCCGTACCGTGGCAGACAATGCCCTTATGCTTGAAGTGATGGCTGGACCGGATGGTCTTGATCCGCGCCAAAGCGCGATGGCCAAGGCGAAGGCCTACAGCAAATCAGTTGAGCTTGGTTGCGAGGGTTTAAAGATCGGCATTCTTCGTGAGGGCTTTGAGCACCACAACTCCCAGAAAGACGTTGATCGCTGCGTTCGCAACGCTGCTGCAGAATTTGAAAAGCTTGGCGCGACAGTCGAAGACGTATCGATCCCAATGCACCTTTTGGGTCCGAAGATCTGGCTCGTGATCGCTTTTGAGGGTGCAAACGTTCAGATGATGACCGGCAACAGTCATGGGTACAATTGGAAGGGTCTCTACCTAACAAGCATGATTGAAGCGCATTCTAACTGGCGCCAAAGGACTGCGGAACTGCCCGACACGGTCAAACAGAGCATGTTGATAGGCGAGTATTTGCGGCAATCGGGCCGTGGCCGCTACTACGCAAAAGCGCAGAACCTGGCACGCCAGCTTCGTGCTGCCTATGACGAGGCACTTGAGCGTTTTGATGTCTTGTTGATGCCAACAACACCAATGAAAGCGCCGAAGCTCCCCGACATTGAAAAGCGCGAGAGCAACGCAATCACTGATCTGGAATATCGCCAACTCAAAATGCAACGGGCATCCGAGAATATGGGCAACACGTTCCCCTTCGACATCACAAGCCATCCCGCGATCTCAGTCCCTTGCGGCATGAGTGACGGGCTACCGGTCGGCATGATGCTTGTCGGACGCCACTTCGAAGAGAGCACGCTTTACCAGCTTGCTGGCGCATTCGAACAAAGCGCTGACTGGAAAAATCGAGCGCCTTGAAGCCTTTCAAACCGCATATGTAACCTGGAGAAAACACCATGCAAAAGACTAGACGCGATTTCCTGAAAGGCTTGGCAGCCTCCTCAGCAACCTTGGCAATCGGGCCAGGCTTGTTGGGAAGCAAAGCTTGGGCAGCAGACAATATTCTTGTCGGCGGCATTCATGACTTGTCCGGCGGCCTTGACCTTTACGGCAAGCCAATGGCGGACGCGCTCATTCTCGCAGCCGAGGAAATCAACGCAAACGGTGGATTACTTGGCAAGGAAATCAAACTGATCACGCAGGATGCGCAATCCGATAACCAGCAGTACACACAAATTGCGCAAAAGCTCGCACTTGGCGACAAGGTTTCAGTCGTGCAAGGCGGCATGACCTCTTCATCACGCGAAGTCATTCGTCCAATCTTCAACCAAGCCAACACGCTTTATTTCTACAACACCCAGTATGAAGGTGGTGTTTGCGACCGCAACACATTCTGTACAGGTGCCACGCCGGCTCAGAACCTGGCGTCAGCTGTACCAGAGGTTATCGACCGCTTCGGTAAGAAGATCTACGTTGTTGCCGCAGACTATAACTACGGTCAGATCATTTCTGAGTGGGTTAAGTACTACGCAGCCGAAAATGGCGGTGAAGTCGTCGCTGTTGAATTCTTCCCGCTCGACGTCTCCGAGTTCGGCACAACAATTCAGAAGATCCAGGCCGCAGCGCCAGATCAGGTCTTCTCCGCACTGGTTGGCGGCGCACATGTTTCCTTCTACCGTCAGTGGGCGGCAGCTGGCATGAACTCACGCATTCCACTGGCGTCTTCAACGTTCTCGCACGGTCAGGAACAGCTGGTTCTTTCACCAGAAGAGGGCAACGGCATCATCACGTTTGCTAGCTACTTTGAGAACGTCGACTCACCGGTAAACAAGGCATTTGTTGAAAAGTGGCACAGCCGTTTCGGTTCTGACTACCCAGCTATTACCGAGTTTGCCTCAAACACCTACCAAGGCATGATGCTTTGGGCTGAGGGTGTTCGCCAGGCTGGTACAGTTGATCGTATGCCTGTGATTGAAGCGCTCGAAAGCGGCATCTCTATCGACGGTCCTTCCGGAAAGGTCACGATCGATCCGCAAACACACCACGTGAAAGTGGATGCGCGAATGGCTTCTACAACCGACCAGAAATTCGAAATCCTCAAGCAGTGGGATCAGCAGGAATCAGTAGACACCCAGTCCGTGTGTAACCTGATCGAAAATCCTGACGACAATACGCAGTACGTAATCGAACTCTGATTACGTCCCTCGAAGGGCGTCTGACTCCCTCCCTTGTCAGACGCCCTTTAAACCCCGACACTGAACCAACAAAAAACAACTGAAGAAAAGCGGGGAAATCCCTTGGACTTCTACATCGTAGCGGGCCTTGAGGTGATCAGCGGCGTTGCAACGCTCGTGCTGGTTGCCGTCGGTTTGGCAATTGTTTTCGGCATGATGCGCGTCATTAATCTTGCGCATGGCGAGTTTCTTATGCTCGGCGCCTACACTGCAATTACCGCCACCAATGCCGGCATCAACATATTCGTATCTATGCTCGTCATCGCACCCATCGTCGTTGGTCTGCTGGGCATCGTCGTGGAACGCGTGATCATACGCTATCTGTACGGACGCCTCATGGATACCATGCTTGCGACTTGGGGGTTGTCGCTGCTTTTCATCGGCGTCGTCACTATGGTGTTTGGTAACACCACATCCGGCATTTCTTCACCGTTAGGGCCGGTGACCATCGGTTCGGTTAGCACCAGTGGTTATAAGTTTTTCATTATCGCCGTCACCATCTGCGTCATCGTTGGGCTCTACATTTTATTCAAACGCACTCGTTTCGGCTTGATCGCGAGAGCGACGATGCAAAACCCTGATATGGCCGCCACACTCGGCGTCGATCCCAATCGAACCTATGCCGCCACATTTGGACTAGGTGCAGCATTAGCCGGGTTGGCTGGCGGTGTCATCGCGCCCGTTACCGGTATCGTACCCACAATCGGCGTCGTCTTTGGCGCCAAGGCATTTATCACCGTTATTGGTGGCGGTGGCTCCGTTATCATTGGAACGATTTCCGCATCTTCAGTGTTTGGCACGATCAACCAAGTCACGTCTTTTGTATCAACGCCGGTCATGGGCGAAGTTGCCATGTTGCTCGCGGCCATCATTCTTGTACGTCTATTGCCTACAGGGATCACCGGCCGCTTCTTTAAAGGTGGTATCTGATGACCGGTAAGATGAACGACATCGTCTCTTCCGGTCTTGCCGGATCACTTGCTTTAGCTGCAGCTTTCCTAATGCCGCTATTCTTCAATGATTGGGAACTCCTGCAGTTGATGATTTATGTCATCCTCTCAATGCTTGCGCTCTCTCTCGCGTTCATTTGGGGGTTCGGCGGCATCCTGTCCTTTGGCCACGCCGTTTTCTTTGGATTGGGAGCCTACGCATACGCTATTGCGGCAGCAAACTTTGGTGAAACGACGCTTCCATTGCTTCTATCCATCGCTGTGCCAAGCGTTTTTGCGGTCCTTTTCGGGTACTTTATGTTATATGGCAGGATTAGCGACGTGTATTTGGGCGCCATTACGCTGTCACTGACCTTGGTCTTTGAGAAATTCATGAACTCAACAGCCGGACCGCAGTACGTCATTGGCGAGGCGCGTCTGGGCGGTGCCAATGGTATTCCATCAATTCCACGGTTAAACGTACCGGGCTTTCCTGATTGGGTTTTGTCGACATCGGATTTGTTCGGCCTGTGCGTTATCCTGCTGGCAGGTGTCTATATCGGACTGAAATTTCTGATCAGCAGCGACTTTGGCCGCATCATCATCGCAGTTCGTGAAAATGAGATGAGAGCTGAATTGCTTGGCTACGACGCTCGCAAATATAAGCTGATCACCTTCGTCATCGGAGCCGCAATCGCAGGTCTGGCGGGCTGTCTGTTTGCCAATTGGGGTGGATTTATAAGCCCGAAGGTTTTTGCCCTCAGTCAATCCATTCAAATCATTATTTGGGTTGTCTTTGGCGGCGTAGGTACTTTGGTTGGGCCGATTCTCGGCTGCATGCTGATACAATGGTTCACAACCTACCTGACGACCGTCAATATTATCAACAAAGACGTTGTCTTGGGTGCCTTGCTAACCGCAGTGGTCCTCCTTCTACCCTCGGGTTTGATCCCGACAATCCAAAGGTTGATCAATAAAATACGCCTTCCGCGCAACACCACAGCAAGAATTGCCGTTGAAAAAGCGGAGTCGAGACCATGACGCCGCTGGTAAAAACCGAAAATCTCGGCATTCACTTTGGTGGTCTGAAGGCGTTGAACAATGTCAACTTCACCTTGGCACCCGGCGAATTGCGCTGTTTGATTGGTCCAAACGGTGCCGGCAAAACAACCTTTTTCCGGCTTCTCACCGGTGTTCACCGGCCTTCAGTGGGAACCGTGCAAATTGCCGGCGCGTCAGTGGTAGGTTCGCAAACCCACGAGATTGCAGAGCTCGGTGTCGGTATCAAAACACAGATCCCAAGCCTTTTCGAAAATCTGTCCGTGCGTGAGAATATTTGGCTATCAGCCCGTAAACGGAACACACGTAGAGCGGCAGACGAGATCACCGAAGAAGTGCTGGTACGCACGGAGCTAGAATCGGTTGCCTCGACAAATGTCATCAAGCTCGCACATGGGCAGTGGCAAACTGTAGAGCTTGCGGTTGTCATGGCGGGTCGACCAAAACTTGTTCTGTTGGACGAACCTGCAGCGGGCATGACCGGCTATGAGCGGGAAAAAACGGCGAGGCTCATCGAGGAAATGAACAAGGATCACGCCATTATCGTTGTCGAACACGACATGGAATTCATCAAAATGATCGCCAAGACAATCACCGTTTTCAACCGTGGCGAGGTGTTGATGGAAGACACAGCAGACAGTGTTTTGAACAATGAGCGCGTCAAAGAAGTGTATCTTGGCAAACAAGCCGGAGGAGTGACGCTGTGATCCTTAGCGTTTCAAATCTCAACGCCGGCTATGGCCGCATTCCGATCTTGCACAATGTCAGCCTTGAAGTCGCCGCAGGCGAATGCCTCGGCATCTGGGGCCATAATGGGATGGGTAAGACAACCCTTCTGCGGGCCATTCAGGGCCACCTACCAGCGACATCCGGTGAGATAACCTTCGAAAGTGAAGCCGTCGCCAGCCTGCCGGCACACAAACGGGCGAGGGTCGGCATAAGCATGGTTCCACAAGGAAGGCAGATATTTCCAGGGCTCACTGTGCTTGAGAATTTGCGCATGGGCAGTGCGATTCTTGCAAGCGATGACGACGATATCAGCGAAATGGTCTTGGAACTCTTTCCGCGGCTGAAACGGCTTTTGAACAGGACGGGCGGACTTTTGTCTGGCGGAGAGCAGCAGCTTCTGGCGCTTGCTCGATGCCTTTGCGGCAAACCAAAGCTTGTCATGCTTGATGAACCAACTGAAGGCATCCAGCCATCAATCAATGAAGAGATAGCTGAGACCCTTGCGACGTTGCGCGAAAAACAAAAACTCACGCTGATACTCGTCGAGCAACGAAGGGACTTTATTGCGGCCCTGGCGGATCGAATTTTGATTATGCAAAAAGGCGAAATCAAAGAGCAAATGTCAGCCAAGGACCTGCTGGAGCTTGAAGAAATTCTTTAATGCCGACCGGCCGCGACATCGCTGTATAATCGTTCTTATGTTCGCTTGTCTTAGCCCCTTAAAACTGTGCCACTATTTAAGTGTCATGAGGGGGACGAAGGATGGCTCGAAAGCGTTACTCGGATGAAGATGCACTTAGGCTGTTGCGAGAGATTGAGGTGTATCTGCATGATGGCCTGGATGTTGTGAGCGCGTGCCTGTCTAGCCCCCAATTTTGGCACCACTGATTTGTGTTTTCTCTAACAAGGTTTCGGGCACTGGTGGGCGCATGCCGA
>JBCBYO010000019.1:0-54029 GCA_039815825.1 Pseudomonadota bacterium
GGTATCTATTCTTATTCGGTTTACAACAGAAACAATGGCTTCCAAGGACGCCGCGACGATATTCTTGTTAATACCGAATAAGAATAGATACCAATTTGTAGAGTACTTGTTGGTGTCGGGCACCTAATAGGCGATTGGGTGCCCTTCGCTGGGGCAAACAACGAGGTCTGAATTGTCAAAACCTCCGGTCGAGCTAGGGGCGGATGCTGAGGTCGTGCGAGAGGAATTGGCTCGCATATTGTCGAGCAAAACCTTTGTGAGGTCCGAGCGCGCGGGGCATGCTACAATATGTTGTTGATCAGCATTTAGCAGGCCACGGCGCCCGCATAAAAGGCTTTACCATCGCCCAGGACGTGTTTGGCAAATCCGATGACTTTGACCCGGCCATGGATGCTGTTGTGCGCGTGCAAGCGGGTCGGCTTCGCGACCAACTTAAAACCTATTATGAAAATGAGGGTTCCGATAATTCGCTTAGGATCTCAATCCCGCGTGGTACGTATGTCCCGGTGTTTCACAGCGCTCCAACGTTGAGCGCTGTGCAAGGTGATGCAGAGATTTCAGATAGTACATGGTCAACGGAAGGTCGGTTATCCGGCGATGCACAGCTGCAATTGCCGATCAACTCTTTCATTGTGGCCAATGTTCGCGGGTTTCGAGTTTTGCTCATTTCGATCTTGGTCCTCCTCCTCATAATACTGATCTTGCTTTGGCGCGCGACGGGTATGGCCCCCGGTGCGTAAAGCGCGCGGTATTACTGGGTACCTGCTGCTGTGGCCGTACCAAACGTACCTGATACGTCTTGTTCACTAGGGTCGGACAGGCTGGTCAGCGCTTGTGTTTTGGGTTAACAAAACATGAACATCAGCAATTGCTGGAGGACATATATGGCGGACAATCCGGAAAAAGTAGTTTCCAGCGCCTTGGTTGACGCTGTGCGCAAGGTGAAGATTGCGGCAGCAGAGCGCAATGATGTTGTGGTCGACATGAAGGAAGCCGACCGCGCAAGGCTTGAAATCCTTGCTCAGCATTTGCGCCCGGTTTTCGATGAAGTTCCTGTTGAGGATGATCGATTTGACTTCGTGATTTCATCGGGTCTTCAGCCGCGTTTGTGGATTGATGCGACCGCGCATATCGTTATGGGCCGCGATCGACGTTTATACCGTTTTGTTCGTGACACCCGTATGGGCCGTATCACGATCGCTGAAAACAATGAGCCTGAGCCTATTGGAGAAGCGGTTACGACATATATCGCAGAACGGTTGCATGACCGAGAGCTGGCATTTGCTGCCGACGATGAAATTAGGTCTTTGCGGACTGCGGATTTGAAAGACAAACCGGTGGACCCAACGCCATCATCATCATCAAAAATTGATGTTTCAGACAAGTTGGAATCGGGCAAGAAAAGTCAGCCTAAACAGATTGTGAAGGCCGAACGAACGAGCCAGACCGGGACCAGCGCGACTGTCCTGTGGCTAATGGGTCTTTTTATAGTCGGCGGTGGGCTGCTTTTAATGTATCGCGAACAACTTATGTCGATGCTTCAGTAGATATGACCCTCGTCGGTTGGAACAACCGCGTATTTTTCGGCTTCTAGCTTGGCTTTGAGCCTGGCTTCAGCTTCTTTTTTGGCTTTTGCTTCTGCTTCGACGCGAGCTACCGCCTCAGCTCGAGTCTCGCCGCTAGCAATTGCTTTTGCTTTCGCTTTTGCGTCAGCCTCCGCCTCGGCTTCTGCCTCCGCAATTGCATCAGCCCGAAGGTCAGTGACCGACCGTTCTTCATGCTGGCATTTAAATGTTCCATCCGGCTTGCGTTCAATTGTGAAAAGATTGAACGCAGCTGGTGGCTTTTTATGACCGGGTGTCTGGCTCGCTGCGGGCACGCCAAAAACGGGAACTTCATGGTCCGGTCCGTCGATTGCATGGCGTTGCGGCAAATGCGTATGACCGTGAAGAATAAGCTCAGCCCCGTGGTTCGCAATTACCGACTGAAATCTCCCAATGCCATAAAGGCGTTTGTGTACCGGTGCTGCAATGCGCAGCGGTGGATGATGGAGCATGACTATTCGGAACAGGTTTTGCTCTCGTCCGCTGTCCAGGATTTCGCCAAGCCGTTCGGCTTGCCCCTGACCAAAATAGCCAGCTGCCAAAAAGGGTGGTGTTGGCACGGCAGTGGAACACCCGATAATTTGAACATGGTCGCGAACACGCGAGTACGGGAAGTCTTCCGTCGACCGTATCTGATTCTGGTTGTCATCTCGTGCCCAGGGCTCCCACTTCCTCAAGCCGTATTTGAGCGCACCAAACACATAAGCGTCGTGATTTCCCGGAACTAATGATACGTCGCCCGGGTCACCGAGGTTCTGCAGCCATTGTATTGTTTGATCAAACTCTGCTGGCAAAGCCAGGTTGGTCATGTCCCCTGATATTGCGATGTGATCGGGCGCTTGTTGTAATAAATCGCTAACGAGGGCATCCAGCATTTCCGTGTCCATCGTCTCACCGCGAAGATACCGCCAATTGAGGTAGCCAATAATTCTTTTGGAAATTAGCTGTCGCGTAGTTGGCTGCGGTAGCGGGCCAAGATGTACGTCAGATAGGTGTGCGATTGTTCTTTTCATTATCCTGCCATAGCGGTTGACTATCGTCGTGGCTATCTAGTTAGCCATTATGGCAAAACGACTGCGCATACGCTTGTTCCACCTCTGGTTTCTGATCCGCCGTCCAATGACGCTTGGCGTTCGAGCGCTGGCGCTGAATGAACAAGGTGAGGTTTTACTAGTAAAGCATACCTACGTACCGGGTTGGCACCTGCCGGGGGGTGGCGTTGAGCCTGGCGAAACTGCCTGTGACGGTCTTTCGCGCGAGTTGCATGAAGAAGCAAATGTCGAATTGCGGACGGCACCAAAACTCATCGGTTTCTTGCACAACAGCCAAGCCTCTGCACGCGACCATGTGGCGCTTTATCTGTGTGAGGGTGTAGTTCAAGTTGCCCAAAAACAAAAGGACCGCGAGATTATCGCGGCCCAGTTTTTCGATTTGAATGAATTGCCCGACGATATCAGTCCTGCAACGAAACGGCGTATCGACGAATGGCGGTCAGGCGGCGCTACGGGCCAGATCTGGTGACGTCTGTTGTCGGCCATGTGGTGTGGTGAAGTCGATTTCGGGGCCAACCGGTACGATACGTGTCGGGTTAATGCTTTCATGGCTAGCGTAGTAATGTTGCTTGATGTGGTACATGTTGACCGTCTCTGCAATCGAAGGCTGCTGGAAAAGCTCGCGCGTGTAGCCCCATATGTTGGGATAGTCCGCGATCCGCCTGATGTTGCATTTGAAGTGTCCCACATAAACGGGATCAAAGCGTACGAGCGTTGTGAACAAGCGCCAATCAGCTTCGGTAATCTGATCGCCAACCAGGTAACGCTGTTTTGAGAGTCGGTCCTCCAACCAATCCAGACTTTCAAAGAGTGCGGTGACGGCCTCCTCATAGGCCTCAGTCGTCGTCGCGAAACCCGACTTGTACACGCCATTATTGACCTTGTGGTAAATCCGTTCGTTGATCTCGTCGATTTCGGCGCGCAGATCGCTTGGATAGAAATCGAGGTCATTGCCGGTGATCTCATTGAATGCCGAGTTGAACATCCGTATGACTTCTGAGGACTCATTGGACACGATCGTGTTCGTTTTCTTGTCCCATAGCACTGGAACCGTCACGCGCCCGGTATAGTCGGGTGCAGCGCGGGTATAGATCTCATGCATGAAGTTTGAACCGAAAAGCTGGTCGCCCTTGGCGGTCTCATCGGTTTCAAAAGTCCAACCATTGGCGCCCATAAAGTGGTGGACGATGGAGACGTCGATAAGTGGCTCCAAACCTTTGAGCTTGCGGAATATTAGCGTTCGGTGGGCCCATGGGCAGGCAAGTGAAACATACAAATGGTATCTGCCCGCCTCGGCTTTAAAGCCGCCGACGCCGGTCGGTCCTGGGGCCCCGTCGGATGTGATCCAATTGCGAAATGAAGAATCCTTGCGAACGAATTTCCCGCCACTTGACTTGGTATCATACCATTTATCGTGCCATTGGCCGTCGATCAGCAATCCCATTTCACGCCTCCTTTTGATCCAACAAACTTAGGGCGATGAATTGAAAACTGCGAGTGTACAATGTTTGACGCACTGTTCATGAAATTTGGCCGTCGGGAAAATTGATGCTTGCAGCGCCGATTGATCACTGTTACGGCGCGTCCATGGCTCGATATTTGAAAACACTGCGACGACGAAACGCCTGACACCGGTCTTACCGGCGTTACGCCATTTCGTCTGTTTTTAGTTCGAGCTTCCCATGAATTTGCTATCTTTAATCGCGCCTGAACAATCGGCGCACGCCTCAATGATCGATGCGCTGCATGCGCTTGTTTTCGGCCCTGGCGCCAACACTCGGGCAGCCTTTCGTCTTCGGGAACAGGGCCCGCATGACATCAATGTTTCATTTGTAGCGCTAGCGGATGAAGAAGTAATCGGTAGTGTTCGCATGACGCCGGTCACATGTTCAGCTAATCACCGGGGCTATTTACTCGGTCCGCTGGCAGTCTCACCGAAATGGCAAAATGCGGGTCTCGGCCGAACCCTGGTTGAGCAAGCTGTGAATGCCGCCAAGCGCCAAGACAATGTACAATTCGTCATTTTGGTTGGCGACTCTCCCTACTACATGCCGCTTGGTTTTAAAGTCGCCAAGCCAGGCCGGGTTTCATTGCCCGGGCCCGTTGATCCGCGCCGTCTGCTTATTCAAGGCGTTGATGGTTTTGATGCTGATGAAGTCTGCGGTATGATCAAACACACAGGCATTTGACTGGGTCAGCGACCTTCGCGGTACCACATGCTCGATAGCGCAAACATCAACAGTGCCAAGCCGAGAAAACCGGAGAATAGGGATGTTTGGCTTACACCTTCGAGACGTGTTTCTTGCGACGTTTTCAAGCCGAGCCAGCCTCTGCCATCCGCTTCCGCGGCAGACCGGACCGGCAGAATATTGGGCACGCGGAACTGACCGTTCGCTGTCACCAATCGGCGCACGGACCCGCCAAGAGCGTCGGAGACAGGTGAGAGCTGTTCGACGGTTGAAATCATGTCTGCAAATTCCGGTGCATCTGTCCTGCCCAGATGCGCCAACGCGGTCAGGTCACCGTTGCTCAGTTCGACAAGTCCGATTTCCTCGGTTTCGATGCGGGCTTCAAATAATCCTGCGGCAACCTCAACCATCGTTACTTCGCGGGTTTCACCCGATGGTAGTTGTACGATCAATGTGTCGACAGTGTCCGCCATGGTCTGACGTCGAACAGTTAATTCGCCATTGCCGCTTTCGGCGGTTAGAGCTTCCTCTTCCAAGTCCGGCTCTTTCATCAGCCAGTGCGCCAGACGGCGATAGAGGCCAACATGGGGGCCACCGCCCTCGAAGCCACGTGCCCAAAGCCAGCCATGGTCAGAAAGCATCAGCCCGACGCGGCCTTCACCGTAATTGTCGAGTATAAGCAGCGGATTTTCATCCAGCGAACGCATGACCGTGGTGCCCTGGTTACCGAGAACGCCGACTGTGCGGAACCAGCGGCCCCAAAGTGGCGGTTCTTGTGAACTGCCCTCCAAATCACGGGTCACCGGATGGCGCGCCCCGGCATCGGTAAGGCGAGGGTAAAAACCAGCCTCTATCACGTCGCCGGTGGGTTGCGCGGGTAGGGCGCTCACCAATGGTGTGAGGGCGACCGATGTCGCCGACGCAAATTCAGGCCCTGAGGCGACCAAAAGCGCACCGCCATTGCGGACATACTCCGCGATATAATCATAATAGAGCGTGGGCAGAACGTTGCGATTTTGATAGCGGTCGAAAATGATCAGGTCAAAGTCGTCAATTTTCTCAACAAATAGCTCGCGTGTCGGGAACGCGATCAAGGACAATTCATTGATCGGTGTCCCGTCCTGTTTTTCCGGCGGGCGCAAAATTGTGAAGTGAACAAGATCGACGGACGCATCGGACTTTAACAAGTTTCGCCACGTGCGTTCGCCTGAGTGCGGTTCGCCGGATACCAGGAGAACTCTCAGGTTTTCGCGAATGCCTTCGACACGCATGAAAGCGCGGTTGTTGGTGTCGGTGATTTCTCCGTCGATCGGTGTGACGGAAAATTCAACGATGTTCGTTCCGGCTCGATCCAGATTGATTTGCGCAGGTAATGGTTGGTCCGCGAACGCTTGTTCAATGCTGACCAAATTGCCATTGACGCGCACTTCGACCTCGACCAGCGGGTTTGTCACGAACTCATCGGGCATGTCTCCCAAATCCTGTACCCGGTAGGTCATTTCAAAGGGGGTGCCGACAATGGCAAAGCGGGGCGCCTGGGTCAGCTGTATCTTCCGGTCATACTCATCCGGCTGACCTGTAATGAGCGCGTGGAACGGCGCATTAAGGATCGATGTGGTCGGGTTGGCGGGTACATCGTGCACTTCGCCATCCGTAATGAAGACAGCTCCACCCACTTGCGCTGGCGGAACGTCGCGCAATGCCCCCTGAAGTGCAGCGAACAATTCTGTGCTGGGTGCGTTGGCTGATGCTGTTCCGGCTTCGACAACCCTTACATCGAATTGTGGGAAGCGTTCCAAATTTGCCCGCAGCGCTTCAAGCGCTTGATCAGTCTGGTCCGTTCGGTTCTGCAACCGCTGGCTTTGTGACCGGTCCACAACAATGGCGACCGTTGTTGGCAATGACGCCCGTTCTTCGTTGACGAAGATTGGGTTGGCGATGGCGGCGACGACGAAAAGCAAAGCCAAAGCACGCAACACAGAACCACGCACACGCAATACGATAATCAGTGCTGATACAATGAGTGCGACAGCCAACGCTGTCCACACGCCGTACCATGAGATAATCGGGTCAAATATGATGGAAAAAACGTTCGAGGTCATGATCAGCGCCTATTGTCCCAAACGTTCCAGCAGCGCGGGCACGTGAACCTGGTCGGCCTTGTAGTTCCCGGTCAGCATATACATCATGATATTGACGCCGGTGCGGAACGCGTAGATCCGCTGCAGCGGATCACCCGACGCCATGGAATAAAGCGGCCGACCTTCCCGATCGAGAGCCCAGGCAGCCGCGAGATCATTGCCTGTGATCATTATCGGGGTCACGCCGTCTCCCGTCCTGACAGGCCGGTCAGAAGCCTCATCGGCGTCCAATGGCGTCGCTTCTACCCAAAGGGGCGAACCGGAATAGCGGCCTGGAAATTCTTCCAAAATGTAGAATGCCTTGGTCAGAACATGGTCCGGGGGCACCGGTTCAAGCGGTGGAACATTCAGGTCAGCAAGGATCTCGCGTAACCGTTGCGTTTCAACCGTAGCGCCGGATGACAGCGAACTCGTCAGGTCGTCTCGCGTATCGAAAAGTATCGTGCCTCCTGCCTGCATGTAAGCATCCAGACGCGCGATGGCGGTCTCGCTTGGCATGTCGGTGTTGGCGCTGATTGGAAAGTAGATCAGCGGATAAAATGCCAAGACATCACGCTCTATATCGACGCCTACGGGCTCACCGGGTTCAAAGGCGGTCCGGGACGCAAGAAAGCGCGACAGTCCGGAAATACCTGCCTCGGATGTCTCATCAACAGCGACATCGCCGGTAATGACATAGGCCAAACTTGTTTGATCAATCGCTGCGATAAATTCCTGGTCTTCCGGCTTGGTGTCATCTTCTTGGGCGCGCAATTGTTCGCCTGTCGCCGCGATCACAAGGACGGCGATAACTGCCGCGGCGCTCACCGGCCGAAGATATGAGCCGATATTACGAAGATATCCGTTGATCCAAAGAACCGCCAGTGTGTCGATCAAAAGCAACGCAAAGGCTGCCAAAAAGACCCAACCGGCCAAGCTGGACTGACGCTGATCCATCAAGGGTAGCGACTGGATGCGTGGTGCGCTTTGGGGCAGTGCAAATGGTTGAAGTCTGTCGCCTTCCGCAAAGAGATTTTTGGCGATGAAACTCTCTGGCGTGCCATAGGTCCCAGCGGGGTTTTCAAAACCTGTTGGCTCTGTCTCCTGCGCTAAAAGGAGAGGGCGGACAAAATCTGCCGGGGTCGTTAAGTCACCGCTGGCAGACAGCATGCGCAACGGTGCAAGGCTCGCGCCTTCCTGGGATGTTTGAGCCTGCGCCGATGCTGCGCCTTGCGCAGTATTACTTGCCAAATCAGTCACCCGTTTCAGCATTTCAACAAATGAGCCGGTGATTGGTAAGTTTGACCAACGGGCTTCTGCCGTCACATGGAAGAGTACAATGGTTCCCTGACCTCGTGCAGCGGCTGTGACAAGCGGCGTTCCATCCTCAAGCGAGGCCCATGTGCCTTCTTCCAACTCGATCGATGGTTCAGCCAGTATTTGCCTTGTAACAGAGACGTCGCGTGGCGGCGTCAAATCAGCAAACGGGCCGTTTGGTGAAAAAGGTCCGACACGCTGCGGCTGTGTCCAAGACAGCGCGCCGCCCAGCTCGCGTTCTCCTGCCCGCAATTCAACAGGGAGGTAGGGATCATCATTCGTGGTCGCGGCAAGGCGCGGCCCGGCAAAGCGGATCAGGGTGCCGCCAGCGTCCAGCCAGCGGTCAATATCATCGCGCACAGCGTTCGGTAAAACGCCGATATCGGCCAGGACAATCACCGCAGGGCCTTGCTCAACGATCTCCGGAATATCAACGGTCAAATCGCCGGTTCTGGCTTCAATGATGTCGGCAAAAGGTGACAGCGCGCGTTGGATGTAGAAAAGCGGTGACAGGAGTGGCTGCTCTTCAGCGCCGGCGATGCCGGTCAAAAGCGCAACGCGCCTTCTTCTGTTGCTGTCGTCGAGCAGGAAGATGCCGCCAGCATTTTCCGTGCCTTGGACACGGATGGTGGCAACATCGTTGCGCAGTTCGAACGGAATATCGAACAGTGCTTCGCCGCTAGTGCCGCCATCCGTGCTGACGGCCTGTGCTTCACCAATTTGACGGCCCTGAAGATCGCTCGCGATCAATGTCAGCGGAGTTCGGCTATTTTGTTGAACGAAGGCGGCTGCCAAACCATCGGTACGGTTTTCAATGCCAGTCAGTATCGTCTGTTCGTTTTGCTCGTTTGCAAATCGGGTCACCGACGTTATCCGCCTGTCCACTTCAATTTCCAAATCGCCCACTTCGGCAAATCCCGGGCCTATCAGCACAAGTGTGGCGTCCTCGGTGTCGTCGCCAAGGCTGGCGGCAAGGCGTCGGATGGCGCCCGCGCGATCAGCGCGCGCTGCAATCGGTGCAATCGAGCGAAGTCTGTCAACCGCAGTTGTTGCGTCCTGCAGGGTCGCCGTGTCGGTTGCTGGCGCAACGCTTGCGGCGATTGCTACCGGTTGTCCGGCGTCCGATGCCTGTTCCACGATCGCCTCAGCGGTGCGCATCCGCGCTTCCCAATCGGTGCCGCTTACCCAGTCATTGTCTATCAATAACAACAATGGACCTGAACCTGTGCTCACAGCGACTTGCGGATTTAACAAGGGTCGCGCGAGAGCCACGATAATCAAGGCTGCTAATCCGATCCGAAGAGCAGTAAGCCACCACGGACTTTTTGCCGGTGTTTCTTCCTTTTTCTGCAACTTGAGCAGTATCTGTAGCGGTGGGAAGATTTCAGTTACCGGGCGTGGCGGGATGAGCCGCAACAACCAGTAGATCGCTGGCACCGCCAAAAGAGCGAACAAAACCGCGGGGATCGCGAACCCGATCATGCGGCACCCCGTTGCTTGATCGCGACCGGGTTGCCTGACAGGTAGCCGTGAAGATGCACGAGCGTTTCTGAGGCCAGCTTGTCGGTACGGCTCACCGTGTAGCTGCCACCAACGGTTTGTGTTGCCCGGCGCAAGCTTTCGCGACGCGCAAAATAGAGATTGCGGTAGTCGCCATGCCAGTCTTCGGCGCGACCTACGGTAATACGTGCACCATTGTTCGGATCGCGGAATTCCAGCCGGCCTTCATACGGGAAGTCCTCTTCGGCTGGATCGCAGACTTCGACCATATGCAGGCGTGCACCGCGTTGCGCGACAGCTTGAATGATCGCGTCATAATCATGGTCTGGGTGCAGAAAGTCGCTGATCAGGATGACATCTGAGTGGCGCTTGATGCCACTGAGATCGGGCAGTGGTGTCAGCATCTTCTCAGGCGCGTTGGCAATTGCGGCGGCCAGTCTTTCCGCGTTATTACGCGCAGCGGTGGGGCGCATTAAACCCGGAAAGCCGATCCGCTCGCCGTTCTTACCCAGCATTTCTGCCAGTGCCAAAGCGATCACAAGGCCACGATATTCCTTGGACGTACGCGAACCTTTTGATTGAAAGAGCATGGAAGGGCCGAGGTCACACCACAGCCAAACTGTATGGGCTGCTTCCCATTCCATATCGCGTACATAAGTTTGGTCATCGCGTGCTGAACGCCGCCAGTCGATCCGCGCCAAATGTTCACCTTCACGATAGGGCCTATATTGCCAGAAGGTTTCGCCGACGCCTCGCTTCTTTCGGCCATGCCATCCCGCAATCACGGTATTAACGAGTTTGCGGGCTTCGACCAGCAACTCGGGCACCAGCGATGCGCGGTGCCTTGCGCGGTGCAAGGCCTCCGTTCTTTTGATTGGACTGGCGGCTTCGCCGATGGGTGGCATGGGTATTATCCAATCACCTTACGCAAATCTGCGATCACGTCAGACATTGCAACGCCTTCGGCGCGTGCAGCAAAAGTCAGCGCCATTCGGTGTTGAAGAACCGGTAGCGCCAAATCGTGGATGTCGTCCACGGAAGGAGCGAACCGCCCGTCATAAAGTGCCCGGGCTCTGGCACACAGCATCAGTGCTTGGCTTGCGCGTGGTCCGGGACCCCAAGCAACATTGGTATCGGTTGTCTCGACACCGTTTCCGGGACGGGCAGCACGAACGAGCTCGAGGATCGCGTTGACGACCGATTCCGGCACAGGCATTTGGCGCACAAGTGCTTGCATTTCTTGCAGGCGGCTCGCGGTTATGACTGCGTCAGCTTTTGCGTCGGAGACACCTGTCGTTTCCAACAGAATGCGTCGCTCAGCATCCATCGTTGGATAATCAATGTCGATTTGCATCAAGAAGCGATCCAGTTGCGCTTCCGGCAATGGGTATGTCCCTTCCTGCTCCAACGGGTTTTGGGTCGCCAAAACATGGAACGGTGCTGGCAAATCGTGGCGTTTGCCAGCCACTGTGACATGATACTCCTGCATCGCCTGGAGCAAGGCGGACTGTGTGCGCGGGCTGGCCCGGTTGATCTCGTCTGCCATCAGCAATTGGGCGAAAATCGGCCCTTCGATAAAACGGAAGTGTTTGCCATCATCACCATCTTCCAAGACTTCTGAGCCAAGAATGTCGGCCGGCATAAGGTCAGGTGTGAACTGTACTCTGCCGCTATTGAGGCCCAAAACGGTGCCGAGCGTGTCGACGAGTTTGGTTTTCGCAAGGCCCGGTACGCCGACCAGAAGCGCATGGCCGCCTGACAAGATGGACACAATTGAACGCTCAACAACGGTTTCTTGTCCAAAGATAACCTTGGCGATTTCGCTTTTGAGCTTGGCAATGTCAGCAAGGACACTTTCCGCCTTGGCAATGATTTCCTCTTCAGACACTTGTTGCACTGTCGCGTGAACGCTCATCGACGGACCTTCCCGGAATTTAAATCACCTAGGAAACGTAAACCTTCATGAAGGGCTGACAAGTGGCATCGGCGTGACTATTTCGTGACGGAGGTTAGATAAAACGCTTCAATGGAAGAAATTATGGCCGAAGGCGGAACAGCACTAAACAAGTTGGTGACCCAGATTTCCAACGGGCAAAGGGCAGCCAAAAGGCCCATTCCGCCGGTTGAAGACTGGAATCCGCCTTTTTGTGGCGACATCGACATGGAAATCCGAGCAGACGGTTCTTGGTACTATCTTGGCACCCCGATCGGTCGACCATCGCTTGTGCAACTCTTTGCGTGCGTTTTGCGCAAGGATGAAGATGGCCGAACCTATTTGGTGACTCCTGTGGAAAAGGTCGGGATCCGTGTTCAAGATGCCCATTTTGCCGTCGTCCGCCTCGATCGATTCCAACGCGACGGGGAGATTTGGTTGCAAATGACCACCAATGTCGGTGAGGTGATCGTTATAGGCCCGGAAAATCCACTGCGCTTCGAATTGCAGGCCACGACCCAGGGCGTAAAGCCATATATCAAAGTGAGGGGTCGCCTCGAGGCCTTACTGTCGCGCGCTTGTACTCACGAGTTGATTGATCTGGGTGAAGAAGTCGATCTTGATGGCGTGCAGCAATTTGCCGTTCGGTCGGGACCTACATGGTATCCGATTATGACCAGCGAAGCGCTGCATAAGGCGCTGGTATCATGACCTTGATTATCAGTGAAAACGGTTCGACCGCTGATTTTGCGCAGCGCAGTCGGCTGTTTGATACCGCTACTGCTTCCGCCAGCGGGGATTTTGCCATCAATCCGGACGCGACCGACCTGATTAAGGCGAACGCGAAAAAAGAAGCGGCTGTGCTCATTGGCGTTCAAGAACGCGGCGGAGAGCCGCATGTGCTTTTAACCCAACGTACAGAAGCGCTACGGACGCACTCGGGTCAGATATCTTTTCCCGGGGGACGGATCGATCCTGAAGACATCTCGGCTGAAGCGGCTGCGCGGCGTGAGTGCGAAGAAGAGACCGGTATCGACCGCAAGTCATTGGAAGTTCTGGGGCGTTTGCCGACCTATTACAGTGGATCGGGCTATAATATTGCACCGTTTCTGGCGCTTGTTCCCAAAGAAGTTCGGCTTGTACCAAACCCGGATGAGGTGGAAGAGATTTTCTTCGTCCCATTGGCGTTTTTTGCCGATCCGGCCAACCACCGGGTCGAGAGCCGGACTGTCTACGGGCGCGAACGCCATTTTTACGTTATGCCCTACGAAGATCGTTACATTTGGGGCGTAACCGCTGGGATCATTCGCTTGATGTATGAAAGCCTCTATTCCTGATGGTAACGCGCGTTTCTCCCGATTGGCTTAAAGAGCCGTCGCTTATAGCCGTTTTTGACGCCATCGAAGCAGCGGGTGGTGAGGTGCGCGTCAATGGTGGGGCCGTGCGCAACACGCTCCTTGGTGAGCCCGTGGCGGACGTTGACTTGTCCACAACGTTATATCCCGTGAAAGTTGTTGAGGCCTTGGCGTCAGCCGGTTTGAAATCTGTGCCAACGGGAATTGAGCATGGCACCGTGACGGCGGTTAGTGGTGGTGTCGGCTATGAGGTAACAACGCTTCGCGAGGACGTTGAGACCGATGGCCGACGTGCCGTCGTCAAGTTTGCCTCCGATTGGACCAAGGATGCGTTGCGGCGCGATTTGACGATGAATGCGCTTTACCTATCGCGTGATGGTGCCGTCTTTGACCCACTAGATGGTGAAGCGGATTTACGCGCGCGCAATGTGCGGTTCGTCGGCGATGCCGAAACGCGTATTCGCGAGGATTATCTGCGGATCTTGCGGTTTTTTCGTTTCTTTGCCTGGTACGGACAAGGTCGGCCGGATGCGGTTGGGCTAAAGGCAAGCGCCAAATTAAAGGACGGATTGGCGTCACTGTCGGCCGAGCGCGTCTGGGCAGAGCTAAGCAAGCTTCTCGCGGCACCGGACCCCTCTCGGGCGCTGTTGTGGATGCGCACAACAGGTATTCTGACCGCGATACTGCCTGAAAGTGAGAAGTGGGGCATTGATGGCATTCATCCGTTGATGGCAGCTGAAAAGGCCTATGGCTGGCAGCCTGATGCGATCCGGCGCCTTGAAGTGATTATCCCACCTCGCGATGAGGTTGTGGAACGTTTGGCCAAACGTTTAAAGGTGCCAAATATTGTGCGCTCGCGCTTGAAAGCATGGGCTAACGGTGTGCAGATGATCCAACTCGACACGCCCAAAAATGTTCGTGCGGCATTATATTATGGGCGCAAAAACCCCGACGCGGTTTTCGATCAAGTGAAGCTAAAGATCGCTGCATCAACGGAAGATCAAGATGCGCTTTCCAGACTGCTGGAGGCTGCCACCGACTTTGATGTGCCTGAGCTGCCCGTCAAAGGACAGGATCTACTCGATGCCGGATTTGACCCAGGCGCTGTGCTTGGTGAAAAACTGAAGATGCTCGAAGATTCTTGGGTGCAGTCCGACTTCACGCTCGACCGTGATGCTTTGCTGGCGCTTGCTAAAGCGTAGCCTCGGTTATCGCACTCACCGCATCGCCGATTTCGAAGATGCCTTGTTTGACAACTTCGGCCGTGACACCGCCATGGCCGCGCATGGCGTTATAGCCACCTTCACCGAGATATTCCTCCATTCGTGAACAGGGCGCGCATGGTCCAGTTATCCGAACTTGGGCGGTCCCGATTTCAACGACCGTTTGCTTTAATGCGATGAGGTTGATGCCGCTCACCAAGATATTGCGGCGGAGCAGGCTGGGTTCGATATTATCGTGTCCAGCCATGGCGGCGATGGCAGGAAGATGCTCTGCCTGAATAAAGGTGACAGCGCGCTTGCCGGGCCTGCTTCGGTGATCACCGTCAAGCCCATTGAAGTTGATATTGGCTGAATGGAGCTCTTTTAGTGTCTCACGCCGGGCGGGGCGCACACCGATCCATTCAACCCGCCCCGCGCGCGGAAAGCGTGTTAGCAGTTCCGCCATGGTTGGGGTGAGTGACTGGTGCATTTTGCTTTATGGCCACTTCACCGCTGGTGGCATAGAGGAGAGGATGCTGTCGACATTCCCGCCGGTTTTCAGGCCGAAGATAGTCCCTCGGTCATAGAGCAGGTTGAACTCAACGTAACGGCCGCGCCGTACAAGCTGTTCCTCGCGCATGGCATCGGTCCAGTTTTCATTGAAGTTGCGCCGCACCAAATGTGGATAGACAACGGCGAAAGTTTTGCCGACATCCTGCGTGAGCGCAAAATCGGCGTTCCAACCGCCCGCCTCATCGGCTGAATGCTGCCAATCATAGAAGATGCCGCCGATACCGCGCGGTTCGTTTCGGTGCTTTAAGTGGAAGTACTCATCGCACCAATTTTTAAAGCGCGGATAGTCAGCGTTGGCATGGCGCGAGCATGCCAGCTCAAATGATTTGTGAAATGCAACGGTGTCAGGATCGGTCTGGTTGCGTCGGGCATCGAGCACAGGCGTCAGATCAGCCCCACCGCCAAACCACCATGAGGTTGTGACCACCATGCGGGTGTTCATATGAACGGCGGGCACATTCGGGTTTTGGGGATGTGCGATCAGCGAGATGCCGGAAGCCCAAAAACGCGGGTCTTCTGAAGCACCTGGTATTTGGCTGCGAAATTCTTCGGAAAATTCGCCATGTACGGTTGAAGTATGCACGCCGACTTTTTCAAAAACGCGGCCGTGCATGATCGACATCACGCCGCCGCCGCCGGCACCTTCATCGCGTTCCCAAGGCGTTTGTTCAAATCGGCCCGGTGCGTATTCGGAAAACGGGCCGGTGACATCGTCTTCCAATTTTTCAAATTCGCTGCAAATGCGATCCCGCAGCGCCTGAAACCATGCTTCCGCCGTCGCCTTTTTCTGTTCAATGTCCGCCGGTAGCCCAACCGGCAATTGTGGTCTTTCCACGTGCAGTCCCCATCACCTTGTTTAACCAAATGCCTATCGTCACACGGCTGATTTGCCAAGCGTCAGCCGCAAAGGGACTTGTCATTTGTTTGTCGCAGGTTATCGTCATCACTAGATCGAGGACGGAGCTTGTGAGTCTATGGCACCACCGAGACTGCCGCGCGACAGCGTCGTTAAGCATTTGCGATCCAGCCGCCAAGTGACGGCATCGCCCGGCTTTGTACGCGAAACCTTCCGGCTTGAAAGGCCGCAGGCGCGTATCAAGGCCAGGGAATGGTTCGATCGTTATCCAAAAGCTGCTTATTGGACCCAAGTGGAAAGCTGGCGCATTCTGGATGGTGATGTGGTCGAGTTCACCATGCGCCGTCTGCCAACAGCTGATTAGAGGTCGGTTCGGGGATGAGATTGCATATCGGGCGGGCCGACACGCCAGCGCAAATTGAGCAATGCATGTCGATCCGCGAGGCGGTATTTGTCACTGAACAAGGTGTTGCGCCGGAGCTGGAGCGTGACGGCAAAGATGGTGATGCGATCCACTATTTGGCCGCAGACGATGATGACGCGGTCGCAACAGCACGCGTGATGGTTCAACCCGACATCTTCAAATTTCAGCGTGTAGCGGTTTTGGGCCGAGTACGCGGGACCGGTGTTGGCGCGGCGATCATGCGTTTCATGATGGACGATCTTGCCTCTCTGCCCGATGCTGGCGACAAGCGTTTTTTTCTTTCCAGCCAGGTCGCTGCGATCCCGTTTTATGAAAAGCTCGGTTTTTCAGTCTGCTCAGATGAGTATCAAGACGCGGGGATTGCCCATCGTGACATGGTGGCTGACATCGGTTGGACCGACGGGGCCTTACCGTCCTGATCAATCAGGGGACTCTCTTTCCACCCAATTGGTGCCGGCGCCCAAATTTGCTGCGCGATCATCCGCATTATAGATCGCACAGGCTTCTAGCGACAAACATCCGCACCCTATGCAGCCGTCGAGCCGGTCCCGTAGGCGTTGCAGTGCTTCAATCCGCGTATCGATGGTGGATTTGAATTCCCGACTTATACGCGCCCAATCACTTTTCGTTGGAGGTCGATTGTCGGGCAGGTTTTCCAATTGAGCTCGGATTTCGCTCAATTTGAAGCCCAAGCGCTGTGAGATTGCGATAAAAGAAACCCTTCGCAGCTCAGCACGGGTAAAATTGCGGGTGCCGCCCGAAGAACGCACTGCGGTGATCAATCCTTCATCGGCATAGTAACGGATCGCCGAGACAGCCAGATTTGTCCGACGAGCGACTTCACCGATGGTGAGATAAGTCTTTTGGTTGATGGATGACATTTTTTGCTTGATCTCAAGTTAACTTGAGATCTTATAAATCTGCCTTCACTTCAATTTGCAAGGAGTTGGCAATGTCTCATCAAATTCGTACCGGCTTGGAACATGTCAATTTGACCGTTCCGGATGCTCAAAAAACTGCGCAAAACCTTATCGATATATTTGGTTGGCGCATTCGCTGGCAAGGTCCTGCGCTCAATGGTGGCCATGTTGTGCATGTGGGCGACGAGGACAGCTATGTTGCGCTTTATACGCCAAAGGAAATTACAGGTGCCGTAAGCATCAACAAAGCCCGCGCTCTTCATCTCAATCATATCGGCGTTGTGGTGGACGATCTTGATGATGTCGAAAAAAGGGTGATCAACAAAGGTTTTCGTCCGAACAATCACGATAATTATGAGCCCGGCCGACGGTTCTATTTTGACGATGATGACGGGCTAGAAGTGGAGGTGGTCAGTTATGCTTGATGTTGCCTGATCGCCTCCGCAGCAACGATGCCAACGCTTATGGCCAGATTAAGTGATCGGGCGTCGGGCTGCATGGGGATGGTTATCCGTTGGTCAGCGCTTTCATGGACATGTTCGGGTACGCCATTGCTCTCGGAACCGAACATCAGGATTTGTGGGATGGACAGGTCGTTTTGCGTATAGGGTGTCGATGCTTTGGTCGTTAGAAGTGTCAACAGAAGCATTTGTTCCTTTCGCCAAGCTTCAAACTGCGTCCATTCCGCGTGGCGGGTGAGTGTAGCCATGGCCAAATAATCCATGCCGGAACGCTTTAACGCGCGATCGGATGAATCGAATCCTGCCGGCTCAATCAGATGGACGTGAAATCCAAGGCAGGCGGCGGTGCGCAGAATAGTGCCCGTGTTCCCGGCGATGTCAGGCTGATAAAGCGCCACATGAACGTTTGATGTCATGAGGTCACCGCGTTTGTCTTGTTTTCGTCATGTGGTTGATGTATCTCGTGGACAACGTTTCAATCAATCAGGGAGACAGTGATGGATTACATTTTTATCGCGCCACGTGTCGCCTGGTTGTCTGACGATACCAGCCGTCACCGCTGATGCGATCGTTCCTTTAGCCCGCTGAAATCGTCGGGCTCCCAAAGTTTTAGATTTTAGCGCGTGGTCAATTTGTGCCCACGCTCCCAGTATTTTTCCAGAGGTTTCCCATGCTCTCATGGTTTGAACAACGTATTGATCCGTTTCCGCCAGAACGGCCAACACAACCGCCTGCGTCGCTTGGCGCGTTTTTGTGGCACTACACCAAACCCGTTTGGCCGTTTCTGGCGCTGACTTCGTTCCTGATCGCGATAATATCAGGCCTTCAGGTGATGCTATTTGCGTTTCTTGGTAACATCGTTGATTGGCTTTCCGCCGCCGACCCGGCAACTTTTTTTGCCGAAGAGGCAAGCGGCCTATTCTGGATGGGCTTTGTGGTCCTGGTTCTGCTGCCAATCTTGTCATTTATCCACACGGTGATGATGCACCAGACGTTGTTCGGCAACTACCCCATGACCATGCGGTGGAAGGCGCATCGTTATATGCTTGGTCAGTCTTTTGGTTTTTACCAGGATGAGTTCGCCGGGCGTGTCGCAACCAAGGTCATGCAAACGTCACTGAGCGTACGCGAGTCAGTCGTAAAGCTCGTTGATGTTTTTATCTATGTCGGCGTTTATTTCATTGGCACGCTGGTGTTGGTGATCACGCTTGATTGGATGCTTGCCATCCCATTTGTCCTGTGGCTTGCCTTTTATGTCGGCACCCTTTGGTACTTCCTGCCGAAGATGCGTGTCATATCGGAGCGGCAATCGGATGCGCGCTCGATCATGACGGGCCGTATCGTGGATAGCTACACCAACATTCAAACGGTCAAGCTCTTCGCGCATTCCAACCGTGAAGAAAGCTACGCCCGCGATTCCATGGATCAGTTTCTTCAAACTGTTCACCCGCAAATGCGGCTGGTCACGTGGATGAACACCTGCGTTGATACGTCCAATTCGATCCTGCTTTTTGCCGTCGGCGGCATGGGTATCTGGGCGTGGCAGACAGGTAGTGTCAGCGTTGGCGCGGTGGCTGTTGCAGTTGGCCTAGTGCTTCGTCTTGAAGGTATCGCGCATTGGGTGATGTGGGAAACTGCGGGCCTCTTCGAGAACATCGGTACCGTCGAAGACGGTATGCGCACAATCTCAACGCCGCAGACGGTTTTGGATGTGCCTGATGCCAAAACCTTGGTGGTAGAAAAAGGTGATATCGTATTCGATGGCATGACCTTCCATTATGGCAAGGGCAAAGGCGTCATCGATGGCTTGAACCTGCATGTACAACCGGGCGAAAAAGTGGGTCTGGTGGGCCGTTCGGGCGCGGGCAAGTCGACGTTGATGAACGTTTTGCTGCGGCTCTATGATCTGGAAGGGGGTCAGATCCGCGTCGATGATCAAGACATATCCAAGGTGACCCAGGAGAGCCTGCGCCAGCAGATCGGGGTTGTCACGCAGGATACGTCGCTGCTGCACCGCTCTGTGCGGGACAATATTGCCTATGGCCGCCCGGATGCTACCGATGAGGAGATCATCGAGGCTGCCAAGCGCGCCAATGCGCACGACTACATCCTCGGACTTGTCGATATGAAGGGTCGGACCGGGTATGACGCTCATGTGGGTGAACGCGGGGTCAAGCTGTCCGGTGGTCAACGACAGCGGATCGCGATTGCGCGCGTGTTCCTCAAAGACGCACCGATTCTTGTGCTGGACGAAGCAACATCTGCGCTCGATTCCGAGGTGGAAGCGGCCATTCAGGAAAATCTGAATGCGCTGATGGATGGCAAGACCGTCATCGCGATCGCGCACCGGCTTTCGACCATCTCCAGCCTCGATCGGCTGATCGTGTTGGATCAGGGTGCGATTGTTGAAGATGGTACTCATGAAGAGCTGACATCAGCTGGTGGTCTCTATGCGGATCTTTGGGCGCGCCAGTCGGGCGGGTTTATCGACAGTGAGGAAGCGGCGAAAGTGGCGGCGGAGTGATTGTTCGATCGAAATTGGAACGCAAATGTCAGCCGAACAGGCTGGCATCCCGCTGCTAGGGTCCTACATCCTCTCCCATGGCGCGTAACACTCCTCAACCATGGCGGCCAGATCCCGACCCGAAATATCGGGACATGACCCATCCGATCTGGAACCGGGTGGAGCACTTTGTTGAACCGTTCCACGATACAGGCCGCGAGCTTCTGCCGACCAATGCCTGGTCGTTCATCTGGTATTTCGCCAAACAGGCCAAATGGCCTTTTGTCGCGCTTTTGATTGTCGGCGGTTTGGTCGGTGCAGTGGATGCCGCGCTCTATTGGGGTGTCGGTTGGCTGATCGATATTCTCGATGCTTCGTCGCCCGTAACGCTTTTCACCGACCATTGGCCGGAGCTTGTGGCCTTCGGGGCGCTGTTGCTTATCGTCCGCGCTTTGGTGATGATCGGCGCGGCCATTGTCGAACAACAGGTGATCGTCCCGCGTTTCTACACCATGGTGCGTTGGCAATCGTTCCGAAGGGTGATCGAACAGCCCTACGAATTTTACCAGGATGATTTTGCCGGTCGCATTGCCACCAAAATCATGCAGGCTGGCGAGTCGGTTGGTGATTTCATTGTTACCTCACTTCAGTCGCTTTGGTCGTTCGTCACGTTTGTCTTGCTGACACTGGCGGTGCTCACAACGCTTGATTGGCGCATGGGCGTTGTTGTTGGG
The DNA here is from genome assembly GCA_039815825.1 of Pseudomonadota bacterium. Taxonomy (GTDB): domain Bacteria; phylum Pseudomonadota; class Alphaproteobacteria; order Rhizobiales; family Rhizobiaceae; genus JBCBDX01. The sequence continues at coordinate 20,744 of JBCBYO010000019.1, forward strand.
GTCTGGGCGGCGGGTTACGCGGTGATCGTGCGGTTCCTGCTTCCGCGCCTTCGGGCGGCGGGCAAGAATAACGCCAATGAGCGGTCTGTCCTTAATGGACGTATGGTGGACATTTTTACCAATATTTTGACCGTCAAGCTGTTTGATACCGGCGCGCGCGAACATGGCGATATCAAAACAGCCCTGTCGCACTATCTTGGCGCTGTTACGCATCTGACCCGCATGATCACATTGGTTCGCACGGCCGTTGCAGTGCTCAACGGGATAATGATGACGGCGGTTGCCATCATTGCGGTACAAGGGTGGATCGTTGGCTCCATCTCCACCGGTGCAATTGCCGCGACAATGGGTTTGGTTTTCCGGCTAAACCAGATGTCCGGCTGGATGATGTTTAACATCAACGGGCTCATCCGCGCGTTCTCAACCGTCCAAGACGCGGTGGAGACGATCTCGGTTGAACCGAAAATCCGCGATAAGGCCGGTGCGAAGGTGTTGGATCGGGTGGATGGTGAAATCCGTTTCGACGATGTGCGGTTCAACTATGGCAAAGAGCACATCCAGCTTTTTGAAGGCTTGAACCTGACCATCAAGCCCGGTGAGAAAGTGGGTCTTGTTGGCCCGTCCGGTGCGGGCAAGTCCACGATTGTCAATTTGGCTTTGCGGCTGTTTGAACCCAAAAGCGGCATCGTTTCCGTCGATGGGACGCCAATTGACGCGGTGACGCAGGCCAGCCTTCGTGCACAGTTTGGTGTCGTTAGCCAGGAACCGTCGCTGCTTCACCGTTCATTGAAGGACAATATCGCCTACGGCGCCCCGGATGCCTCAATGGATGATATTATCGTGGCAGCGAAAAAAGCGCAGGCGCATGATTTTATCCTCGATGCTGAAGATCCGCGCGGGCGCCGCGGCTATGACGCCCATGTGGGCGAGCGCGGCATCAAGCTATCTGGTGGTCAGCGGCAGCGTGTCGCGATTGCCCGCGTGATGCTCAAGAATGCGCCGATCCTGATTTTGGATGAAGCAACTTCTGCCCTCGATTCGGAGATTGAAGCAGCCATCCAGGATAATCTGGCTTCTTTGATGGAGGGCAAAACAGTGCTTGCCATAGCGCACCGGCTTTCCACAATCGCCGCGCTCGACCGATTGGTGGTCATCGACAAGGGCCGTATCGTTCAGGAAGGCACACACAATCAACTCCTTGCCGAAACCGATGGCCTATATGCACGTTTATGGGCCCGTCAGTCCGGTGGCTTTTTGCCGGTAGCCGAAGCGGCGGAGTAAGCCTGTCCACAATCCCGCGACACCTTGTCGTCATGCCTTTGTCTAGGCTGGACTTTGCCTTACCTTAAGCGTATTCCCGCCCGCAAACCTGTGGGGTGCGCCTTGCGGGCCAGTATTCAATGTTAGTGAGGTGAGTTCCGTGTCAGACACGACCCACGAGCCAAATGGCGAAATGCCAACAAAGCGCGACTTTATCTACGTAGCTACAGGAATGATGGGCGCCGTTGGCGTCGGTGCGGTTGCATGGCCGTTCATCGCTTCCATGAACCCGGATGCTGCGGTTCTTGCCGCCGGACAGCCGGTTGAGCTGGATATCTCTTCGGTGGAACCGGGCGGTACGATTACCGTGAACTGGCGCGGCCTTCCCTACTTCGTGCGCCACTTGACCGAAGAAGAAATTGCGGCTGCTGATAGCTTGGGCGAAGGCGACATGAAAGACTTCGCGCCGGTTCCTGACCGTATCGGTGGGCCGGAGGGTAACACGACTTGGGCGATTGTTGCGGCCAACTGCACGCACCTTGGTTGTGTTCCCAACATTGTCGACAGCGCACCAGAAGGTTGGTTCTGCCCTTGCCACGGTTCCGTGTTTGACATGACTGGCCGCATCCTGCGCGGTCCTGCCGCATCGAACCTTCCGCTTCCACCATATGTATTTGCCGATGAATCAACACTGATCATTGGCACCGACCAAGCATAGGACAAGACGACATGAGTAATCTTGAACAGCATGGCACCTACAACCCAACGTCGGGCATTGGAAAATGGATGGACGCGCGTCTTCCACTCCCACGCCTTATGTATGACTCATTTGTGGCCTACCCCGTACCCCGCAACCTGAACTACGCCTACACATTTGGCGGCATGCTTTCGATCATGCTGGTGGTTCAGATCCTGACCGGTGTGTTCCTCGCGATGCACTATGCCGCGTCAACCGCGCTGGCGTTCAACTCGGTCGAACACATCATGCGCGATGTGAATTATGGCTGGTTGATGCGTTACATTCACGCCAACGGTGCTTCCTTCTTCTTCATCGCTGTGTATCTGCACATTTTCCGCGGCATGTATTACGGCTCTTACAAGGCGCCACGCGAACTGCTCTGGATTTTGGGCTGCATCATATTCCTCCTGATGATGGCGACAGCCTTTATGGGTTACGTGCTTCCATGGGGGCAAATGTCCTTCTGGGGCGCGACCGTTATCACCGGCTTCTTCACAGCCTTCCCTGTTATCGGTGAGCCGATCCAACAGTTGCTGCTCGGTGGTTTTGCGGTGGATAATCCAACCCTCAACCGCTTCTTCTCACTGCACTATCTTTTGCCATTCATGATTGCCGGTGTTGTGATTTTGCATGTGTGGGCGCTGCACGTGACCGGCCAGACAAACCCGACCGGCATTGAGGTGAAGTCGAAGACTGACACGGTGCCGTTCACGCCGTTTGCAACGATCAAAGACGCGTTTGCACTGTGTGTGTTCTTTGCGGTGTTCTCATATTTCATCTTCTATATCCCGAACTATCTGGGACATGCGGACAACTACATTCCAGCCAACCCGCAGGTGACGCCAGCACACATCGTGCCTGAGTGGTACTTCCTGCCGTTCTACGCGATCCTGCGCGCGATCACCTTTGATATCGGCCCGATCTCATCGAAGCTCGGTGGTGTTCTGGCGATGTTTGCGTCTATCGCGATCCTTTTTGTCCTGCCTTGGCTCGATACATCGAAGGTTCGTTCGGCTGTTTATCGCCCGATGTACAAGGTCGCGTATTGGGTATTTGTTGCCAATGCGCTGTTCCTGGGTTGGCTCGGTGCAAAGCCCGCTGAAGGTATCTACACGCCACTGTCGCAGATTTCGACGGCCTATTACTTCGGCTTTTTCCTGATCATCCTGCCGTTGTTGGGTATCATTGAGAAACCGCGTCGGACACCAAATTCAATCACCGAAGCTGTGCTGTCAAAGGCACCAGCGGTGACTGGTGGAGCATCAGCACAACCTGCGGGCGCTGCGGCCGCCCCGGACAAAAAAGCTTAAGTGTGAGCGGAGAGTATAGAGATGAAAAAACTGCTCACTAAAGTTGTGGCTGCCTTGGTTGCTGTGTCTTTTGTCGCGGCGCCTGCCTTTGCCGCGGGCAAGTACCCGTTGAAGAAGCCGAGATATGTCGATTGGTCATTTGCTGGACCTTTTGGCACTTACGATCAGGCTCAGCTCCAACGTGGACTGAAAGTCTACACAGAGCTTTGCTCGGCCTGCCACTCGCTGGAGTTGGTGTCGTTCCGCAATCTGGCCGATCTCGGATACTCCGAGGATCAGATCAAATCGTTTGCGGCTCAGTATGAAGTGGAAGACGGTCCGAATGAGGATGGTGAAATGTTCTTCCGCGCAGCAACACCTGCAGACCGCTTCCCTAGCCCTTTTGCGAACCGTGAAGAAGCCATCATTTCCAACGGTGGTGCGTACCCGCCTGACTTCTCCTTGCTGGCCAAGGCTCGCCACGTAGAGCGCGGATTTCCAACGTTCATCTTCGACATTTTCACGCAATATGCTGAAGGCGCCCCCGATTATATCTACTCACTGCTGACCGGTTACACCGATGATGTGCCGGAAGAGTATATCGATCAGGTTGGCGATCTGAACTATAACCCGTACTTCGTTGGTGGTGCCGCGCTTGCCATGGCACAGCCGCTTTGGGGCGATGATGTCGAATATGACGATGGCACACCGACAACGCTCGAACAGCACGCGGAAGACGTTACCGCATTTATGATGTGGGCTGCTGAGCCGAAGCTAGAAGAGCGCAAGCAGCTTGGCTTCCGGGTGATGGTGTTCCTGATCATCTTCTCAGTCTTGCTATATCTGTCGAAAAAGCAGGTTTGGAGCCGCGTCGAGCACTAGTGGCTGCTTGTTGAGCGCGAATTTTATGGGGGGCGCGCTTGCGCCCCTTTTTTTGTGCGTGCACATAAGTGAGAAGAACTGGCGAACCGAAGGAAAGCCTCAATGATATTGCGCGACGAATTGGAAGCGGCCATCCGCACAATACCGGATTATCCCAAACCCGGGATCATGTTCCGCGATATCACCACGTTACTCGGTAACGCGCGCGCCTTTCGCCGTGCTATGGATGAGCTTGTGCATCCTTATGCGGGCACCAAAATTGATCAGGTTGCTGGCGTTGAAGCGCGCGGTTTCATTCTCGGGGGCGCCATGTCCCACCAGCTTTCTGCCGGTTTTGTACCCATCCGCAAGAAGGGCAAGCTTCCGCATGACACCGTTCGGATTGCTTACAGCTTGGAGTATGGCGTTGACGAGATGGAGATGCACAAGGACGCTGTTCAGAAGGATGAGAAAGTTATCCTTGTTGATGATCTGATCGCGACCGGCGGAACGGCAGAAGGCGCCGTCAAGTTGCTCCAGCAAATGGGCGCCGACGTGGTCGCCGCATGCTTCGTGATTGACTTGCCTGCGTTAGGCGGTCGTCAGAAAATTGAAGATTTGGGCGTCCCCGTGCGTACTTTGATCGAGTTTGAAGGCGATTGATCAGCCGCCGCCCAGTACAAGAATAAAGTAGGCCGGCACGGCGATATAGGCCACGATGAGCAGACCGGTGAGTATGCGCACCCACAATGCTTTGAAACGCCGGAACAAGACCGCCGCCAAGAATATGCCCAGGATCGCTTCGATTGGCGCAAAGTAATTGCCATAATGGCGCCCGTCCCAATAGCTCACCGGTGAAAAGAACCGCCAATCTGTGAGTGGCCAAAAGTGAGGGTGTGCATCGTCAGCATGCACCGGGAAGTCGAGCGCGACATGTGTCAGTGCGGCCAAGCCAAAAAGTATGACCACATTTGTATATGCGGGATCGATAAAGCGGCTCATGCCCAGTGGGATGTGGTCACCATGCGTGCCGGCGAGTTCGGCGGAAGCGGAACGCACCAACGCAATGCCTAATATGGCGATCATCGCATAAAGCGGCGCCGAGTTGCCGATCGCGGTATAAGTCAGCATTGGCTCCGAAAAATAGATCACATTCCATAGTTCGTTTTCCGGGATGCCAGCAATTTTGGACCAGATAAAAAGGGCGTAAATCGCAAAGTCCGGGGCAAATGAGCCGAGTAGCACCGCCGCATTTTGTTTAGCGGGGCGTTTTGGCGAACACAGCAATGCGGCTGCCACCAAGAAATGGGTTTGGGTCATCATGCTGATGTCAGTGGTAGGGCAACGGGCGTTTGTTGGATAGTAAATTCTGCGAACATTAATTAACACTTTTATTAATTAACAAAGTTGTTTATAATGTTTATATGAACGAAGTCGATCAGTTGGATGCCATTTTTGGCGCGCTGTCCCACGCCACGCGGCGCGCCATCCTCCAACACCTTGCCCAAAAGGAGGCGACGGTGAACGAGTTGGCGGAACCATTTGCGATGAGTCTTCCAGCGATATCGCGACACATCAAGGTTCTTGAAGCAGCAGGTCTGATTAGTCGTGGAAGAAATGCGCAGTTTCGGCCCTGCAAAATTAACGCAGCTGCATTTGAGAAAGTCGCTGCTTGGACGGAAGCGTATCGTCCGATTTGGGAGCATCGGTTTGATACGATGCATGACGTGATCAGGCAGATTAGGGAGACCGATGATGGAACAGGTAAGTGATTGGCTGAAACTTGAGCAGCGGTTTTCCGCATCTGTTGAGCAAGTGTGGGACATGTGGACTGTCCCTGACCTTTTTCAGCAATGGTACGGACCGCGTGGCTTTACTATTCCTGTTGCTGAAATGGATTTGAAAGTTGGCGGGATCCGAAAAATTTGCATGCAAATGCAAACGCCTGAACGAACCATGACGATGTGGTTTACTGGCGTTTATAAGGAAGTCAGTGCGCCCAATCGGTTGGTTTATACCGAAAGCATGTGTGACGCGGATGGGAACCTGATCTCACCGCAGTCCATGGGGATGCCGGAGGGAACGCCCGACGTCACACAGGTCATCGTTGAACTTATGCCTGATGGAGACGGGTCGAAAATGACCATGACCCATGTGGGCGTCAAAGCAGGCACCGCCGGCGAGGGCGGTTGGAAACAAGCTTTCGAAAAGTTGGGTGCAGCCTTGGAAAAAGCTGGCTAGTTTTTTCCCCGATGCGGGAAGCCGACGTGTTTTTATACGTTGAACTTGAATAGCATCACGTCGCCATCGATGACGATGTATTCTTTACCCTCGTCGCGCGCCTTGCCTGCTTCCTTTGCAGGAGTTTCGCCGCCCAGTGTCACATAGTCATCAAACGCAATCGTTTGGGCGCGGATAAAGCCTTTCTCGAAATCGGTGTGGATTTGGCCCGCCGCTTGTGGCGCTTTTGAACCTTTTTTCACTGTCCAGGCGCGCGCTTCCTTCGGACCTGCGGTGAAGAAGGTAATCAGATCCAAAAGCGCGTAACCTTCGCGGATCAAACGGTCCAGACCGGGCTCTTCAAGGCTAAGCGTGTCGAGAAATTCTTGCGCGTCTTCACCTTCAAGCTGTGCGATTTCTGCTTCAATGGCTGCTGAGATAACGACCGTGCGCGCGCCTTGGTTTGCGGCCATGGTGGCAACTGCTTCGGACTTCTCATTGCCAGTGGCGGCTTCGTCTTCGGCCACGTTGCAGACGTAAAGAACAGGTTTGGAGGTCAAGAGGTTGAGCGAACGCAGAATGCGGTGATCTTCTTCAGCAATCCCCTCCAGCATGAGCCGAACAGGCTTGTCGTCGTTTAACAAGGCAAGTGCTTCTTCCATGACCGGAAGAATAGTCAGGCTCTCCTTGTCTTTGCCTGTGGCCTTCTTTCGGGTTTGAACAATACGGCGTTCAAGGCTCTCCAAATCGGAGAGCATCAATTCGGTTTCCACCGTGTCGGCATCGGCGACCGGATCGATCTTGCCTTCCACATGCGTGATGTCGTCATCTTCAAAGCAGCGCAATACATGGATGATGGCATCAACCTCGCGGATATTGGCCAGAAACTGGTTGCCTAATCCTTCGCCTTTTGAAGCGCCGCGAACGAGGCCGGCAATATCGACAAAGTTGATACGCGTCGGCACAACTTCTTTTGACACGGCAATCTCGGCGATCCGGCTCAAGCGTGGATCAGGGACCGCAACTTCCCCCGTGTTGGGCTCGATGGTACAGAACGGATAGTTTGCAGCCTGTGCCGCCGCTGTTTTTGTCAGCGCATTAAAGAGCGTCGACTTGCCGACGTTTGGCAGGCCGACGATACCGCATTTGAAACCCATGTTGTGATGTCACCCGGTTGTTAAGTTGGCGACCGTTTGCACGCGCAGGGGCATCACGGTCAAGCTTCATTTGGTATCGGATGGCGCTGCTGGACAAGTCACAGTGTCTCGTGCAGTTGAACACCGATGAACAGACCGCAATTTCAATATTCGCCACCAGATGCGGCAATCGATATCCACTACGCCGATACGCATCTGGTTGTTGTTGAAAAGCCTGCCGGTTTATTATCGGTGCCGGGTAAAGCCGTCGACCATTGGGACTGCGTCGCGAGCCGGGTCGTTGCTCGTTTTCCGTCCGCGACGATAGTACATCGATTGGACCTTGATACATCTGGCCTGATGGTCTTGGCGCTTAACCGTGATGCGCACCGCAATTTGAGCGCGCAGTTCGAGCGGCGTGTGGTGAGCAAGCGATATGTTGCCAAAGTGTGGGGGCGTCCCGTTTCTAAAACTGGGACCAACATACAGCCGTTGCGTTGCGATTGGGCACGGCGGCCGCGGCAAATAGTGGACTATACGCTTGGCAAGCCAGCAGAGACGCGGTGGGAAGTACTGGCTACAGACAATGAAACATCGATCGTCACGCTCTATCCACGCACCGGCCGTTCTCATCAGCTACGGGTGCATATGGCTGAGCTCGGTCATCCCATTTTAGGTGACCGCTTTTATGCGCACGATGAAGCGTTGGCGATGAGCAGTCGCATGTTGTTGCATGCCCAATATTTGGCTTTCACACACCCAGCGACTGGCAATGTGGTGTGCCATACCAGCGAGGCCGCTTTTGTTGCCCCGTCTCTTACCGGAGTTTAATTTGCTATTAGTCGCGATGGACTCCTAGTGTCACACCGTACACTGTATCGGGGAATTTTCATGAGACGTTTTTTATCCACTCTGGTTGTCGGCCTGGTTTCCAGCGTTTCAGCCAGCGCCGAAGTTGTTGACGCGGATGTTTGGGCCGACAATTGGTTCGGTTTCTACATCAATGGCCAGCTACTGTTTGAAGATTCGGTGCCGATTACAACTGAGCGTTCATTCAACAAGGAGAGCTTTCGGTACCAGGAACCCGACAAGCCATATGTGATCGGCATCATGGCCAAGGACTTCAAGGAAAATAATACGGGCCTTGAATATATCGGTTCGCGCCGTCAGCAGATGGGTGATGGTGGGTTGATTGCGCAGTTTCAATCCGGTGGCCGCACCGTGGCTGCAACCAGCTCTGCTTGGAAGTGCTTAGTCATTCATCAAGCCCCAACAGACAAATTATGCGAGCGCGAACGCAACCCCGTCGCCGGGCAGGGCGCATGCGGTTTTGTGAGCGCAGCCGAACCGGCAGGCTGGAGCGCTGTTGGCTTTGATGACAGCGGATGGGCCAATGCGACTGAACATTCCGCGCGCGAAGTAGGCCCCAAGGATGGCTATGACCAAGTGCGTTGGTCATCAGACGCCAAGATTATCTGGGGTGCGGATCTTGAAACTGACAACACCATTCTGTGCCGGACGGTTGTGGAGTAGCGGGAAACACAGCCCTATCGGGTCGTTCAGCTTTCTTCTGGCGGTGTGTTTCTGTGGGGGCACGCCGAATTTGAAGTGAGCTTGGTCGAAGAGCGTGGGGAACTTGGCCAGGCTCACTTTCCTAATAGTTTTTTCAGCATCTCGGCCATGGGGCCTTTTGGTTCGGTTTTTGGCGCCGTTTCGCGCGCTTGGCGCACATGGCTTTGTTGCTTTGATGGGGATGCCGGAGATTTTTGTATTGCCGGCTTTTTGTCGCCGACCGCGAGCGCCAGCTTGTTCATGAAGCCGGCATTGTCGCCTTTTACCAGCATAGCGATCTCATCGCCGATGGTGTCAAGCAATGGCTCAAGCCAAGCTTGATCTGCTTTCGCGAAATCGCCCAGTACGTGTCCCGTCACGCGCTCTTTTGAGCCGGGATGACCAATGCCGAGGCGTACGCGCTGATAGTCTTTGCCGCAATGGGCATCCATGGATTTGATGCCATTGTGGCCGCCATGCCCGCCGCCGGTTTTGATGCGAACCTTGCCCGGTGCGAGGTCAAGTTCGTCATAGAACACTGAGATTGCATCCGGACCAAGTTTGTAAAACCGCATGGCTTCACCAACGGCTTGCCCGGACAGGTTCATGAAGGTCTGTGGTTTGATGATCAGGAGTTTTTCGCCCTCAATTCGCCCCTCGGACATTTCGGCGGAAAACTTCTTTTGCCAAGGGCTGAAAGAGGAATGGCGGCGAACGATCGCATCCGCCGCCATAAAACCGATATTGTGGCGGTTACCCACATATTTGGCACCTGGATTACCGAGACCAACGATGATCTTCATCTTGGTTCTCCAAGCCCTAAATCGGGGTTATTCCTCGCCGCTCTCTTCGCTTTCTTCAGCGTCAGCTGCATCTTCGTCATCTGATTTGATGCCGCCGCCTGGTGCTGCGATTGTAGCGATCGTGAAGTCACGGTCTGTGATGGTGGGTTCGGCGCCTTGTGGCAAGTCGATAGACGAGACTTTGAGGGCATCGCCCACTTGAGCGTTCGCAAGATCAAGCACGAAGAACTCAGGAATTGAGTCCGCTGGCACGTTTACCTCGACTTCGTGACGCACGACGTTCAATACACCGCCCATCTTGATGCCGGGGCATGTGTCTTCGTTCTCAAAGTGTACCGGCACGTTGACGGTCACCACGGACTTTGCAGAGATCCGCAGAAAGTCGACATGCATCAGCTTGTCCTTGACCGGATCGAGCTGATAGTCCTTGGCCAGCACCTTGTGCTTTTTGCCTTCTACCTCAATCTCGCCTACGGTCGTCAAAAAGCCGCCAGACATGATTTTTTGGGTTACATCCTTGCGCGATAGCGCGATGGACAGTGGTTCTTTCTTATCGCCGTAAATTACGGCAGGCACATTGCCTTGGCGACGAACTTCCCGAGCGGACCCCTTACCAACCCGGTCGCGCGCCTCGGCTGTGAGCACATAAGCTTCGCTCATAGCATTTCCTTTCGAGGGCATATGTGGAGAGATGACTTGCGTCATCGATGCAAAGCACCAGCCGCGCTGCCTCCAAGGGTGTCTGCGCGGATGGCGGGCTAATACGGGAAGGGGGGCAATAATGCAAGTGGGTGCAGGCAATCGTGGAGATTGAGGGCAGGTGAAGGCTATCGAAATCGCAGCTTGGCATTCTCTGCAAATTTTATAACGTCGCACCGGACAACAGGAGCCGATGATATGGCTGATCACGGTTATGAAAAGGGTCGGTTGAACCTACCATTTGTGGGAATAACGACTTTTGCCAAGTCTCCTTACATATCGGATTGGGATGCCATTGATGCTGACGTGGCCGTGATGGGAGCGCCCTTTGATTTTGGCACCCAGTGGCGCCCAGGCGCGCGTTTTGGGCCGCGTGCTGTTCGTGATGCTTCTACCTTGTTCAGCTTCGGCCACGCCGGTGCCTATGACCATGAAGATGATGCGACCTATCTTGATGCATCGGTGAGGCTGATCGATATTGGCGATGCCGATATTATCCATACCAAAACCGAGGAAAGCCACGCCAATATCAGGCAGGGTGTTGCCAAGATTTTGGCGGCTCGCGCCTTACCTGTGGTCATTGGGGGTGATCATTCTATCAACATCCCTTGCGTTGAAGCTTTTGCTGATGACTGCGCGCGCAACGGCCCGATCCATGTGGTGCAGATTGATGCGCATCTGGATTTCGTAGATGAACGCCACGGTGTTACGGCGGGGCATGGCAACCCGATGCGCCGTGCGATCGAAAAGCCCTACGTTTCGGGGATGACGCAGCTGGGCATCCGCAACGTGTCGTCGACTGCCAAGGAAGGCTATGACGATGCTCGGGCGCGCGGTTCTGATATTCTGTCAGTCCGTCAGGTTCGCAAATTGGGCCCTAACGCAGTACTTGACCGTATTCCAGCGGGCGCCCGGTATTATGTGACCATCGACATAGATGCGTTTTGCCCGTCGATAGCATCTGGTACCGGGACGCCGAGCCATGGAGGCTTTTTGTATTATGACGTGCTCGAGATCCTTCAGGGTCTGGCTAAACGGGGCGATGTTGTGGGCATTGACCTTGTAGAAGTGGCGCCCGCTTACGACCCGACCGAAAGCACGCAAATCCTTGCGGCGCAAATCCTGCTGAACTTTCTTGGTTTTGTTTTCCACGAACGGGCCGCAACTCGAGCTTAGGTATTTTCTGCCAAATCGGGCCGGTATTTCTTTTGCGCGTTGGGCACTAGCTAGACTTGTTGTCAGTTGGATTTTTGAGATGAATCAATTGCTGCCCGGAAGCTTGTTGATGCTTTATCTGACGACTGTACCTGCGTCTGCGTCTGCGTGGGCGGCGCGCTTTGGCGAGATTTGCGAGTTGATTTATGCCGACAGTGATACGTCGGTGCGCCTGACCTATCATCCGACCAATTGTTGAACATTCGATCTCGTTAAATGGTGGTGCTTAGCGGCGGCGCCGAAGAACCGCCGCTTTTGCTTTGTTGTCCTTTGACTATTGTCCCGCGACCCGACCGCGACACCCACGCCAACCACAGCGCACTGCTCCCGTTGCCGTGTTGCCGTTTGGCCCGGTGACGGTTCCTGCCGCGGCGCATCCGCGTGGGCCACAACCTCGAGCGCCAGTCGCTGTGCCGCCGTTAGGCCCGACGGCTGTATGGGTGACACCGGTCTTGTGGGCTGGATAGGTCGTCCAGGAAGCGTGCCAAGGATAGGCACGATAATATGTGTCCCAATAGGCGCGGTTGTAGGCGACAACAGCAACGCCGAACGCGGGCGCGACCACTGGTGTCAAAACCACGGTGGAGCCGTTGTGGGAAACCTGGATGTAACTGGAAGACACCCAACCGCGGTATTGCCCGAATGCAACATCGCACCAAGAATAACCGGACACACAACCATGTGTCACGATGTTGCTGCCCGCCGGAATGGTTATGACAACCGGGTAAGCGGTGGACGGCCCAGCACGCAAATTGACGTTTGCGGTCGATACCGCGACTGCTGCAGCCGATGCTGCCGAAATGCCAACTATTAGGAGGCTGGCTACAATAAATAATCGTTTTAGCACTCTGTTCTCCATTCGTGTTCCAAGATGTCAGGGAGAGCACGGTCTTCGCCCTCGCCACGCCGGCACAATGGATCACCTCATGTGTCCCGCCCGCTTGTCCTGTTACTCGCTTGGTTCCTTTACGGAAGTGTGACTTTAGCGCTTGCAGATATGACCAAATGCGTCGGCGAAGGCTGATTGTCGCATTTTGAAATAGAACAATCCGCGACCAAGGTGGCACACGCCGTTGGCGAGAGCGGTCGTGTTCAGGAGACTTTGCGAACGGTCCCGTCAACAAAATATCGATCCGATTGACTAGTGGTTATGGAACGAGGCGCTTGCTCCCGCCATTTCCTTCACTGCTCATAGCGCTATCTTCCCTTATTCAATTTAATGATGAGGCTTTCCATGATCCGCGCACTTGTCATCTTTCTGCTTACGACGGCTCCCGCCTTGTCATGGGAAGCACGATTTGGGGCCATTTGTGAGCTGCTTTATGATGATGAGAGTACATCTGTGCGGCTGACCTATGATCCGACCATTCCTGAATATTCGATCTCGGTGACCGGTGCGCAGCCATGGGAAAGCGGTCCCTTTTTTGCAATGCAGTTCGACGGGCCGCGCCAGAACTTCATCTCCACGAACCGCCATGTGCTTTCCGATGGTGGGCAGACGGTAACAGTCACCGATCGCGGCTTTGGCAATGTGCTCAACGGTTTGGAGTTCAACGATGTCGCCACCGCCTATCTGGGTGAACAGACAGCTTCTGTGCCACTTGAAGGGGCCGCGCCTGCGGTACAAGAATTCCGCGCCTGTACAACTGCCGTTGGTGTGTGATTGCGCTTTGACTTGAAGTGTTCTAAGTTTGGGTCGGGGCCAATGGCGGGCGCCCCGCTTGAGAGCTTTTTACTCCAAGTTCCGCCTTCGCGACCTATGCGGAGGCAAAGATGTCCAAGATTACCCCTTCAGAACTTTTGCGTTTGGTTCATACCGTAACGCTTGTTGATGTGCGCAAACCCAAAGCACGTGACGCATCCGGCAAACAGATTGCCGGGTCCATTTATCGACACCCGTTTAAAGCCGCCAACTGGACGGCTGAACTCGCCAGTCATCAGCTTGTCATCTACTGCGTGCACGGCCATGAAGTCAGTCAGGCTGTATGCGGTTTTCTGCGCGATGAAGGCGTCAATTGCCATTATGTCGAGGGCGGAATGGCTGCATTGGTGGAAGCGGGTTTCGACACCGTGACGATGGGAAATGCGGGAGCGAACCATGCTGAAGGCCAATGATGGTGCTGTGACCAGAGCTGAGGCTACGCGCGCGTTCGCCAAGATTGGGCTTTTGTCTTTTGGGGGTCCTGCCGCCCAAATCGCGGTCATGCACCGGGTACTGGTGGATGAGAAAAAGTGGCTCAGTGAGAAGCAATTTCTTCATGCGCTAAATTTCTGCATGCTGTTGCCCGGACCCGAAGCCATGCAATTGGCGACCTATGCGGGTTGGTTGCTGCACGGCGTACGCGGCGGTGTGATCGCCGGTTTGCTGTTCATCCTTCCGGGTTTAGCGATGATGCTCGCTTTGGCCGCCGCTTTTGTTGCTTTCGGCGATGTGCCGCTTATGGCAGGCATCTTCTACGGCTTGAAGGCGGCGGTGATTGCGGTGGTGCTACAGGCTTTGATCAAAGTCTCCGGCAAAGCGCTAAAGACATCAGCAATGTATGCGATCGCCGCCTTTGCTTTTGTTGCCATTTTCTTTTTGCGCGTACCTTTTCCGATCATCATTTTATGCGCGGCAATTGTTGGTTTTATGCTGTGGAAACTGGCCCCTCAGTTGGTCCCTTCAAACATCGACGATGATGTCGTCCAGCCCGCGACAGTAAAGGGGCAAAGCCCATTTAATCAAACGCTGCAGGCTGTGTTATTTTGGGGCGCAATTTGGTTGGTGCCACTGGCGTTACTGGTCATCGTGGCTGGTGGTTTTTCCGGTCAGGCTGCGCTCTTTTTTTCTCAAACGGCTATCGTCACATTTGGTGGCGCATATGCGGTGCTAGCTTATGTCGGTCAGCAAGCCGTTGAGGTTTATGGATGGCTCACCGCGTCTGATATGCTCAAAGGTTTGGGCCTTGCTGAGACGACGCTTGGTCCGTTGGTGCTCGTGCTCGTGTTTGTTGGTTTCCTTGGCGGGTACAACGCAGCCGGGAATGCACTAGCGGGCGGTTTTGGCGGTGGACTGCTCGCAGCGTTTTTCACCTTCATACCTTGCTTTTTGTGGATATTTGCAGGCGCGCCGCACATGGAGCGGCTGCGTCACGTGCGCTGGCTGTCCGCTTCTTTGGCGACGGTTACCGCCGCGGTGGTCGGTGTGATTTTGAACCTCGCGCTGTGGTTTGGCATCGCGGTTCTTTTCGGTGAGCCAACCTATGCGCGCAATGGTATTGTCTGGCTGCCGCAGGTCAGCTTTTCTACCGTTGATATTGTCGCGATGTTGATCGCTTTGGCCGCAAGTGCCGCGCTGATAAAATTCAAGATCAATTTGATGTTTGTTTTGGCTGTTGCCGCGCTTGCAGGCCTAATCGCTGTTTTCAGCGGGCTCGTAGTGGCCTGACTAGTCAAATAGGCTGGATACGGATTGCTCGTGCGCAGTGCGAACAATGGCCTCACCGATAAGATCGGTGATCGTCAGCACGCGTATTTTTCCGGCGGCATTTACTTCGGGCCGCGGTTGAATGGAATCTGTCGTCACCAATTCCTTCAAGACCGACTTTTCGATCCGATCGACTGCTGAGCCGGAAAGTACGCCGTGCGTTATATAGGCTGTGACACTTGCCGCGCCCTTTTCCATCATGGCTTCTGCGGCGTTGCAAAGCGTTCCCCCTGAATCCACGATGTCATCTATCAGGAAGCAGTCTTTGCCGGATACGTCGCCGATGACATTCATCACTTCGCTTTCACCGGCTTTTTCGCGACGCTTATCCACGATGGCCAGCATCGAATCATCCAAACGCTTGGCCAATGAGCGAGCGCGGACAACACCGCCGACATCGGGCGAAACAACCATGCAAGTCGATAGGTTCTTGTGCTTGGCTTTGATATCGCGTGCCATCACCGGCACTGAGAACAGATTGTCTGTTGGAATGTCGAAGAAGCCTTGAATTTGGCCTGCGTGCAGATCAAGCGTCAAAACGCGGTTCGCGCCTGCTTGCGTTATCAGGTTTGCAACCAGCTTGGCAGAGATGGGTGTGCGGCCGGAAGCACGGCGATCCTGCCTGGCATAACCAAAATAAGGAAGAACAGCAGTGATGCGGCGCGCTGATGAGCGGCGAAATGCGTCGATCATAATGAGCATTTCCATCAGATGATCATTGGCGGGCCGTGATGTGGATTGCAGGACAAATACATCTTCGCCGCGCACATTTTCTTGGATTTCGACGAATATTTCGTCGTCGGCGAAGCGACGAACATTGGCGCGGCCAACGCTCACGCCAAGGTATTTCGCCACACTTTCGGCCAGCTGGCGATTGGAGTTGCCCGCAAACAGTTTCATGAGCCAGGCGCCTTCATGTACGCATCATCTTATGACGCTGCCTTTTAGACACCCGCTAGCCCAATGCAAGGGCATCCGGCATTCGTGCACGTAAAACTTAAGCCCTGTGCTATGACTGCGTACTGCGCCAAGCGTTGTAGTTGGATAGCACCTTGTCGGCGATTGTTTGCATCGTCGTTGCGGGAACTACGCTCCAAGTATCCGATGCGTTGCCGGAAACAGTTTCTTGTCCCTGAATCCGGTGCACCCTGACACCTGCTGGTGTGAATACATCCCAAACATGTGTGACGATGGTTCCGTTGCTCGTGCTGATCGCGCTGAAGTAGCCCCGAATTTCGTGGGTTGTTGTCGGCCCTCTGGCGGCGATCAACTGGATGCCCTGTTGGGCGCTTCTCGCGGACAGGCGTTGTGAGAGCGCGGTCACTTTGTCAACGGGAGCGCCGACGATTGGCGCAAAGTAGACCTGTGGCTGACCTGTTGCCGGCTCAACCTGTGTGGTTTGGGTTGTTGGCGCTGCTGTAGCTACAGGTGCGGGCGCTGATTGAGCCGGTGCTGCTGGCGCTGTCGTTGCTGTTTCAGGCGCCGGCTGAACAGGGGCACCCGAAACAACCGCATCAGGTGGTGGTGTCACCGGAATAGGCGATGGTGTTTGTGTTTGTTCTCCTAGCGTGAGCGTGTCTTCAGTTGCAGTACATGCGCTGACAACGAAGAGTAGAGTGCATACGGCGATGGCTTTTGCGAAGAATGTCGAGTTCATCAAAAGTATTTCCACTATTAGCCGCAAACATGATCGCCCTATGCGACGATCAAATCAAGCGGTAGGCTTGAGAGTGATTGAGGGTCCCCGGATGTCGTCAAATACGTTCGTCCTAACGTCATTGCGGTTCCACTTTGAGAATCCATAATGATCATGTGAGCAAATAACGTCATATTTGGTTCGATTTTGGCTTCGTTGTTTGAATAGAACATCGGCATATCCATCCAACATGGCGTGAAGTGGGCACCGAGTGAATAACCGCACGCGTTCAGGCGATGGCGCCTTAATCCAGCACCATCCATCACGTCGGCATGGGCTTGAAATACGTCGCCAAACGTATTGCCCGGCTGCATGGCGTTTTCTACAGCGGTAAGCGCATCTGCGCTGGCTTGAAACAGTTCTTCGTGCCGCGCCGTTGCCTTGCCGACGACAATCGTCCGCATGAGCGCGGCGTGGTACCGGCGGTAAGCGCCTGCCCATTCCAGTGTGAGTTGATCTTGATCGGATAATTTGCGCCGCCCGGACTTATACCGACAAAGGAGCGCGTCATCACCTGATCCAATGATGAATTCATTGCCGGGATAGTCGCCGCCACCTTCGAAAATGGCACCTTGCATCGCGGCCAGGATCGCACCCTCATCTGCTCCGGCCTTGATCAACGGGCGGGCGACCACAAGTGCATGGTCGCCGAGCATTGCAGCTTCTCGCACATAGGCGATTTCCGCCTCGGACTTAATGGCACGCAGTCCGGTGATCAGCTGCGATGCGTCCGAAAGATCCGCAAAGCTCATCAGATCTTCATCAAGCTCCTTGGCACGTCGTCCATTGAGGCCGACGCAGTCATACTCGACACCGATTTTTGAGCCAAGAAGGTTCATGTTGGAGAGCATGTCCTTCAGGTCCAGAGTGGGTCGCGCGTCTGCGCGATCTTCCCAAATGGCGATGTTTTCGATGTTGGAAGTGTGCCTTGCTTGCCGCAAATCTGCCGAGCGCGTTAATAACGCGACATCGCCTGTTTTTGTGACCACCATGCACTGGAAAAAACAGAAACCAAATGTGTCGTAGCCGGTGAGCCAATACATGGATTCTTGGGCAAATAGCAGCATGGCATCGAGTTTTTGGGCCTGCATTGCAGACTGCAACCGATCCTTGCGTGTGCTGAATTCGTGTTCATCAAAGTGAAGTGCCACTTGCAGCCTCCTATTTTTGGATAAGCATAATAGCAGATGTTTGGCGGCCATAATCTGGCTCGCGTCGATGGGTGGTGCGGCGGTAAGAGAAAAATCGCGACTCGTCAGCGTACGTGCAATGACCGGTCCAACTGTTCTTGGTAACGCCGCTCTGCTTCAGTTTTAATAATATGAAAGCGGGTAGATCAAACATGAAGTGCTCGGCTTTTTCAGACGCGATGAGCAATTGTTCGTTGTTTGCATCAAGCGCGATCAGACGTGCTGCGAACTCCGGCCCGACTTCATAATTTGCCTGGCTGATCGTGGGACCGAGCACCGCTGAGATATTTTGGCGCTCGGCCCCCAAAGCTTCCATGGCTGTGATTGTGTTTTCGACAACACCGGTGGTTGCGCCTTTCCAGCCCGCGTGCGCAGCACCGATGACGCCAGCCTGGTCGTCAGCAAACAGGATGGGACCGCAGTCTGCTGTTTGGATGGTGAGCGGTACGCCGCCAATCTTGGTTACAAGGGCGTCAGCTTTTGGGCGATCGGACGGATCGGCATTGGCGTCAATCGTGATCACATCCGCAGAATGGACCTGATGGCAGCCGGCCAAGATCGTCTGCTCGTCGTTGCGGAAGTAGCGTGTCACGCGGGTTCGGTTTTCAAGTATGTTTTGCCGTTCGTCGTTTGAGCCAAGTCCTGTATTCAGGCCTTGATAAATGCCCTTGGAGATACCGCTTTCGCGCGTAAAAAACGCATGGCGCAATCCGCTTTCAGCGAGCATGGTATCCGTAACGGGATTTAGTCTGTAGCCGTTGTTATTGTTCAAAGCGCCAATAATCCTTGCTTTGCGTTGCGCTGAAACGTTCACTGAAATGCGGCTGAAAAGCAATCATTGTGAAAATGGTGCCAGTGCAACTTGGTCGCTTTGAGCGATGCAGAAAACCTTGAAAAGGTCTCCCATATCTTCCGGCTCGTTACCTGCCAAGCGTTGAACATCGGCGCGGATTTGGACTTGGAGTGCGGACGGTTTGTTAGCGCCCAATTGTCCCGCGCGCTCCAGAAGGCCGCATTGCAGCAGGAATTCACCTTGCGTCATTATGGGGAAAGTAAAAGCGCCTTCTGTCCGCGCGCTACGCGAAAGGGCGTCAAAGTCCACATGGCTTGTCAGATCGGCGTTGCCTGGCGTGTCCAGCGGGTCGGCAAATGTGTGCTTCTTGACGGCTTGAAAGGTGTCGCCAATTGCCGTTTCGGTGTGACCATAGTCAAAATTGATCGCAGCGCCGCCATGCTGTGCGATGTGTTTTGCTATAACTGCCATGGTGTTCTCGCGCGATGGGCTGATCTCATAGATCGCCCCTTCTTGGGCGGCCTGAGTGATGTTTGCCGGGATTTGATCAGTGGAAAGCTGCGCGGTTCCCAATTGCCATTGCAATACGCCTTCCTCGTTCAAACCAACGCACCGCTCGACCCATTTGCCCTCATGCAAAATGAACTGGCGAAACGGCAGCGCATCAAAGAACTCGTTTGTTACCATAATGAGTGGAAGATCGGGCAGTTGGTCCAAGCTATCGAGCCAGACTGTCCGTCCCGCCGCGTCCGCCAAAGTAGCCGCTTGGACGGCACGCAGTTTTGGGCTGGCTTCGATAAGTGTTGGCTGAGCGGCATCGGCGAAAGCCGGATCGATCGTCCCAGCGCGCAAAATGTCTTTCATTAAGGTGCCGCGACCAGGGCCTGCCTCTGCCAAAACAAACGGGGTAGGTCTTCCAAGTCTGCGCCAGGTATTAATCAGCCAAGCGCCAATGATTTCTCCGAACAGTTGACTGATTTCCGGCGCGGTTATGAAGTCACCATCTTTACCGAAAGGTTCCGATCTTGTGTAGTAGCCATGGTCGGGATCGAGCAGGCAGATCGCCATATAATCCGACACTGGCATCGGTCCATTGAGCGCAATCAGTCGCCGGATTTTGGCCGTCAAAGCATCTGCAGTCATGCGGTCTTTTCAGCCGGCTTGTTGCCCGACGTTGCGATCAGGATCACCCCGAGGATGATCATCGGGGTGGAGAGCATCATACCCATGGTCACCCAGCCGGTATCGAACAAAAAACCGCCGTTGCCGATAAATGGATCAGGTTGGCGGAAGAACTCCACAGCGGTCCTTCCGAGGCCATAGCCGCCGATGAAAATACCTGTTGTCATGCGCGGGCGAGACAGGGTTTTCAGGCGCGCTACCGCAAACCTTAGGACAAGGAAAAGGATGAGTCCCTCTAGCGCGGCTTCATAGAGCTGGCTTGGATGTCTTGGGACCTGAAGCGGGTCTGTTGGAAATATCATCGCCCAACTGACGTCGCTTTGACGTCCCCATAGCTCGGCGTTGATGAAGTTGGCGATGCGTACTAGTCCAATGCCGATTGGAGCGACAGCACCGATAACATCGAAAAAACGCCATGGATCGATGCCGCGAGAACGGGCAAATATAAGCATGGCAATCGTTGTGCCAATAAGCCCGCCATGAAAGGACATGCCGCCCTGCCAAACCTGCAGGATGCGCAATGGGTTTTCTATGAAAGCTGCTGTGTCGTAAAAGAGAACGAAACCAAGGCGGCCGCCCAACACGATGCCAATCACCGCCCAAAGTAGGAAGTCGTCAATGTCAATTGGCTGGATGGGAGACGGTGCACCCCAAAGGCGATCATTTTGCACCATTCGTTTGGCCAGCCACCAACCGGCCAGGATGCCGACTATGTAGCCTAGCGAATACCAACGTATGGCAATCGGACCAATTTGAATGAGCACAGGATCTATCCAGGCGGGGAAAATTATCGCTGCCTGTGTCATGACCGGTCCGATAAGTGCGTCCATTTTTCCAGCCCTTTGCCACACGTCCGATTAGTCTGGCGGTTGCAAGCACGCGCTGACAAATCTACATCGTTCTAGAACATGGGAGACAAGGCGATGACAACGGGCCCCAACAAGATATTTGATGATTTCGCGCGATTGATGACCGATGCTGCTGGCGCCGCCAAAGGCGCACAGCGCGAAGTGGAGGCGATGTTCCAGGCGCAAGCCGAACGTTTCATGTCCTCCATGGACCTGGTCCAGCGTGAAGAATTTGATGCCATGCGCGAACTTGCCGAGAACGCGGCCAACGAGAATGAATCTCTGAGAGAACAAATCACAGCACTTGAAGAGCGTATCGCCGCCCTTGAATCCAAAAAGTGATGGCTTGTCGTTACGTTAGCTGCAAATTTCACAATGTTTTTTTGAAAATGTTGCGCTGTGCATAAGGTTTGAAAAATCCTTTGCGCAGAGTCGCTTAGCGGCTTGTTAGCAGTCTTTGGGAATCCAGCTACGCGCAGGTTTCCACGATAGTTTTGTTAACCCCTCTTTTACCAAGCTTAACGATCAATAGACTGAAATTGTTCAGTGATTCGCAGTGGTTAGCGGAGCAACTGCAGCGAAGCGTCGTGTTTTCATCGTCCGAGTTTGATGTGTAGCAACCCCGTCAGGGATCGATTTTTTTGGCAGCGGCCTGAAACAATTTGGTGTGAGACTTTAATGAGCCTTCTGGAAGTAGACTATGACCGCATCGCGCATCCGGTGGATGTGATTGAACATGTGGCTCATGCCAGAGACTGGAATTTTGAACGAACCGGGGATGATGAGATCGCCATAGCGGTGGCCGGTGACTGGACAAATTATCACGTGTCATATGCTTGGATGCCAGACTTTGAATCGCTGCATTTTGCCTGCGCATTCGACCTTGCGGTAAACAAAAATCGCATGAACCAGATGATGCGCTTATTATCTCTCATCAATGAACAGCTGCTGATCGGCCACTTTGACTTTTGGGAAAAAGAGGGTGCTGTCATGTTTCGGCATTCGCTCCTATTGTCAGGTGGTGTGGAGCCAAGCGAGGCGCAGGTTGAAGTGTTGTTGGGCAATGCTTTGGAGACCTGCGAGAGCTATTTCCAGGCTTTCCAATCGGTCGTCTGGTCTGGTGTTGATGCAAAACAAGCACTTGAGCATGCTATGTTTGAGACGGTTGGAGAAGCATGAGCGCGGAAACTGCGCCAATCACCTTCGATGATTTTCTGAAAGTCGATGTTCGGGTTGGAACCGTCATAAAGGCAGATCCTTTCCCTGAAGCACGCAAACCTGCCATCAAATTATTGATCGACTTTGGTAGCGAAATCGGTGTGAAAAAATCTTCGGCCCAAATCACTGTCCACTATGAAGCTGAGCGGTTGGTCGGCCGTCAGGTCATGGCGGTGGTCAACTTTCCACCGCGGCAGATAGGCCCATTCATGTCTGAAGTTTTAACCCTCGGCTATGAGGATGAAGCGGGTGCTATTGTGCTGGCGGCGGTGGACAAACCGGTCCCCAATGGCGCGCGCTTGATGTGAGCCTGGCTTTAACTAGGTACTCTGACCACAACTCTTAATCCCCCGAGCGGCGCATCATCCAATATGATGTCCCCACCGTGGCGCCGTGCTATGTCTCTGGCGATCGACAAGCCAAGCCCGGTTCCGCTTTCGTTCAAGTTACGCGCCTGATCGAGGCGGAAAAAGGGCTTGAACACATCCTCACGTGCTTCGCTGGGGATCCCCGGTCCATCATCATCAAATGTAATCGAGAGGCGTCCTTTTGCATTGCGCGAGGTCACTTCAAGCCGATCGGCGTAGCGAAACGCATTTGATGCAATGTTGTCGATCAGTCGTCGGAAAGAAACGGGCCTTACGATTACATCCTGCCTGCCGATCAGGCTCGTTTGCACCTCTTTACCATGCAGCGCTGCCTGTTGCTCGATTGAAGCCAAGAGTTCATTGAGATCCAGTTCGCCCTGCTCTTCGGGTTGCTCGTCCCTTGCAAAGTTCATGTAGCCTTCCAGCATGCCTTGCATGTCGGCAACATCTTTTTCCATTGCTTCTTTTTCCGGCATGCCATCAGCCAATGACAGTTGCAGGCGAAACCTGGTCAGGATCGTGCGCAAGTCATGGCTGACGCCGGTGAGCATTTTGGTGCGCTGTTCCAATTGTCTTTCGATACGTTCACGCATCTGAATGAAAGCCAGCGATGCGCGTCTGACCTCGATAGCGCCCCTTGGTCGGAAGTCTTCTGGTAGTCCCCGACCGCGGCCAAAACTCTCTGCTGCTTTGGCTAATTTTTGGATGGGGCGGATTTGGTTGCGCAAAAACAAAATGGCGATGAAAAGTAGAACAAGTGACGTGCCGACCATCCAAAGCAAGAAGATATGTGTGTTAGATGCGTACGCTTGGCTGCGCCGTGCGAATACACGAAGAACCTTGTCGTCTAGCTGAATGCGGATTTCGACCAAGTTGGAGTTACCAATGGTGTCGATCCAAAAAGGTCGTGCAATTTGTTTACGGATCTCGTCGCTCAAAATTCCGTCCAAAATGGAAAAGAAGGGCTTGGGCGTCGGCGGCGGAAGTGGCTCTGGCGGAAGTATCGCTATGTTGAGGTCAAGTCGATCGCGCGCGATGCGGACAATTTCGGAGAAGTTACCGTCTTGGGGATAGGTATCGACAACATCTATGATGGCGGCGATGTCCCGCGTTACCGCGGTGGACAATCGTTGCGTCACCGTTTGCCAATGGCGTTCCATGAATACAAAGGCGACGACCGACTGTAGTAACACCATCGGTGCTATGATGATGATAAGCGATCGAGCATAAAGTCCCCGGGGGAAAACCCGAGGGATGCGCGCTAAACTAGCGCGTATCCGGCGGTGAAATTGGCGAAATCGCCAACGCCACTTAATCTTCCAATCGTTTTTCGGAACCGTCGCAGAAGCGCCGAATTCGCTGTTCTTCGATATGTCGGACAGTGGCCTTGCCCCGCATTCGATTAGTCGGTGGCCAGACGGTATCCTATTCCGCGGATGGTTTGAAGATAACGTGGGTTGGCCGGGTCTTCTTCAATCTTACGCCGCAGTCGGTTGATTTGCACGTCAATAGTGCGTTCGCCGACTTCTTCGCTGTTGCTCACCAAATCATAGCGTGAAACGGTTTCACCAGGGTTGGTTGCAAATGCCACCATAATGTCACGTTCGCGTTCGGTCAGCTTTACGAGCTCCCCGCCACGCTTCAACTCTCGCCTCTTGATGGAGAAGTTGAATGGGCCAAAGACGAGCTGCTCAATCAGGCTTTGTTGGTCCGTAGCAACGCGTTTGAGAATGTTGTTGATCCGGAGGACCAGTTCACGCGGATCAAACGGTTTCCCGAGATAGTCATCGGCGCCTGCGCTAAGGCCATCAACGCGATTTTCGGTTTCACTCAGTGCGGTCAACATCAGGATTGGCACATCGCGCTTAATCTCACGAATGCCTTTTGTCAGTGAAACACCATCTTCACCAGGCATCATGACATCAACAATCATGAGGTCAAAATCCAGGTTTTCAAGGAGTTTCCGTGCCTCGCTTCCGTCGCCGGCCACTGACACCCTAAACCCTTCACGTACTAAAACCTTATGCAAGAGCTCTCGAATACGGTCATCGTCGTCTACCACTAGCAAATGGGCAGCCATATCCGGTATTTGAATTCCGACATTTGCGCCATCAGCCTTTTTCAGTGCCGCAGGTTCTGCCATCGCTCTCATCCCTCACTTGTGGTCGCCGATTTTTGAAAGCGCGTTTTGTTGCGCCATGCTCGTTTCATCGAGCATTCCTTCCAAGAACCGAATGACAATTTGTGCATCTTGTTCATAATCGCTCAATGCATCTGCTATGCGGCGATACTGTGGTGCGCGTAGCTTCAAGATTAATTCTTCTCCCGTTGAACTCAGGCTTAGTTCCTGCCGGCGACCGTCTTGCGTGCTTCGATTTTGCCTAACATAGCCTGCGTCCACCAGGTTACGAAGCACGCGGGAAAGGCTTTGTTTGGTAACGCCAAGAAGCTCCAAGAGCTCTGCCACACTCAAATTTGGCTGCCTGTCGATAAAGTGTAATGCACGGTGGTGCGCGCGCCCCAAGCCGATGTCATCTAAAATCTTGTCGGCGTCTTTCGTGAAGTCACGATAGGCAAAAAACAGAAGCTCGGTGATGTGTCCGGATTCAGTCAGATTCGTCATCTCAAATTTAAGTCAGCATTATTGACATAATTAGTGCGCTCGAGTACAGGTTCCAACCCGGCGTACCCATTGGTACTGTTTTTTTTAGATGGAGTGAAGTGATGGCATCGGTTCCTTTTGATCAACTAGACGGACAGATCTGGTACAATGGCGAATATGTGGATTGGGCTGATGCTAAGATGCATGTGCTTTCGCATGGGCTTCACTATGGCAGTACGGTGTTTGAGGGTTGTCGCGCATATGGAGGGCGGATTTTCAAGCTGACTGAGCATACGGAGCGCCTCCATACTTCGGCCGAGATTTTGGGCTACAAAATCCCATATACCGTTTCACAGATTGATGATGCCTGTAATGCGCTTCTGGAGAAGCAGGGATTTGCGGATGCTTATGTGCGACCATTTGCTTGGCGCGGCTCCGAAATGATGGGCATTTCAGCCCAAAAGAACCGCATCAATGTTGCAATCGCGATTTGGCAGTGGCCAAGCTATTTTGATCCCAGCGAGAAACTCGCGGGTATCCGGCTTGATATGGCACGCTTTCGCCGTCCTGATCCCGCGACTGCCCCTTCCCGCTCGAAGGCGGCAGGCCTTTATATGATTTGTACCATTTGTAAGCATGAAGCTGAGGATAAAGGGTACGCTGACGCGTTGATGCTTGATTGGCGTGGTTACGTTGCTGAGGCGACGGGTGCCAACGTATTTTTCGTCAAAGACGGAAAAATTCATACGCCCCTTGCTGATTGTTTCCTTGATGGGATTACGCGGCGAACAGTGATTGATCTTGCAAAAGCCCGTGGGCTCGAGGTCATCGAACGGCGCATCCAGCCAGAGGAAATGGCCGAGTTTGAACAGTGTTTTCTGACGGGTACTGCCGCTGAGGTGACGCCGGTTAGCGAAATCGGTGAATACCGCTTTGAAGTTGGCGATGTTACCAAGCTCTTGATGAATGATTATGAAGCACTTGTGTTGCAAGAGCCTGCTGCAGCAGTAGCGTAATTGGCGAAGCAATGAAAGTTTGATGAAAATGCCATGTGTCGTTGACTTCGGGCACGGCGTGTAGTGTGGGTTGGGTTCAACTAGTCCAATCATAATTAGACGGGGTTCTCATCATGGAAATGCTCATTCCAATCATTGTTCAAGCAATATCCGGTATCGTTGGTGGCGGAATTGTCGGTCAGATTGTCAAACAAGGCGCAATTGCCTTGCTCCCACGTTTGCTCGCGGGTGGCGTTGGTGGTATCGGCGGTGGCATTGCTGCCGCTCAAGGGCTTGGGATAGATCCATCTGCTCTTATGTCCGGCGATCTCAACAGCATTCTAGCCAGCATTGGCGGCGGTGCTGTCGGTGGCGGTGTTCTATCCGGTTTGGCCGGTCAGTTTCTTGGCAAGAAATAAACTTACCAGCAGCGTGTTTACGACAAACGGGACGGCCGGTTTTGTAAACCGGCCATTTTTTCATGTTATGAGCTCTATTCACCTGCTTCAGCACAACCGGGGGAAGTTGCATGCCCAATAGTTTAAAAGGGTTGATCGTACCGGTTACCGGCTTTCAGCAAAACTGCACGATTTTGTACGACGACACTTCGAAGGCTTGCGTCATTGTGGACCCCGGCGGCGACGTCCCGCTGATCGAAGAGGCAATTTCCAATCACAATCTGATCCCTGAAGCCATTTGGCTAACACATGGACACATTGACCATGCCGGCGGCGCGATGGATTTGAAAGATCGACTGAGTGTCTCCATCATCGGGCCACACCAAGACGATGCGCCTTTGCTGGAAGGTCTGGCGGCGCAAGCCAAGATGTTCAACCTATCGGACAGCGTAAGAAATGTTGTGCCTGATCAATGGTTGGACGATGGTGATAGTGTATCGGTCGGTGAGCACTCATTTCGCGTAGTGCATTGTCCGGGTCATGCGCCGGGCCACGTTATATTCATCAATGATGCAATGAAATTCGTACACGTTGGGGACGTGCTTTTCCGTGGATCGATCGGCCGCACTGATTTGCCGGGCGGCGACCATGCGATGCTGCTTCAGTCAATCAGCGAGAAAGTGCTTCCGCTTGGCGATGACTACACATTTATATGCGGCCACGGTCCAGGTGGTCGAATCGGCGAGGAGCGCATGACGAACCCCTTTCTTCAGGGGATCGCCTAAGTTTTTTGAAAGCTATTTTTTATTTCGGTACGCAGAAATGATCGAGACCATCATAGCCGCGATAGGTGCCAGTGTGTTCGTTGAACGTCTTGTAGTTTTCATGGCACCATGCGCGCCATCCATCTGTCCAAGGTTCCAGGCTTTGTGTGTGGTAAACAACGTAAGGCTCTGAAGGTGCTGGTGGGTAGGGCGTTGGTTGGCTTTTGTA
Organism: Pseudomonadota bacterium; assembly: GCA_039815825.1. GTDB lineage: Bacteria > Pseudomonadota > Alphaproteobacteria > Rhizobiales > Rhizobiaceae > JBCBDX01. Next base: position 48,266 of record JBCBYO010000019.1, read on the forward strand.
AACTTGGGTTGGGTAAGCCGGTTGTGGCGCATTGTTAGCCTTTGTAAGCGCATCGACCACGATCGCTGTGCCCAAGATCCCTAATAGAACGCCGCCGACTTTTTGCGCATCGGTGCTGTGGTGATGATGCGTGTGCTGCTCGACAATAATGTTACGATGGAGGTGCCGGTTCAACTGCCGTTTCATTTGATGATTCCGATGGGTATGGCTCCAACCAGCATCATGTGCGTGGGCAGTTGTTGTTGTGCCGAGCCCTGTCAGCGTGAGCGCAGAGGCGATAGCCACCGCAGTGCTTTTTTTGGAAAATGACATAATAGCGACTCCGTACTTTGCTGACCGCTGATACCAAGTGTTGCATGAACCTAGGCTGAATGTGCCGTTCATAGGCACCGGTGTTTCTTTGTTGGCATCAGGCAACAAAGCGGGTCATGGGTCATTGGTGTTTTCCGGTCGTTGCAAAATTCCCAACTGCTGCGCTTTGTAGACTGCTTGGGTAATGCTAACGGAATTGGTCTTGTAACGCGCACTTCGTAGGTATGTTGAAACAGTGTATGTTGCCAGTCCCAAAATGAGCCCAATATCAGCTGCTGTTTTGCCTTGTGCGGTCCAGTAGAGCGCCTCGCGTTCCCGTGGCGTCAATCGAGGTATTGATACCTCGCCCCCCATTTCTTCGATTGCGCGCTTGTGAATGTGCCTGCCGACAGCCGTCCACAGCTTGCTATTTTTCTTGCAGCGCGGCTGCCAATCGATCGGTTCCTGATCACTTGATACCGAAAAAAGCGCAAGTCTGCCGTTTTTGTCACGCAGCGGAATCGAATAGCCACTGGTGCCAATGCCGTGCTCTGCAGCATCCCTAAGAAAAGCGGTTTCATCTTCGTTGGACGGACCGATCTCGCGCCAATTAAAAGGAGCCGTGCGCTGAAAACCTTCTTTGGTGACCGGGTCCACCAGGATATAGTTTTTCGTCAGATATCGATGAACCCATTCCGCTGAATGTGTCAGCCTTATGAATGGCGCATCGACCGGTTTTGTTCCCTGCCGAGCTGAGTGGTACACCACGTGCTTGACTTGCAATCTGTCTCTTATCTGAAAAATGGCATCGGAAAGCGATCCAGCCAAATTATCGCATATCCCAGCGAGATTACGGTCAATCTCATCACCGGTTGACATCATATAGTTGCCCCAAATTTTGCCCCTTTTGGTCGCGCGTTTCCCAGGCGCGCAGCCCTTTTAATTGCGCCCATTCAAGCGCGCTTTATTCAATTGAACCAGCCATACCTGTTTCGATCATTGGTAAAACAACTTCTGATTCCTGATTGTGTATCATCACATATAATTGCCGTAAATTGATTGATCGCTGTAACATTTGATGCTTCAGAACTCGCAATGCTTCTATGCTTGAAATCGCCCATTTGAACAAAAATGGTTCTTTTCCAAACAATATAATTTCTGTGTCCATTGTGTGGTTGATGCCAAAAAAATTGTGCCGATCTTCAATTTCTAGCTTCTTTAAGGTGTGGGTGCCCCACCATTGATCGACACTTATACATTGAGTTTTTAAAATCTTTTGATCATTATAATAAGTGATCCCAATCAAATAAGGCGATTTTTGCTTTTTATAAACTGATAAAAATTCTTTGTAGTTTATTCCTGTCCATTTATTTCCTTCAATTTTTAGTTGATATTCCTTAAAAGCTGGCGGTGCAATGTTCTTCGAATTTGACGGCAAGCCTTGCGGTGCTCGGCCCATCACAGTCTCCCTGCTTGATAGACTGTTGCGTGATCGGACGTATCCTATTTCGTTGTGATAATCGTGCATGTCCCTCGATTTGTGCCGCACGGGCGAGGGGTTTTGTCTTGCGTCTCATCGACACTATGTTCTTGACGGAAAAGCCCACGCCAATGAGTGATACATGGTTTCCCGCATCGTTTTGACCGATCAGCCCGATGATCCTAACGTCATCACCCGCACGCGCGCCAAGCCGAAAGTTGAGAAACCAAAACTCTACAAAGTGCTGCTGCTCAACGATGATTATACGCCGCGCGACTTTGTGGTGCAGATCTTGAAGGCCGAATTTCGCGTCACCGATGATGAAGCCTACAACATCATGATCACCGCACACCAAAAGGGCCTTTGCGTCGTTGCTGTCTACACAAAGGATGTGGCCGAAACGAAAGCGGCCCGCGCGACTGATATGGCCAAAGACTTCGGCTTTCCGCTGATGTTTGAGACCGAGCCGGAAGAATAAAAAGAAGAGTTAGCCATTCACCAGCCCCAAAACCAGTTTTTGCACATTGCCGCCGCGTGACATTTCGATGCGATCAAATTCGGCGCTGTCACGGCGATAATCATCATAAGCGACCTTCACACGCTCCAGCACTTTTGCGCGCAAGCCATTGCACCGGCCATCATCTTGCGCCGTCGTCAGCCCGACCGTCTCGCGAATAATCGTTGACGTCATCGCCTGCAGAAGCACGCCGTGCACTTCCTCATGTGCCTTGATGCCCGCCGCGAAAGTGCGCCATCGGCTTGCGGTTTGTCCGCTTAAATTGGACGCCGGTTTCGGCAGCTTGTATATAATCGTCAGAAACGGCAGCGCGGAGGCCAAAACACAGCCCGATCCTTGCGGCTGATAATCGCGCCGCCACAAAAGCTCCCATTCCGTCACCGCAATCGCCCGTGTGCCGACAGAGGTTTTCGGGCCGCGCTCGCCGATGGACTGGTAAAGCGCCAGCGGCGTCGTGCCCGCAATTGCATAGGGTTCGGTGCGCTCCGTCGGCTGCCAATCGGCCGCATGCGCTGCAAAAGCGGTGAGGGCAGCAAAAAGGCAAAGGACGAGACGCAGCATGGGCCGAACATCATATGTCGCGCCCCTCAAGTCCATACCAATATGTCCCCGCCTAATTTGCGCGAAACGGTGTTTCATAGGCCGCCAAGGCGTCGCGCTCGCTTGCCTCTTCCTTTAAAAGCGCCTGCCGTTCTTTTTTCGCTTTTGCTGCCCGCTCGATATGCAACGCTACTTGTTTCACCTGGCAATAGGGTTTGCCAAACCGCCGGAACCTGCCGCGCGGGCCGCCGGTACAGGTTTTGGCTTTGCGGCATTTTCGGTAAGGGCAAACCGATGTGTCCACCGTAAAATGGGCGACCGCCTTTTGAAACTTCACTGTCTGGCTGTGTTTGGGTGTCATGGGTGCTTTGCGGACAGGGGGCATTGTCACCGCGCTCTGATTTCTCAGCCCGGTTGTTGATCCGTCCAAAAGCGCACGTTGAGCACAGCGAAGCGCAAGCTTTTGGACCACTAAGAATGACACAAGCTCAGGACCCCGGCGTGCTTTCGCAAGCCACTGTCCGTGCCTGCTGGACCGACCGGGGTCCTGCGCGCAGATTTTTGCAAACGGGTTGGACATCACCGGCAGACCGTCCACCACGCCGCTCTTCACTAAGGCAGTTAAATGCCCCGTGGCGAAAAAAGCCCGCAGCGTTGCTCACCGCGCTTTGCTCCTTCCACATAAGCCGACCCTTTAGACGCAACTCTCCAAAGACCCGACCGCTCCGCTGCCAACCCTCCATCCCGATCAAGGGACGTTGTGACGAAGATTGGTCCGGCGAGCATAGGGGAGGTGAATGGGGTGGTTGATAAGTTTTTGGTACGCCCCCAAACCGCCGTCATCCTCGGGCTTGACCCGAGGACCCATTCCGTGAAGCTGCCGGGTATTTGATCCCACCAGTAAACCCACCATCGAGTTGGTTGGAATGGGTCCTCGGGTCAAGCCCGAGGATGACGGCAGTTGTGATTGCCAGCGCACCTCAATCTCCCCCTCATGGCGTCGACCGGCAGGCGCATTGCAAGCAATCGCCGCTGAGGCGAGGATCCATTCCGTGGAGTTGCAACCAACTTTGCTCTACCAACCAAGCCCGCGATAAAGATCATTCCATTCCGGGTTGGTTTTCTCGATCAGCTCAATTTTCCACTGTCGGTACCACCGCTTGAGCGACTTCTCACGCTGAATGGCGTCACGTATATCGTCATACTCTTCATACCAGACCAGCCTCACCACGCCGTATTGAGCAGTAAAACCTTTTTCTCGTTTTTGATGATCGTAGAGACGAGCAGATAGATCAGCGGTTACGCCAATGTAAATTGTGCCGCGCTTCTTACTCGCCAAAATGTAGACACAGCCGCCCATGTCTTTGGCTTTTTAACTCGGTTCACAGCACAAGCGATCCCCGCCAATTAGGGTATGTCCATCAACCGCCGTCATCCTCGCCCTTGAGGCGAGGACCCATTCCGTGAAGCTGCAGCTCGGCAATTGTGACAGCAGACGCTTCATCGACGCCGTTGGCATGGGTCCTCGCCTCAAGGGCGAGGATGACGGTAGAGGTTTATGCGCCCCACAAAAACCCCGGCGGAGAACAGGGGCTCCCCGCCGGGAGACATCGCGCCGGATGGACAATCAAACACCCCGTCGAAGGGCAAGACTGGGTGATGAAAGCGCGGTGCCAAGCCGTGTAGTTGTGGCTCGTTCGGATATATGTAATATAATACATGGAATGGGGCGAACTCAAGCGTCTTTTTGGCTCTTATGGATGTCAAAGAACGATTTGGTCGCGCCGTTAAGGCTGCCCGCGTCGAAAAAGGCCTGTCTCAGGAAGAGTTGGCCGCGCGCATTGACGCGGACCAAGCCTATGTCAGCCGCATTGAAGGTGGCCGAATGAATGTGACGCTGGAAACGGCGGATCAGATTGCGGTGGCGTTAGAGGTTGGGCTTGAGATGTTGCTCGCCTCTTAGTCCATGACCCTGGAAAAGCAGTTCGGAAAAAACGTTCGCCAATGGCGTAAGGCGCGGAACCTTTCGCAGGAAGATTTGGCCGCCCGTGCCGAGCTGCACTCCACCTATGTGAGCGGTATTGAAACCGGGGCGCGTAACCCAACCCTGCGGGTGGTCGAGCGCATCGCAGCGGCGTTGGACGTGGAGGCGGCGGTGTTGTTAGCCAACCAATGATATGGCATCGGTGTCCTGTTCTTGCGCAGACCGGCAGGTCATATCAAAAAATAAGCTTTAGCTACTTGCAGCACGGTCTAGTGCCCACAATATAGGGGATACGAGTACACAAATACTCGGACGATGAAAGGCATAATGGCTAATCCCCCTTATTCGATCATCGGATCCTTGAAGAGGAGTTGTAAGTTTATACTGTCAATAACCAATGCTGGCAGGATGACAAGAATTTGTCGCAAGATAATTTCTCCAATCTTTGTTGGTGTTGAGCATTGTAGTATTACCGCCTCGTGGATTGCCACGGCGCTGGTTATACTAACAGTATAGCACATTACGTTTTCTAGGACTTAGTGGGTTCGCCCACGTTGCGGGGATCGCGCCCCGGTTCTTGTGGAGGCGGCAGAAACACATGCCTAATGTAAACGCTGCCGCCTCCTCTCACCAAGAATGGAACCCACGTGAAAAAGACGTTAAGTCCTATCTTCATTTTGATCGACGGCTTAGCGCGGCCGAATTGAAAGAAATAGCCACTGACGATGACCGCGTGGCGAGGCATCCATTTTTCCCAATGATACGTTTCAAAGAAGAATGGATTAGGTTTAGAAAGAACGGACAGAAAAGACTCAAATCTCGGCCCATACGCTACAGTGCTAGAATTGATGCTGCAATTTTTGCCTATCATCGGTGGAAATTATCGAAATATTATGAAAATTATTTATTTGAGAAAGGTATTTCTGAAATTCCGATAGCATATCGTAAAATA
>JBCBYO010000001.1:0-203714 GCA_039815825.1 Pseudomonadota bacterium
CAGGTGTTTGGCCCCGGTGCGTTCCAAGACATCGATTTGAAATCGGCCTTCGAAGCTGTCAGCCGTTTTTCTCAACCTGTGCTGTCAACGTCCAACCACACCGAGCTGGCATCTTTGGCCATCAAGAACGCCTTGGTCGAGCGCGATGTCGCCAATCTGATTTTCCCTGACGATGTGCAAACGCAACCAAGCGATGCAAAGGCCGGTTCGCCGACGGGTCGCATGGGGGTGCCTGTCGTAAAACCGGCCGATGCCGAACTGGAAAAAGCCATTGCGTTGATCAAGGACGCCAAACGCCCAATCATCATTATGGGCCATGGGGCTTGGGAAGCGCGTGAAGGTATCATTGCTTTTGCCGAAAAGCTGGGCGCGCCGGTGGTCACAACTTTCAAAGGTAAAGGCCTTATCCCTGACAGTCATCCCAATGCTGGCGGTGTCCTGGGCCGTTCGGGCACACCGATCGCCAGTTGGTTCATGAATGAGTGCGACCTTCAGATTGTGCTCGGTGCATCCTTCTCCAATCATACCGGGGTCAATCCCACCAAGCCAACGATCCAAGTCGACTTCGAGCAAATGCAGTTGGGCAAGTTCCACCCGGTGGCATTACCCATATGGAGCGAACTTGGCGCATTCTGCGCTGCGGTTTCCAACAGTGTTACGCAAAATCCGCAAGCGGCCGACCAGATCAGTGAACTGGCAGAACGGTGGCAGATTTGGCGCGCTGAAAAAGCGAGTCGGTTGGCTGAAGAGGGGACCAACGGTGTCCATTCCGTCGCAATTTTCGAGGCACTGTCACGTGTTGCACCAGAAGACGCGTTGATTGCCGTTGATGTGGGCAACAACACCTATTCCTTTGGCCGTTATTTTGAAACGAAAGGCCAACGCGTGATGATGTCCGGTTATCTGGGGTCGATCGGTTTTGGTCTCCCTGCCGCCATGGGTGCGTGGGCGGCAACGCAGGACTTTGAGGAGTTTCAGGGTCGAAAAGTGATCTCCATTTCCGGCGATGGTGGTTTCGGTCAATATGCAATGGAGCTGACGACAGCGGTCAAATACGGCATGGATATCACCCATGTGCTCCTTCACAATGACGAGTTGGGCAAGATCTCCAAAGAGCAGCGATCTGGTGAATGGCCGGTATGGGAGACGTCGCTTGTCAATCCATCCTTTTCTGCTTTCGCACGCCTATGCGGCGCGCATGGTTCAAAGGTCACCAAAGGTTCTGACGTTGAAGCGGCACTGGCCGACGCCTTGGCGGTCAACGGGCCTGCGTTGGTCGAAATCATGACGGATGCAGAACTGGTTTAGGAGTTGAGATTGTGAACAAAGAGCGTCTCGGCGATCCTACAAAATTGGGCAACGCGAATGCGATGGCCCACGCCGCTTCGCAGCTTCTCTATCGAGCAGCAGCGGCCAACATTGTGCCCTTGTCCGGTGATGAACATAGCAATCTGGGATGGGATGTCGCTTCGAGGAGCTTCCAAACCCGGGCGTTGAATGATGCTGGCACCATCGTTGAACTTAGCTTGTCACCGCTTGTGCTCAACATCGGAGGTGACAAACTTCCGCTCGAAACTGTATCCATTGAAACTGCGATTTCGTTGCTTGACGCGAAACTCGCTGCGTTAGGTTTAAAGTCGGCGAGCTCTGCGCCCATACCATATGATCTGCCCGCTAACGTGATGTCGCTCCAAATCTTCGAAGCAGTAGACGGCTTAGACGCGCTGGCTGCGTGGTATGATTTGGCTGCGTCTACGTTGAACCAATTTGCGCGCGACTTAGGCGACATCACACCCGGACCGAGCGAAGTGCGCTGCTGGCCACATCATTTTGACATCGCCACTTATGTGAGTCTGGAAGCGGGTGACGCCGAAGAAGCACGTGGCATTGGTATAGGTTTATCGCCAGGCGATGGCAGCTATGCCGAGCCCTATTTTTACGTCAACCCGTGGCCTTCTGTGGCGCCAGAAAAACTACCCGCGCCGGTTACGCCGGGTCATTGGCATACTGAAGGGTTTGTTGGATCTGTCGCGACTGGTTCCGAAATCATGTCGTTGCAAGATGTGTCGGCGGGATCGAGCATGTTTGTGCAGCGAAGCTTTGACGTTGGGCGCAAACTGTTGGGTTTCTGACGATTTGGGACGCCCTTTATCTCCAACTTTTTTCCAACGAACTCAATTTTTACGTTTACGTTAAAGTCAGCAACTTGTATTGGCAGGCGTAACCACCTATGACTAATGTATAATGCGCTAGTCTTACTGGTGTGAGGTCGCTTTCAGGCCCCTAACCGTATACCGAATTTGGTCTGATCGCTTTTGGGAGGAGAGATCATGGCAACTGCCCGCGCCGCGAAGGCAAAGAAGTCAACCACCGCGTCCAAACCGTGGCTAAAGAGTTATCCTGAGGGTGTGTCGGCTGAGATCGGCCCACTTCAGCACGCCAATCTAGGCGAGTTTTTGGAAGATTGCTTCCGACAGTATGGTCCGCGTACGGCATTTACGTGCATGGGCAAAGCGATCACTTATAGCCAGCTTGAAACAGCTTCAGCAGCTTTTGCCGCTCACCTACATGGCCTTGGGTTGGAGCGGGGTGATCGTGTGGCACTGATGATGCCAAACGTGTTGCAGTATCCGATCGCCATGGCTGGCGTTCTGCGCGCGGGTTTGACGGTCGTCAACGTCAATCCACTCTATACGCCACGCGAACTAGAGCATCAGCTCAATGATAGCGGCGCTAAAGCGATCGTAATTTTAGAGAACTTCGCGCACACTTTGGAACAAGTCGTAGCCAAGACCGGCGTCCAACACATGATTGTCACCGCTATGGGTGATATGATGGGTCTTAAGGGACACATTGTTAATCTGGTTGTTCGTCGGGTGAAAAAGATGGTTCCTGCCTGGAACCTGCCAAACCACATCAAGTTCAAGTCTACGCTTGGCGGCGGATCGTACACTGCGCACGAGGCTGGATTGGAAGATGTCGCTTTCCTTCAATACACTGGTGGCACTACTGGCGTCTCCAAAGGGGCGACGCTGACCCACAGCAATATATTGTCAAACATTGCACAGTCGCAGGCTTGGCTCGAAGTTGGCTATCGCGCCAAAGGCAAGCCTGACGAGTTGAACTTTGTATGCGCACTGCCCCTCTACCATATCTTCGCGCTCACCGTGAACGCGTTCATGGGCATGGCAGTCGGCGGCAACAACCTGCTTATCCCGAACCCACGCGACATTCCTGCTTTTGTCAAAGAGCTGGAAAAGGTAACCTTCCACTTCTTCCCGGGACTGAACACGCTTTTCATCGCGCTGATGAACAATGAAGACTTCCAGAAACTGGACTTCTCGGAGCTGCGCATGACGTTTGGTGGCGGCATGGCTGTACAAGGCCCGGTCGCCGAGCGTTGGAAGCAAATGACCGGCGTACCGATCTTTGAAGGCTATGGATTGTCCGAGACATCCCCAGTTGCCACCGGCAACCGATTTGATGGCGAAGAATTCACAGGCACGATTGGTTTGCCAATCCCATCGACAGATGTCTCCATCCGCGATGACGATGGCGTAGAACAGCCATTGGGCGAAGTCGGTGAGATTTGTATCCGTGGCCCGCAAGTTATGGCCGGCTACTGGAACCGCCCAGACGAAACTGCGAAGGTGATGACCGACGACGGGTTCTTCCGTTCGGGCGACATGGGCTTCATGGACGATGGTGGCTACATCAAAATTGTAGACCGCAAAAAAGACATGATCCTCGTTTCGGGTTTCAACGTCTATCCAAACGAAGTGGAAGAAGTTGCGGTCGGCTGCGAAGGGGTTGTCGAAGCGGCAGCCATCGGTGTCGCGGATGAGCATTCCGGCGAAGTGGTAAAACTGTTTGTCGTGCGCGCAAACGACGCGGTGACGGAAGAGACCATCAAAGCGCACTGCGCTGAAAATCTGACAAACTACAAACGCCCCAAATTCATCGAGTTCCGCGATGAACTGCCGAAGACAAATGTGGGCAAAATCTTGCGGCGTGAACTGCGCTGACCAAGCACTGGCAAATCCAGGCAACCTCTGGCAGACAGATACCAGTCTGCCAGAGGTTTTTTTATGAGTTCAGCCACCCTTTTCACCATCGCGGTCGTCATGGTCGGCGGCATGCTGCTCGCCTTGCAGGGCCCGATCAACGCCAGTCTAGGTCGCACAGTTGACGATCCGATCGCAGCAGCGACCATATCTTTTGGCGTGGGCTTTATCCTCCTGATCGCCATCATGCTGGCGCGAAAAGGATTGCCGTCTGGCGAGGCGCTCGCCAGCGTGCCATGGTGGGCTTGGAGCGGCGGACTGTTGGGCGCTTATTATGTTTTTGCCATATTATGGGCAGCACCGCGCGTTGGTGTTTTGACCATCGCGTCAGCAACGGTATTGGGCCAATTGACCGCCGGGCTGGTGCTCGACTCCATCGGCGCGTTCGGTATCCCCGTCCAAGCCATCACATGGCAGCGGGTTGCGGGCATTGGAATGGTATTCGGGGGCTTGCTGTTGTCGCGTGCCTGACCGATAAGCGCCACGACAACCCCTTCCAAGGAGACCGACGTGGCTGTTTCCAAAAGTCTGATAGCAAAGCTGACAGATCACCGTGCAACCGAAGCACCAAAGGATATGCGCGCGGCATTTGCCAACGACCCAAATCGATTTTCGAACCACAGCCTTAAAGCCGATGACCTGCTTTTGGATTGGTCCAAATGTCTGGTGAACGAGGCGACCATTGCGCTCCTGATCGACGCGGCCAGACAGGCGAGACTTGAAGAGCGCCGCGATGCGATGTTTTGGGGCGAAAAAATCAATCTGACTGAAGACCGCGCTGTCCTGCATACGGCCCTGCGCAACCGCTCTGACAAGCCGGTCATAGTCGATGGCGCTGACGTGATGCCCCATGTCAATGATGTTCTGGTTCGCATGTCGGTATTCGCTACCGCCATACGCAACGGTGCCTTAAAGGGCGCTACAGGCAAACCAATAACCGATATCGTCAATATCGGCATCGGCGGTTCTGATCTGGGCCCAGCCATGGCCGTACTTGCGCTGGCACCGTACCATGACGGGCCGCGCTGCCATTTTGTTTCCAATGTGGATGGGGCCGACATCGCAGACACGATTAAGCTGCTCGATGCGGAAACGACGCTCTTCGTCATTGCGTCGAAAACATTTACTACCATCGAGACCATGACCAACGCGAATACAGCACGCGAATGGCTGGTAGCGAAACTTGGCGATGACGCCGTCAATGCTCATTTCTGTGCCGTCTCGACCGCGTTGGACAAAGTCGCCGATTTCGGCATTGAGGAAGCTAGGGTCTTTGGGTTTTGGGATTGGGTCGGCGGACGCTATTCTCTTTGGGGTGCGATTGGTCTGCCAATCATGTTGGCGGTTGGACCGGAGGATTTTATGCGGTTCCTGGATGGTGCCCATGCGATCGACAAGCATTTCCAGGAAGCACCTCTCGAACATAACCTACCTGTCATGCTTGGCCTCATAGGCTGGTGGCACCGCGTCATCTGCGGTCACACTTCGCGCGCGATTATTCCCTATGATCAGCGACTGGCCCGCTTCCCGGCTTATCTTCAGCAGCTGGACATGGAGTCAAACGGCAAGGGTGTGACCATCGATGGCCAGCAAGCTGCTGTCACCGGACCGACCGTCTGGGGGGAGCCCGGTACCAATGGTCAGCACGCCTTTTTCCAATTGCTCCACCAAGGCACCGATGTGATCCCGGTTGAGTTCTTGGTTGCCGCCAATGCGCATGAAGCTGAGGAACATGCAGTCCATCATCAACTACTGCTGGCCAATTGCTTTGCGCAATCCGAAGCGTTGATGAAAGGCCGGAACGTTGGCGAAGCCAAGGCTCAATTACTGGCTAAAGGCATGGATGAGCAACAGGCAGATGCAATTGCACCGCACCGTGTTTTTTCCGGAAACCGCGCTTCACTGACAATCGTGTATAACAAGATGGACCCGTTTACACTTGGCCGCCTCATTGCCCTTTATGAGCATCGCGTTTTTGTCGAGGCACAGCTTTTTGGCATCAACGCCTTTGATCAATGGGGTGTGGAATTGGGCAAGGAATTGGCGACCGGCCTCCTGCCCGTGGTGCAAGGATCCGAACCGACCGATGGACGGGACGGGTCGACAGCAGGCCTCGTTGACCATGTGCAGGAGCTATGCAGCTAGCAGCGCTCAATATCATCGAGATTTTGCTGGGCCTTAGCCGCCGTTTTGCGCAAATCATTGTTCCTGGCAACGATGAAAAAAGTCTCGGACGGGTTTGTCTGCAGCCAGATGGTTACAAGTACCGGTCCTTCTGGAAGGTCTTTAGTGGCGCAGCCGGACGCTATGACGGTTAGGGAGCCTTTTCCACTGTCACCTGCATCGCGCAAATCGCGAATTTGGCGTTGTGCAGCAAGCAGCGATGCCGCGTCCTCTGGGTTTAGTTCACCGATCAAAGTCCGGCTTTTTTCTTCCATGGGAGCAGGAAGACCCAGCACTTTTCGGTCTACCGGATTGACCATCACTATATATTCTTCAACCAGTGAATTTTGGACATCTCCTGCTTCGTAAACCAAACGCATACGGATATCGCCATCCCGTATCGAAATATATTCTGGCGTTTGTACCGCCACACGAATGTCTCTTGGATCGCTGTCCATGGGCGACCAATTTGCCAACTTAATAAGGGACCGTGGCGGCGTTGAAGTCAGGCAGCCTGCCAAGAAGGCGCAGCAGAACAAAGCCATAATGGCAGTGGTTGGTACTCGTTGGTCGCGCATACTAAAAATCCTGTTTGACAGATATTTCTTATTGTTTTACATTAATTTCTGCAAGCCTTATTTGGAGAAATCGATGCAAAACGCAAACGCGGACAAACTCATGAAACTTAGCGGGATGATGCAGCAACTGTGTATTTTTGCCCTCGCCGTCTTGATGATTGCCACCTTGTACGCTGTGGGCAGGCTCACGATAGATGCGGATGCTTTTCTATCCACCATCATTGGATCACGTTTACCCGTGATGGGCATTGGCGCTTCTCAGGTGCTCGGGATCGTTTTGGTCAATGCGGTCAGCGTGGTGTTGCTCGCAGCGGCTTTGCACGCATTGTGGAAAATGTTTTCCCAGTTTGCGCAGGGCAACATACTTTCTGCGGTGCCTACCCGCCTTATGCGCCGCGCGGGGCAAATGTTTCTGGCCGGTGCGTTGTGGAGCATAATCGCTCACTCCTTGACCGTGCTATTGGCAACAGCCGCCAACCCACAAGGCGAGCGATCGCTTTCGATTGCCTTTGGTTCGCAACAATTGTTCGCACTCTTGTTGGCCGGCACTTTGTTTGCCGTCGGTCATGTATTGAGTGAAGCAATTCGACTCGACCAAGAAAACAAGGGCTTTGTTTGACCGATGACGATTGTATTGAACTTGGATGTTATGCTGGCCAAACGGAAAATGCGTTCAAAAGAATTGGCTGAACGCATCGGCATTACCGAGCAAAATGTATCGCTATTGAAGTCGGGAAAAGTGCGCGGCGTGCGTTTTGAAACGTTGGCAAAAATCTGCGAAGCGCTCGATTGCCAGCCGGGCGATTTACTTGAGTATCAACCCGGCGAGGCATCGTAACCTCAGGCAGCAGCTTTAGGACGTGAAGGTTTTCGGCCGCGCATCGCTTTGCGCGGCTTCGATCGTTTTGGACGGTCACCGGACGGACGTTCTGATTGGCCATCGTGCGGGTTGCGGGGACCTTTGCGGTGCGGACGGCGGCGTTTTGGTTTGCCACTGTTATCACCGCCAGCCGACTTTTTCGGAGCTCGCGACTTGGTTTCAGCCGCACGGTTATCGGTAAACCACTCCAGATTGGCAGCTTCCCCGTTTTCTGCAGGAATGCCAACCTTTTGTATCTTCATACCAAGCAGTCTTTGAATGGCATGTAGCAGCTTGCTCTCTTCGGGGGAACAAAACGCAATTGCTGCGCCATCGGCGCCGGCACGGGCAGTACGACCAATCCGGTGCACATAGACATCGGCAACTTCCGGAAGATCGTAGTTGACCACATGTGTGACACCGGGAATATCGATGCCGCGCGCAGCCACATCTGTGGCCACCAAAACGCGGATTTCATTTTTCTTGAATGCCTCCAGCGCGCGGTTGCGCTGACCTTGGCTTTTGTTCCCGTGAATGGCGGCACAAGCGATCCCCGCTTTTTCCAAGCTGCGTTGCAGCTTGTCGGCGCCATGCTTCGTGCGGGCAAAAACAATTGCGTGCGGTTGATGCAAACTGAGCAGAAAACGGCGTAAGGCTTCTGGCTTGTCCCGCCGCTCAACCAAACATAGCGATTGTTTTATCTTGTCAGCCGCGCGTCCTGGCGGTGTGACCTCTACGCGCGCGGGATCTGTGAGGAACGCCTTGGACAGATCCGCCATCAGTTTCGGCATCGTCGCTGAAAACATCAATGTCTGACGTTCAGCGGGAACGATTTTCGCAATGCGCCGCAGATCATGGATGAAACCCAGATCGAGCATCTGATCTGCCTCATCAAGGACGAGATACTTTACCTCGTCGAGTGAGACGGACTTACGTTTCACGTGATCCATAAGGCGCCCCGGCGTGGCAATCAGGATGTCCGTGCCCTTGGCAAGTTTATGGGCCTGCGCGTTGATGGATTGACCGCCAACAATAAGCCCGATTTTTAGCGGAGAGCGTTTCGCAAAGAGCCGCAGACTGCTGGCAATTTGTGCAGCCAATTCGCGTGTCGGCGCGAGGATCAGCGCGCTTACCGTACCCGGTGCTGCCAGCATTGGCTCGCGTTGCAAACGGTCGATCAGCGGCAAACCAAATGCGCCGGTTTTGCCGGTGCCCGTCTGTGCCAAACCCATCACGTCGCGGCCTTCCAGCAAAAGCGGAATCGCCTGCTCCTGAATGGGCGTCGGTTGGGTAAACTCCAAATTCATCAAAGTCTGGAGCAGCGACTGGGTCAGGCCCAGTTTCTCAAATGTCGTCAAGTTGGTGTCTTTCGTACCAGTTGGTTGCGCATAGTTTTCGCGCAAATGGCGGCGGTAATGTTGTTTATTCCGCAATCTGGAAAGGCTCATCGTCTTTTTGCAGTGCAATGTCAATGGCAGAGCAAAAGCGCTTGATCCGTTTCGCCGTGTCGCTAAAGCGGAGGCGGGAGAAATAAAATGGCATCCAACGGCACTTTCAAATTGCGCAGCCAAGCTTGGTTCGACAATCCGGGCAATCCGGGCATGACAGCGCTCTATCTGGAGCGCTACCTGAACTACGGCATCACGCGCGCTGAACTCCAGTCGGGCAAACCGATTATTGGAATCGCGCAGACAGGCTCGGATTTGTCACCGTGCAACCGACATCATATCGAGTTGGCGAAGCGTGTACGTGACGGCATCATCGCAAGCGGTGGCATTCCCATCGAGTTTCCGGTCCATCCGATTCAAGAAACGGGGAAACGACCGACTGCAGCGCTCGACCGAAACCTGCAATATCTGACCTGTGTTGAAGTGCTTTACGGCTATCCCCTTGACGGTGCTGTACTGACAATCGGCTGCGATAAGACGCCGCCCGCGCTTCTAATGGCAGCAGCAACAGTGAACATTCCCGCGATCGCGCTTTCCGTTGGTCCCATGCTCAACGGTTGGCATGAGGGCGAACGGGCGGGTTCCGGCACGATTGTATGGAAGATGCGCCAAAAGCTCTCGGCGGGTGAAATCGACTATGAGCAGTTCATGCAGGCCGTATCAGATTCGGCACCATCAGTTGGTTATTGCAACACGATGGGCACAGCGACAACGATGAACTCGCTTGCCGAAGGGCTCGGCATGCAACTCCCAGGTGCGGCGGCGATCCCGGCTCCTTATCGCGAGCGCGGGCAGATCGCTTATGAAACCGGTCGGCAGATCGTGGAAATGGTCTGGGCTGATCGCAAGCCGTCAGACATTATGAATCGGCAAGCGTTTGAAAACGCCATCGTCCTTAACTCCGCTATCGGCGGCTCTACCAACGCGCCGATCCACCTGAACGCTGTTGCACGTCATCTCGGGGTCGATCTTAACAATGATGATTGGCAAGCGTTCGGTCATGAAATCCCCCTTTTGGTCGATCTACAGCCGGCCGGCAAATATTTGGGCGAAGACTATCATCGCGCAGGCGGTGTTCCGGCGGTGATCAAAAGGTTGCTTGATGCCAATCTCCTGCCGCACCCTGATGCGCTAACGGCAAACGGTAGAACAATTGCAGAGAACTGCGCCAGCGCAGAGGTCAGTAATGACGATGTCATACGTTCATTGGATGATGTCATGGTCGACAAGGCCGGGTTCCTCAACCTGAAAGGTAATTTGTTCCGTTCAGCGATTATGAAAACGTCGGTCATTTCCGATGAATTCCGGAACCGTTATCTCTCCGACCCGGACAATCCGGATGCTTTCGTCGGGCGCGCGATCGTGTTTGATGGACCAGAGGATTATCATGACCGAATTGACGATCCAGCCGAGAACATTGATGCGCATTGTATTTTGGTGATGCGCGGCGCTGGCCCGATAGGATACCCCGGTGGTGCAGAAGTTACCAACATGCAGCCACCTGCCTATCTCATCAAACAAGGTATCACCTCGTTGCCCTGTATCGGTGATGGACGCCAATCGGGCACATCAGGTTCGCCATCGATCCTCAATGCATCACCGGAAGCAGCCAATGGTGGTGGGCTGGCGCTCTTGAAGACCGGAGATGAAATTGCGGTTGACTTGAAAGCGGGTACGGTCAACGCGCTGGTCGATGAAGCAGAATGGTCGACACGGACCGAAGCGTTGAAGGCAAGCGGCGGATTTTCCTATCCCAATGCACAGACACCATGGCAGGAGATCCAGCGCGGTGTCGTCGATGAATTTGACGCGGGTATGGTGTTAAAGCCCGCTGTTAAACATCAGCGTATCGTGCAGACCAAAGGTCTGCCGCGCGACAATCATTGAGTTCAGCCACCTTTAAGCCGGACGCAGTGACCGGCCGTCCGCGTCAAACAGGTGCAGCGCCTCGCCAGGTGCCGTCACGCTGATTTTGCTGCCACGCTCCAACTGGTGATATCCCGGCAACTTGGCCAAGACCGGCTCTTCATAGCCTTCAGCAGTGATGTAGACGAGTGTGACT
The DNA here is from genome assembly GCA_039815825.1 of Pseudomonadota bacterium. GTDB lineage: Bacteria > Pseudomonadota > Alphaproteobacteria > Rhizobiales > Rhizobiaceae > JBCBDX01. Next base: position 11,175 of record JBCBYO010000001.1, read on the forward strand.
TCACCAAGCGCTTCGACGATGTCGATGGTACCGGAAATGATTGCATCCTTTGCACTTTTGGTCACAACCAAGTCTTCGGGACGTGCGCCCAATTTAACACCGGCGCCTTTTAGTGATGCAGCCCCGGCAAATGGTACTTTGCTTTTCCCACCGCCGGTTACGTCGACCGAAATCCCATTCGAATTCGCACTGGTGACCGTAGCGTCGAGCATGTTCATTGCGGGCGATCCAATGAACTGCGCCACAAACAGGTTGGCCGGGTGATGATAGAGTTCCATGGGCGAACCAACTTGTTCCACATAGCCACCGCGCAGCACAACGATTCGGTCGGCCAAAGTCATGGCCTCCACCTGGTCGTGGGTCACGTAAATCATTGTGGTGTCAGGCATGCTTTCGGAGAGTTTGGCGATCTCGATACGTGTGGCCACGCGTAACGCTGCGTCGAGGTTCGATAGTGGCTCATCAAAGAGGAAGACTTTCGGCTGGCGACAGATCGCGCGTCCAATCGCCACCCGTTGACGCTGTCCGCCAGATAGCGCTTTCGGGAGGCGGTCAAGATAAGCATCCAATTGCAGGATCTGCGCCGCATTTTTGACGCGCTCATCGATTTCAGCAGGCGGCGTTTTTGCCAGACGCATACCAAACGCCATATTGTCGTAAACGGTCATATGCGGATAAAGCGCATAGGATTGGAAAACCATCGCGATACCGCGTTGCGAGGGCGGCACGTCATTAACGACCATCCCGTCAATCTCAAGTGAACCGCCGGTGATGCTCTCCAAACCAGCGATGGTTCGTAGAAGCGTCGACTTACCGCAACCGGACGGCCCAACGAAGACGATGAATTCACCTGCTGTGATATCGAGATCGATGCCGTGTAAGATCTCGACTTCACCATATGCCTTGACGACTTTAGTCAATTTCAGATCAGCCATGTCTTCCTCCCTTGGCCGCGCCCTCTTTGGTTCGCGGTTATACTCTTTTTCCAAACCAGGCCTGATATGGCCCCAGTTCTAATTTCCCATTTAGTGGTTCGGTTGTTTCGCCCGGTGAACCGACAACTGAAACTGCATCCGACGGCACGTCGGCAGTCAAAGGCTCTTCAGTCGTGTTGATCATGACAATGATGGACTCAGCACCCTCGCCGCGTTCGAAGTGCAACAAGGAACCATTGTTGCCAATAAAGCGAATCGAGCCTTTTGCGAGAATTGGATGTGCCTGACGGAAAGCCAGCATTTGCTTATAGTGCATCAGCAGGGAACCATCGCGGTCGTCCTGCATGTTCACCGCGGACGTCATATGTTCGGGTGGAACCGGCAGCCATGGTTTTTCAGACATGCTGAAGCCCGCATTCGGTTCATTGTGCGCCCAGACCATGGGTGTGCGGCAACCATCGCGCCCCTTAAATACCGGCCAGAACTGAATGCCATAGGGGTCCTGCAGATCTTCAAAATCCAACACCGCTTCCGTCAGGCCCAATTCCTCGCCCTGATAGATGCAAACCGAACCACGCAGGGATAAAATGACGGTAGCTGTCATCTTCAAAAAACCTTCGCGGTCGCGCACCACATCGGCCCAACGGCTGGCGTGGCGAACAACATCATGGTTGGAGAAAGCCCAGCAGGACCAGCCATCGGGCGCGGCTTCTTCAAACTCGGATACGACTTCCCGCACTCGGTTGGCGCTCAAACGCGTTGAGTCCAAGAAGTCGAACGAATAGCACATCTGGAGGCGGTCCTCGCCTGACGTGTATTCTGCAACCAGGTCCAAGCCCTTTTGTGCATCACCGACTTCGCCAACCGCAGCGGCACCATATTCATCGAGAAGCGCGCGGAAACGTTTGAGAAACTCGACGTTTTCCGGCTGGCTCTTGGAGTAAAGGTGGTTCTGATAATTGTACGGGTTCACCGATGGGGCGATCGAGGCATTGCGCTCGTTGGCAGTGAGTGCTGGATTGTTTTCCAAGCCGGCAGAGTGGAAATAGAAGTTGACCGTATCGAGCCGGAAACCATCGACGCCACGGTCCAACCAGAAGCGGACCTCATCGAGTAATTGTTCCTGTACGGCCGGATTGTGGAAGTTCAGATCCGGCTGTGATTTAAGGAAATTGTGAAGGAAATACTGCTCGCGACGGGTATCCCACTCCCAAGCTGATCCGCCAAAAATGGACAGCCAATTGTTCGGCGGTGTGCCATCTTCTTTTGGGTCAGCCCAAACGTACCAATCGGCATACCGATTTGTTTTATCCTCACGCGAGTGACGAAACCAATGGTGTTGATCTGACGTGTGCGAAATCACCTGGTCGATCATGACTTTAAGGCCCAACCGGTGGGCTTCTGCAATCATCGCATCAAAGTCGGCCAAGGTACCGAACATCGGATCTACGGAACGATAGTCGGAGACATCATATCCGAAGTCGAGCATGGGCGACTTAAAGAACGGCGAAATCCAGATCGCGTCCGCTCCCAGATCGGCGATATATGGCAGCCGCATGGTGATGCCGCGCAAATCACCAATGCCGTCACCGTTGCTATCCTGATATGAGCGCGGATAGATCTGGTAGATCACGGCACCACGCCACCAATCGCGGTCCTTGTGGTCAGCTGTAATGAGGCCCGGTGCTTGCGTTGCCGGGGCGTCGAACACGACATTCATGGTTTGCGCTTTCCTATTTAACCGAGCCTGCCAACAGGCCTCGGACAAGATATCTTTGCATGGCGAAGAACACAGCCAGCGGCACTGCGATCGAAACAAACGCCGCGGTCGCCAGGATTTCCCAGTTGCCGCCGCGCGTGCCCAAAAGCTCAACGATCTGGTTGGTCATGACAGTAGTCGAACCGGTGGAATCGATTAAGAACACCTTCGCCACAAGCAGATCGTTCCACGTCCAAAGGAACTGGAAGATGGCAAACGAGGCCAGAGCCGGGAACGAAAGCGGTAGAATAATCCTGGTGAAGATTTGAAAGTCGGTTGCGCCATCGACGCGTGCGTTTTCAATAATATCGCGCGGCAGCCCGACCATGTAGTTGCGCAGCAGATAGATCGCGAGCGGCAAACCAAAACCAGTGTGCGCCAGCCAAACACCCAAATAGCCCTTACCGATACCAACATTATTGTGCAGCTGAAGCAGCGGAATGAGTGCCAATTGGAGAGGCACGACCAAAAGGCCAACAACGGCAGCGATCAGAAGTGCACGCCCCGGAAATTCCATCCAAGCCAAGGCATAGGCGGCAAACGCTGCGACAAGAATCGGGATGATCGTGGCCGGAATGGTTACGGTCAGCGTGTTGTAAAAAGCGGTTGCCATATTGTCTTGGCCGGTGCCCGAGAACAAAACCGTGGAATAGTTTTCAGCGGTAAAATCAGGCGGCAAGACAGCTGTGACAAAAACACGCTGCCCGCGGCGCCCCGGTTCTTCCACGCTGGTATAAATGTACGATCCGTCGGCATTAAGCAGGAGCGTTTCTTCACCGTCGCTGAACTCCGCCTTTTCGCCGATTTGATAAGCGCCAATGGCCCGCGATGAAACGCCGAAATCACGAAGCTCGATTTGGCCGGGCGCATCATCCCCATCCAGCAACAAATTGCCTTCAACGACGAATAGTTCACCGTCTTGGGAAGCAGCATCCCGGCCGCCAGTGCGCAATTGCAGCACCTGTTCACTTGCTGTTAGCGAGGCCCACCAGCCGGAAGCATTAATCTGGTCAGCTGTTCGGAACGACGAGACGAGCAGTCCGAACGTGGGGAACAACCAGAGCAAAACAAGAAAAGCGACGGAGATGTGCACCGCCCAGGTCAAGGGTGACTTAGCCATCAGCGCATCTCCTTACGTGCATTGTAGACATTCCAGACCAGGATCGGCGTCACGAGCAGCATAATGACCATCGCACCTGCTGAACCGACACCCCAATCATTGGCGCGGAAGAGTTTGTCATACATGTAATTGGCGAGAACCTGTGTTTCCCACTGACCGTTTGTCATGGCGAAAACAATATCGAAGACCTTGAGGACAGTGATCGTAATTGTGGTCCAAACCACCACAATGGTTCCCATGATCTGAGGCACTTTGATGCGGAAAAAAATGTCGAACGGATTTGCGCCGTCAATAACGGCAGCTTCAATCGTTTCTTCTGGAATACCGCGGAGCGCCGCAGACAAAATTACCATGGCAAAGCCTGTCTGGATCCAGATCAGCACGACCATCAGGAAGAAATTGTTCCAAAACGGCAGCGTGAGCCATTGCTGGGGTTCGCCATATTGCAACTGTGTTGTCCACACACCGGGAACAGATGACAGGGCTGACCATACCAACCAGATACAGCCAATTGCCAAAAGCGTTTGAAACAGTTTTGTGGCCGTTGATGTGCGTGCGCTTCCATCGACCATGGGTTTGATGAGCACGTAAGCCACATATCCAACGATCGCAGCAAATCCGAGGAAAATGATGGTCGGCAACAATTGTAGCACGAAAACCGAACCGATCCCTCCGTCAAACTGCATCCACAGATTGTTCAGGACACCAATTTGCGCCGTTTCAGCGGGGCGCGATTCATAGATCAGCTTAAAGATGACGCCCGCACCGACGAACGAGATTGCCATGGGCATAAAGATCAGGGACTTGGCGACACCACCCCAGGAAATTCGGTCAGTCAATTGCGCGACGAGCAAGCCGAAAGCGGTTGACGCTGCAGGCACAACAATGAGCCACAGCATGTTGTTGCGCATGGCTTCCCAAAATTTGGGTTCAGCGACCATCTGGTTGTAGTTGGCCAATCCAACCCACTGGTAGCCACCACCCGGAACCCGTTCCGTCAATGATAGCCTAAGCGTCTCAACGACCGGATAGCCCAGATAAAGAAAAAGAGCTGCGAAGGCGGGGAACAAAAACAACCATGGACGGATTTGGTTGGCCCGGTTGATGTTACGGCCCGCGTTCTCACCCACCGGGGGAAAGATGACCTTGTCGACGATGAGGTTGGAAAAATAAAAATATCCAACACAGCCGCCAACACCAACGATGATTGTGATCAAACCCTGTAGTGCTGGGTTCATGACTCCCTCCCGATGCAGTCATGCCCGTGTGCGACCAGAATTGTCCCGCACGCGCTTTTATGACCGGGAGGCGAACATACGCCTCCCGGCTGCTTATGCTTTACAGCTGTTACTTCAGCGCGTCCCAGGATGCCTGAATCTCATCGGCCACAGCCTTGGCATCTTTACCGCCGGTGTAGTCGACCATGCCTGTCCAGAAGGATCCTGCGCCGACACCACCTGGCATCAGGTCAGAACCGTCAAAGCGGAACGTCGTTGCATTGACCAAGATTTCCGCCTGACCGCGAAGCGCGTCGTTGAGGTATGTATCAGGATTGACGCTTTTCAGCGGTGTCAGGAAGCCTGATTGGGCGCCAAACACTTCGTGTGCCAGCGGCAACTGCAGGAACTTCATCAGCTCATCAGCTGCATCCGATGCTTCGGTGATTGACATCAGCGTACCGCCACCCAAAACCGGGTTGCCCAAGTCTTTTCCGGCGAAAGACGGGAAGTAGAAGAAATCCACATCTTCACCAAACTCGATACCTTCAGGGAAGAAGGCTGGTACGAAAGACGCTTGACGGTGCATGTAGCACTGCGGCGGTGACGCGAACATGCCTTTTGGTGAGTCACGGAAATCGGTCGTTGCAACCGCACCGGCACCGCCAGAAACGAAATCATCGTTGCGGGCAAAATAGCCAAATTGTTCGATGGCAGCTACAACACGCTCGTCGTTGAACGGGATGTCGTTTGTTGTCCACGCATCATAAACGTCTGCGGGCTGAGTGCGCAGCATGATGTCTTCAACCCAGTCGGTTGCGGGCCAACCCGTAGCCGCACCGGAGCCCAGACCAATACACCATGGTGTTTCACCATCGGCCGCGATCTGCTCTGTCAGAGCTACCAGATCTTCCATGGTTTCTGGCACTTCATAACCGGCATCTTCAAAGTTTTCCGGCACATACCAAACCAGTGACTTTACGTTCACATTGTAGAAGAAACCAAAAAGCTGGTCATCGCCACTGGCATCAGCGAACGTACCCAAATCAACCCAGCTTTCGCCAGCGCCGTAGTTTGCTGCGACCCATTCGCCCATACCTTCTGGCATAGGTGAAAGAAGACCGCGCGAGGCCATGTCGGCAGCCAGACCTGGCTGCGGGAACACCGCAATGTTTGGCGCTGAGCCTGCTTCAGCATCGATTACGATCTGCTGCTCGAAAGAGTCCGAACCCGTGTAAACAGCTTCAGCACCAGTGGCGGCGATAAAGTAGGCAAGTACAGAGCGGAAAACTTCATCTTCTGGCTGCAACCAAGGGCCAGATACCGTCACCGCCTGACCAGATAGGTCTGGGGCACTTTCAGCCCAAGCTGTGTAACTGTCCCAACTGAAGTCACCTTCCCCTACAGGAAACTTCAGTTCTACATGACCGCCCGCGTGTGCAGACGCGACAACGGCAAAGGCGGCAACGCCCGCCAACAAAAACTTCTTCATAAATGATCCTCCCAGATCGGCTTGACGTCGATGTCAACTTAGCCAACATACGTTCCAAAGCGCTTTGGCTGTGCGCAAATGTCGCCCGATGGTGTAATTGAGTCAAGGCCCTGTTTTGCGTAAACGGATAGTCGCCTTTGCCAAAGGCTGTGTTTCAGGGGGGAGGCATGAAGGGTTGGCCAATCTAAAGGAACTGTCAGCTCGCCTTGGGCTGTCTCAAACCACTGTAAGTCGAGCCCTCAACGGATACCCCGAAGTGAGCGAGGCAACCCGCAAACGTGTCATGAAGGCTGCAGCGGCTCTGGCATACCAGCCTAATCAAAACGCACGAAAATTGGCGACGGGCAAATCCAGAACCATTGGCCACGTTGTTCCTCTAGGTGAACATGACATGATCAACCCGCATTTTAGCGACTTCATCGCTGGTGCAGGGGCGGTCTATAATCAAAACGGATACGATATGCTGTTAAAGGTCGTGACCGTTGACGAAGAGGCCCGCGCATACAGGGATCTGGCGATCGGCAACCGCATTGATGGGGTTATCGTCCACGGGCCGATCGTGGGTGATGCGCGCCCGGCGGCGCTAACTGAACTTGGATTGCCTTTTGTTGTCCATGGAAGATTGATTGACACATCCGACGGTTATTCGTGGGTCGATGTTGATAATAAGTATGTCTTCAAAGCTGCGACAGAGCACCTACTAGCCCTTGGTCACAAGCGGCTTGGGCTGATCAATGGTTTGGAATCAATGGTATTTGCGATTCACCGGCGTGAGGGATTTCAATACGCGCTTGGTGAAGCTGGTCTTGCGGCAGATCCGAGCTTGATGCGCAGTGTCGAGATGACCGAGCCGAACGGTTATGAAGCGACGAGATCGCTGCTGGGTGGCGCTTTAAAACCCACTGCGATTTTGTGTTCTTCATCAGTCGTTGCTTTGGGCGCGGCACGCGCCATACGAGATCTTGGCTTGGCCATAGGCGTCGATGTATCACTGCTTACATTCGATGATTGCTTGTCTTTTTTGGGCAGTGGCAATGCAGGAGGCGTGGAAACAACCGCTATTCGATCTAGCCTGAGAGGTGCGGGAGAGGTAGCGGCACGGCTGCTCCTTGATATTATCGATGGCAGCGCTTCAAAAACCCAAGTTTTCATGGATACCGAGTTCGTTGTCGGCAAAACGACCGGACCGGCCCCGGCCGACGAACGTTAGAATTTGCCAACGACGTTGATGAAGAGGCCGTCATCGTCCTGCGTCAGATCTGTCAAATCATCGGAAAAACGCCCGAAATTGTAGCCGGCGCCAGCTTTTATATTCTTCCCAAGATGACGATAGACTGCGGCTAACGCGCCATAATCTGTTGTACCAGCCGAGGGCGACCAAAGCACCCGGCCCTCCAGCAGCGCGTCCCATCGCTTCAAGATATGCAAATCGGCCCTGGCGATCGCAAGATGCGCACTCGATTCTTCAAAGTCGCCGGAGCCGCGTTCGGTTTCCACAGTACCTATGCGAAAACCATATTTAGCGCCCAGCGAAATATGTTTGTTGGCCTGCCAAATTGCATCGGCGTTCAACACATGGCTGACTTGCCGGGGGCCGTCTGTCTCGCCATTGGCGTTAACCTGATCAGTTCCGGGTAGGTCATAAAGGAATGTGTATCCGAAAAGCGCGTTAAGACGGTCATTGTCCACGGGCCGGTACGCAAAACCCAAAGAACCTTCGACATATTCTCCTGCACGCAGCGATGCCTCATTTCCGCTGGCAAAGGCTGCATCAATGTCTGCAAGCAACCGCCAATTGTCATCGGCGCGCCAATTGATTGCACTGGAAAACAAATAGGCGGTGACATCATTGGCGTCTTCGTCAGCATCATCAAATCGAAATTCAGCGCGTGTGCTTATCGCGATATCTTCGTCTTTGACATATGACACACCGGCAGAAACCGCATACCGTTCAATATCGTCGTCCACTGTCCCTTCAACTTGGCCGAACTCAAAGCCGGTACTCCACGTCCAGTTCTCATCTGGAGTGTAAGTGACCCCAAAGGTGGATGTCAGATCACGTTTGGCGCTAAAAACACCATAATTGGCTTCGGAGTAAGCGTTCCATGCATCTGAAAACGCTTGCTCGGAACCGACCACGATAGTGCCATAGTCGTTCCCGGCAGAAGCATCTGATTTCGCGTTGGCGGCCCGATCGTACCCGATATAATTTCGGGTATCATCATCGGGCGACCAAACCAGATTGGCTATCGCTGCCGGTCCGGTTGACCCATATGAACCTTCTGCCTCAAGCGATAAATTTTCGGTCAGCGCTGTTTCCATACCCACGCCACCACGGTGGTTTTCGCCACGATCACCGGTTTTCACCAATGTGGTCTGTCCAAAAGCATAAAAGCGATTGTCTTTGTTGGGCGCGTATTCGATTTGAACGGCAAGGTCCGTTCGCTCCCCATTGTCGCGCTTCTCATCAGGGTCGCGTAGATCCGTGTAAGCCACGCCAAGGGTGGCTTTCCAGTATTCGTTAAGCTGATAAGCAGCTTCCGCTTCAAGTTCGAGACGTGATACGCCATCGTCATTGCGGTAATCATCATATTTGATCGATGCTTGCGCACCTTCCAGCGGCGTGATGGAAAGCGATAAACCCCATAGCTGCTCACCGATTGCTACATCATGATCAAGGCTGACAAATCCCTGCTGCCGGTCTTCAAAATAGGCCGACAGACGTCCCGCGATCATTTCCTCCGAGAGGTCTTGCAAGTCGACTTGTGCTTCCACTTTCCATGCCAACGCGTCTTTGTCGGAGCTTCCCGCGGACGTCTCATCCTCTGAGGTCAGTCCGCCGTCGTCAGATAGCGTGCGCCCGAAACCAGGGCCTCGGGATTGTGCGATTTCGGCCCGCACCCAAGTATTCTCACTGTGCTGGACCAGTACATCCCCACCGATCACCGTTTGATCGGCACTGTCAGCGCCATTGCCAGTCTGCTCAACGAGACCGGAAGCACCAAAGCGGACATTGTCACCGACCCAAGCTTCAGCGCGGCCGCCGAAATTGTAGCCATCCACTTCACCAGACGCCGGTGTATATTCGTATTGCGCGACGAGACTGACTTGCGCATCGCCAAGATCATCATCGCGTACCGCGCCACCATCATCGGCTGATGAGCTAAGTGGTTTTGCCAGAATGACGACACCTTGCGTATAGTCGATTTGATAGTCACTACCGCGTTCAAGGTTTTGGCGATCAAGCACACGGCCCGTTATCTTGTCTCGCGTTTCTATGGTAAGCGTATCCGAACCGACATGAATGTCCTGCCTTTTCAAGAAATAGACAGAACCGCCGGTGCCACGCAGTACGTCACGTTGTGGAAGCGTATCGGGTTGGGCTGCGTAGCCGCTGACTTCGTAACGTCGTTCACCGAGCGGGGTTGTGTTTTCCGAGCGCAGAACTGCACGGGCACCGTATAGGGATCGCTCCGAGCGCACGTAATCTGCGCCGTTGAGTTTGGCATCGAAGTCGCCCCACATCACATGGCTATCGCCGCGCTCAACACGAACATAAAATTTACCGCTTGTTGGCGCATCCTCAGAGATGGTCGAATCATCGCCATAGACCGGATAAAATTCGTCTGGATCGATGCGCTTGATCACCTCGCGCGGGCCCTTACCGTCAAAGTCACGGAAGAGTTCGTCGATGGGTGCCTCGCCGGTATCAGCTGAAGCCGTGATCAGGTATTTTCCTTTGATTTTGCCCTTTAAATAGAATGCCAAGCGACCTTTCGTGTAGACATCCTCAAAATCGCCGTCTTGGACCGGCTCGACGAACGCACCGTTACGCGTTCCCACTGTCAAGTCGGCAATACCCACATAGAAAAAATCATTGGCCGGGATATTGATCAGACGGTCGACCGTTAGCGCGGGTGCGTTCGCCGCGCCGAGCACTTCAATTGTCACGCCATGATCACCAGCGGGCAAGATTTGCTGAACGACGAATGCATTACTTGCGTCGATCGGCACATCGGCCCCCATGACACGGATCGCGTGTCCAGCGGGCACATCGCGTCCATTCACCGTGACAGCGCCCCCGCTAACCGGGATATTGCGCAATGCAAGTCGGTTTTCACCACGGCCAGGCGATATTCTAGCTGGCTCACCGACAAGCGGTTGAGTGTCCGCTCTGCTGGCTTTACGCCTCAGTTTGAGCGGTTCGGTCTCATCAAAGCGACCAACCGAATCATATACGCGCAATACGTAGGTAAGCTCATCGTCTCCGACGTCCGGCATACGCCAATCGGTTGCTGCTTCAGTGTTGAGACGAACCGGAATTGTCTCCTGCACAACAAGACCATTCCCAGCAATAGGATTTGGCGTGAGAATACGCACCTCGGCCCGTTCGATCCAAGCTGCATAGTTGGACGTTGCAACAAAACCGACATATTCCCCGGCCTCATATGCGCTTCGGTCGTTGACTGGCAACACGTTCAACGCCGGTTCAACCTCTAAGCCGTCAAAGCGCAGTTGAATGTTGAGGCGCTGCAGCAGCTCATCTGCGGAAACCTGGTCTATGTCCAACTGACCACGTGGGCGCGAAGGTACTGGGCGGCCTAAAGTGCGCGGCGGGGTAATCTTAATAGGCGGCAAGCGAAGCGCCGCGTCGCCAGCGATTGTTTCGCCATCAACTTTGATGACAAAACCCTCGGCAAAAGCGCTCAAAGGCGTAGAAACAGCACCCATCACGAGGCCGCATAAGAGCGTACGAAAAAGGTCGGCCGGGCGTCCGCTCACGGCCGCACCACAATGGGTTCAAACGCCAGCTCTTCACGAATACCGGCAAGCGCAAAGCGTTTGCGAACCGCGTCTTCGATCTCATTTAACCGTGCTTTCGGGAGCTTTTGATTTTCCCGCTCGCCTGCCAGATAAATAACACGAACCATAGTAGGCCCGCCGACCGAGCTCACGGCTAGCTGATTGATACCCTTTTCAAGAGCGGTTGTGACGGCAGTAGAATTGCCAAGGAAAGCATCGCTCGTCACCGTGAACTCTACCAGCGAAGCGCGGGTTGCACCGAAATTCAATTTTGACAGTTTGCCTGGCGTCAAACGCACGACACGTGGGTTTTCGGTGGTGACTGCAAACCCTGTTGGTAACGTTTGATCATCCAATTTTAAGATGAAGTTGGAGCCTATGCCGGAATCGGGGATTGCGGCGCAGGGGACCGAGTATCGACCAAACTCGTCGGTCGTGATCAGCGTGCCATTTGCCGTTGCAAGGCGGATGCCAGCGAGCCCTTCTTCGCCTTGATCCTGCCAACCGTCAGCATTGCGGTCATCAAACACTTTGCCGATGATCTCACCACAATCGAACACAGGTTCGGCGTCGAGCGTTACTGTGGCACGCGCCTGATTGGTAACGGGGTTGCCATAAGTGCCGTCGCGACCGATTGCGACATTTACGTAGTCGCCGGGCGTCACAGATGTTGAGACACGAACATCAAACGAAACCTCAACCGCAGTTTGGGCGGCCACAAAGATGTTGTCGAACGTCAGCGTTTCACCATCGACATCAAAACCCAATGGCGCGCCGTCGAGAAGGGCCGAACCGGGGACAACGGGGAAGCCGGGGGGCAATGTATCAACGATCATAACCGGCCCGACCGGCTCGGCGAGATTGTTGGTCAGGGTGATCGTGTACTCAAACCGATCACCAATTCGCACGCTCCGCTTTGACGCTGCTTTTGCCAATACAAGACCGTCAACCGGAACGGGCGGGACTGGATCAATCGGAATATGGTTGCGCACCACGTCCGGATCACCGGCGGCGAGGTCAAATGCGAGGAAGTATGGCGAAGGCGATCCGTGATCAGGCGTGTCGGAAATACTCAGAGCGCAGGATCCACCAGGCGTTACGTCGAGCGGACAAGCCGTCGCATCGAGCGCTCCGGCTTGAGGGGCGATTATTGTTGAGGGTACTGGCTCAAATGTCGATGGAGCCGAGACTGCGAGGCGATACTCCGTCTCAGCGGCGGGGCAAAGTGCATCGCCACCGGGCACGATATCGAAACGATAGACCCCGTCGGCGCCGGTGGTTTGGTTCTGCTGGTTGGGAAGTAGACAGCTTGCGGGAAGCGGTGTGCCACCGCTTGTCGTGATGGTGAGATCTACGCCGGCTATCGGTGTTCCATCGAAGCTTGAATAGACGACGCCCGAAGGATCGATCGGCATGTTCTGGTCGACGATAATGTCAGCATCGGCCACGATGATATTATCAATTGAGCCGACGCCGATGTCCGTTTCGGGATCAACAAAAACCAGCGAGTAGGTTCCGGCGGCAAAATCGGCGAAGAGATAATTCCCAAGCGCGTCGGTGATTGTTTGTGCGACTATGACGCCGCCAAGGACCAATTGCACAATATAGCCGGGCTCTCGCGTATCGCTCCCATCAAAGGAACCGTTTGAATTGAGGTCGCGGAAAACGGTGCCGGATATTGACGGTAGATTGTCGCTGATGATCGGCAGGACCGCTGTGTCTTGGCGGATGATATCACCGTCACTTGTTGTGTTAACGGTGGCGGTCGCTGTGTTGGTCACCTCGCTAGCAACAATGTCGTCAGCTGTAAGCAGTGTCAGCGCAAAGCAGGTTTCGAAATCACCAGGATTAAGGGTAACAATGCTTGTTGATCCGCTGGATGGGCAGACGAGACTGTCTGCCATGGGATCCGAAACGAGGATATTGTTGAGCGTATTGGTGCCGGTGTTGGTAACCGAGATATCCCAAGAAACGATATCGCCGACGCCGCTGGCAGATGCAACATTGGGTGTCTTGATCAACGTCATGTCGGGCGCGATTTGCAGCGGTGTTATCGCATCGGCGGAAGCTGTGACCCCAATCGCATTGTAATTGCCAGAAAAGGCAGCACTGTTGAGAATACTGGCGCCGTTATCGAGCATGGCTTGGGTCAACGTAAGCGTCGCCTGATATTGCCAAGTCTCGCCCACATCGAGAAACGTCGGATTTAGTGCATCACCACCGATGAGCACCGGCGGCCCATCATAGCCAAGTGTGGTCACGCCTTGCGTCATGGTATCGGTGAGGGTGACATTGGAAACAGTAACGTTACCAATATTGGACACCGAAATACCAAAGCTTACCGTGTCACCAGCCGTCAGGCCCGGCGAACCGTCATCATCATTCAGTATAGCGGTCTTCGCGGCTGCTATAAGCGGAATGGCATCGGCGACATCGACTTCTTCAGTGGCTGACTCAGTAAGCAACACTCCATTTGAAACACCCGTCACGGTCGCAGTATTAACAAGCTGAGCTGTTGCAGGTGCCACTTGGCCAAGACACACAGCATAACAAAGGCCGCCCGCTGCAAACGGTCGGCGCCTTACACTTGTGCGAATGGCTGCAATTGCATGCATTGAAAGTCCAGAACCGCGAGCGACAAAGGGCGCGCGTGTTCAAAACGCGCGCCCCTTAAATCACTGGTTGTTGTCGATATCGAACTGGTCGATCGTGTAGTTGACGCTGACCTCCAGTACATCGCCGGGGGCGAGCACATCCCAATCACTGTCACCAGTTGTCGGGTTCGTTGAGTCCCCGGTCGAACCATTGTCCGTCAACGACGCGGTCTCAATGTCCGGCTGCGTAAAGGTTGCAGGGTTACCGCCGTGCGCATCCGAAAGCGTGATGTTATCGATCGGCACGTTACCATTGTTGGTGATTGTATAGGTGTAGGTCACAACATCACCGACGGCCAAGTTATCCGTCGAGCCATCCACTACCACAGCGCCAGTTCCCGGGTCGTAAGTACCAACCTTTGCGACCAACAGCGAGCTGTTGACTGGATCGACGGTTACGTCGACTTGGTTACTGTCATCGGTAGCCGAGGGCCCGCCTGGAAGCGCAATATCAGCGGGCGTAAACGCCGTAGCTGTCGCGATATTGTTGAATTCACCGTCGCCGCCGCCCGGCGTTGTACCAACTTGGTTGGTAATATCTGCCTGCTGAACCACATAGGTGGCTTCGAAGAATACAATGTCGCCCGGCGCCAAGGTGTCCCAGTCGGTGTTGTCGGCGCCATTTGTTGAATCACCGCTTGTACCATTGTCGGTAAGTGGGCTGGTTCCGCGTACCAGAACTGCACTCAGCGTGCCCGCTGCGTTGGCATCATGCGGGTCGGTTACCGTCACATCAGTAAGTGTTTGGTTACCCGTATTTTCAACCGCAAATGTGTATGTGATTGTATCACCAGCCGCAACGGGACCCGCTGTGTTTGCGGACTTTACGACTTCCAAAGAGGGGCTTGCACCCTCGACGTCGACGCTTTCGGTATCGTCCACGGTAACGACCGTCGAGTCGGGTGCGGTACCGGTGACCGTCGCCGTGTTGTCGATCGTTGCGTATGCAGGAATGACACCACCCGCCAATACGGTTGCCGCCATCATGCTCGCAATCCGCTTGCCGGCGCGTAGCCTGATACCCAGCCCGTCACATTGAACCAGAACTTTCATTTTCGCCTCTCCTTCCCCTTTGGGGGATCAATAGTGTTTTGTTGTTGCCTGCTGTTTTTGGATTGCGGTTCGCTCGACGTTGCGCACGCCAAGTGTTCCATGCCGCTTAGCCTGATCAACGGAATGGATGGATTGAAGACAGCCGGTCATTGAAACCCGCCTGACGCTCGTTGGAAGCCTCTGGAGGCTCGCGCGAACACAAGAACTTCACACGGCGCACCTGGCGCCCAAAACGTCCTGCGGCTGAAATCGAAGCGACCCGTTACCGGGATTTTTTTCGTAGGCGAAATGGGAATTGGTGCGATTGCAAATAGGCCGTAAAGGCATTTGCTCGCACCGGTCCACAACACCAGATAAACCGCACATAAACCCATATTTCCGCACATCTAACGTCTGCGTTTGAAACATCATTCATTAACCATAAGCGTTAATACGAGCTTAATAGTCGCGGTCTGGTTGGGTGCAGGTTGCAGAGATGCGCGATGGTCTGCTTCGAAAATTCAAAGCCTATTGCAGTTCGTCGACATCATCTTGTGTGACGATATAATCTTCGGAGAAAGTGACAAAATCCCCGGGTGCAAGGGACGACCAGAGCGTGCCGCCCGACGTGCCCGCGCTGTCACCCGTCGGTGCGTTGTCCGTCAGAGCCGCACTACCAGGATTGGGCGGAAAGGTGCCAAGTCCGTTGTGAACATCGGTGACGCTGATGCTGGAAATCGTCACATTGCCGGTATTTTCGACCAAGTATGTGTAGCGAATTACATCGCCGACACCGGCAGGTGAAGATCCGGAAACGAAGGCGGCCGACTTGGTGATGGACAAATCGGGGATCTGCGTGATTGGTGTTGAGGTGGCGTCGGATTCATCACTGGTTTCATTGCTCGAAACGGTCGCTAGATTGTTCAGATCGGCGCCATTGTCGATGTCGGACTGGGTGACATCATAGATCGCTGTGTAGGCCCAGGTCTCATTCGTATCCAGGATATTGTCGGTATCAAGATCGCCTGTGGCAAGCGTCGGCGGTGTAGAAAGTGTCCGCGACGCACCATCTTGCGTCAAAGCATCAACAACTGCGATGCCCGTCAGATCCACCGTTCCGGTGTTATCAACCAAGATCGTGTAGGAGAGAACACCGGGTGCGGTTATTTGTGATTGGCCGGCGGACTTTGCAACCGTCATTGCCGGCACAACCATATCCCAGTTCAGCTGGAATGTACCATCATTGCTGGAATAGCCTCCTACTTGAACATAGTAGGTTGTTCCAGCTGTCGCGGTAAAGCTGAGCAAAGAACGAAAATTGGTACAGCCGGTGCCATCATCGTTGCGGACAATTGTGGTCAAGGCATTGACGGCAGAGCCTGTGAAGACGCCCAAAGTGGTATCATAGTCAGTTGTCGCAACACAGGTGTCGAACGTAACATTTCCGCTGACAGGGGCCGTCCAAGCGTACCAAATTGTCTCCAGCTGACCGCCGCCAAAAGTGGTCGGCTCGCCCGTTTCACCGGTGGCACCGGTGTTGCTGCAAACCGTCGAGCCGGAAACACCGGTTATGACATTGGCGTTTGAAAAATCGTCTCCGGCGCAAGCAAATGTTGGGCCGGGCGTCGAGGTTGTCGCTATTGATGTGACGTCGCTTGTCTCGTTGGAGCCGATCGTAGCGATATTGACGATATCACCTCCATCGTCCAACTCGGTTTGCCCCACATTGAAAGTTGCTGTGTAAACCCATGTTTCGGCGGTATCCAAAACCCCATCGCCATCACTGTCCCCGGAAAGTGAAGGCCCGGTTGTGAGTGACAAAATGTTTGAGCCCTGGCTAATGGTGTCGCTCAAAGAGATACCCGTCAAATCCACACTGCCCGTATTATCGACGGTAATTACGTAGTTTAGCGTGCCGGTTGCAGCGATCGATGATTGGTCAACCGATTTGAAAAGGCTGATCCCTGGCACGGGGGTCGAACTCCCGGTTATTGTGATGACCAGGGTACCAAGCGAGTCGGGACGGACTGTGTCTCCATCTGTGTTGAACAGCCCTTCCTGATCTTCAATCCGGTATGTAAATGTTTCCGTTGTTGTCGCGCCGTCTGCCAAGCCCGCGTACGCGCCGTTCGGATCGAACGAATAAGTCCCGTTTGGGGCGATGGTAAGAGCGGCTCCATTCGCCAAGGTCAGCGTCGTGTTACCACTGACAGATAACGTCGCATCTGGATGGCTGATTTGGTTCACCAGCAAGTTTGCCCCATCCTGGAGGTCGCTGTCGGCGCCAAAACCATCATTGTCAGAGATGACATTGCCAGATGCTGAACCCGTGCTGAGGGTGGCAGCCGTGTTGTCTGTTGCATCTGGCGGTGTGTTAAAAAACAAATCGCGAAACTGGATTGCCTGATTGGTCGGGTTTGTTGTCCCGTCGGCATCGGCAGCAACGTGCGCTATTGTTGCCGAGGTAAGTGGATTGCCAAAAACCACCTCGATTTGGCATCGAGCTTCATCTCCCGAACAGTTGGAATCAGGATCCGCTAAAGCCGTCCCAGTTGCTGAACTATAGCTAATGGTGCTGCCGGTCGTCGCCGATGTGGGTAGGCCACCATCGGATGTGAAACCTATCTGGTCGGTAAAAAAACTCGAGCCATTGTTGATGGCATCCACGTCAGCTGTGACAAATCTCAGATTGTAGACAGGTTCTGAGAATGTGAATGTGACACTGTTTGAAACGCTGCCATTGTCAGTCGACGCGTTCATCAGGCTTTGGATCATGCCTGTGAACCCGTTTTGGGTTCCGGTCGGTTGCAGCTGAAATGTGGTGGATGTTCTGGAGCCAGCAGTCGCGCCAGTAGTCGTGACCGTTACGCCGTCTACCGTGGCAACGTCACTACCGCCGTTCAGATTTACCGTTGCGGGTCTGGTTGACCAATCCAGCGTCGTTTCGGCAGCAAAAGCCGCCGAGCCAGACAAGAACGTCAAGCCGGTTGTCATGGCAGCGACAAGGGCGGCCAAACTCACAGAAGTATATTTGGACCGCAAAGTGAAATGGCTGACAATCGGGCCATCCGATCGTGCGGTTAGACCTACTCTCGTTGAGCGCCCTGCCACACGCATTTCCTCCCACCCATGGCATATTTGGTTTCAGTCGAACGCAAAAATTGAATCTGCAAAAGCGACAAGTCACTGATTCGTTTTGATTATCACGGAATGCGCACCACAACCAGCGCAGCGCGCTTTCCTACTTGTGATTGCAGTGATTTGGCGAAGCCTTTACGCACCGAAATCGTATTTTTTGTGATAAGCCAACTTTCTCAGGACGACCGGATCGGCGTGAATGCGACCCGAACATGCCCCGTTCGCGCGCACGTGTTCGTTAGTCGATGCTTTGACAAATCGGCGGTTGGCTTCGCTTCGATAATGGCTAAAGTAAATTGGGTTGCACTTCAAAGGGATGGTGCGACCATCGACAGGGCGCCCTATCCGAATTTTCACTTATCCGGGAAGATCCACATATGCGCAGACTGATTATAGTCCTCCCAATTCTCGCGATTGCGGCGTGCAATGTCGAGGAAGAAGTGTCGAGTGAACCGCCGGTGCGCGGTTTAAAAACCCATCTTGTCGAAAACACCGAACGCTCCACCGTTAGGCGGTTTCCTTCGGTACTTGAACCCACGTCATTAAATTCATTGTCGTTTGAAGTCGGAGGCAAGCTCACGGAGATCTCACTTCAGGTCGGCCAGCGCGTCGCCGAGGGTCAAGTACTTGCATCCATCGACCCCGAAGCGCTCAACATCCAGATATCAAACGCCGAAGCAGGTGTTCGTTCTGCAACGGCCGCATATGATAACGCGGTCGACGCGCTTGAGAGGCAAGAGGAACTTTTCAAAAGCGGCACTGTCACCCGTTCCACATTGGAGGCGACACAAACCGACGTGCTCACACGCAGAGCACAGCTCGATCAAGCGCAATCGTCGCTGGATACGGCACTGGAGAATTTCGACAACTCGGTCTTAAAGGCGCCCTTTGACGGAATAATAAACTCGGTCGACGTGCAGAGTTTTGCGACGGTATCGGTGGGCACGCCAATCTTGTCGCTGTACTCGCCCGATACATTCGAAGTTTCGTTCAGCGCCAATTTCGAAACTGTCACTCAGCTTGTTGTGGGAACACCTGCGCGTGTACGCATGGCCGACCGTCCCGATATCGAGCTTCGCGCGGTAGTCAGCGAACTGGGATCACGTGCCGATGCGGTTTCCAGTTTCCCGGTCGTTCTCACGGTTGAAGAGACAGACCCAGTTTTGAAGGCTGGCATGTCAGTCGAGGCATCCATCGAACTTCCTTTGCCAGTAGCCGAGGGCTTTCGGATACCTATCTCCGCCATCATCAAGGAAGGCAGTGTCGAGGCCGATGAGAATCAGGTCGGCGTCGCGCGCGTATTTATTTTTGACGCAACGTCTTTAACCGTCCAAGAGCGTGAAATCCGTTTGGCCGGAGTACGGGAAAACGCTCTTCTTGTCATTGACGGCCTTCAAGCAGGTGAACGCGTTGCATCTGCGGGCGTTTCGTTTTTGCGCGACGGCCAACAAGTCAAACTACTAAGCGGTAGCGAATAGCCATGGATGCGCTTACACGCTTTGGCCTGGAAAAGTCGCGTCTGACCGTCCTTGTCATGCTTGGGCTCATGCTGCTTGGCACAATGACTTATCTTAATCTGCCAAAGCGGGAGAACCCTTCCCTCACAATCCGCAATGTTGTTGTGAACGCTCAGTTTCCGGGCATGTCACCCGAACGTGTCGAAGACCTGATTGCAATACCGCTCGAACGCGCCGCTCGCGAGATCGCAGAAGTGGAAGACATTTCAACGCTTGTGCGGACCGGTAGTGCGAAACTGACGATCAGCGTCTTTAATTCAATCCCTGTTGCCCAGATTGAAGCGGTCTTCCAGGACATCCGAAACAAGATGGAAGACACCGCAAACGAATTACCCAGCGGTACGCAGGGACCGTTCGTAAATACCAACTTCGGTGACGTGGCCATTGCGACCATTGCCGTGACGGGGGACGGGTTCTCGTACGCGGAGATTTTTGATGCGGCGGATCAGCTGCGGACCGACCTCTACACCATTGACGGCATCACGAAAGTCTCGGTTTTTGGTGAACAAGAAGAGCGTATCTGGCTTGAGATCGATAGTCGGCGGTTGGCGACGATTGGTGTGCAAATCTCGCAGTTGCTCGCTGACCTACAGGCCCAAAATGTCATCCTGCCAGCCGGGCAATTGGACGCTTCCGGCACCAACATAATTCTGGAAGCCAATGGCGATATTGGTTCGATCGAAGAGTTGGAAAATGTACTGACGGCTGTTCCCGGCTTGAGCGGTCTGGTTCGTCTGAAGGACATTCTTTCCGTGCGGCGCGACTATGTGGACCCGCCTGAAAAGCCGATCTACTTCAATGGCGAAAAGGCGCTGATTGTGGCCATAGAAATGGCAGATGATCGCGACATTCAGCGTATAGGGCGCACACTGCGCAACGAAATAAGAGCGTTTGAAGCGAAACAACCGATTGGCATTAGCTACAATATCTCCACGTTTCAGGAAACGAACGTCACCAACGCTATTAACGATGCACTGTCCAACGTGGGGCAAACGTTTGCTGTCGTGTTGTTGGTGATGCTAGTGTTTCTCGGGTTGCGCCCCGCTCTCATCATCGCAAGTATTGTGCCTTTTGCCGTCATGCTGGCACTTTTAGGCATGTCCCGAATGGGCATTGATCTGGAGCAGATTTCTATCGCAGCAGTTATCATATCGCTTGGCTTGCTTGTCGATAACGGGCTTGTCGTGGTCGAAGACATCGAAGCACGGGTGCAAAAGGGTGAAGACCCGAGAAGCGCTGCCATCGCGTGTGGCGGACAGTTTTTTGTACCGCTAGCGGTTGCGTCCATTACAACTGTCTCAGCATTTATTCCGATGCTGATCCTGGAAGGAACCGAGGGCGAGTTCGCGTTTTCGCTTGGCGCAGTGGTTGGGTTAATGCTGGCCGGCTCATGGTTTGCGGCGCACTATATTTTGCCATTTTTGGCCGCCATGTTCATACGACCACGCAAGGCAGGCACGACCGGTGATAATATATTGGTCAGTACCTACGGCGGGATCACACGAAGATTGTTGCCGCTGGGAATACCGATCATAATCGTGTCCTACGGTTTGGTTGTCCTGTCTGCGCAAGTTTTTTCTCAGCTGAAATCGGAGATGTTCCCGCTCAGCGAGCGTTCAGAGTATCTGATTTACCTCGACTATCCCAAGGGTACATCGATCCGCGAAACCGAGGCTGAGACGCTAAGGGTCGAAGCTTGGTTGCGCGATCAAACGGTCAATCCAGAAGTGCGTGACACAACGACATTTGTCGGCGACGGCGGGCCGCGCTTCTACCTGGCGCTCGATCCGGCAGAAACTGACCCGGCCAGCGCCTTTATTCTGGTGAACACAAACGACTATGAAGGCGCTATCGCCGCGGCGGAGCGAGCGCGTAATCACCTTTTTGAAAATCATCCAGCAGCGAGGGCCAGGATCACACGCCTTTCCATGGGGGGCTCTGAATCCGGTATCGTAGAAGTCGAAATTACGGGCCCCAACGCCGACAAGTTGTTATCAGCTGCTAAAATGGTCGAAGGGGCATTTGCGGAAGTTCCCAACTTGGTCTTGAACCAAAATGACTGGGGCAACAAGACGATCAAAATCGTGGTGGATATCGCGCAGGACAAGGCGCGAGAATTGGGTGTGACCTCGAGCGATATTTCCGACGTCTTGGACACGTATTTCAGTGGCACCACCTACTCCACATTTCGAGACGGTTCAGACTCAATCCCGATTATTGCTCGTGCCGAGACAGGTTTCCGTGACAGTATTGAAGATCTTGCGAACATGTCGGTCCCTGCCGACGGCAATTTGGTATCGTTGAACCAAGTGGCAGCATTTCGCCCGATGTTGGATTTTTCGCAGTTCCGCCGGGTCAATCAGGTTCGGCAAATTACCATTTCTGGCAAGAGTGGCACGCTCGCAGCAGCCGAAGTCGAAAAGATTATTGAGCCCACGCTTGCAGGTTTGGACCTTGGATCGGACTATCAGGTCACCGTGGCAGGTGAAAGTGAGCAAAGTGCAGAAGTTAATGCCAAGCTTGCCGCCGGCCTCCCATTTGCGCTTGCTATCATGCTCGCCGCTTTGGTTTTCCAGTTTAACTCAGCACGTCGTGTAACGCTCACTTTTATGACAATTCCGCTGATTGTCGTGGGCGCTCCCCTGGCCCTTTACTTTGCAGATCGCCCCATGTCTTTCTTTGCGATCTTAGGGCTGATTTCCCTGATGGGCATCGTGATCAACAACGCGATCGTGTTAATCGACCAGATAGACATAGAAAGAAGAGGTGCCGATCTCGATGATGCGATTGTTATCGCCGCGAAGAAGCGCTTTACGCCAGTTATGCTCACTTCGCTGACAACGGTGCTCGGCCTCTTGCCGATGGCCCTAGTTGGCGGTGCACTGTTCGAACCTATGGCCACGTTGATGATCGGCGGCTTACTGTTTGCTTCGCCACTGACACTTCTTTTCGTACCGCCGGTCTATCGGCTGCTTTTTGGCGGTATTCGATCAAAAAAACCAACAAAAAGCCAAAGCGTGTCCGCTTAAATTCGCCAGAACGCACGCGGAAAGCCCATCGCGAAGCCATGCTCTCAATAATCACGAGGCTCCCTCCGGGAGAGGCAGACGGCCGGGTACGCGAACCTTGTTGAATTCACGTAGCCTTGCAACACGTCAACGCCGAGTTGGCGATAGGCATCCAGGATATCACCCATCACCCAATTATCTCGGATCTTACCATCTTCTATACACCAGAAATCAAGCGACCGCATGTTAATCTTTTTTCCCGATGGCGCGATGCCTATCCATCCATCATGGGTGACAGTCTGGATCATGTTCGGCCAGCCGGTAACCGCTTAGTACTTCCCATCGCCGAAGAAATGATAGGTGATCTCATCGATATATTGACCACGATCAGGCATCGCGTTGAGAAAAGGTATCTGGTGCCAGTTGCGAAATCCTTCGACACCCCGCCCCGTTCCGATACCTGCAGGTCCATACCAATCGAAACAGGCGCTTTCGAAATGCATGCCGTTCGACATGCGCGCGATGCTCAAAACTCCATACACATATGGATATTCGAACAGCTAAAATCGCTCCTAAGCTAGGTGACAGACTGAGGCTGGCGAGCTGTTACAGCGTTGGAATTTACCGGCGTTGTGCCCGCTTCGAGCCTCTTTTCCGATTTTCCGCAATGCAACTAATTACCGGTTTCGGACTGCGCACAAAATGAACTCCATAGTTTCGGCCAAGAGCGGCTTCGGCAAAGCGTGCGCCGAAGCAATTTGATCGCATTATAGCTTGATAGAAATTCTGACCTGTTCAGGCCAAATGCGCGCGCAGTTTCCACGCGAATGTGTCGTGGATATGTGCGCGTTCAATTGCCAAGTCATTTGTCACGGCGTCGCCTTCTTCGTCTGCAGCGGATGCCAGTTGCAGTAACAAGGCCGACAAACGCTCTTGGTCTGATGCCAAATCGAGGAGCATCTCTTCGGGATTCTTCGCGCCGTCGGCCTCTGCAAGGACCGATTTCTCCAAGTGCTGAGATTGGCGTCCGTCTACTGCGTGGCCAAGCATTCTGATCCGCTCAGCAAAAGTGTCTTGTGCTTCGAAGTGTTCTGCATAGATCTCTTCAAAAAGGGCGTGTAGCTGGACGAATGCCATGCCCGTTACGTTCCAATGAAAATTCTGGGCTTTGGCTGTGGCGACGGCTGTGCTTGCAAGTGCAAGTTCAAGCCCGTTCACAGTGTTATCTAAGACTGTTCTGTTCAATTCGGAGTTCATGGTTTTTCTCCTGTTTGGGCGCGATGTGACACAATCGTGCGTAGCCTTTCGGATGTCGCTCGCACCAAGCCTGCTTTGTTAGTTTGATGGCTCTGTAATGGTTTGGGCGGGCATATCGACCCGCCCAAACTTTGAGACCGAACCTCGGTTAACTTTGGACAAAGTCCAGCAGGTCCGCATTGACCAGTTCGGGGTGCGTGGCGAAGAAACCATGTGACAGACCCTCGTAAACCTTCAGGATTCCGTTCGGCAGAAGCTTGACCGCCTTCTCCGCGGAGTTTGCGATCGGGACGACCTGATCGTCATCGCCGTGCATCACGAGGGTTGGCACATTCATCGCCTTCAGGTCTTCGGTCTGGTCGGTTTCGGAGAACACTGCGATACATTGGTAATGCGCCGACGCACTGCCCATCATTCCCTGACGCCACCAGTTTTGGATCAAGCCCTGGCTGACTTCCGCGCCATCGCGGTTGAAGCCGTAGAAAGGACCTGACGGCACGTCGAGGAAGAACTGTGCGCGGTTGGCTGCCAATCCGGCCCGCAACCCGTCAAAGACATCAATCGGAACACCGTCCGGGTTGGCTTCGGTCTGCAGCATCAGGGGTGGGATAGCCCCTAGCAGCGCAGCCTTTGCCACACGGCCTGGTTCAGCTTTGGCCACGTAAGCCGCAACTTCACCGCCGCCTGTAGAGTGGCCAATATGGATAGCGTTTTGCAGATCAAGCGCCGCCGCAAGATCAACAACGTCGTTTGAATAGGTCGCCATGTCGTGGCCAAGGTCAGTCTGGTCAGACCGTCCGTGCCCGCGCCGGTCGTGTGCAATCACACGGTAACCGTTGGCAAGGAAGAACAACATTTGGTTGTCCCAGTCGTCGCCACTCAGCGGCCAGCCGTGGTGAAATACGATGGGCTGCGCATCTCGTGGGCCCCAGTCTTTGTAGAAAATTTTGGTTCCGTCGCGTGTTTCGATAGTTGACATAAAGGTATCTCCTTCTTGTTGAGTAAAAGTTTGTGCCGCAAGAGCGGCAGGCATCACGGCGAGCAACTCGGTCGCTGTGCCAGGCTGCGAAACGGTGCGTCTATTCGCTTCGTTCTTGGTTATGGTCATTGGCTTCTCGTTGCTTGTTCGATGTCGACAATGTTGCAATTGGGAGGGTTTGCTGCGATTGTCACAAATGACAAACAAGCGTTCAAAAGTGACAATCATGAAAAGAGACTGGATTTGTGAGATTGGCCTGTTGATCTACCCCGACTGCCAGTTGTCCGCGATTTACGGACTGACCGACCTGTTCCGGATTGCGGGTGATTGGGCACATAGCGACAAGCAAAGAAAGGTTCGGGTCACGCATTGGCGTGCCGAGGAAGATGGAAAGCCAAAGTGCGTCTGGGATACCCATCCGAACCAGATACATCGCTTGAATTATGTGATCACTCCGCCAAGCATCGTCATGCCGGATAAGATGCAACCCATGCCACAAGAGGCTGCATGGCTTCGCTCGCAACACAAAGACGGCAGCCGCGTTTGCTCGATCTGTGCCGGGGCATTCGTTTTGGCCGAAAGCGGATTGCTTCAAGGCAGGCGTGTGACAACGCATTGGGCTTTCGCCAAACAGCTTGCAAAAAGCTACGAAGACATTGAGGTTGCCGACCGAAATCTGGTGTTGGACGATGGCGACGTCATATCAGCGGGCGGTATCCTGGCCTGGACCGATCTTGGCTTGACCCTTGTCGAGCGTCTCTTTGGACGGAGCACGATGCTCTCGACGGCCCGGTTTCTGGTCATTCAGCCGCCACGGGCCACGCAGCTTCCCTTCACCGAGTTTATCCCGGACTTCGATCATGGGGACGAGGCAATCTTGCGGGTTCAGCACCATATCCACGCAGATCTGGCTACATCTCTGAATCTCGATGATCTCTCCGAAATTGCGCATCTGGGAAAACGCACCTTCATGCGCCGTTTTGCCAAGGCAACGTCGCTCAATCCTACCGAGTACATCCAACAGGCACGTGTTGCCAAAGCCCGAAGTATTTTGGAACTGACCACTCGTCCCTTGGATCAGGTGGCGTGGGAGGTCGGATACAAGGACCCTTCTGCCTTCAGCAAAATTTTCCAGCGCATCTCTAGCGTATCAGCCTCAGAGTATCGGCACCAATTTGGCGTCGAGCCAACGCTGCCGTAGGCGACAGCCAAGACAAGTGCAGACCTCAGCGCAGCCTTAGCGATTCAGCGCTTTGTCCGCATAGCGGACCTATGTTTGCTGAAGCGGAAATCCACCAGAACTGCCGCACCAAACCTGCTGAAACGACAATGGTCCCGCTTTTCATCATCAACTAAGTTACTCGTCGTAAAGCCGATACTTCAGGTTGTCCTCTGTGAGCCGCTCAACCTCTTCGAGCGGGGTGTCCAGTGCGCCATGCGCCTTCAGCGCGCGACCGTATGTTGGCAGGCCTTCAACGGACACCGCCTTTTCGGGTTCCCAAAGCGAAAAGCGGATTACGGCCTTGCCGCAATGGTAAAATGCCTCTTCGACCCTCACGACTATTGCAAAGTCTGGGACTTTTCCCTCGACCGCCATTTGTTCACGAAGGTTTGCATCGCGTACCACCTGCGCGGTCCCGCTCACCCGGACAACCTCCAATCGATTTGGCACAAGAAACATCAACCCAATACGACCGGTCTCAAAAATGTTTAGGAAACTATCAAAGCGATGATTGCCGGGACGGTCAGGGATTGCCAGCGTCTTTTCGTCGATCACTCTAACAAATCCAGCAGGATCCCCCTTTGGCGAGACATCCACGGCTCCAGACGATGAGTAGGTTGCCATAGTCATGAATGGCGACCGCTCGATCCAGATACGTACATGCTCGTCTATGTGATCTATGACCTTTCGGACCTGCCGCTCAATCGTGCCGGGAATGACTGCCCTTACTTCGGCCTCTGAAGTGACGATGTCGCTCGGTTCGTACATATTCCCAATCCCCATGGCATATCTGAGCAAAAAAATGAGCCTGCAGATACGACCACACCGCTTCCAAAGAGGCAACAACCGGTGGCTTTGTCCGCTCAGTCGACGTAAAATAATTGGCCAAATTTGCGTCGTCGATTGTGAGTATATTGCTTGCGCCGATTGCCGACTGATGGGAAATTCGCTTCGCGGGAAAATGCAGAAGGGAACCATCTTGAAGAAAGAGATTGTCATTCACCCTGAAATGCCTGAGCCATACGGAGCTTACTCCACTGCGGTCCGCGCGGGCGAGTTCCTCTTTATTTCTGGCCAGGCAGGTATCGTTCCGGAAACCGGAAATAAGGCTGGCGAAGATTTTGAGAGCCAGGCAAGGCAGGCGTTTAGGAACCTCCAATCCTGCCTTGAGTGTTCTGGCTCTTCAATGGACGATGTTGTTAAGGTAATAACCTGGCTTGGTGATGGTAATGAGCGGGCAGAACTAAACCAGCTTTTCGGGGAGTACTTCCCCAAAGAGCCGCCCGCACGCTCCACACCGATTGTCGAACTACCGATGGGCCTTCTCCTCTCAATAGAAGCCACCGCGATCGTTAAACGTTAGTGCTTTACCGGTTTGTCAGTTTTGTCCGCATAGCGTCCCTGAGCCCTATCTGACAAAATCGCCTCGACCGCTGTTGGTTCACGAAAAAACTTCGTGCCGTCGCCGATCCTTTTACTCCACTAACCGATTAAGCGGGCAGTGATTGGATAGGAAAAGAATACGGGCTGAATGTCAGGCCCGAAACATTTTGCTGGTTTGGCAGATTTCAAACTCGCCGGTTTTGGCATAATGCATCTTCCCTGATAGGCGCAATCATCGCATAGCTCATTTGAATTGCTCACCCGACGCATGGCCCCGATAGCAAGCTGGATGGCCCCTGCACGCATCGTATCGTGTCTTTTGGTCCCTGCATGCAACTCTTTTGTCATGCCGCAAAGGGCACCATAACATAGCTGCTGTTCAGTTTTGATCACTTACCGCGTCACGGGGGTTTCTTGCCACACGCCGTGTTTCGGTGGTTTGATTGATGTCAACGTTAGTTGACGCTGGAGCCATTTAACGGATCGCGTTCACCAACGCTTTGCTGGGAAAACAGGTCGGGCTTTGCCCATTCTTTTTCTGCCAATCACCGATCGACCGACGGGTTTTGAAACCTGGCAAACCATCGGCGCCGCCGACATCATAGCCCTGCCCTTCGAGCACGCGCTGCATAGCTGCAATCTCTGACCGGTAGAGCGTATCGACATTGCCCCATCCCGCTTTGAACTTGCCGGATCCATAAGCGATCCGATCCCCGGCATGGCCGACGAACAGAGCGTAAAGATCACTCTCATTATATTTCTTGATCACATAGAAATTCGGGGTCACCACAAAGGCAGGCCCGCTGCGGCCTGCCGGCATTAACAAATAGCCCTCTCGCTGGCGCTCGGCGGCTGGAAACGGACGCCCATTGACACGTTTGATGCTCAGCGCTTCCCAATCCTTGATCTTGAAACCCTGGTCAGGGCCTTCAAACGAGCAGGACAATTCAGCAGGTACGGTGACCTCAAAACCCCAGTCACGACCCGTCTGCCAGCCAAACCTGTTCAGATAGGCTGCAATGGAGGCAAGCGTATCCGGCACAGAGGTCCAGATATTGGGTTTGCGGTCGCCGTCAAAATCAACCGCATATTGTAAATAGGATGATGGCAGGAATTGCGGCTGACCGAGCGCGCCCGCCCATGATGATTTCATCTGTGCTGGCGTTGCCAGGCCACGCTCAATCATGACGAGCGCTGAAACCAGTTCCTTTTGGAACAGTTCGGGGCGGGTCGACATGAAGGCCTTGGTGCCGAGCACCTCGATCGCGTCATGGGGAATGCGCACCCGGCCAAACCCACTCTCGCGGCCCCAAATCGCGATGATGATGTGGGCGGGCACGCCGTATTTACGTTCAATGGCTTGCAATGTGCGCGCATGTTCACGCGCGAGCGCACGGCCAGAGGAGGCAATGGAGGCGACATTGTTCTCGTTGAAATAGCGCGCGGGCGCTGAAAACTCTGCCTGACGAATGCGCTTGGGGGTTCCGGAAGAGCCGGGCTCAACGAGCCCTGGAATATCACGGTTTAGCGTTGCACCGGAAAGCGTGCGTTCAAAGGTTGATCGCGATACGCCCTGCTGGCGCGCCATCGGCCAGATCGTTCGTTCCAAAAATGCCCGATAGTCGGCATTGGTCGCAGCGGCATTGGCGCCACTGCTGCTGATTGCGAAAACAAAAAGCAGGCAGAAAATACGAAGCATCATGTCTATGGCCCGTTTCAGTCTGTGTGCACGCCCGGAAGTACGCAGAGCATTTCATACAACAAATTGGCCCCGATCAAGGCAGTGTTCCCGGTCGGGTCGTAGGGCGGCGAGACTTCAACAAGATCGCCGCCAACAATGTTCATCCCCTGGCAGCCGCGTATAATTTCCAATGCCTGCCACGTGGTCAGACCGCCGATTTCTACTGTGCCAGTGCCAGGCGCAAAAGCAGGATCGAGGCTGTCGATATCGTAGGAAAGATAAACCGCCCTATCTGGTCCTACCTTCGCCCGAATGTCGTTCATCAATGGGTTCAGCGATTTACCCCAACACTCTTCGGCTTGAATAACGGTCCAACCTTGGCTGCGGCCCCAATTGAAATCTTCAGGCGAGTATCCTGTGCCACGAAGGCCGACCTGATAGACATGGTTATTGTCCAACAGTCCTTCATCAAACGCACGACGAAACGGTGTACCGTGAGCGATCTGTTCGCCGAACATTTCATCATTGATGTCGGCATGCGCATCGATGTGGATCAGCGCCACCGGTCCATGTTTTTCCGCCACCGCGCGCAAAATGGGCCAGGTAAGTGTGTGATCGCCCCCCATGGTCAGCGGAACACAGTCATGGGCAAGAATGCTGCTCATGTGATCGGTAATGATATCGATGGATTTTTTAAGGTCGAATGTGTTGATCGGTGCGTCGCCAATGTCGGCGACTTGCAGCTTTTCAAAAGGAGCTGCGCCAGTAGCCATATTGTATGGTCTCAGCATCCGGCTCTCATCGCGGATCTGGCGTGGTCCCAAGCGCGTGCCGGATCGGTTAGATGTGCCTATATCCATCGGCACGCCCGTGAAACAGGCATCGAGACCTTCGGCCGTCGCCTGAGTTGGCAAGCGCATAAAACTGGCAGGGCCTGAAAACCGCGCCAATTCGTTGCCACTCATGGGCTGGTTGAACTGCCGGGTCATTTAAAAATCCGTACGGGAGCGAAGCGCCGCCGATAAAGTGCCATCATCAAGATAGTCCAACTCGCCGCCAACCGGAACACCATGGGCAAGGCGCGTCACCTTAACTTCCAATCCCTCCAACTGGCCGGTGATGTAGTGAGCTGTGGATTGGCCTTCGACCGTCGCATTGACTGCAAGTATCAACTCTTTGACTTCGCCGCTCGATACTCGACTAACTAGTGAAGCAATGTTCAAATCATCAGGGCCAACACCATCGAGCGGCGACAAAGTTCCGCCGAGCACATGGTATTTTGCGCCCATCTCAGCGGCACGCTCTAGCGCCCAAAGATCAGAAACATCTTCAACAACAATGATCGTTGACCCATCGCGGCGGGGATCACTGCAGACGGAACAGGGGTCACTGGTATCGATATTGCCGCAGACCGAGCAGATCTTCACATTGCGTGACGCGTCCTCAAGCGCAGATGCCAAGGGATCCAGCAATTGCTCTTTTTTCTTGATCATATGGAGTGCGGCCCGGCGTGCCGACCGTGGCCCAAGACCTGGAACCTTTGCCAGAAGCTGGATCAGCCGTTCAATTTCCGGACCTGCGATTCGCTTAGATGTCATAACGCATCCTTAAATGAGGATGCGCCGGATTGGAATCCACGCAAGGTCAAGATTCGGGTGGCCGCCCTAACTCAACATCGCTACAAACACTCAATGTCCCAAAACCCGCCCATCAACGTCACGATGACAGCCCAGCAATGGCTCACGCTTTTGGGCCTTTCGGTCATTTGGGGCGGTTCGTTTTTTTTCGTGGAAGTCATCGTCAAGGAGCTACCGCCCTTTACCGTCGTTTTCTTTCGCGTCCTGCTGGCCGCCATCACACTGCATCTCTTCTTGCTGGCAACTGGTCGTAGGTTCCCTTGGCGAGGCAGGGCATGGCGTGTTTTCATGTTCATGGGGTTTGCCAACAACGCGATACCGTTTTCCTTGCTCGTCTACGGGCAAACGGAGCTGGCTTCGGGTGTCGCCGCGATTTTAAACGCCACAACGCCCATGTTCACAGTCGCCGTGTCCCACTTTTTCAGCGATGACGACCGCCTAACATCGCTACGGCTTGCCGGGATTTTCGCGGCTATCTTTGGTGTTGCGGTCATGATCGGGCAGGCGAGTCTTGCGGGATCATCGCAGGCAGCACTCTTGGCCTATATCGCTTGTATCGGCGCCCCGATATCATATGCGATAGCTGTGGTTTTTGGCAGGCAAATGCTCAAGCGGAACGCGATCGATCCAATTGTTGTCGCCACAGGTCAGCTAACGGCAGCTACCCTTTTCATGTTGCCATTGATGTTATGGATTGATCAGCCATGGACTTTGCCGGCCCCAAGCACGGTGGTGATCGGCGCGATCTTCGGCCTCGCGGTGCTCTCGACCGCCCTTGCCTATGTGGGCTATTTCACATTGCTGGCAACTGCGGGTGCCACCAATTTGTCGCTTGTCACGATTCTTGTTCCGGTCAGCACAATTCTACTGGGCGTGACGATTTTGGGCGAGGAACTGCTTCCGCGCCATATGACTGGCTTTGCTCTGATTGCTCTGGGGCTGGCGTTGGTTGACGGACGCTTGTTCAAACGAAAGCGGCACCAAACGTCCGCCTAAAATGGCAGCTTCATTCCCGGCGGCAGCGGCAGACCCGACGTCATTTCCGCCGTCTTTTCTTGCATGATGGTCTCAATCTTGGACTTTGCATCGCCATGGGCCGCAATGATCAAGTCTTCGAGGATTTCCACATCATCTTCAGCGAAAACCGACGGATCGATCTTGATGCCCTGCATCGCACCTTTGCCAGTTAGCGTGACGGTAACCATGCCGCCGCCAGCTGTGCCATCTGCGGTGATTGTTTCCATCTCCGCCTGCATGTCGGCCATCTTCTGCTGCATTTCCTTGGCCTTGGACATCAGGCCCATCAGGTCTTTCATCGCGGTCACTCCATCGCATTAATCATCATCGGATGGATCAAGCACATCTTCAGCGCCATCTGCCATCGGAAACTCACCTTCAATTGCATCGGCATCAGCCAATCGCACATTGACCACCTTGGCGCCGGGAAACTTCTCCAGAATTTTGGCCACTTCCGGATCACGACTGGCGTCTGAGACAAGTGCTTGTTTTTTAGCTTCCTCCTGCTGTGCGAGTGTCTGACCTTCAGCATCCCGTGCTAAAGAGATCATCCAGCGATCGCCGGTCCAATCCTGAAGCTTTTTCGACAAATCACCGAGTAGGCTCTGTGGCGCGCCTTCGGTCAAGCCAACCGTCAAACGACCGGGCTCAATAGCGGCAGGTAAAACATATTGTCGGATGTTGGCCTTCATCAGCGGATCGCGGTTCTTGTCGCAAAGCGCAATAACATCCTGCAATGAGTTGATCGCTACCTGAGGGGCTTTTTGTGCCGGTTCTGGTTCTGGCGTGCTGACAATCGGTGTAGGCGTTGCCACCGGACCGTTTGAGACAAGGCGCATGGTTGGCGCTGTATCGCCCGGCTCTGTCGACGCCATCTGCGGCTGCGCGGTTCCTGCTGACATATTTGTTCCGGCACCGCCCGTCACGCCGGAAGGTGCTGCGCCAAACTCAGGACTTTGCTTAAGTGTCTCCAGCTGTTTGATCGCCTGGTCCAATGTCGGCAGATCTGCTGCATGCGCTAGTCGGATCAGCACCATTTCCGCGGCCGCGAAGGGTCGTGCTGCTGTTTCTGTTTCAGCAATACCTTTTAAAAGAATTTGCCAAGCACGACCCAGCGTCTGCACTGATAGCTTTTGCGAGAACTGCAGACCCATGTCGCGTTCTTCCGGGGTAAGGGACGCGTCAATTTGTGCAGCCTGCGGCACAAAGCGTAGGCGGGTTACCAGATGGGTAAATTGGGCCAAGTCACTCAAGATCACCGCCGGATCAGCTCCCTGATCATAGAGTGATTTGAAGGCCTCAAGTGTGGCGACCATGTCGCCGACCATGATCTTTTCAAACAGACGTACGACCTGCCCCCGGTCAGCCAGACCGAGCATCGTGCGGACGGAGTGTTCGTCGACATTGGCGTTTGTATGAGCAATCGCTTGGTCAAGGATAGACAACGCGTCGCGCACTGACCCTTCGCCAGCCCGCGCGATCATGGCAAGCGACGCCTCGTCGATCTTCACCTCTTCCTTTTCGGCAATATTAGCCAAATGCTTGGCCAAGATATCGGCTTCGACCCGACGCAGATCAAACCGCTGACAGCGCGATAGAACTGTTATGGGTACTTTGCGAATTTCAGTTGTGGCAAAGATGAATTTGGCGTGTGGTGGCGGCTCTTCCAGCGTTTTCAAAAGAGCGTTGAAGGCCTTTTCCGACAGCATGTGTATTTCGTCGATAATGTAGACCTTGTAGCGCGCCGACACAGGTGCGTATCGCACACCGTCGATGATTTGCTTGATGTCGTCGATGCCCGTATGCGACGCGGCGTCCATCTCAACAATGTCGACATGGCGGCCTTCCATGATGGCCGCGCAATGTTCGCCAAGCTGTTCCAAATCGATGGATGGCGCATCAACAGCGTCGCGTTTGTAATTAAGCGCGCGCGCCAGAATCCGGGCTGTGGTCGTTTTGCCGACACCCCGTACACCTGTCAGCATCCAAGCTTGGGCAATCCGTCCCGCCTCAAAGGCGTTCTTCAGCGTCTGCACCATCGGTTCCTGCCCGATCAGAGCCGAGAAATCCGATGGGCGGTATTTGCGCGCCAAAACGCGATACGCGGCTTGCTTTTCGGAAACGGGGGTCGGGTCAGTCATACGTCTTTATTATAGGAGGATATCGGCGGACGGTAGTGGCGGACCTTGTTAATTTCGTGCGTAACCTTTCTCGCACTACCCTCTGTTGTTTAACGCCGTCACTTGCGTTACACCGCGCCATCGCAGGTGCATTGACCTGCGTTTTGGAGATTTTATGCGAGAGTCCCGGGCCTAGGCCCGTTCCTGGCCGTTTATCAGGAACAGCGAAAACGGGAACCGAGCGGTGAGCCGCCCGGAGTCGTTGTTGTGACCGCATAAAATCGAGAAATCTCAGTGAATATTTCAAAGCACGAACAGCGTGTTTTGCACGTGCTCGCATTGGGTGGCGCAATCCACCATGAACGATGCGAAAACGGCAAGATACGGGCTGTGATTTGTTACACACGCGAAGGACACGTTTTGACCGACTGCACCCTTTCCGTGTTTTTGCGCCTTAAGAAACGTCGCCTGATCCGTTCCTCAAACGGGCGGCCATACCGCGCATCGCGAACCGGTATCGAGGCGGTTCGTTCACAGCTTAATCAACGGTGATGGCATAATCTTCAATTGTTAGGTCTTGTTGTCATCGGCAAATAGTTTTGGGGCTCGCAGGTTAAAACTTGCTGGCCCCAAATGGATAAATTGGTCCATGGACGATGTGCTGCTTTTGGGTACGGGTACCAAGTTGGCCCTTTGGCTAAAGACTTTGCTGCGCAATTGCTTGCCGGCCAACTACGGCGCTGCGCTTGTCTTGGGTGGGAGGCTGGCACGGCGACCCGTGCCCGGCTCGTTAGGGCTGCTTCCTTCCGGACCTGACCCGGTTGGCGAGTGGCGACGTCCACCACCAACCTCCCGCCGCTGATATCTGCCTTCAACGACAAAAATGCAAGTCGCCAAATTGGAATTTGCTGCTAGCATGGCCGTCATGACTGTCTTTGTGCTTGATAAAAAGTTGGAAGCCGACACTTTGGCGATCGCCGATATCGGGCTGTGCAGGATGCGGCTGATGAACGACAAGCGCTTTCCGTGGCTGATTTTGGTGCCAAAGCGCGCCGATGTGCGTGAAATCCATCAGTTGTCGCCGCTCGATCAGACCATGCTCACGTTTGAAATCACACAGACGTCGAAATTGTTGCAGCGTGTCACTGGCGCGGAAAAAATGAATGTCGCGGCACTCGGCAATCAAGTTCCTCAGCTCCATGTTCATGTGATTGCGCGTTTTGAGGCGGACGATGCTTGGCCCGCACCTGTCTGGGGCGTCGGCAAAGCGTTGA
Organism: Pseudomonadota bacterium; assembly: GCA_039815825.1. Lineage (GTDB taxonomy): Bacteria > Pseudomonadota > Alphaproteobacteria > Rhizobiales > Rhizobiaceae > JBCBDX01. The sequence continues at coordinate 46,420 of JBCBYO010000001.1, forward strand.
CATATGAGGCGGAAGAAGCGCAAACGCTTGTCGATCAAATTGTTTCGCAGCTTTAATTCTACTTATGTCTTTTGCTCTCTTCGATGCCCCGTTTCCGGAAAACTCCTCCCGTGTGGGATTTGCAGGCGGTCAGCTTGAACGTTTGAGCGAAAAGCGGGACGAAACCAGCGTCTCCAATGCGATTGCGGACCCACGCGCGCTTACCCTGATCGTAGGCCGCGGGCATGTGTTGCTGAAACTCGACAATGATGTGCCCACCCATGTTTGGTGCTCGTTTGAAGAGGCAGAAGCTTTAGGTGCAGAAATCCATGAACCGGTACTGTTGGGTTATGAAGCTGATGGCGCGCCACGCTTTGCCTGCTTTTCATCACTGGATCGAGAGAATGCACCGACTGGCCATGCGGCAATCGATTATCGATCGGTTTATATCGCTGGCTATCTCACCGATCAGGACCTCGGTGCACTGGCGCAAGGGGCCGCGCTTGTTGCCTGGCATCAATCACACCAGTTTTGCTCCCGTTGCGGCACGCGTAGCGAACCGGCCGATGGCGGGTATAAACGTATTTGTCCTGCATGTGGGACAGCGCATTTCCCACGCACCGATCCGGTGGTCATCATGTTGACCGTATCGGCTGACGCAGAGCGCGTTTTACTGGGGCGAAGCCCCCACTTTCCTGAAGGCATGTATTCCTGTCTGGCTGGCTTTGTGGAGCCGGGCGAAACACTGGAACATGCCGTGCGGCGTGAAACCGCGGAAGAAGCTGGCGTACAAGTCGGGCGCGTTGCTTATCACGCAAGCCAACCTTGGCCGTTCCCCTATTCGATGATGATCGGCATGTATGGCGAGGCCATCAGCGAAACCATCAAACTCGATGATGAATTGGATGATGCGCGTTGGTTTTCGCGCGGTGAAGTTCAGTTGATGATCGCCGGCACCCATCCGCAGGGTATAAAGATGCCGCCAAAAGGCGCCATCGCCTGGCGCCTGGTAGAAGATTGGGTGTTGAGCTGATCAGACCTTGCTCGCACCATCCCATTTTTGGCCGACGCGAAAGTCGGCCGCCGGATAAACGCCGAGCACACGGAAGTGATCGGAGAAAAAACCGATCTCTTCAAAAGCGAATTTCACATTCTCATCGTCCGGGTGGCCTTCGATGTCGGCGTAGAACTGCGTGGCGAAAAACTTGCCGCCGATTTGGTAGCTCTCAAGTTTCGTCATGTTGACGCCATTGGTCGCAAACCCGCCCATCGCTTTATAAAGCGCGGCGGGCAGGTTGCGCACACGGAACACGAAGGTCGTCATCATCAGTTGGTCGGCCGAAGCCCTTTTGGGCGTCGCCGGATCTTTTGAGAGAACCACAAAGCGCGTCACATTGTTTTCATGATCCTCAACATCGCGTTCGATGATATCCAACCCATACATGGATGCTGCCAATTCTGGCGCGAGCGCTGCCATCGACGGGTCTTTCTCCTCAGCAACCAGTTTGGCGGCACCCGCGGTATCGCCTGCAACAATCGGCTTCCAACCATTGCCGCGTATATACTGGCGACATTGGCCGAGCGCATGAATATGGCTGTGAACGGTTTTCAACTGTGACCGCTCGGCACCTGGAAGCGCCATGAGCTGAAAATGGATCGGCAGAAAGAACTCGCCAACGATGTGCAGGTCGCTTTCTGGCAACAATGTGTGGATATCGGCTACCCGCCCGGCGATCGTGTTTTCAATGGGGATCATGGCAAGGCGTGTTGTGCCCTGATCTACAGCGTTAAAGGCATCTTCAAAAGTTGGGCACGGAAAGGGCGTCATATCGGGGAACATTTGCCGACATGCTGTGTCTGAGTTGGCGCCAGGTTCACCTTGAAACGCGATGAGGTTTTCCGAGTTATTATTCATTTCAATGCCGTTAGCCGAGCGCTAGGCGCGCCTTTTCCAAGTCTTCAGGCGTATCAACGCCAAGTGGCACGGTGTCAATGATTGCGGCATAAATCTGCATGCCAGCTTCTAACGCGCGCAGCTGTTCAAGCCGTTCACGCATTTCGAGCGGTGATGGCGGTAGGCTGACAAACCGTTTCAGTGCTTGGCGGCGAAACGCATAAAGGCCGATATGGTGGTATAGCGGCCCCTCGCCCCAAGGCGCTCTCGCGCGGGTAAAGTAAAGAGTCCGCAATGTGTCTGTGGAATCAGGCAAATGGCTGCCGACAATTTTGACAACATTCTCGTTGGCCTTTTCAGCCTCGTCTTCGATTATCGTGCCGAGCGTTGCGATATCGCATTGTTCAATCTCAAGCGGCTTGAGCGCTGCGCGAATGTCGCTTGCTGGAATAGTCGGCAAATCACCCTGAACATTGATAATTATATCGTAGCTTTCATCAGGATCTGCGAGCGCCAGCGCTTCCGCGATGCGATCGGTGCCCGATTGGTGATCTTGGCGCGTCATGATTGCGTGATGATCATGGTCACGTACGGTATCAAACACTTGCCGATCATCGGTGGCGACAATCACCGTAGCGCAATCAGCCTCGCGCGCGCGATCTGCTACGTGCACAATCATCGGTTTGCCCACAATATCAGCCAGCGGTTTACCGGGCAGACGCGTTGATGCCATGCGGGCAGGAATGATGATAATCGGGTTCATATACCACTCATGGTAAAGGTTGGTTTCAGCGACAATCAGTCACCTTGGGATGCGACCTTATATGTGTTGCGCGCGCCGAGCAAAAGACATACTACACGCGCCTATCGGGGGGCTGAAAAGCCCAGCACTTTAAGAATTAGGTCGGATATGGCTATCGATTATAACATGTATGCAGGCGCGTTCCTGTCCACGGTTTTTGTTGTGATGACTGTGGGCATTGTTGGGGACACGGTTTTTCACCATGATGAGCCCGAGCAACAAGGGTTTGCCATCGCGGTCGAAGAGACCGACGCCGGACCTGCACCGGTCGAAGAAGAAGAGACACTTGCTGCCATCACACCGCTTCTGGCAAGCGCTGACATTGCTTCAGGCGAAAGCGTTTTCCGCCAGTGTCAATCCTGCCACAATGTAGCCGATGGCGCCGGAAACAAAGCTGGTCCCAATCTTTGGGGCGTTATCGGTAGACAACCAGGTGTATATCCGGACTTCCGCTATTCCTCCGCAATGGTCTCTTACGGGGAAGCAAATGCCCAGTGGGATTTCGAGGCTATGAACCGCTTCCTCGCCAAGCCGAAGGACTATATCGACGGTACGTCCATGGGCTATCGCGGGCTGCGCGATGAGGAAGATCGTGCCAACCTGATCGCTTATCTTAATGCGCAGTCCGGCGCACCTTTGTCTTATGAGTAACATCGTTCTGACTGAAATGTGACGAAATGGCCCGCCAAACAGCGGGCCTTTTTCATTTCAGGGCTTTGAATCGCTGAAATAGCACCTAGTCTTTTAAGGATAAGATTTGCAGGAGGCGTTCATGCGTTCGATTTCCCTTGGCGTTGGCATTGTGGCCCTGACAGCCATGGCAACAGGTCATTCAGCAATCGCTCAGACTGAAGGCGATTGGATTACAACGAACTCATTAATCACCGAAAGCAAATATCAGGAGGGATGGACGCATTATGAACATGCCAATCCCGACGCCCCCAAGGGTGGCACGTTTAATCTGGCTGTTCAGGGAACCTTCGACAGTTTTAATCCGTATATAGTTCGCGGAACGGCGGCCGCAGGTTTCGCCCGTTTTGGCGGCGGGCTGATCTACGAAACGCTGATGGATCAATCCATCGATGAGCCATCGGCAAGCCACCCGCATCTGGCGGCAGCGTTTCGTTACCCGGACGACTATTCGTCAGCTACCTATCGCCTAAACCCCGATGCACGTTGGCATGACGGCGTCTCCGTGACGACAGATGATGTGGTCTGGACCTTTGAACAGCTAAAAGAGATTAGCCAGATCTACCGCGCCTATTATGCCAATGTGGTGTCGGCAGAAGCACTAAACGAAACCGATATCTTGTTTACATTTGACCAGTCAGGCAATCGTGAACTGCCAAAAATCTTGGGTGACATGCCGGTCTTTCCCAAGCATTGGTGGACCGGCGTGAACGCCGAAGGAGAGCCGCGCGACATCACGGAGCCAACGTTGGAACCGCCGCTTGGCTCAGGTCCCTATCGTGTGAAATCTTTTGAATCAGGCAACTCAATCACTTGGGAGCGCGTGGAGGATTGGTGGGCTGCTGATCTTCCGATCAACAAGGGTCGATATAATTTCGACGAGATCTCCTACACCTACTTTCTTGATGCGACGCCCATTTGGGAAGCCTTCAAGAAGGGTGGCATCCAAGATTTTCGCACTGAGACACGTTCCGCACGATGGGCAGGTGAATACAACTTCCCCGCGTTTGAAGATGGCCGGGTAACCCGACGGGCCTTCCCAACCGTTCGCCCTCAGCCGATGCAAGGCTTTGCGATGAACCAGCGCCGCGACAAATTCAAGGACCGCCGTGTGCGGCAGGCGCTTGCCCATTTGTTTGATTTTGAAAGCGTCAACCGCTTGCAGCTATCCGGTTTGAGAACCCGCACCGACAGCTATTTTGAGGGCGGCGAGTTGGCCTCCAGCGGGCTCCCAGAAGGGCGTGAACTGGAGATTTTGGAAGAGTTTCGCGACGAACTGCCAGCTGAGCTTTTCACGCAGGCTTACGAAAACCCGGTCAATGGCGAACGCGCCAACCGCCGTGCAAATCAACGTATTGCCGCCACTTTGTTACGGGAAGCAGGATGGCGGCCCGCAAACGGACAGTGGGTAAACGAGGCAGGCGAACCCTTTACCATCGAATTTCTCGGTGGCTCTCAAGTGGCACAGATTATTTCCGGACAGTTTGTCGAAGACCTGCGCTCATTTGGCATCGACGCTTCACTGCGCATCGTCGACGCGAGCCAGTATGTTTCGCGCCTGGAGCAGTTTGATTTCGACATGACGACTACGGTGCTTTCACAATCACTGTCTCCCGGCAATGAGCAACGCGACTTTTGGTCGACTGAAGCGGCTTCCGCACCCGACTCCCGCAATCTGTCAGGCATTGAAAACCCGGTCGTCGACAGCTTAATCGAAACCATCATCTTTGCTGAAGACCGTGCGGAACTCATCGCTGCGAGCCGGGCTCTGGATCGGGTTCTCCTATGGAACTACTATTACATTCCACAGTGGCATTCACCGGAACAATGGGTTGCCTGGTGGGACAAGTTTGAATTTGTCGACAATCAACCGCCCTATACCGGCGTCGACACGCAATCCTGGTGGATCAAGGCGGGGTCGCAATAATGAATTTTGACCGTCGACAGTTTCTTGTTGCCACCGCCGGTGCGTTTACTGCGTCGGCGCTTTTTCCCGCTTTATCGTTGGCGGCAAATCCGAGTGGCGTGGCGTTGCACGGCCTGTCTGCTTTCGGCGATTTGAAATATGCCGATGGCTTTTCCCACTTTGAATACAACTCGCCGGACGCACCCGTTGGCGGTACGTTCAATTTCCAGCCGAGCTATTGGTTCTACAACCAGAACATTCAAACATTTAACACGCTCAACTCATTCGTACGCCGCGGTGATGCGCCACCACGGATCGAGATATGCTATGACAATTTGATGGCGCGCGCCTTTGATGAGCCTGATGCCACCTACTGCCATATCGCCGAAAGCGTGACGATTTCCGAAGATCGGAACCGCTTTACGTTCAAATTGCGGGACATCGCGCGCTTCCATGATGGGTCGCCAATCACTGCCGCTGATGTGAAGTTCACCTTTGACACGCTCAAAGAGGTTGGCCATCCGCAGCTTAGCCTGCCGTTACAGAAGCTGGCCGGAGTCATTGTAGACGATGAGCGCACCGTGACGTTGGTCTTTGATGGCACACAGTCGGCGCGTGCTATTCTCACCGTTGTCGATATGCCGATCCAGTCTGCCACCTATTACGCGACACGGCCATTTGATGAATCCACATTGGATATTCCTCTTGGTTCCGGCGCATATAAAATCGGTCGTTCCCGGCAAGGCACTTTCATCGAGTATGAGCGCGTTGACGATTATTGGGGCCGGGAAATCGGCACTGGACGCGGCTCGGGTCATTTCCAGACCATTCGCATCGAGTTTTACACCGAACGGACAACCGGATTTGAGGCCTTCAAAAAAGGTGAGGTCCTCTGGCGCGAAGAATTTACATCCAAAACCTGGGCGACGGAATATGCGTTTCCTGCGGTTGAAGATGGTCGCGTCAAGCTGGCGTTGTTTGATGATGAGAAAGCCCCTTCCATGCAGGCTTGGGCGGTCAATCAGCGGCGCGAACGTTTCAAAGATCGCCGGATACGTGACGCAATTGGCCTTTGCTTTGACTTTGAATGGACAAATGAAAACTTGTTCTTCGGCATTTATGCACGCCGTCATGGGCTTTTTGGCGGGTCGGATTATGAAGCAACCGGTGCGCCGAGCAGCGACGAACTGGCCTTGATCGAACGCTTGGAAGCATCTTTCACCATGCCAGACGGTATTCGCGCTGCAGCTTACCTCTATGCACCATCAGACGGGTCCGGCCGTGACCGTACCCGTTTGCGCGAAGCGACCCGGCTGCTTGCTGACGCCGGTTGGGACGTTGGCGACAATGGCATCCGGCGTAATGCTGCCGGCGAACAACTTGATCTGGAAATCCTGATCCGATCGAGCGTGTTTGAACGCATCCTGGGGCCGTATGTGGAAACAATGCGTGCTGTCGGCATCAACGCAAGCATGCGTCTTGTAGATCCCGCGCAGTTTCAGGAACGGACGTCAACTTTCGATTTTGACATGGTGGGCACCGCAGCATCCTGGGGTGCCACGCCAACAGCGAGCACACTTGAAGGAACCCTTGGTTCTGCGGCAGCCGAGCTTGAAGGTTCACGAAACTGGGTGGGCACGGCTGATCCACTTGTTGATGCTTTGATTGAGGAGGTTGGCAAAGCCGATACCCGTGAGACGCATCTGACAGCGATGCGCGTTTTGGACCGGGTCTTGCGTTTGCGACGCGACTGGATTCCAAATTGGGGCTCTGCGAATCACCGGGTGGCCCATTGGGACATGTTTGGCTTCAAAGAGCCCAAGCCGGACTATTTCTGGCCGGTGGAAGCACTGTGGTGGTATGAAGAAGAAAAGGCAAAAGCGATTGGCAAAGCCTGATCCAAGCACAACCCAAGGCGGGCGCTAAAAGCCATGGGCGCCTATATTGCACGCCGTCTCTTGTTGATGATCCCGACCATTTTCGGGATCATGGCTATTTCATTTGTCATCATTCAGTTTGCCCCTGGCGGTCCTGTTGAACAGGTTATTGCCCAGCTAACCGGTCAAGGCGGCGATGCCACCGATCGCTTTACTGGCGGAGGTGGCGATGTCGATTTCGGCGCCGAGCCGGGCGACTCCTTTGAAAGCTCGGCTGTGTCCTCGCAATATCGCGGCGCGCAGGGTCTGGACCCAGAGTTCATCGCGGATTTGGAACGGCAATTTGGCTTTGACAAACCGCCCCTGGAGCGGTTCGGCAACATGCTGTGGGACTATCTGCGCTTTGATTTTGGAGAGAGCTACTTTCGCGATATCAGCGTCATCGATCTGATTATTGAAAAGCTGCCGGTGTCGGTTTCGCTCGGCTTATGGATCACCTTGATATCGTATGCCATCTCTATCCCGCTGGGCATCTCCAAGGCGGTGAAAGATGGTAGTCGTTTTGATGTGTGGACATCCGGCGTGGTCATCGTGGCCTATGCCATTCCCGGATTTCTGTTTGCGATCCTTCTGGTCATCCTTTTTGCAGGTGGATCGTTTTATGACTGGTTCCCACTGCGCGGTTTGACATCCGACAATTGGGATGAACTGTCATGGCCTGCGCGTATCCTCGACTATTTCTGGCACTTGGCATTGCCGCTGACAGCAATGATCATGTCGGCCTTTGCAACGACAACGCTTTTGACGAAAAACTCGTTTCTCGATGAAATCCGCAAGCAATATGTGACGACCGCACGTGCCAAGGGCCTGACTGAAAACCAAGTGCTTTATGGTCACGTTTTCCGCAACGCGATGCTGATCATTATTGCGGGATTTCCAGGCGCCTTCATCTCAGCGTTCTTCACCGGCTCGCTGTTGATCGAAACGATCTTCACGCTCGACGGGTTAGGGCTGTTGGGCTTTGAGAGTATAGTCAACCGCGACTATCCGGTCGTTTTTGCAACGCTCTACATCTTCTCGCTCATGGGGCTGCTGGTCAGTCTTTTGTCCGACTTAATGTACACTTGGGTTGATCCGCGGATCGACTTTGAAAGCCGGGAGGTGTGAGGTGAACAAGCACGCCGATCCGGAAATGGTCGAACGCATCACGCAGGAACGCCCTTCAAAACGTCCCTTTCTCTCGCCGCTCAATCAGCGGCGGTGGCAGAATTTTAAGGCCAATCGTCGTGGTTACTGGTCCCTGTGGATATTTCTCGTTCTCTTTTTCTTATCGCTGTTTGCCGAATTCATCGCAAACGACAAACCCGTCCTCGTCTCCTATAAAGGCGAGCTTTTAACGCCGGTTTTTGTCAACTACCCCGAAGAGAAATTCGGCGGGTTTTTGGCGCGCACTGATTACACCGATCCGTTTATTCAAGAAGAGATCGAAGCCAATGGCTGGATGATCTGGCCGCCAATCCGCTACTCATTTCGCTCGGTGAACAAGGAAGTGCCAACGACCGCGCCTTCCAAGCCAGCCTTTATGTTTGAAAGCCGCGAAGCGCTGTGCGCGGGCTATCCGGACGGGATTAATGATCGAAATTGCGTCGCAGGTAATTTCAACTGGCTCGGCACGGACGATCAGGCGCGCGATGTGTTGGCGCGCATGATTTACGGCTTTCGCATTTCTGTGTTGTTCGGCTTGATACTTACGGCGGCATCGGCGGTCATTGGGGTCACGGTCGGTGCGGTTCAGGGCTATTTCGGCGGTTGGACAGACCTGATCGGCCAACGCGTTATCGAGATTTGGTCCGCCATTCCTGTTCTTTACATCCTACTGATCATGGCCGCCGTTTTGCCGCCTGGTTTCTGGGTGCTTCTCGGCATCATGCTTCTTTTCTCATGGGTCAGCTTCGTGGGAGTTGTGCGGGCCGAATTCCTGCGTGCCCGCAATTTTGAATATGTAAATGCAGCGCGCGCGCTCGGTGTCTCCAACGGCACCATCATGTTCCGCCACTTGTTGCCAAATGCGATGGTCGCAACCCTCACTTTCCTGCCCTTCATCCTGAATGGATCAATCACGACCTTGACGTCGCTTGACTTCCTCGGCTTTGGGCTGCCGCCAGGCTCGCCATCGCTGGGCGAGCTTATTTTGCAAGGTAAGAACAATCTGCAGTCGCCTTGGCTCGGCTTCACCGCGTTCTTCTCGGTCGCCATTATGCTGTCGCTTTTGATCTTTGTGGGCGAAGCAACCCGCGACGCGTTTGATCCCAGAAAGACTTTCTCATGACGGATGCACCTTTGCTCTCCGTTCGGGACTTATCGGTTGCCTTCCATCAGGGCGGCAACACCAATTTGGCCGTCGATCAAATCTCTTTTGATATCGCGCAGGGCGAAACCGTAGCGCTCGTTGGCGAAAGCGGATCGGGCAAATCGGTCTCCGCCAACTCCGTCTTGAAACTGTTGCCCTATCCGGCCGCGTCCCATCCATCCGGCGAGATCGTTTTTGACGGCAAGGAGCTTATGGGCGCATCTGATGACGAGCTGCGGCAAGTGCGCGGCAACGACATTGCGATGATCTTCCAAGAGCCGATGACATCGCTCAATCCGTTGCAGACCATCGAACGCCAAATAAGTGAAGTAATCGCACTTCATCAAAAAATGGATGATGCAAGCAAGCGCCAACGCACACTGGAATTGCTCCATCAGGTCGGCATCCGCGATCCTGAAAAACGTCTGGAATCCTACCCGCACCAGCTGTCAGGTGGGCAGCGCCAACGGGTCATGATTGCCATGGCGCTCGCCAATACCCCCAAACTCCTGATCGCCGACGAACCAACAACAGCGCTCGACGTCACGGTACAAGCTCAAATTTTGGAGTTGCTTGCGCAGTTAAAACGCGAGCGCAACATGTCGATGCTGTTCATTACCCATGATCTGGGCATTGTGCGCAAGATCGCCGACCGCGTGTGCGTTATGACGAACGGACAGATTGTCGAACATGGGCCGACTCACAAAATCTTTGACAGTCCGCAACATGCTTACACCAAGCATCTGTTGGCGGCCGAACCAAAGGGAACACCTCCCACGTTAGATGAGACAGCACCAACGGTGATGGCAGGCGGGCAAGTTAAGGTGTGGTTCCCGATAAAGCGCGGCTTCATGCGCCGAACGGTTGACCACGTCAAAGCGGTGGATGGCATCGATGTGAATGTGCGACGCGGCCAGACCCTCGGCATCGTTGGCGAAAGCGGATCGGGAAAAACGACGCTTGGGCTCGCGCTTTCCCGGCTCATCTCGTCGGAAGGCATCATCCGCTTCAACGAAAAGGATTTGCAGGCGCTCTCATTCAAACAGATGCGTCCGATGCGCAAGGATCTGCAGATCGTTTTTCAAGACCCGTACGGCTCTCTTTCGCCGCGCATGTCGGTTGCCGAGATCGTTGCGGAGGGCCTGCGTATTCACCAACCCAACCTCTCGATCGCCGACCGTGACGCGGCAGTCGTACAAGCGCTTGAAGAAGTTGGCGTCGATCCGGCAACACGATTTCGCTATCCGCACGAATTCTCCGGTGGCCAACGCCAGCGCATTGCGATTGCGCGAGCTATGGCGCTTAAGCCGAAATTTGTGATGCTCGATGAGCCCACCTCCGCGCTTGACATGAGCGTACAGGCGCAAGTGGTCGATCTGCTACGCGACCTTCAAAAAAAGCACGATCTGGCGTTTTTGTTTATCAGTCACGACCTGAAGGTGGTGCGCGCATTGGCCAATGAAGTCATTGTGATGCGCGCGGGCAAAGTGGTGGAATTCGGCCCTGCAGAACAGATTTTTGACACACCTAAAACCGATTACACAAAAGCGCTGATGGCGGCAGCGTTTGATATCGAAACACGTCATAGTGCAGCTGTAATGGATTGATGAGAGCAGGATGGCAGGCACAATTTTATTGGCAGTGACCGGGTTCGACCCCATTGTTTGGCAGGAACATCTGAAAGAAGCTGCACCGCATCGGAAGGTCATCACCGACATCAACCAAGCAGATGATCCAGCGGAAATCGACTACGCGGTGGTGTGGAAACAGCGTCCCGGTGTCTTGAATGACTTGCCTGGTCTTAAAGCCATATTCTCCATCGGTGCGGGGGTTGATCATATCTTCAATGATCCGAACGTTCCCCATGTACCGATTGTGCGGGTCGTCGCCGATGACCTGACCGATCGCATGAGTGAATACATCGTTTGGCAAGTTCTGGACCAACATCGCCGCGGCCCGGCCTATCGCCAGCAGCAATCCGAGCGCGTTTGGCGTGAAGACAGGCTACAACCGGCTGCATCTGACGTTACAGTCGGCATCCTCGGCTTGGGAGTCTTGGGAACTGACGCGGCCCATAAGCTTAATGTATTAGGGTTTAACGTCACCGGTTGGAGCCGCACTGAGAAGTCGGTCTCGGGCATCACAACATTCCATGGCGAGGATGGTCTGGGCGATTTTTTGCAGAGTGCCGATATTGTCGCCTGTCTATTGCCGCTGACGCCGCAGACCGTTGGCATCTTGTCCAAGCCAATGTTCATCCGCATGAAAAGGAATGGCCCGTTGGGTCCAGCGGTCCTGATCAATGCGGGACGCGGGAAACTACAAAATGAAGCTGATATTCTGGCCGCGCTCGAATATGGATGGCTTGGCGCCGCCTGCCTCGATGTTTTTGAAGAAGAGCCACTGGCGACGGCAAGTCCGTTATGGGAGCACCCCAAAGTGACCATCACACCGCATGCGGCGGCGACATCTGATCCAACCGCCTTGATACCGCCGATGATCAAACAAATGGATTCGCATGACGCGGGTGCGCCGCTCGCAAACCTCGTCGACCGCGACGCTGGCTATTAGTCGGGGCGCTTGTACCCAATGGGCTCTGCATAAAGGTAGGCGATACGCTCGATGGCGTCTGCCGTACTTTCAATGTTGACCATCATCGAATGCGCATTGGCATGTATGATTGTATTTTCGTCACGGACAATTGCGACATGGCCTTTCCAGAAAATCAGATCGCCGCGTTGTAAATCGTCTGGATTGTTGACCAAAACCCCCAGGGTCTCAAATTGCATGTCGGAATCGCGTGAGACCTGCTTGCCGCACATACTCATCGACAATTGCACGAGCCCGGAACAATCGATACCAAAAGCTGTGTTACCGCCCCACAAATATGGTGTTCCAAGCAACGTTTCGGCAACGGCAACGTAGTCGGCCCCAACCGTGTCGATAGGCGATAGATGGTGCGCAAATACCCATCCGCCGGTCGCGAGTTTCGTGTATGGCGTTCCGCGCGTTTCAGCACGATCAATAGCGCATACATTGGTGCCAATAGAGAGTGTCTCGACGGGCGGCACCTTCAAATCGGGTTCCGGATAGCAAAAGGTACGTGGCGCACAAATCCGCTGTGTTGGTTCAGGTGGCGCGCCTTTTTTAAGCGCCATGGACGGCACATAGCCCACATAACCGTCACCAGCCGCTTTTACCCAACTCCAATCATCGGCCTCGTCGAAGACAATTACGGCTTCATTGCGCTTCAGCTGCGTGTCTGTGCCGGCACTGGCAGCAGGGCGTCTCTTCAGATTGCAAACGGCGACCCCGATATGCGACGGCTCCCCATCAACGAACCGGCCCGCCTCGACAAGACCGCGAAGTTCAGCGTCCGCCAGGTCATCACGATAGGCATGGAGGCGTTTGTCCAAGTTTTGCGTCATTTCGCCAGCCATTTGGCCTTATCGACAATGAGATCCGAAAAGCGCTCCAGATAAAGAGCGCCTTCGACGGTTTTGCCGATTATGACATTGCGGCGATCACTGGGATCGCGTCGGCGCATCACGAGCTTCATCTGACCCATAGTGTCCAAGGCGCGCGTGATCACCGGTTTGGTCACGTTCAGTTTCGCCGCCAAGCCGCGTACGGTATGCGGCGGCGGATCCATATAGATTGACAGCAAGATCGCCATCTGGCGGGTAGTCAAATCATGCTCGCGCTTTACCACTTCGTTCAAAACGACGTCGCGCCACAGGTTTAACGCCTGACTTGGTTTTAAAGCTACGCTCACAGACTTCACACATTTAATTTCGGAGCCGTTATGATAGCCCGCAACTCATGTAGATCAAGCCTTGCTGCTTGCCTTGGGCGGATATCGCCTTTCCAAAACCCGAAACAACGCGCGCAATCCCTGTGCCTCTCCGCCCACCGATGCGTGTGGTTTGGATGCAGTCGACCAAGCAAATACATCAAAATGCACCCAACTACGGGCTCGTGTGACAAACTTTTGCAAAAACAATGCTGCCGTTATCGCGCCGCCAAGGGAGTCGGAGCTGATATTGCAACAGTCCGCAACAGTGGAAGAGAGGTTGCGCGCATAGTCTTTCCAAAGCGGCATGCGCCAGATTGGATCCAGTTCAAGGGTTGATGCATCACCAAGTTCAGCCGCCAGCGTGTCGTCATCGGTAAAGAACGGCGCCACATCTGGACCCAGCGCGACGCGCGCCGCTCCCGTCAGGGTCGCAAAATCGATAAGCAGTTCGGGTGTCTCTTCGTCCGCCAAGGCAAGCGCGTCGGCCAATATAAGGCGACCCTCTGCATCAGTATTACCGATTTCTACCGTGATGTCTTTTCGAGAGGGATAGACATCGCCAGGTCGAAAAGCACCTGACGATATGGAGTTCTCCACCGTCGGTATCAGTAACCGCAATCGTACATCCAGTTTTGCGGCCATCACCATATCGGCAAGCGCGATCATGTGAGCCGCGCCGCCCATATCCTTTTTCATGTTTCGCATGGAGTTGCCCGGCTTGATGTTCAAGCCGCCAGTGTCATAGGCAACACCTTTACCAACCAGGGTCAATTTCGGTGCCCCGCGCCGTCCCCATTTTATATCGACCAATCTGGGTTGCTCGGCCGCTGCTCGGCCAACCGCGTGTATTAGCGGGAAGTTCTTTGCCAACAGGTCATCGCCTGTGATCACCTTGACAGTGGCTTTGTGCGCTCGCGCTACCGCTCTTGCTGCAGCTTCGATCGCATTAGGCCCCATGTCGTTGGCCGGCGTGTTGACCATGTCGCGTACGACATGGACACCCTTGGCTTTGCGCAGGACAAGCTCCAGATCAACGCCTTGTGGGATATGCAAGATGACATCGCTAGAGTTGCGCGATTTGTAACGGTCAAATGCATAACTCCCCAACAGATAACCAAGCAGTAATTGTTCAGCGTCGACGCCATCCGGTATCGTCTTGAAATACCAATGGCCATCGGGTAGCTGGCGGGCCAATTTACCGGCTGCAAATGGGTTTGCCTCAGGCGCAATCCCGAGAACCGCTCCTGCTATATCTCCATCCTTTATGGATGTTGCGGGCAACAGGCTAACAAATTCATCGGTCAGTTTTTGATCGTTTGCGCCCAGCCATGCAATTGCGGAGGCCGGTAGTTCGGATGTGTCAGCAGCGATCACATAGATCGGCTTTGACTTTGTTCCCGGTGCTGCTTGCGTGACCAAGTTTTTAAGCGCCGTCGCGGTATCGTCCACTCGTTAACTCCACGTTAGGGATGATTGATTACTCAATATTAACCGACATTAACGCCCGTTTTCGCGCTTTGTCGCCTTCTTGTCGAGACCAGGTGAAGGAAATGAATATGGCGAAAAAAATGATGAAGCCCGTGATCCGGTCGCACCGCCTGCTAATTATCCTAGCCGCCAGCGCTGTGACACTTTCAGCATGTGCCACCGACCCGACCAAAACCGGTTCCATACGTCCTGGCTCAAAGCCTGTGGAACAGATGACGGCGTTGGAACTGCAACAGGCGATTGGTTCCTATCAGCGTCTTTACGATCGCAATCCAAACGACAAGACAGTCGCCATGGCGTTTGCGTCTGTTTTGCGCATGAACGGTCGTGATGATCAGGCTCTTGCGGTCATGCGCAAAGCTGCCATCACCCATCCGGAAGATCGCAGCGTTCTTGCAGCCTATGGCAAGGCTCTGGCTGGCGCTGGAGAGTTTACAGCGGCACTGGATGCGGTCCAGCGAGCGCAGGATCCTACAAGTCCCGACTGGCGATTGATATCGGCGGAAGGTGCGATCTACGATCAAACTGGACGCTCACAACAGGCGCGTGAGCGTTACCGCAAAGCCCTGCAACTTCGTCCCAATGAACCCTCTGTTTTGTCCAATCTGGCGATGAGCCTGATTTTAGAAGGCAATTTGCCAGAAGCAGAACGTCACTTGCGGACCGCCGTTCAGCAGCCGGGTGCCGATAGTCGCGTACGACAAAATCTAGCGCTCGCTGTCGGCCTGCAGGGCCGATTTGGAGAAGCCAAAAGCATCGCGATGCAAGAACTGTCGCCACAGCAAGCTGCTGAAAACATGCAATATCTTGAAAACATGCTCTCTCAAGAAAATGCTTGGGCGTTGATCAAGCAAGAAGACCGTTCAAGCAACTAAATCGTCGTGCACCGCAAAAGCGGTGCATAGCGAAACGAATAAAAGCCCTTGGTCGTTCCAAGGGCTTTTTCGATGCTTGGCAAACGGCGGTAGAAACGATTGTGCCTGGCGTGATGTTTAGAAGATGCCACCGCGCTCCGCGATCTGAATACCAGCCGGCCCCAAGATGACGCCAAACAGAACCGGTAGGAAAAACAGAATCATTGGAACAGTTAGTTTAGGCGGCAAGGCAGCTGCCTTCTTCTCGGCTTCGTTCATGCGTTGATCACGGCTTTCGTTGGCCAAGACGCGCAGCGCGTGCCCAACGGGCGTACCATAACGTTCCGCCTGAATGAGCGCTTGAGACACTGCCTGCACACTCTCCAAACCTGTTCTAGTCGCCAGATTGTCGTATGCTTGGCGCCGTTCTGAAAGATATGAAAGTTCGGCACCGACCAAAACCAGCTCTTCGGCCAGTGGAATTGAGTTTATGCCGATCTCGGCCGAAACCTTGCGGAAAGCGGCTTCAATGGACATGCCTGATTCAACACAAATCAACAGCAAATCAAGCGCATCGGGCCATGCCTTTTTGATGCTGTTTTTTCGCTTGTTGGCCAAATTGCCAACATAAAGGTTCGGTGCATAAAAGCCGGCATAGGCAATCATCAAACATATGGCGAAGCGTGCCAAGGAGGACTGGTCTTTGAAGTTGTCCAATCCATACACGTAGAGAGCACCCAAGCCGAAGAACAGGAACGGCAGTGTGAAACGCGCGAACAAAAACACGTTTAGAGGCTGCTGACCCCGAAAACCGGCCGACCGTAAGTTTGCAACAGTCGCATCATCGGCCAGCGCTTTTTTTAGATCCAGGCGATCAACAAGGCCGGTGATCCCATTCTTTTCGGCCTTGTCCATCCGCAATGCACCGCGAGCGCCCTGTTTCTCAGACGCCAAGCGCGCGCGTTCTTTGGCGCGGATTTCATCGCGTTCAATGGCAACGCTTTTCATGCGCGACTTTAATTCATTGCCGCCCAGCAAGGGCGCAAGCACGGTGAAGATCGTGGCAAAGACGCTAACAGCCGTCAGAACCGCAAAGAGGAATTGCGGCGTGGTCAACATTTCGACGATTGCTGAGACCATCCGCTTACACCTCGAAATTGATCATCTGGCGCATGACAAAAATGCCAATACCCATCCACACGGCGGATACGCCAAGGATCATCAAACCTGCGTCAGTGGTGAAAAGCAGCATGATGTATTCAGGGCTCGACAGATAGACCAGCACTGTGACGATGATTGGAAGCGAACCGATGATGGCTGCCGATGCCTTGGCTTCCATTGACATGGCAGCGACCTTAGCTTTCATCGTTTTACGGGCGCGCAACACCTTCGAAAGGTTACCCAGCGCTTCTGACAAGTTACCGCCTGCCTGCGCTTGAATTTGGATCACGATTGCAAAAAAATTTGCCTCTGACAAAGGCATACTCTCGTACATGCGGGCAACTGATTCTGGCGTTGACAGTCCCAGCTGCTGACCTTCCACGATCCGGCGGAATTCGGTACGAACTGGTTCTTTTGCCTCTGACGCGATCAACCGTAACCCATCATTGAGCGGAAGACCGGATTTGATCGCGCGTACAATGATGTCGATAGAATTGGGGAACTCTTCCAAAAACTTCGCCATTCTGCGCGCACGCATCATACCGACCATCCAACGCGGCACGCCCAACGCAGCGGCGAAAAAGATGCCGGGCAGAATGTAAAGGGGCGCTCCCAGGAAAAGGCCAAGCGCGGCGAAAAGCACGCCACAGCCAAGCGAGTAGATGTAGAAAGTCTGCATTTCCAGCTTGAGACCGGCCTGCTGGATCTGCATTTTCAGTCCGGGTTTCTGGACTTTCGATTTATGATTTTTGTTTTTTTCATCCAGATCAGAGAGCGACTCCGCAATAGCTTTGCGGCGTTTTTGTCCTTCGGCCGCCTTGTCTATGGCAGCACGTTTAGATCGGCTGTCAGTCTGTGCCTCTTTGATCTTCGACAAACGGCGCGTTTGCGTCTGTTCGTTTTCAATGGCGTTATAGAACAACGCGTAAAGAACGCCGCCTATACCCAGCAACGCTAGGAAGAAGATCGCGATTGCTGCTGCTGGCAAACCCAGGATGGTCATTCAACGACCTCCATGGAATCCAAGGCGGTAGCAAGACGGTCTTCCTCATTATAGTAGCGCGCGCGATCCCACATGGCGGGGCGCCCAACACCTGTCGAACGGTGCTTGCCGATGATCTTTCCGGACGAATCTTCACCCGTCATGTCATACAAAACCAGATCTTGTGTGATGATGACATCGCCTTCCATGCCCACCACTTCGGTGATGTGGGTAATCCGGCGCGAGCCATCGCGCAGGCGAGTGGCTTGAACAATTACGTCGACGGAACCGACAATAATTTCGCGAACCGTTTTCTGTGGCAGGCTAAATCCGCCCATGGCGATCATGGATTCCATGCGGCTCAAACACTCGCGCGGTGAGTTGGCGTGGATGGTGCCCATGGAACCATCGTGACCGGTGTTCATAGCCTGCAACAAGTCAAACACTTCCGAGCCACGCACCTCACCCACGATGATCCGTTCCGGACGCATCCGTAGGCAGTTTTTCACCAGGTCGCGCATGGTGATTGTGCCCTCACCTTCTAGGTTTGGCGGACGGGTTTCCAAGCGCACGACGTGCGGCTGCTGAAGCTGGAGTTCGGCGGAGTCTTCGCACGTAATAATGCGTTCGTCTTCGTCAATGTATCGGGTCAAACAATTGAGTAGCGTCGTTTTACCCGAGCCAGTACCACCCGAAATAACGACATTGCATCGCACGCGACCGATAATTTGGAGTAGCGTGGCACCTTCCGGTGAGATGGACCCAAAGTTAACAAGTTGGTCGAGTGTCAACTTGTCCTTTTTGAATTTCCGGATCGTCAGGGCGGTTCCGTCGATTGCAAGCGGTGGCGCGATCACGTTAACCCGAGAACCATCGGCGAGGCGGGCGTCACAGATGGGGCTGGCTTCATCAACACGGCGGCCAACTTGGCTTACGATGCGCTGGCAAATGGAAAGCAGTTGCTGGCCGTCGCGAAAGCGAATGTCGGCACGTTGGACCTTGCCCGCAACTTCAATGTAGGCGTGTTCGGGGCCATTGATCATGATGTCAGCAATGTCGTCGCGCGCCAACAATGGTTCCAGCGGACCGTAGCCCAGAACATCATTACAAATATCTTCAAGCAGCTCTTCCTGAGCTGCAATCGACATCGCGTAGTTTTTGATCGCGATGATATCGTTGACGATGTCTCGAATTTCTTCACGCGCAGACTCAGCGTCAAGCTTGGACAGTTGAGACAGGTCGATCGTTTCAATGAGCGCGGAAAAGACCTGGGTCTTTGTATCGTAGTAGCTCTCGTCGCGTTTGGTCTTTGACCGTGCCGGCGCATCCTGCGGGCTTGGTTCCGGCGTGACCATGGGCGGTGCCATCGGTTGCGGCTCGGGTGCCGCAGCTACGCTCGCAGATGCGCTTTGAACATCCGGCAATGCTGTATCAGCTGCGGGCGCCGCGGGCGTTGCAGGCGACGGGCTGTCCGCCAATGGGCGAGACGTAAATCCCTGACTTCCGTTTGTCGTTCCGCTACCGCGTTTTCCAAACATCGCTTTTTTTCAACCCCGACGTACTTACTTTTTCAACCGGGCTAGGATCCCCTTTAGCCCGGACTTTGGTTTGCTGGCCACCACGCCACGGCCTGTCACCGCGTGAGCAATGTCAGACAACATTGATACAACCGGGCTTGTAGCCTCAGTTTCGGCAATCATTCGGCCTGAATTTGCAGCGTTACCAAATAGGCTCGCATCAAACGGGATGATGGCAGTTGGATCGAGTTCAAGCGGATCGGAAAAATCTGTTGGCGCGATTTCCGGACGCTTGGGCATACCGACCATATTGATCACCAAACGCGGGGCAAAATCATTGGGACGCAGTCGCTTGAGCGTATCAATCATGTTCTTTGCATTGCGCAAGTTTGCGAGCTCCGGCGCGGCGACGATGACAACTTCATCGACTTGCGCGAGCGTCCTTTCAGTCCAAGAATTCCAAACATGAGGAATGTCGAGAACAACATTGGGCGCGGTGCGTTGGGTCGCCTCAATCAGGCTGGTAAATGCGCTCTCGTCAAAATCATATGTCCGATCCAGCATAGAAGGGGCGGCAAGCAGAGAAAGATGTTCGGCGCATTGCGCAAGCAAGCGATCGACGAAAACCTCATCAATACGCTCTGGTGAGAAGACCGCTTCCGCCATACCCTGTGCCGGATCTTGGTCAAAGTTGATGTTTGCCGTGCCAAAAGGCAGGTCCATGTCTGCGACAACGGTCTCGCTTTCAAAAAGCGTCGAGATCGACCAAGCCACATTGTGCGCGATGGTAGATGCGCCAACGCCGCCTTTCGCGCCCACAAATCCGATTGTTTTGCCAAGTGGCTCGGCATCTGGATTTACAAATTGCGATGAGATGACATTCATGATGTCCGCGATGGACACCGGCGCTACGAGATACTCAGATACACCTGAACGTGTCAGATCGCGGTAAAGCCCAACATCATTATAGTGCCCGACAACCACAACACGGCTACTTGGGTCGCAGACCTCCGCAAGCCCGCTCAGCGTGGCAATGAGCTCATCCGGCCGTAGCGTTGACTCAACGATTATAAGGTTTGGCGTAGGGGCTGTTTGATAATAGTCGATGGCTGCAATCAGACCGCCCATGTGTGTCCGCACTTGAGCATTCGACATGCGGCGATCCGTGGTCATCCGTTCAATTGGTGACATGACCGATTGTGTTTCGCAAAATGCCTGGATGGAGATGCGCGGGATTGGCCGAACGTCGGCAAGTTGGTTCGGGTCGACCTGCGGTGAGTAGGTCTCTGCGACGGTCTGTGTTTCCAAGGCTGCGTTTGACATGACTTTTTCCAATGGCCCTAATTTAGAACTGCGCCCTTATTACTGAGCGCCGCCGATATATTCCTCATAAACCGCGCCTCGACGCGCTGCGTCGATCGGTGTCATCTGACGTGGCAGCATGAGGTCGCCCGGGTTTTCGATCGCAACGGCGAGATTGGCCTGCGTTGCACATCCAAAGTTGTGATAGTGCTGGTTTTCCGCCGTGGCAGTTAAATCATCTGGCCAACGCCCACACTCGTTGGTGGATGCGGTGACTTGTTTGTAAGCTAGTCGGATGGGTGCGGTTGGCCCGTGGTTGGATGCATCGTAGTTCTGAACCAACACCTTGTGGCGCGGCACCCCGCCAGCTTCCAATGCGTCAAGCACATGCCCTCGAACAGCAGCCGCAGCGCCCGCGTTGGCTGAGCTCGCTGGCAGCAGCATGTACATCATGCCCGAGGCTGCCATGTTAAAGTTCGATGCAAAGCCGCGGATGTTGGACTTTATAGGCTCGGTGAGCGCGTGCGAGCTTGCAGACACCGGAACGTCGAATGTCTTCTCGCCTTCAGCCAGCACAATGGGATGGTTGGTTCGATAGTCTTCCGGCACGCTACCAACGGTAAACGAGTCTCGTTTTTGCGACATGCAGCCTGCGGTCGCGCCGGCCAACAAGACCAAAAAGCTGAGCTTTATAATTTTTTGCGGCATCATCACTTTTACTCCGGTCACTTGTAGATGAAGCCAACAGCGCCATGATAGCGGCCATTCGGCATCTCATTGCTTACGTTTCCGTAAATCCGGTTTACGCGGCCCAGAAGATTTGCGGCGCGATCACTGGCGGGATTGAAATTGTCCGTGGGAAGCGAAATCGCGGATTCCGGTACAGGACGCACAAGGTAAGGCGTTACCATGATTACCAGCTCTGTTTCAGAGCGCGTGTACTCGCGGCTGCGGAACAATGTGCCGAGAACCGGCAGGTCTTTAAGAACCGGGAAGCCGGTTACGGTTTGGCGAACATCGTCCTGGATCAAGCCGGCAATGACCATGGAGCCACCTGATGGCAGTTCAATGGTGGTGTCGGCGATACGCTCGCGAAGGGTTAGGCCACCTTCAGCGGCTGTGATACCACCAGTTGTGTTGGCGACCGGTTCCGAAACTTCAGTGCGGATCTGCAAGGATATCCGGCCGGGTGACAGGACGACCGGCGTGAAATTCAAGCCAACACCGTATTCGATGGTGTCGATGTTTTGCGAACCGTCTTCGGCGACACCTGCAGCGACGTTGACGCTACCGCCCACACGAAATTCTGCAGCTTCACCGGACACAGCCGTTAACGTCGGTGTCGCGAGGGCTTTCATGACACCGGCTTCTTCCATCGCGCGCAAATAAGCGTCGAGCTGGAACCCACCAATCGCGCCACCGATGTTAAACCCGGTCGATGTTGGAGGACTGGTTGCCTCTACGAGTGAGTTTCCGACACCTGAGAACGTAATGCCATTGCTGCCTGTGCGGCTGCCAAGAACGTTAACGCCCAACTGCTTGAGAACTGTACGTTGGATCTCGGCGACCGTCACTTTCAAGTGCACTTGGTCACCGCCGCTGATTTCCAGCAGGTTCACGATCTGACTGCTGCCGCCCCCAAAGTTGAAGAAGCTAAATCCGCCGCCACCATTATCGGAACGCTCACCACCCGTGACAAAAATCTCGGCGAGTTGTTGCGCCTTTGCTGAGTCCTGAGGCGTTTCAACGGTACCTGTCAGAATGATATTGTCGTTGATGATCTCTGTTTTGATGTTTGAACGCGGAATAAAGCGCTCAAGGTAGCGGTCAAGGCCGGCAACATCTCGCTCGACCTGAAGATCAAGATTGACGATTTGGCGACCCTGCTTGTCAAAAACAAAAATGTTGGTTGTCCCAACAGACTTACCAAACAGGTATATGCGCCGTGCTGTGCGCGATACGGCATCGGCTACGCCTGGGTTTGCAACCAAAATGTCATGGGCATCAGCGGGCAGTTCGAGAACTATCGACTTGTCCAACCCCAGGACCACAGATTCTGCGCGACCGCCGTTTTTTCCAACTTCAATAATGTTTGAAGCCGACGCGTGGCCGTTGAAGCCCGGCATGCACACACCAGCCGCCAGGACGCCAGCGGCAATCCAAGCCGCGCAAGTTGCGTTGATCGTCTTTTTTATCAGTGATTTCATTGTGTTAGCGCTCCGGTCCCGGGCTGCAAAACCATTTGATTTGCCCAACATCAGTCGCCCCCTTGCTGTACGGCAAGCGCGCCGCCTTTGATTACGTTCACGACGCCGCGCTGCCCACCGCTTCCGTCACCAGACAAAAGGTGTGACGCTGATTCATCGATCTGTGCAGAGTCAACGTCTTGAACAGATCGAAGCGCTAGGGTCAGTCGATCAGACATTTGTTGGGCGACAACGATGATTTCGGCTTGCCGTGGCGACAGTTCGAGCGTGGCTGTTTGACCCACAATCACCAAAGAACCATCTTCCGCTTCGCGCACCGTTTGGTCGATCGCGAGTACACGGATATTTTCCATGATAGTTTCGGTCAGGAATGAGTCGCCATCTCCCTGATCGCGACGCGTCATGATCACATCAACATAGTCGTTGGGAAGAATGAAGCCGCCAGCGGACGTATCAGCTGCGATCTGCGTCGCGACGGCTCTTTTTCCTGATGGTAGGATTGAAGACATGAAGCTTTGGTCGGCACCCAAGAGCTTGATCGGGCGGATTGGCTCACCCTCGACAATGGGCGAACGTACGATGCGAGCGGCCAGTTCTTCCAATGCATCGGGACGCGCAGACTTCGTGATAAAGTCGGGCGCCAAGCTTCGTGTCGGCCAATCCTGCCAACGCAGATTGCGCTCAACGCGTTGCCCCACTGACATGGATTCATCGGCGACCAAAACTTGATCAAGGGCAATTGGCGGCGGTGCGTCTGATTGCACTTCTACCGATACAGGTGCCGGTTGGTTGACCATATTCATGGCCAAATATCCGGCTCCTCCAGCCGCTAGGACGGCAACACCCAGGATAATCATACGCGTCGACATGGCTTCACCCGCTCACTCAAAGCAATTTATGCTGTCGCGCTAGAGTGGCTCGCCAATGGTGTAATTACGGTTAACGCTTAGGTATCAAACAGGGTAAATAAAAAGTTTCGTGCGATCGGGCACTCAAAGTGTGTGCGCGATCGCCCATTGCATCGCCGCTGTTTCAGGGAAAACAGTCAAGCCGCCGATGGCCAACGCAACACCATATGGGATGTCTTTTTCATCCAGCATGCGCCAAAGGACGCGAATTTCACCGACATAGGTCGCAAGCGCTGAATTTCGCAAAAGGATTAACATCAATGTGAGAAGTCCGCCTGCGACGGTGAATGCGATCGCATACTCCAGCAATTGCATGTTGAAGCCGATCCAAAGCGCTGTTGACGCCATGAGTTTTGCGTCGCCACCACCCATGACGCCAGCAGCAAAAAGCCCAAAAGTGATTGTCAACACGAGAGCAAAAGCCGCCCAATGCCACGCAAATTCCGACCAGCTCAAGCCAATAAACGGTGCAACAGCAACAAATCCGGCAATCAACATTAGCGATATACGGTTGGCAATCGTCATCGTGAAGATATCCGACAGCGCCGCATAGATCATTGCGAACGGGAAGATAATGAAGATGAAAGTGGCGATCATGACCGGCATCCAGAATTTTCACTAAGCCAAACTACGACGGGGCGTTTAAGAAAAAGTCACCGCTAGAAATGAAAACGGCCTGCCACACGAAAAGTGCAGCAGGCCGCGAGACTAAATTCTACAAATCTTAGAAAGATGTAGAGATAGATTCGAACTTAGCGTTCAGGTTAGAGCCGAGTGCGCCGGCGCCAACGATGATCGCCAGGGCGATCAGAGCAGCGATGAGGCCGTATTCGATAGCAGTTGCGCCAGACTCGTCTTTCATGAAACGTGCAAACATTGGTAGAGCTCCTTACTCGTAAATTTACAGCACTTACCGTCAAGGTGTTCCCCTCGATCAGTGAGCATCAACCTACGCGACGCCCCTTGCCACCCACTTAAAAAACAGGGTTTCCAAAACATGAATCGGGTTACTTTTGCTCTGTGGTAAACACTTGGTTTGCATGGGCTAAACAAATTTAGACATGCGCTTGTGCCGCCATATTCGCGTGCTAGGCTCATTTGCATGCACATCAACGCCAGCATCCGCCGCGCCGGGGCAATTCCCTTTCGTCTGCCGAAAAAGCGGGGGGATCCAGTATCGATCCTTATTATTACTTCGATGACCCGAAAGCGGTGGATCGTGCCAAAAGGGACGGTGGAAGACAGCGAAACCATGGCCGCAGCTGCCGTGCGTGAGACGCTGGAGGAGACCGGTGTCAAAGGCAATTTGATCGAAGAGTTCCCGATGACGGTTTTAATTGAACGGCAAAATGAGACATTCTTTGAGCACGTTCCGTGTACATTTTATCCGATGCTCGCCAAGTCGGTCTCCAAAAAATGGGAGGAAGACATGTTACGCAAGCGCCAATGGGTTACGCTACCTAAAGCCCGTCGTCTGATTAAAGAGGACGACTATAGCGAGCTGTTGATACAGTTTGAGAGCCTGCTGCCCGCTATTGTGCAGCGCCTTTAGGGCCAAGCGCGCGACGAACACCTGCCATGAATTTCCAACTTTAAGCCAGGCGTCGGGGAATTCGAACTTGATAGACAGAGTTTAGCTTCGACGCAGAAGGCTCGCCTCCCTACAGCACGCCATGGATGCTAAGAATGAAATAGATAATGAGCCCGATAACGGCGATAGCGACCGCCTGCCAAAAAATATACTGTAGTAAAATAGCGCCTACACCTATTCCAATAGCCACCATTGGAAGTTTTCGCGGTTCATCTCTATAGACGCCAACGCCACCAGCTACGGCACCCATACCGGCCAACACAGTGCTGCCTACCATCAGAATATGGCTGACGATCGACGTGCTGCTTTTAGATGCGTTGAGCGTATCTGCGGCACCATTGCCAGACTTCGGCTGGTCTTCTGGAGAGGTTTGCTCAGTTGTTTGCGTCACTTGCTCGATGGGCTGATCAGATCCATCCGATAGTTGGATCGATACCAAAATCATGGCCACCAATCCTAGTATGAACCCAACCAGACCATATTGTGGACGTGGGGCCTCTGCGCTCGACATTTGCCTCTCCACTCGCACACTCAGCTGATTGTAAAAAAGCAAGTGAATCAGCCAGCTTTACGACCAGATGGTGTAATTTGGTGCCTTATTCATGGTTGTAACGAAAGCGCGGCATGACGTCCAACACGTTAAAGACGGGTTCGCCATCGGCCGTGCGAGGCAATTTGCCCTCATTGAGAAGCGAAGCATAGCCATGCACGAAAACCCAAAGCATCAGCTCGGTGCGCAAGCTTTCCAAATCATTGCCTAGCTCAGGCCCAGCCTTTTCCCAATTCAAATCTTTGGCGATGCTCATAAGCACGCCGTAGCTTTCTTCACCCGCGGCCATCAGTTCCTCACCCGCTTTCTCCCGAAAGCGCGGGGAAAACATTAGTTGGAACAGCGCCGGGTTTTCGCGCGCGAAGCGAACATAACCTTGCGCGGCAGCATCAAGTCTTTCTTGGCCGGGCGGCGCATGCTCAACCCCTTTGCGCATTTCGGTGGCGTGACGCGAAAACCCTTCCGTTGCAATGGCAGCGAGTAATCCATGCAGTCCATCGAAGTGGTTCTTTGGTGCCGTGTGACTCACGCCGACCCGTGCAGCAATAGCGCGCATGGAAAGACCGTCGAGGCCCTCTTCTTCCAGAATTTCAAGCCCCGCCTGGATCAACGCGGGCTTTAGCTCTCCATGGTGATAGTTCTTTTTATTCTGATTTTTCATGTCACTAACCCACTCATGTTTCCAATGTAAATTTTTTCCCTTGCTTTCTCAAGAGGACGCTTTAGATATTTACAGCGTATATTTACGTTGGAGACATTTCGGTGACCCCAGAAGATTATTTTGTATTTGCCAGCAATGCCGCCATGCTTGGATGGGTGATACTCGTCTTCGGGCCACGGCGCTTTGGTTGGCTGAACATGGTCCCCCTGTGGGTGATCCCAGGGCTTATTTCAGCGCTTTACGCTGTGCTCGTGCTTCGACATTTTTCCTCGGCTGAAGGCGGGTTTGACAGTTTAGCTTCTGTTGCGTTGCTGTTTGATAATCAGTGGGCCTTGTTAGCAGGCTGGATCCACTTCTTGGCGTTTGATCTGTTTGTTGGCGCCGTCATGGCTGCACGCATGGATCGTGTTGGTGTTGGACGCCTTGTCCAAGCGCCGATTCTGATCACCACGCTGATGCTTGGTCCTCTTGGATTTCTTATTGCCGCGCTGACTGAATTTGGTCTGCGCATTCGCATCCTCCCTACCCAGCGATATCATTTGAAGGAGACAAGCCATGGCTTTGCTTGATGGAACGGTGGCACCAGCAAAC
This sequence comes from Pseudomonadota bacterium, assembly GCA_039815825.1. Lineage (GTDB taxonomy): Bacteria > Pseudomonadota > Alphaproteobacteria > Rhizobiales > Rhizobiaceae > JBCBDX01. Next base: position 73,526 of record JBCBYO010000001.1, read on the forward strand.
GACAATCCACCGACGCAGTTTGAGACTTTAACCGTTGTGGCTGCTGTTCTCGTCGTCTTGACAGGGGCTTGGGGCTTCTTCGACGAGCGCACGATTGAGGGCGCATTGGTTTGGATGAAACCTTTTAAGTTCGCCGTCAGCTTCGTGGCGCTTTTTGCCACCATCGCGTTGGTTGAACGCCAGCTTTCTGAACCTGTGCGCACCGGTTGGCTTTTGTACCTGACGGGCATTGTCATGGCTGCCGCGTTTCTGGCTGAGATGGCCTATATTATTTTTCAAGCGGCGCAGGCAGAAGCATCCCACTTTAACTTCGCAACGCCGTTTAATGAGTTCATGTATACCGTCGTTATGGCCGCTGGTGCAGTCGCATTGGTTGCCGCTGTGGGCTTTATCGGATTTCTGGCCAAGCGCGACAAGCAAGCCAATCTGTCACCGGCGTTACGTGAAAGTATCTGGCTCGGCTTCCTGTCGAGTTTTGTACTCACCCTTATCGTCGCCGGCTATATGAGCGGCAGCGGTAGCCATTTTGTCGGCGTTCACCCACAAGGCGCGCCTACCCTTCCGCTCATAGGTTGGTCCGGCGTGACAGGCGACCTGCGACCAGCCCACTTTTTATCACTCCATGCCATGCAAGCTCTGCCGCTCCTTGCATTGTGGCTTGATCAAAGAAACGCCGATCATGCCGAGCGCACTGTCAGAATTGCCGCTGGGGGATATGCGCTTGTGACGCTGGCCATCTTTGCGATCGCTCTGGCAGGTCTGCCGCTCGTTCCCATGGGCTGACCCTCTTTAAATGGCGAGGTTCAATTGTTCCTCGCCCAAAGCCGTTGAACTAGCCCTGCGCGCGCGGCGGATCCGACAGCCGTTGGAGCGCTTTGCTTAATTGCGCAAACTCCTTTTTACCCAACAGTTCAATAAACTCGCTTTCAATTTCACGTTTGACGGCATTGGCCCTGTGCAGGCTGTCGATACCCTTGTCGGTAAATAGCACCCGCTTTTTGCGCGCATCCTTGGGGTCTGACACACGCTCAATCACACCGTCGGCGGCCAACGCATCAAGGTGCTGTTGCACAGCCTGTTTGGTGAGCCCGCTCCTTTCAACAAGCACATTCTGGCCAACGCCTTTACGGCTGATGTGCTGTATCAGTTCGCCGCGCGCTTCCGCGATCCACGGGCAACCCTGCTCCACCATTTTTTGCGCAAACAACGTTTTCCATCGCTGAAACACAACATGCAGGCGCCAACCAATGTGTTCTAGCAGTTCAGGTTCATTGGGATCAGTCAAACCAGCTCCACTTCGTCAAGTTACTTGACATTATAAGTTTTCCGTCTATATCGTCAATTAGCTTGACTAAAGGCTAAATCAACCCAGGACCAGACCCGAACATCTGATCTCCACAAATGCATCGACGCTTCCCACTGCGGTCGCGCCTTAACTTGAAAAAGGAAAACACCATGAACACGCTAACCGATACGATCCTTGCTATCCTCATGATCGGCAACACGCACTATGTCGATGTGGGCGCCGATACAGATGCCGTTATTTATTATCAGTCCGAACAAGTGGCGCACATGACACTGCCTGGCCAAGACGCCTGGATCGGCGATCTGAAGCTGATGAAAGACGGCTACCATGTGGCTTGGAAAGACGGACCGGCCGGTGACTGGAAGATCACGCATCAGGCCGGCGAATTTACCTATATCGGCCCTGACGGAAACGCTGCCGGGACAATAACCCGTATCGTTCCGGGCAACCCGGAAGGATATTGAGCTGCTCGCTCGGCGCAACTTGATTTCGCACTTGTTGCGCCGGCATACTTGATCATCTCCGCGCCTCGTTTTCACGATCCGGGTATTAAATTCACATTGCGAGGCCTTGTCATGCGCGCAAAGCGCCAATGCCAATACGTGTGCAAGGCCAACAAGGCCCCGCGCGGAGATTTGATGTGATGGGTTGAGAATCTGCGGCACACCCTCTCACCTCATCCCTCTTCACCAGATGCGGCACCTGCGTCCGACCCAGTGGCGAAAAGAGCCCGCAGCGTTGCTCACCGCGCATTGCTCAATCCGCATAAGCCGACCTCGTTGGTGCAACTGCCAACAAACCCGACCGCTCCGCTGCCAACCTTCCAACCCGGTTAAGGGATTTTGTGACAAAGATTGGTGCGGTGAGCATAGGGGACGGTAGGAGGGTGATTGATAAGTTTTTTTGCCGAGCAAATCTCCAAACCGCCGTCATCCTCTGGCTTCCGGCTGACCACCGGAGCGCACAAACCACCGCCGTCATCCTCGCCCTTGAGGCGAGGACCCATTCCGTGAAGTTGCAAAACACGCCCTTCCCTCAAAACAAGAATCCCCGCATTATTGGTGAAACGGGGATTGGGGCATGTTCACCGAAACAGAAACAGGTACGCGCTTTTCAATTGAGATACCGATTGAGATTTCGACGTTTTGGTTCTTTGCCGCTTGGGCAGCAGCTGGGTTGGTGGTTTTCGCGCTCGCCGTTGTTTTTGCTCAATGGGCGAACCGCGCAAAATGGCTGAGTTGGCTGCCGAAGCTGCATGAACGCGACAATATTAAAGTAGCAGCGTTGACCCACTTAAGAGCGATTTTCTAACAATGGATACAACTGCAAAGGGAAACTCGCTAGAGTCTGAATTCTACAATTTTCTGGTTGAACAACAAAAAAACAATCAGCTCGTATATGACTCTTAAATTCCTTCTTTGTGCGAAATTACTCCCAAGAAGCGCCTATATTGCAACGAACGACAACGCGAAGTCGAGTTTGATGTCGTTGTCGAGGTATACCGTCGTGGCGCGACAGAGCCATATCTATTCGCGATTTTCGAGTGCAAAAATTATTCTGGATCGGTACCTGAGACAGAGGTAACGGAGTTTTCCGACAAGCTATCCAGCATCGCAAGAAATGGCGCAAAAGGCGTTCTTGTTGTCTCGTCTACCCTTCAGAGCGGTGCAAAGCAGCTCGCTAAATCTCGCAATATTGGCGTTGCAAAATTTTCCGCAGCCGGCATTGAGTTTGTTGCAGAACGCCGAAACAGGGCCGCTGCAGAGCGTTACCTTTTTGGATCAAAACCTAAGCGAAAAGAGCTTAAATTCTCAGCATTCTACGATGGCAGTTACTATGGTTGCATCGCGGACCTTATTTCGGGGCTAGACGGACATACCCAATTGCCGGACGGGCATGCGGAAAGTCAGGCTTCCTCGGCTCCATATTTAACGCGCAAACAACTAGCTGAAGAGGCAAGGAAGCTCCACGAAGAAATCGGGTACTCAGAAGGCCTAGTTGATCTCAATGCGGCCTGCGATCACCTTGATGTACGCTTAGTTCACAGGGAGCCTACGGACGCTGACCTATTGGGTAGTGCAGACTTTAAAGCGCGTGAAATTCGGGTGTTTCCGGATACAAACGGACGAAGGCAACGGTTTACAATAGCCCATGAACTAGGCCACTTTTGGTTGAGTCACGATAGATATCTCAGATGCGATAGCGTTTTTGACGATGACGTTATTCATGAGGATCAGGGCGAGAAAACAAGGCTCTACGATCGGCTTGAGTATCAGGCGAATGAATTCGCATCCTCATTGCTTCTTCCGTACGAGTGCTTTGATAGGCAACTCGCAAAATGGCGCGCAACTTTAGGCATTATTGATCGAGGTTTTGGGTATGTATTTGTCGATGACCAGATAGATAACTTGCGGACATTTCATGAATTACTTGGCGTACTCTCAACCTACTTCGACGTTTCGAAACAGATGATAACAGTGACAATGACGAAACGTGGTTTGCTAAACGATCAGCGTAAACTGCCACAAGCTCCAATGAAGCGAATTTTTTTAGCGCTTAGACCAACTTCACGGAATGGGTCCTCGCCTCAAGGGCGAGGATGACGGCGCTGTGAGTGGCTGGCTCGGTGTTTAAGAATCCACCTTCAGCACTTGAATAAACGCTTCCTGCGGGATCTCGACACGGCCGAACTGGCGCATCTTTTTCTTGCCCTCTTTTTGCTTGTCGAGGAGCTTGCGTTTACGCGTGGCATCGCCGCCATAACATTTGGCCGTCACATCCTTGCGCATCGCCGAGATGGTTTCGCGCGCGATCACCTTGCCCCCAATGGCCGCCTGGATCGGGATTTTGAACATGTGGCGCGGGATCAAATCTTTCAGCTTTTCGCACATGGCGCGGCCGCGCATCTCAGCCGCTGAGCGGTGCACCAAAATGGAGAGCGCATCGACCGGCTCCTCATTGACGAGGATGGACATCTTCACCAGATCGCCCTCGCGATAATCGGCGATCGTATAGTCAAAGGACGCATAGCCCTTGGAGATGGATTTCAGCCGGTCATAGAAGTCAAACACCACCTCGTTGAGCGGCAGTTCATATTCCACCAGCGCGCGGGTGCCGACATAAGAAAGCCCCGTCTGGATGCCGCGGCGCTCTTGGCAGAGCTGCAAAATCGCGCCCAGATAATCATCCGGCGTCATGATGGAGGCCTTGATCCATGGCTCTTCAATATCGCGGATTTTGACGACGTCCGGCATGTCCGCGGGGTTGTGCATGTCAATCGACGTGCCGTCGGTCAGGTTCATCTTGTAGACGACGGATGGCGCGGTGGCGATGAGCTCCAGATTGAACTCGCGGCTCAGGCGCTCCTGAATGATCTCCAGATGCAAAAGCCCCAAAAACCCGCAGCGGAAGCCGAAGCCCAGCGCGGCAGATGTTTCCATCTCAAAGGAAAAGCTCGCATCATTGAGGCGCAATTTGCCCATGGCCGAGCGCAGATCCTCAAAGTCGTCCGCATCGACCGGGAACAGGCCACAGAACACGACCGGCTGGGCCGGCTTGAAGCCCGGCAGCATGTCGGCGGTCGGTTTTTTGTCCTCAGTGATCGTGTCGCCCACGCGGGTGTCCGCTACCTCCTTGATGGATGCCGTGAAGACGCCCAGCTCGCCGGGGCCGAGCTCCGGCACGGTGATCAGCTTGGGGGTGAGCACGCCAACACGGTCGACCGGGTATTTGGCGCCCGTGCCCATCATGCGGATGGTCTGGCCCTTTTTCATCACGCCGTCGATAATGCGCACCAGCACGACGACGCCGAGATAGGCATCATACCAGCTATCGACCAACAGCGCTTTAAGCGGCGCGGTGCGGTCGCCTTCTGACGGGGCGGGCAGACGCTCGACAATGGCTTCCAGTACGTTCTCGACGCCAAGGCCTGTTTTGGCAGAAATCTGCACCGCCTCGGTGGCGTCGATCCCGATCACTTCCTCAATCTGTTCGGAGACGCGCTCAATGTCGGCGGCGGGCAAATCCACCTTGTTAAGAACGGGCACGATCTCATGGTCATTGTCGATCGCCTGATAGACATTGGCGAGCGTCTGCGCTTCCACGCCTTGGCTGGCATCAACCACCAGAAGCGAACCTTCACAGGCGGCGAGCGAGCGGGAAACCTCGTAGGCAAAATCGACGTGGCCGGGCGTGTCGATCAGGTTCAGCACATAGTGCTGGCCGTCTTTTGCGTCATATTCCAGACGCACCGTGTTGGCCTTTATGGTGATGCCGCGCTCGCGCTCAATGTCCATCGCGTCGAGCACCTGATCCTTCATCTCGCGCTCCTCCAAAGAGCCGGTCATCTGGATCAGCCGGTCGGCGAGCGTGGACTTGCCATGGTCGATATGCGCGACGATGGAAAAGTTGCGGATGTTGGAAAGCGGTGTTTGCGACATTCCCCGCATATAGGCGGGAATTGCGGCAACCGAAAGCGGAGATTTTGGCGCAGGTCCCTTTGGCTTGCTTCACCGTCGGCAAGTAAGCGGCATCAGCTCACGGGCTTCCCTTCATCGCCACGACTTCGGCTTCCGGCGTTAGCAGTTCCGGCACCGCGTCACTGGGGGCGTTCGGCTGGTGTTTGGCCCAGACCAGTTTTTTATAATCAAAGCCAAAGGCGAGCGTTGGTTTGACGATCTCAAAATAAGGCGACAAGTCAAAGTCGCGCGGGGTGAAAAGCGAAAAGTGCCGGATGTGCAAAATCTCACGACGTGAATAGCTGGAGACCGCACGCGTACGGCCCGGCGCGCGGGTGATCTCGGGCAATATGGGATAGCGCACGGTCTGAAATGCCTGGGCAATCATGGTCGAGCAGATCGCCCGGGTGGGGTCGCCCGAACCGAACTGGATCATGCGGCGGCGCCAGCGCACCGGCACTGGTGGCGTGGGCAGAAAATAGCGCAGCATGTCTATGATGTTTTTATTGTCATATTTGATGCCGATCTGGCTCTTTGCATAGTCGATGACTTTGCGCTGGTCGGCGGGTGTTAGGCCCTTGGGACGGCATATGCGGGTGTTGTAGGTCTCATATTTTTCCAGCGGCTCGGCTGTACAACCGGTGCCAAGATTGACCTCGATGAGCCGATTCTGGTTGCCATCCTTGTCGACCTCATCCAACTCATCTCCCACATAAAGCGCGGCATGGCTCCAGGTGCTTTGCGTCAGATATTTGATGGCGGCAGAAATTTTGCGGTTGCCTTCGACCAGCAGCACATCGCCGGGCCTGAGTGTGCGATAAAGCGTTTGCGGATCAGAGGGCGTATAGGGTTTATAGCCGGAGGTCTCGGTTTCCAGCCGCGTTGCCATCCAGTGACCGATACGGTCCATGATTGTATCGCGTTCGTGCGCCATATTGAGATCATGGCGGGATAAAACGGCGCGTCAACAAAATCGGCGACACTTCGCCAAATTGTCATTGACCGTGATCAATGTAATGGCGGTTGATCGATGGGAGAAGAACGCTATGAAAATGGTAAGGTTTTAAGAAAGCGAACCCATGGTCTTTTCTTTGATGCCGTCGCGCCGGCGCGAATTCACCAGCCTTTCAGAGCAGGAGATACTTGCGCTCGCCATTTCATCAGAAGAAGATGATGCGCGTATATATCTGGCCTATGCCGACAATCTGAGAGAGGAATTTCCGGCCTCTGCGAAGATTTTTGAAGAGATGGCGAAGGAAGAAGACGGGCACCGCTCGCGATTGATCGCCATGCATAAAGAGCGGTTTGGCGACAGCATTCCGCTGATCCGCCGCGAGCATGTGCGCGGCTACTATGAGCGCAAACCCGATTGGCTCGTCAAAACGCAAGGCGTTGAAAAAATTCGCGAGCAGGCCGCCGAGATGGAGCGGCAGGCGCACCGTTTTTACCTGCGCGCCGCCGGTCAGGTCACAGATGCTGATACGCGCGAACTTTTAGGCCAACTGGCGATTGCCGAGGCGGGCCATGAAGCAACGGCCAAGGATTTGGAGGCCAAGCACACGCCTGACGAGGTGAAAGATGATGAGGAGATGGCTGAGCGCCGCCAGTTCATCCTCACTTATGTGCAGCCAGGTCTGGCGGGGCTGATGGATGGATCAGTTTCAACATTGGCTCCCATTTTTGCAGTGGCCTTCGCAACGCAGGATACGTGGACAACGTTTCTTGTCGGTCTTGCCGCTTCGGTCGGTGCGGGCATTTCCATGGGATTTACCGAAGTTGCGTCCGACGATGGCGTGATCTCAGGGCGCGGGTCACCGATCAAGCGCGGCCTTGCCACCGGTATCATGACGACCATTGGCGGGCTGGGGCACGCTTTGCCCTATCTGATCCCGCATTTCTGGACGGCGACAATCATCGCGATCATTGTTGTGTTCGTCGAATTGTGGGCGATCACCTGGATCCAGAACAAATATATGGAAACGCCGTGGGCGCGCGCGATCTTCCAAGTGGTGCTCGGTGGCGTGCTCGTGCTGGCTGCGGGTCTTTTGATCGGGCAGGCTTAGCGGCGTTCGCGTTACTGCACCGTACCAACAACGATCGGGTCTGGCATTTCAATGTCGACCCAGTGGCCCGCATGCCTTTCAGACTGACGTTTTAGATACTCATATTCAGTATCTGACCACATCATAACTTCATTGCGCAGATTATCGAGCACAAGGTCGCCACGGTCTGTCCGAACGGTCAGAACCGCGTGTCCCTCGCCATCGGGCTTACGCACCACGGTGATCAGAAGCGATGATGCCGGCATGCCTTCATCGATCAGCATTTGGCGCTTCAGCAAAACATAGTCTTCGCAGTCGCCAGCATGGTCGGGGAAAGTCCAGACCTCTTCCTTGCCGTAAATGTCCAGATCACTACGCGGCTCGATGATCATGTTGATGGCGCTGTTGACGGTCAGGATCGTGTTCCAGCGATCGCGCGTCAGTCTGAGCGGATCATAGCCGCGCGGCAGCTGACCGCATTCGCCCGCATAGACCTGACAAAATTCATAATGCCCGATGGGTTGTGATGTCAGACCGCCTGTTATCATAGCGCTCGCTTGCACATGTGATACGGGCGAGGCGATCATGCTGGCAGCAGCAAACGCTGCCAATTGAACCATGACCCGTTTCATCAACTCACTCCCACACAACACAACGCAAACTGACTGTTAACGGTTAGTTAACTATCACAAGCGTGTTCGCGCAAGCATGTTGGTTAAGCGATGGTTAATTTGAACGCGGCGGCTGACAAAAAAGCCGCCCCGAATAGGGACGGCTCGCACAATGGTTTTCTAACAGACTGTGAATTAGGCGACCGCGCGCAGCTTGGCTTTGGTGGGACGCACTTTGTGCTTGTCCATGAAATCCAACATTTTCGGGGCGACCTCCTTGCGGAACCGCGATCCGTTAAACACACCATAGTGGCCAACACGCGGCTGCTCATAGTGCATTTTCATGCTCTCCGGCAGGCCCGTACACAGATCGTGGGTGGCTTCGGTCTGGCCTTTGCCGGTGATATCGTCGTTTTCGCCCTCAATTGTGAAAAGCGCTGTTTTGGTGATCGCACCGGGATCGACCAACTGGCCGCGGTGCATCATGGTGCCATTTGGCAGATCATGATTGATGAAGACGACCTTGATTGTTTGCAGGTAGAACTCCGCGGTCAGATCCATCACGGCGAGATATTCATCGTAGAAGTCGCGGTGCTTTTCAGCAGAATCACCATCATCGCGCACCAAGTGCATGAAGAAGTCCTTTTGAGCGATCATGTGGCGATCCAAATTCATGGACATGAAGCCCGTCAACTGAAGGAAGCCAGGATAGACTTGACGGCCAAAGCCAGGATTGGGGAACGGCACAGTCATGATGACATTGTCGCGAAACCAATCAATTGGCTTTTCTTCGGCAAGCTTGTTGACCGCTGTGGGATTGCGCCGGGTATCAACCGGACCGCCCATTAATGTCATGGTTGCAGGAGCGCATTTGTTTTTCTGCGCTTCCATGACCGAGACTGCGGCCAACACAGGCACTGAAGGTTGGCAAACCCCAACGATATGCGTGTTTGGGCCAAGATGCTCGAGCATTTCGATCAGGTAATCGATGTAATCATCCAGATCGAAGCTACCGTCAGTCACAGGCACGTTTCGGGCATCCACCCAGTCTGTGATGTAAACATTGGCCTCCGGCAACAACCGCTCCACGGTGCCGCGCAGCAGCGTGGCGTAGTGACCAGACATGGGCGCAACAATCAAAATGCGCGGATCATCGGGCCGTGGCTCGGGCAACTCGCGTGAAAAGTGCAGCAGCCGACAAAACGGCTTTTCCCACGCGACAGTCTCGTTGACCCGAACTTCCGTGTCATCAATGACCGTGTAGTTCAGGCCGAAACCCGGCTTGCCATATCGCCTTGTTGTACGCTCGAAAACCTCGGCCCAGGCAGCCAATGTACGCCCATACTTGGTTCGCGAGACCGGGTTGAGCGGGTTTTGATAGAAAAGCTTGGTCGCATCGGCGGCGGCGCGCCACGGCTGCATTAAGGCGTGGTTCCACTCATACATGTGGTAGAACATAACTGCTTATCCCGATCTCATTTAAAACGTTTGAAGCAAACTAGTGCTGCGATAACGCAAAACAATTATATTTAAGTGGCAGATAGCACACCGACCTCCCGAACAGGAAGCGCAGCTTTAGCATAACCACTGCTATTCACGCACGTTTGGTTGAACTGAAGAACTATTCTGCGCCTTCAACGACGATCAGTTCGCCATCTGAAATCTCTTGGCGCACAGCGCGGGCCTTGGCGTATTGCTCGCTATTGTAGCAATCCAGCGCCGCTTGATAGGTCGGAAATTCAATCACGACATTGCGTGGACGCGCCTCGCCTTCAGAGACGTCAAACTGTCCGCCGCGCACCAGAAATTTCGCACCAAACTCTTGGTAGGCTGGACCCGCCAGTTCTTTATATTCATCATAACGTTCAGGCGTATGAGCGGAAATTCGTGCAATCCAGTAGCCTTTGGCCATCGGCTTCTCCTTTACGGGTCATCAGTTCTTTTTGATCTCGGCCAAGATAGCATCGGCAGCAGCAACGCGGTCAGCTGCCGCCGTTATAGGGCGCCCGACAACCAGATGCGAGGCGCCAGCATTGACGGCGTCACCTGGCGTCACGATCCGTTTTTGATCGTTGGCAGCTGTGCCCGCCGGTCGAATGCCGGGCGTGACGACAGCCATATCTGGCCCAACGATTGCGCGAACAATTTGTGCTTCTGCTGCAGAACATACCACCCCGCCCATTCCCAAATCACGCGCTTGCTGAGCGCGCCGTTTGACGAGTGAAAGAGGATCCAACTGATAACCTGCCTCCCCAAGATCCTGCCCATCCATTGAGGTCAAAACAGTCACACCAAGCAGGCAAAGGTTTGATCCTTGTGCCGCCTTAACCGCTGCTGTCATCGCCTTTGGGTAGGCATGGATGGTCAGCATATCGACACCGAGTTTGACAATGCTTTCGACGCCTTTTTCAATCGTGTTGTCGATATCCAAAAGTTTCATATCGAGGAAAACAGATTTGCCGGCGGCCTTCAGTTCGGGGATGAGTGCCAACCCGCCAGCAAAACCAAGCTGGTGTCCGATCTTGTAAAAGCTGACCACGTCACCGAGTGCGGCAATAATGGCAGACGCATCCAACACGCTCGGCACGTCCAACGCGACAATCAGGCGGTCATTGGGTTTATCAACAGTCATCGGGCGGATTTGACATGGGTTCGCACAAACCGCAATCCGGTTTGTTCGCTAATCGCGACCTCTTCCCGGCAAGGCGTGCTCCATCAACGAACGGCAGCTGGCTTTCAAAAATGACAATGTACGCTCGTCGGTGACGTTGCCATTATCATCAAATGCGGATTTTGCGTTTGGAACAATGGACTGTTCAGTGATGATCTGCGCGCCGACATTCATGAAAATAGTCCGCAAATGATAAAGACCGCGAACGCCCCCAAGACTCCCCGGCGATGCCGCGCCAAGCGCAACTGTCAAACCGGGAAACGGTTTTGGTTTGGTCGAAATAACACTCAACCAGTCAATTGTGTTTTTCAGCAACGGAGAAACCGATGAATTGTACTCGGGCGATGTCACGAACAGGCCATCATGGGCGACCATAAGCTGCGCTAACTTGGTCGCATTAGTGGGTATGCCTTTTTCGTTTTTCAGATCTTCATCGAATATCGGCAGAGGGTAGTCGACCAGGTTGATGTAATTGGTCTCTGCGCCAGCTTCTGCCAGTACTTTGTTAGCGGCTTGTGCCAGCTTCACATTGAGTGAACCGATACGTGTGGATCCGGCAAAAATCAGGATTTTCATAGGGCTTCCGAAGGAGATCGCGATCAGCTAAAACCGCTAGGTTACATGTCTGGTTTTATATAGGTCCACACACGCGCCGGGGGTAGGTTTCGAAGTACCCATCGCGATGCCGTCAACTTAATCTCGCTTTGGTTTGCATCGATCGGCGCGGAAAACCCGTAGCTAAACTGAACAAATGCGCCACCTGGGCGCAACAAATCCATGGCATCAGCCAGCAGGCTTTGGCGCAATTCCGGATCAAAGTTCAAAAGCGGCAAACTTGAGATCACACACCCAAAGGGCAAATCACGCGGCAATCGCTCCAGCGCATTCAGCTGAAATGCGTCACCTTGAAGGACATTGGTTGCCGGAAACCGCGTTGCAAGCTTTTGAGCCAAACGGTCTTCATACTCGACGCAGGTCACACGGTCTGGCGCGCCGCATTTCTGGACGATGGCACGGGTTATTGCGCCGGTACCCGGACCCAGTTCCAAGATTGGATCGCCGCTTTCTTTATTGATCGTTCGCACCATCATCGCTGCCAAATGGCGTGATGATGGTGCCACGGCACCGGTGATCTTGGGCGCGCGCGCCATAGCGCCAATGAAGCGGCATTGGTCGACAACACGATCAAAGCCATTTTTGGCTTTAGTCGCCCGACCGCGCTCACTCGCCAATATCAAAGAAACCCTTCATGCGATTGAAGAAACCAGAGGATTGTGGCGAATTTTCTTTTGCCGATATTTCCTGGAATTCTTCAAGCAATTCGCGCTGGCGCTTGGAAAGGTTTTGCGGTGTCTCGACGCTGATCTGGATATAGAGGTCACCCATGGCCGACTGGCGCATGACCGGCAGGCCCTTGCCTTTCAAGCGGAACTGCTTACCCGATTGCGTGCCTTCGGGTACTTTTACCCGGGTCTGCGTACCGTCGAGTGTCGTGACCTCAAAGGATCCGCCAAGCGATGCCGTTGTCATAGACAGCGGTACTTTGCAGAAAAGGTCTGCCCCGTCGCGTTGGAAGAACTCATGCGGTCGCACTGATATGAAAATGTAGAGATCGCCCGCGGGGCCGCCGCGGAACCCGGCTTCGCCCTCACCGGCCAAACGGATGCGTGTGCCATCTTCGATACCAGCAGGGATATTGACAGATAGCGACCGCTCTTCGGTCACGCGGCCCTGACCGTTACACGCGTCGCAGGGGTCGGTAATGATCTCGCCACGCCCGTTACATGTCGGGCATGTGCGCTCGATTGAGAAAAATCCCTGTGCCGCGCGTACACGGCCTATGCCGTTACAGGTGGAACATGTTGTTGGCTTTGAACCCGGCTTAGCGCCTGAACCACTACAAACATCACAGGTTTTGGATGTCGGGACCCGGATTTGTGCCGTCTTGCCAGCAAAGCTCTCTTCCAGCGAAATCTCAAGGTTGTAGCGCAGGTCCGCACCACGCTCGCGACCACCGGACGATTGACGCTGGCCGCCGCGCGCAGCACCGCCCATCATCTCGCCGAAAATGTCTTCGAAAATATCGGAGAACCCGCTTGCACCGGCAGCGCCACCAAACGGATTGCCGCCCCCCATACCACCTTGTTCAAACGCGGCATGGCCAAACCGATCATAGGCTGCCCGCTTTTGCGGGTCCTTGAGCGTCTCGTAGGCTTCGTTGACTTCTTTGAATCTTTGCTCCGCTGCCGCATCACCGGGATTTTTATCCGGGTGATACTTCATAGCCATTTTGCGGTAAGCACTCTTAAGTGCGCCGTCGTCAGCGCCCTTGGCCACACCTAAAGTTTCGTAGAAGTCTGCTTTCGCCATATGGCCCGATCCGCACAATACCCAGCGCTTGTCGTTTTTTATCTGACGCCTTTTACTCAAAAGCGTGGTTTCGCCGACATGCGTTCTTTCACAATTCTGGCTGGATATAATCAGGGAATTAGAATGTTTCCAGATGTTGCGTGAAAACTATCGGCTCACTCACCGGGAATATGTGTAGATGCCGTGCGGTGCGATACTCCGCCACGATACTTCACCCTTGCCAATATCCATTCAGCCACCGGTTTCTCAAAATACCGCGCAGAACAAAGCGCAACAAGCAAGGTGACAAAGGCTGCAAAGACCATGAAGGCCTCAATCGGCATTGGCATGAACGCGCCGATCATCCGGTTCCAAACCAGTGAAAGCAGCACCGTCTCCACCACCGGGTGCCAAAGATAGATGCCGAATGACACCGCCAAAACGGGAAGCGCTGGCGATATCCACTTGATGCCGTCCGGATTGTCCAATTCGGCGGCACCCGCCAAAGCCAGAGCGAGCACCATGCCTGCAAGGATAATGTAGTAATTCACTCCATTGAACATCAGCCAAACAAGGAAAAATCCAAGTATCCATCCGAGCGCGTGCGAGCGCACGGGGTACGGGCGCAGTTGCGACAAGTGCCACGCGACAGCACCCAAGCAGAATGCAGAGAACACCCGATAGGCTCCCCAAAGCTTTGTGTCAGCCATAAATTTCCCAAAGGTCCAGCCTTGGGCAATGGCAAATTCCAATCCGGCATAGGTAACAGCGGCCAGCACAATCAGGCCTAGCCATCCGAACCGCGAGGCAACTAGCAGAATGACCGGCATCATGAGGTAGCAGAACCACTCGGCGGACACCGACCAAGAAACATAGTTGAACGTCAGCGTGTCTTGCACACCCCACGCCTGCAGGAGCAGCAAATTGGCAGGAAGCGACGACCAATTATATCGGCTGGCGCCGGCATTTGAATCAATGATGCCAAACTGCCATGCAAGGCTGACCAGAACGAAAAACCCGGTTGTTGCCAGGTGGAGCGGGTAAAGCCGGGCCATACGGCGCATCAGGAACGGCGCATAACTCCCGGGCTGGCTGAGCTTTTGTGCGTAGCGGTCGTATATAAGATAGCCCGAAATCATGAAAAACAGATCGAGAAGCGGCAGCATGTTCTCGAACCACACGGCCCAATCCAGCCCGTTTTCTGAATAATGGAGAAAATGGTACGCCATGACCATCAGCGCGGCGATAAAGCGCCAAACCGCAAATGTATGATACGTTGTCATCACCCTGCACCTGAAACGGTCAAACCATTTAGGCAAATGAGATGACCTAACCTCGCGCAGTTAAGTTTAGGTGAGAAGCAACGCGAAACCTAACGTATAGTTAAAACAAGGTTAAGTCGAAGGCTTAAAAGCGGTTACAAAAAAAGCCGGCGGTTAGGCCGACTTCTCAGGTAATCTAAATTAAGCGGGAAAAATCAGGCTGATTTTTTCTGATCTTCGTCGTCATCGTCGATTTCTTCGAAATCGGCATCGACAACATCCTCACCGGCGTCGGCAGCAGCATCTGCTTCAGCAGCAGCGCTTTCCTCGGCCTGCGTGGCTTCATAGATCGCCTGACCAAGCTTCATGGAAGCTTGTGCCAGCTCTTGGGTCTTGGCGGTAATGGCATCGCCATCCACCTCTTCCTTGCCGATCTCTTCTTTCAAGGCAGCCACGGCGTCTTCGATCGCCTGCTTGTCTTCCGCCTCTACCTTGTCGCCATGCTCCGCCAGTGATTTCTCAGTGGAATCGATCAGGCTCTCAGCCTGGTTCTTGGCTTCCACGGCTTCGCGACGCTTCTTGTCAGCTTCGGCGTTAGCCTCGGCATCCTTGACCATCTGCTCGATCTCATCGTCAGACAGGCCACCAGAGGCTTGAATGCGGATCTCGTGCTCTTTGCCAGTACCTTTGTCCTGTGCCTTCACATTCACGATGCCGTTGGCGTCGATGTCGAATGTCACTTCAATCTGCGGCACGCCACGGGGTGCTGGCGGGATACCAACCAGATCGAATTGACCCAGCAGCTTGTTATCGCCGAACATTTCGCGCTCGCCCTGACCGACGCGAATGGTCACAGCTGCCTGATTGTCATCAGCTGTAGAAAAGGTCTGTGATTTCTTCGTCGGGATCGTTGTGTTGCGATCAATCAGACGTGTGAAGACACCACCGAGCGTTTCAATACCAAGTGACAATGGCGTTACGTCGAGGAGGAGTACGTCTTTAACGTCGCCCTGCAAAACGCCACCCTGGATCGCGGCACCCATGGCCACAACCTCATCAGGATTCACACCCTTGTGCGGCTCTCTGCCGAAGAAGTTCTTCACCGTTTCCTGAACTTTTGGCATCCGGGTCATACCGCCGACGAGAACAACCTCATCAACTTCACCAGCCTTGATACCAGCATCCTTCAAGGCTGCTTCCATCGGCTTGACGGTGCGCTTGATCAGATCATCGACCAGGCTTTCAAATTTTGCACGGCTGAGCTTCATCACCAGGTGCAATGGCTGGCGTGTCTCCGGGTCCATAGAGATGAAAGGTTCGTTGATCTCTGTTTGTGATGTTGATGAAAGTTCGATCTTGGCTTTTTCAGCGGCCTTTTTCAGGCGTTGCAGCGCCATGTTGTCGGCGCGCAGGTCAAGCCCGTTCTCTTTCTTGAACTCGGTTGCGAGATATTCAACCAAGCGCATGTCGAAGTCTTCACCGCCAAGGAAAGTATCACCGTTGGTGGATTTCACTTCAAAAACGCCGTCGCCAATCTCAAGGATTGACACGTCGAATGTACCACCACCCAAGTCATAGACGGCAATCGTACGGCCATCATTTTTATCCAAGCCGTAAGCTAGAGCAGCGGCGGTTGGCTCGTTGATGATGCGAAGCACCTCAAGACCGGCAATCTTGCCAGCGTCTTTTGTCGCCTGACGCTGCGCATCGTTAAAGTATGCAGGGACCGTGATAACAGCTTGCTCAACCTTCTCACCGAGATAGGCTTCGGCTGTTTCCTTCATTTTTTGAAGAACCATCGCTGAAACTTCGGCAGGGGAGCGCTTCTCGCCGCCAGCTTCTACCCACGCATCGCCGTTTTTGCCTTCGACGATTTTGTAGGAAACCATATCCTTGTCTTTGGCGACGGTCGGGTCGCTGTAGCGACGTCCGATCAAACGCTTGACGGCAAACAGAGTATTCTCGGGATTTGTAACAGCCTGACGCTTGGCTGGTTCACCCACCAGACGCTCGCCATCGTCAGGAAACGCTACCATTGACGGTGTTGTGCGCGCGCCTTCGGCATTTTCGATCACCTTGGCGTCTTTACCATCCATTACGGCGACACAGGAGTTCGTGGTCCCGAGGTCAATCCCAATTACTTTTGCCATTTTTTACCTCTTCTTCTAGCAGACCACGCCGACCCGTTACGGCGTTCGATTGCATGGTCCCTTCTGGCTTAACAAAAACAGAGGGTTGGGCCGTCAACGCGGCCGCTATTCCCTCGCTGTGCGCGATATAGTTAGCCACCACTTTGCGTGCAAGACTTGCGCTCACAGAAAAGTGTGGGCGCGGCGTATAGGCCTCAACTAACGGTTGGACTGGTAATTGTAGGTTCAGCAGTCGGTTTGCCCCTCGATTGCCACCAAATCCAGACCAATGATCCGACCAAAATGAACGGTACTACGGTCAGGTAAGATAGGGACAAAGGGAAAACCAACACCGGAAGGACGGTCATCAATGCGAGGAATAGAGACTTGCCAGCTTCGTCATCTTTAAAGTCTTCCCTTATCAATATGAGAGCGGCAACCGCCGACAAAGCACCCATGTCGTAAGATACGGAATAAGGCGAGATTACGAACGTTCCGCAAATTGTCACATAGATCCTATGAAGAGGGTCTTGGCACTTCCAGATCAGAAGTATGATCGGTACGATCAAAAGCGAAACCCAGGCAAAATACATGATCGCGATCATATCAGAGGGGGCTTTATAGACGCGCAAGGCGCCGATAATGCCCGGCATCATGCCTACAAACCCATCCCAAGATAACAGAACCTCAGTCTGGTTCGGCATTGTCTGCGAAAAAAACAGCGGAAATATCTCGAAACCGAAGATCATCCCGGTCATGCACAGGATGGCGGCCGTCCAAATGATCGTTGAGGCGATTGTTTTCCAATAACCACAAAATATCAGATACACCGGTATTAAAATACCGAGCTGCGGTTTTATTGTCAGCACCGCAAAACAAAGTCCCGCGAAAACAGGGCGAGACCCGGCATAGCAAAATCCAAGCAGCATGAAGCCAGCCACCCAATAGCCATTGTGCATATAAATGAGCTGCAGCCAACAAAAGGGAGCTAGCGCAAGGAACAACAGTCTTGCATTACCGTTCGTTTCACCGAATTTCGTATTGGCCAAAAAAAGCCAAACAGCTACTCCGAAAAACACCAGCCCGATGATTTGGTAGGCTATCGCCGACCACACCAAATCTGTCTCCTGCAACGGTAGTAGAAAAAGCAGAAAGTGAGGTGGATACGACCAAGCCTTCTGTTCGATACCTGGTCCAAACACCGCGACCAACTCTTGCAGGTAAGCGTCATAATCGAAGATGAGCATATGCTTTCCTTCCGACCATAACTTGATCGCCATCCAGTTATTTACGAAATCGGAAAGGGCAAAAATGCGCTCATCGAGATGTATTATGCCGATGAACAAATCGACTGTCATTTTTACGTGGGTAAAAAGGCCCAGAAAAAAAACGATTGAAAAAAAGTACACAAGGTTTGCGTTCTGCCGGGACATGAGCGGCCTTCAGAAAAGCTAGTTGATCACGACAAACTCTTGGGATGCCAGTGTGAACAACCTAAGGCCGTGATGTGGCTATTTTTTATGCTGAAGGAGCAAAAAATCGCTCTCGCGACCTCGCCCTTACCGCCCCAGAATAATGTCCACGATCCCGCGTTGTTGGCCTGTGGAGGCCGTTGTTTGTGGATCGGGTGGTGGCGGAAAACTACCGCCATTTGAGGCACCGGGTGTTGATCCGAAGTTGAAGCCGTCACCGGCGCGCGCCGACGGAACGGCGTTAGGAGGGCGCCTTTTGTCAACATATTGCGGCTGTCGCACGTAATCAGGCAATTGCGCGACCGGGACGCCTTCATGAGCCCGAACCATATAACGCTTCCAAGCTTCGGCGGGCAAAAAGCCGCCGGTAACCTTTTTCATCGGCGTATTGTCATCATTGCCGAACCAAACACCGGTCGTCAGATTTGCAGTGTAGCCGACAAACCATGCATCTTTTGAATTTTGGGTGGTGCCCGTTTTGCCTGCGGCAGGATGATCAAACTGCGCGCGCGTGGCCGTTCCTTCGGACACGGTTTTTTGCATCATCGCGCTCATCATGCCTGCCTCTTGCGGAGAAATAGCCTGCCACGGCGCTGACTTGTTTTCGTAAAGAACCGAACCGTCGGCAGTGGTGACCCGCTTGATCAGATAAGGGTCGTTGCGCCACCCGCCGGACGCAAATGCAGTGTAGGCAGATGTCAGTTCAAACAGCGAGACTTCCGATGTGCCAAGAGCCAGTGATGCGTTTGGATCAAGACGGGAATTGATCCCAAGGCGGGAAGCCGCCTCGATGACCGAACCGGGACCCACATCTTGCATAAGGCGCGCGGCGACAGAGTTCAGCGACTTCGACAGAGCCGTCGAAAGCGTTACATCGCCGAAATATTTTTCATTGTAGTTTTCAGGTTGCCACTTGCCGATCCGTACCGGTGCATCATTGACCATCGTAGATGGCGTATAGCCCTGCTCGATGGCCGCCATGTACACAAAAGGCTTAAAGGCCGACCCAGGCTGTCGTTTAGCTTCGCGTGCCCGATCGAACTGCGAGTTTGCATAATCAGAACCACCCACCAGCGCCCGCACGGCACCGGTCGCATCGATGGAAACCAACGCACCTTGGGAGACATTTCGTTCTTTGCCGTGTTCGGTAATCAGATCGCGTATTGCACCTTCGGCAAATTTTTGCAGCGCCAAGTCGACCGTTGTATCGACAATCAAGTCACCCTGAATACCGCCAATCAACTCCGGCAACTGTTCCATAACGGCATCTGCCACATAATGTTCGGACCCAGTCCAATAACGCGCTGCACGCGTGGTATGCCGTGCCATCGCGGCGGTCATTTCGCTATCGGAGACAAGTCCTTGGTCGCGCATGGTAGACAACACCAGCTGCGCGCGCTCCTCGGCACCCTCTGGGTTTCGGGCGGGTGAAAGGCGCGACGGCGCTTTCAAAAGACCGGCAAGCAAAGCAGCCTCTGGCAAGGAAACATCGCGGGCGGACTTGTTGAAATAGCGGCGTGCCGCCGCTTCCACCCCATAGGCACCGGAACCGAAATAGACGCGGTTCAAATACATCTCCAAGATTTGCTCTTTGGAGTATTTTTGTTCAAGCCACAGCGCCAGAAGGACCTCTTGCGCTTTGCGCCCAACGGTACGATCTGCGGAAAGAAACAGGTTCTTGGCCAGCTGCTGCGTCAGCGTGGACCCGCCTTGAACAAGGCGGCCTGCCGCCACATTGGCGGCCATAGCCCGGGCAAAACCTTTGGGATCGAAGCCAAAGTGCGAGAAATAACGCCGGTCTTCGATCGCCACGACCGCTTGCGGGATATACGGGCTCATTTCGTGCAGGCCAAGCGCTTGCCCACCGGTCGCACCGCGGTTGCCAATCAATGTTCCATTGGTTGAGACTATTTTGACATTCGGTGGACGATCCGGAACTGCCCATGTGGATGCCGACGGCAGCTGAGCGGCGTAATAAACCACCACGCCGGTAAGACCGATGCCGCCCCAAATGCAAAGCACAAATGTCCAATAGAAGAGACCGCCGATGAGACCGCGACCGCGCTGCCGTTGCGCCCGGCGCTTCTTGCCCACCGGACGGCGTGTATTTTTCACTGGTTTGTTTTGTTTGGCTTTTGGCAGACTTTTGACAACGCGCCGCTTGCTGGACGCGTTAGTCTTTTTGCCCTTTCGCGCCGACTTGCCCTTCGGCAAAACTCTGTCATCTGCCGTAAGCGCAAGTCCGCTTAACCCACCATCATTGCGGGATACTAGGCGCGGTTCGACCCGCTTTTTCTTTTTGCGCGAAAACAGCATAAATCCGGTGACCGATACGCATTACCCAATTCGGTACGCGTTCTTTTTAAATTGTGGCGTTTAAGCGGCGGTTAATGGCCGATAACGCGACAAACCCAAATTTTCGGCAAATTTTGTTCGGTTTGGGCGTTTAAGCGGATGCAGCGAGCGCTTCAAGAATGCGTGCCCATGACCGCTGGCCTTTGTGAAATGACATCAAATTGTACTTTTCATTGGGCGAATGGATGCGGTCATCCGACTGTGCAAATCCGACGAGCAAGCTGTCCATACCCAAAAGCGACTGGAAATCTCCAACGATCGGGATGGAGCCGCCCATACCAATCATGACTGCCGGTTTCGGCCATTCCCTGGAAAGGGCATTCTTGGCGGTGTTTAAAAGCGGCGAATCGTAAGGCAGCTGTATGGCCGGCGAACCGCCATGCTCATGGAATGTGACGGAACAATCGGCAGGAATTCGCGCTTTGATAAACGCTCGGAAGTTTTCGCGGATCGCGTCTGGATCTTGTTTTCCGACCAAGCGGAAGGAGACTTTTGCTGAGGCTTCGGCGGGAATTACTGTCTTGAAGCCTTCGCCCGTGTAGCCGCCTATGATGCCGTTCACTTCACACGTCGGACGCGCCCAAGTCAGTTCGAGAACAGATCGGTTCTTTTCACCCGATGGATGTTCCAGGCCGATGGCACCGAGAAAAGACGCGTCGGTTTTGCCAAGGCCACCCCAGGCGGCTTTGATATCTTCTGGCGTTTCTTCAACCCCATTATAGAAATCCGGGATCGTGACCGAACCATCGTCAGCATGCAGATCTGCCAACGCCTTTGACAAAATATGAAGTGGATTGGCCGCGGCTCCACCAAAATAGCCTGAATGCAAATCGCGATCTGCGGCATGAACGACGATTTCTTCGCCGACCAAACCGCGCAGCCCGGCTGAAATTGCCGGCGTTTCAAGATCCCACATATTGGTGTCGCACACCAAGGCAAAGTCGGCTTTCAGCTCATCGGCGTTGGCTTCCAAGAACGGTTTAAGAGATGGCGATCCGCTTTCTTCCTCACCTTCAAACAGTATCGTGACCCTGCATGGCAGTTGGCCGCTTACTTTTTTGTAAGCGCGGCAAGCTTCAACGAATGTCATCAACTGGCCTTTGTCATCGGAAGATCCGCGGCCGGTAATGACCTTCAACCCGTTTTGCTCTTCCAATTGTGGTTCAAAGGGCTCCGAGGTCCACAATTCGAGCGGGTCGGCAGGCTGGACATCGTAATGGCCGTAGAAAAGCACATGCGGTGCATTATCGGATGGCCCATCATGGTGAGCCACCACCATTGGATGTCCGGCGGTATCACGGATAGAGGCGGTAAAACCAATAGACGTCAAATCATCAACGAGCCATTGGGCAGCCGCGCGGCAATGGCCTGCATAAGCGGGATCGGTTGAAATTGATGGGATGCGTAAAAGCGCCATTAGACGCTCAGCACTTGCATCCAGCCCATCGTCCAGATCACTTAAAACACTATCGATCATCAGAAAAATCCCAAAAAAACGCCGCCGCCTGAGTGTGCAAGCAGCGGCAAAAGATAATCAAGTGGCAATCTGGAGAGGGGATTAGACCACCACTGGCCGGTGTGGCGGGGACGAGCCTCCACCGAACCTCGACACAATCGTCGATCATAGGAGGAAAGCACCAGAATAAGGCAACATCATGACGTATTTTATCAATCTTCGAAAAATACACTTTTCCCACAGATTGTAGTGATACTGTGGAAAACTACCATTGCTTGTGGGAGTTATGTAAAGAGCCCACATGTTTTGTGAACCATGAAGAGTTGTGCGAAGAATGCATGCTTGCCATGGAGCGCCTACTCTAAGGGACGGCTGACGTAGCCGTGGTAACGGGGATTAGACATTTATGTGCGGTATTGCTGGCTATGTGACAGGCCAATTTCCTGGCGAATCAACCGGCCACCCTTGGTTCCAACAGATTTCGGCACTTCTTGATAATGCAGACGGTCTTGAAGCAGAACTCGTTGCTTCACGTGTCACGGACGCATTGGAGGCTCAGTTTGCGAGCCTTATGTCGATTTCTTTTTTACGCGATGTTGCCAGTCAAACTGAACTTCGGCAACAAATTGGCGATATGGGCGCCGCACTGAGTGGATTGAGCGAGAAACTATCTGCGCTTTCCAAACAAGGGCGCACCGAACTGGATCCATTGGTCGAAAGCGTACGCGATTACGCTTGGCAATTGTCAGTTGAAGTGGGCGAGCATGCCGATATGTGCGCTGCCCTTGTGTGCTCTGAGACAACGGACAGTTTGGCGGCGCTCAATGTAGCGATCCCGACCGAATATGTGCTGCGCGCCATCGACAAATTGGAGGTGCGCGGCCGCGACTCTGCCGGCATAGCTATCCAGATTGAGGTGGGCAAGGACGCCGTGGCGCAGCTTGCAGAGCCACTGCGAGCTGATCTAGTGGAACGTACAGCACAGTTGCACGGTGACCACCTGTCAGTTTTCGTCGCCGACAATGGCGTCGCCACCTTTATCTATAAAACAGCCGATTTGGTGGGTCGGCTGGGTGACAATGGCGCAGCACTGCGCGCGGCGATCTCAAGCGACACGCTGCTCTGGGCCTTGGCGCCTTTAGCCAGCCGTGCCAGCATCTTGTCGCACACGCGTTGGGCGTCACATGGCGTGATCTCGGTTGCCAATTGCCACCCGCACAATGCTTCGCTCAGTGCCGACAGTAATGGGTCAGAAATTGGCGCGATGTATGCGCTGAACGGGGATGTCGACAATCATCTCGAACTGCTGGAAGAAATGGTCATCGGTCGTCAGCTTGCCGTCGACGCGTCCATAACAACCGATGCCAAGATCATTCCACTGACGGAGCGACTGTCCGATAAATTGGCTGACGATGACCGATTGGGGCACTTCCGTTCCGCGATGCGTCGGCTCGACGGTTCTGTTGCCATTGGTTGCATTGATCCAGCTTTCCCAGGTCAAGCCTATCTGGCGCAAAAGGGCTCAGGCCAAGGTTTGCATGCCGCACGCCTCAAAGACGGCTGGATGTTTGCCTCCGAGGTTTATGGTCTAGCCAACGCAGCGCGTGAAAGTTGCAACCTCTCACGGTCTGTCGCTGGAGGATCCGTCATTCATCTGGATGGCGAAAATGAAACGCCGCGTGTTCTAACCGTCAATGACGGCAATGTTGCCAAAATCGCTTTTGAGCCCATCCAGATTTTCGCGCGCGATATCTACCGAGGTGCCTTCGAGCATTTCCTTGAAAAAGAGATCAATGACGGTCCGTCCAGTGTCGCCAATACGATTAAGGGCAGGTATCGGCGTGAGCGTGACGGTTTCATCGCTTTTGATCGGCTCAAAACCGACATTTGGAACAAGCTCCGCGAGACTGCTGGCCAAGGAATTTCCCGTATTTATGTGATTGGCCAAGGCACAGCCGGTGTGGCCGCTGTGGGCATTGCACACTTGATTGAAAAAGCGCTGTGGCGCGACAGCCGCCGGCGCATTCCTGTGGAGGCGGTTCGCTCGTCTGAACTCTCAGCCGATATCGAAGCTTTCGAATTTGAAAAGTCGCTGGTCATCGCCGTTTCGCAGTCCGGCACGACCACCGATACAAACCGCGCGGTAGATCTGGTGCGGGAACGAGGCGCAGTCGTGCACGCGATCGTCAACCGCCGTAACTCCGACTTGGTGCGTAAAGCGGACAGTGTTCTTTTCACATCCGATGGCCGCGATGTGGAGATGTCGGTTGCCTCCACCAAGGCTTTTTACTCGCAGATTACAGCTGGCAAACTAACCGCACTCTTCCTCGCCGAACAGCTTGAGACGATGACGGACGCAGAACTCGCTTATGAAATGGGCGAGTTGGAACGATTGCCCGCTGCCATTCAACAAGTACTCGACAATGAGGCGGGGATCGGCGAGTGCGCTACCGCGTTGGCGCCTTATTCGCGTTACTGGGCAGTGACGGGGTCGGGCGTCAATCACATTGCGGCGCTGGAAATTCGGATCAAGCTTTCGGAGCTTTGCTACAAGTCGATACCCGTCGATTTTACCGAGGACAAAAAGCACATCGATTTGTCGACCGAACCGCTCACACTGGTTGTGGCCAATGATCTTCCGTCTGATCTGGTAGGCGATGTGGTCAAGGAAGCGGCGATCTTTAAGGCGCACAATGGCCGACCGGTGGTATTTGCAACAGAGGGCACCGACGCTGAAGCCTTTGAAGAATATGCGGAGCGAGTGATCGCCCTGCCCGCCATTGGTGGTGATCTGGCTTTTGTACTTGCGACGGTTGCAGGACACCTGTTCGGCTTCCATGCGGCGCGTGCCATCGATGAAGGCGCGCAAAAGCTCAAGGCGATCGTCTCGCAGGTCAATTTGATTGCGATGGACGCGCAAGACGCAGATTCATTCGCGACAGCCGATGCGCTGGATGCTTTTGTGGACGAGGCCGCGATGGGGGCTTTCAACTCAGGCCTCGGGGCTAGCGATATAGCGTTTGTTGCCAATCTAGCGCGCCAATTGCGCAATGCTGAAAACGCCACTGCTGTCGCAAAGGCAGCCGAGGAGCGGCTACGCCTTGCATATGAAGAAACGTCGCGCCCGGTGGACACAATCCGACATCAGGCCAAGACTGTGACCGTTGGCACGAGCCGACCGGAAGATGCGCTGACGACCGGCTTGCGCAAGGCGTTGGCAGATATTGGTTTGGCCGACAGTCGCATGAGCTTTGATCACCGCAAGACGCTCGCTGCCGTCTCACGCTTGGTGGAAGAAGTGCGCTTTGCGGCGCTGATCGACATTAGCGGCAACACAAATAACCTTACAGGTGTTGTGAGCGCTCAAACTGGCACAGCAGGATCGCTGGCAACTTACCGTGAGAGTTCGCCGCTACTTGGTGTGCTGGGCGCAGCGGCAGATGAAAACGAAGTGGTATGCGGTTTCCTTGGTAACGGCCCGGTAGTCGTTGTACCCGTCAACGGCACTGACTACGCACAGACCGAGCACCTTTTATGCCTCGGGGTGGAACTGGTCGCCCATGCCTCTCGCGAACAGAAGATTGCCGTGATGAAAGCACTGGGCACTTATATGCCAAAGCTACGCGAATGGCAGCAGTCACTTGGCGATGAGGCGCAAAGTGCATTGGATAGGCAAGTTTCACGCGAAACGCCGGTCACCGTTGTTTTTCAACCATCGGCAGTCGATTTGGCGGCGCTCGAAGCAGCCGAGCGCCAATCAGCCTAATCTGCGTTCAAATGTTCGATCAATGCACAGAACACATGGTAAAATGTGCTTGACGGCATGTCAGCGGCAACGGGCTTGCCTGTGTCGCTGATCGCATCACACCAACCACCTGGTTGGTATTTTCCAAGATAGTGATCGAACAACACGTCTACCATTTGCGCGCGCAATGCCGATGCACCACCAACGCCGATCTTCTCCATCTCGATGGCACATTTGAGGGCTTCGGTTTGGGGCCAGCAGCGGGCACGATTTGATAGATTTGTTCCGTTGGGGCGCATCGTATCACAAGCTGCTTTGGTGGTTTGGTGGTGACCGAAAGCGTTGGCCGTCGCAAAAAGCATCTTCGCTTGCTGTTCCAAGTCTTCAGTCGGGCGCAAACGGTTGTAGCGCAGAAGCAACCACGCCCATTCGTAATGGTGACCGGGTTCAACATCACCGGTTCGATCCGGCGTCCAGTCTTCCGCAAAAAACTCACTTAAAGTGCCCGTTGCGGGATCGTAGAAATAGGACTGAAACAGACCGACAATCTTTTCGGCGCGATTGAGGAAATCCTCTTCACCTGTTGCCTCAAACCACGCAAGCATTGCTTCGAAGAAATGCATGTGCGGATTGGCCCTGCGCGGCAAGACCCGGTCACTGTTCTCAACATAACCGCCATGTGGATCCGCCAGATGGTCATCCATCCATCGCAGGGTCTTGTCGGCCCATTGGCGCGCTTCAGGCCATCCTTTTGACCGGTGCAACCAGGCACAAGCCAGCATCACAAAGCACTGGTCATAGGTGTCGCGAAGCGGGTTTTGGATTGAGCCATCCGGGTTGAAAAGGTGGATGAAACCGCCCTCTTCCTCATGCCAGCCTGTGGTGATGAGCGTGTTGAACAGACTGCGCAGCGTTTCGTCGTCCATCCCGTCCCAACCGACATGCATCGCATGGGCAAAGCAATAGATTTGCCGCGGCAGGACCCGCAGACGCTTTTTGGTATGGGGTGCTGGAACTCCGTCAAAAGCCAGCGCCTCATGCACACCGCCAAATTGGGGGTCGAGACCAGCACCCGCCCAGAATGGCAAGCAAGTCTCAAAAAGCCACGATCGGATCGCTGTTTTGGATCGATCGTACGCAACGTTGCCCTTAAACTGGGCCTTGAAGGTCTGCGTGACGTTTTTGACAAGCGCTGATTTGTCGGTCGGCACGACAAGCACCTTGCCGTCTTCAGCCACAACAGTCAGGCCTTCAGCCCCTGCAACACCCACAACCGGCCCATCGGAGCGGATGTGATTGCCGGTGCTTTCAATAGCGAAGGTTGGGCCGATTAGCGCGTTGCCGTCATCATTCTTGGTGCTTGCATCATGCAGCTGTGCCCACGAGCCAAGATCGTCCCAATCAAAAGCGGCTTCCACGACACCGATATTGTCCGCACTTTCCATGATCGCATAGTCGATGGAGAGTTTTGGAGCGACATCGAACGCATCCTTGTCGAGCACCCAGAAGTCCCCGTTGCCGACCGATTGCGCCTTGTCAGCGGCCATCGCGGCTTTTTCCCAGATTTCCGGTTGGCGAGCCGCAAATTCTTCGGCCATGCGTCCGGCACGGAACAAGAACATGCCTGCATTCCAGTAAAAATCGCCCGTGGCCAAATATTCCTTAGCCGTAGCCAAGTCCGGCTTTTCACGGAATTTTTTGACCGTAAAACCGTCATCTAGAGCATCGCCACGCTCAATATATCCATATTGTGTTTCTGGACGCGTCGGTTTGATGCCGATGAGCATGATGCTATCGCGGTCGCTGGCGGTGGCTGCGGCTTTTGCCACAGCGGCACGGAAAGCGGCATGATCGTCGATTTTTGCATCCGAAGGGACCACCAGCAAAAGCGCGTCCGGGTCTTTAATGGCTACGTGGCGCGTTACGGCGGCGATTGCGGCGGCCGTGTCTCGAATTGATGGCTCCAGCAATACGCCGCCTGGCTTGTTGTCTGAACCGAAGAACTCGGCTTCAAAAACCGAGCGAAGTCCGAAGCTACCCAGAATAATCGCTGGCTCAAACAGCGCTCCATCATGGGCGCCGGGCGGCATACGATCCAACGTATTTTGCAGAAGCGACTTGTTGTTAAACAGCGCGTGAAATTGCTTGGGCTTGTCGTCCCGTGACAGCGGCCAAAGCCGCGAACCTGCCCCACCGCATAAAATTACCGGTGTTAGTTTTGCTCTATCTGAAGTTGTCATAACCCACCACATCGGAGAATGATTATGGCCAGCTTACCCCTGCATCGCCTGCCGCTTTATGAAGAGCGATTAAGTGTGCCCCACCCTTCGCTCGCAAAATCCCACCCCATGGTTAATGCTTCCTTCACCACTGAGCGATAATTTCACATTTATCCGTGTGGAAGGTGTGCCATGTCTAAGTTTCTCCGTCGAGTTTTCTTCACCGCTATTGCGAGCGCCATGCTGACGCCGGCGATGCCAAGTATCGCTCAGGCGGACACAGATGAAATTGTGCTGTCGCTCAATCACGCACGCGTCATCAAACTGTCGCGTCCTGCATCGACAGTCATTGTCGGCAATCCTGAAATCGCTGATGCCACGGTTGGTGATCCGCAAACAATCGTGCTGACGGGACAAGGCTTTGGCCGCACAAACCTTGTCATTTTGGATAGCGACGGCGCGCCAATCTTTGATGAAAGCGTGGCGGTGTCACGTGATGATGACGTATTGCGCATTTATCGTCGATCAAGCGTTGAGACATTGGCGTGTAATCCGTTCTGCGAGGGCGCTTATCTGACCGAGGCAGAAGAACAGGCTATCGAACGTCGCCTGGAAGCCAATCGCAACGAAGCGCTTTACGGCAATTGATAATTTAACGGAACCAACAAACTAATCCTCAACCATTTTCCTGTAACGCTGTGCCGATATGGGAAAGCGGGAAGTTGGTTTTGGGTGTTTTCCGAAATATTATCAGTCTGATCGGCGGTTTTCGGCGCGACCGGAAAGGCGCGACGGCAGTTGAGTTTACTCTGCTTTCTTTGCCGTTCTTCGCACTTATTTTCGCGATCATTGAGACGTCGATTTCTTATACGACCGAACAGTATATGAGTAATGTGGCAGATCGATTGAGCCGTGATATTCGTACGGGCCGTATCAGTGCGTCGACGCATACGCCATCAGAGTTTCGAACCTTGTTATGCGATCGGTTGCAGGCGCTTGCGACACCTGGTTGTCCCGGCATGTCGTTCGATGTTCGTTCATACTCCACTTTTGCCGCCGTCCCGACAGGTGTCATATATTCTGAACCTGGCGTCGTGGACACCACAGGTTGGGGCTACAGCCCCGGTGGATCGGGATCAATCAACAGCATTCGGGTGGTTTATGAGTGGCCGGTCTATACCGACATCATGAAGAAATACATGGCCGGTTTGAAGAACGGTAAGAACCTCCTTTACGCATCCACCACTTGGCAAAATGAGCCGTTTTAAGGGAAGCAACGCATGTCTGTAAAACATACATCGTCTGGCCTGTTCCTGAAGTGGCAGGACTTTAAAAAGAACCGCCAAGGTGTTGCCGCCGTAGAGTTCGCACTGGTTGTGCCGATATTGCTGACGCTTTACATCGGCTCGCTTGAACTCTCCATGGGTCTGACCGTCAACAAGCGGATCGCGCGCGTTGCCTCAACGGTCGCTGATTTGGTTACCCAGCAAGAAGATGTCGACAAGGTAAAGCTCCACGGGATCATGGGTGTGGCCGAAAGCGTTATGTATCCTTACACAACGACAAAACCGGAAATTACGATTGTAGCCGTCGATGTTGACGAAGATCATGATGAGTGGGGTAAAGTTGTGTGGTCGCGCGGCATGGATAACGGAGGCAATTTCACGACGGGCCGCGTTGTCGGCAGTGACATTCGCGTACCCGAACGCCTTCGTTTCGACGACAGCTTCTTAATCTATGTCACTGCAGGTATTAAATATAAACCGGTGGTTGCACGCTTTACCGGCAAGGACTCATCGGGAAACCCGACCGGCGTGGACATTGAAGAGCAATATTGGCTCAACCCGCGTTTGCCGATCGAAATTCCCTGCAGCAATTGCTGAGTTTTACTCTGCTTTGAGCAGCGCTTGCAGGATCTGCATATAATTGTCGTAGTCACCTTGCGCAGCGGGGATAAACCCGCCGCCCAAGCTTGGTGAAATCACGTCAAACACAAGTGGCGCGGCGTCATCGATTTTCACCAACGCTTCTACCAGTTTTAAGCGGTCTTCTTCGGGCACAGCGTTGCTCGCAGCGTGGGGACCTATACGAAACAGTTCGGATTGCCAGCTGACATCCAGTGAGGGCTGCTCCCCTACCAGAGCCGCCGCAAAGCCCGTCAACGCGCTTTTGTCAGTTTGTGTGCCTGGCGTGGCATATGTCCACGCGAAAACGGGACGCCGATCACCGTCTTTTATCAGAGTGAAGAGAGCCTCAAGACTGGCGACACTGGCGAGATTGATGCCATCGGAAAAAAGCGACGCCCGGTTTTCCGACACTGCAAAATTTGGCACCTGATAGGTAAAAAAGTCTGATGGTGACCCACCAAGGACCTCGTCCTGTCTCGGTACTTCAATGCCCGGCTTTGCCAGTAGCACCGACTGCAAATGCGTATGACCATCAACGGTAGACGGTGAAGCGATGGGTATAAGACAGCTGCATGATGATTGACCAACGGCAAATCCGGTACCGGTAAGCGCTGCATAGTCAATTTGTCGAGCAGCGAGCGCGTCGATGAGGGTTTTACCATTTGGCGCCGGATATAGTTCGGCAGGTCGGCCTAAATTTTCCTGCACATAGGCAAGGAAAGGCGTAAGGCGTTGTTCGAGCGCCTCGTCGCCGCGTGTGACCCACCCAACGCGAAACACATCGTCGCCTTGCGCGTTTCCGGTTCCGGGCGATAAACCAAGAACGGCAGCGACTAAAATCGCAACGACAAATTTGAAAGATGACAGTTTGGCGTTGGGCACCTAGATTAATCCACGTTAAGGGCGACGACTCGCCTAAGGCGAACCATTATTTGCTGATTTCGGAGCCTGTATGGCAAGGGCTATTCTTATCGTGTTGGACAGCGTGGGCGTTGGTGGCGCACCGGACGCCAAGGCGTTTGGCGATGAAGGGTCGAACACGCTTGGACATGTAGCCGCTTTTTGCGCAAACGGCGGCGCCGACGACCGAGGAACCAAAGGTCCGCTGAATTGCCCAAACCTATCTGCGCTCGGATTTTTTGATGCACTTTCAAGCGCCAGCGGCTTTACCGGAACAGGCTTGATCGATGCCGTGGCGAAGCGCGGTTTCTGGGGAAACGCCGCTGAAGTTTCAAATGGCAAGGACACACCGTCCGGACACTGGGAGATTGCCGGTGTCCCGGTTCGTTTCGATTGGGGGTATTTCGCGCACGAAGATCCGGCTTTTCCCGCCGAGCTGCTTGACGCCATATATGAAGAGGCAGGGCTTACGGGCTCGTTATGCAACTTGCATGGCTCAGGTACGGATGTAATCGCCAATTTTGGTGCGGCGCATATCAAAACCGGTCAGCCAATTTTTTACACGTCAGCCGATTCCGTCTTTCAAATTGCAGCTCACGAAGCCAACTTTGGCTTGGAGCGACTTTACGATTTGTGCAAAATCGTGCGCACGCTCGTCGATCCGCTTAACATCGGGCGCGTGATCGCCCGGCCCTTCGTCGGCGAGACCCCAGCCGATTTTGAGCGCACCGGTAACAGACGCGACTATTCCGTTCTGCCACCTGCCCCAACACTGCTCGACTGGGTCACCAACAATGGTGGCGAGGTGTTTGCTGTTGGAAAGATCAGCGATATCTTCGCCCATCAAGGTGTCACTCATATGCGCAAGGCCTCGGGCAATGCAGCGGTTGGTGCAGAAACCTTGCGCGCGCTCGCAGATGCATCTGACGGTGATTTGATATTCGCCAACTTTGTTGATTTCGACATGCTTTATGGACATCGCCGCGACCCAGCAGGATATGCTGCAGCGCTGGAAGCGTTCGATACCTGGCTGCCAACGTTTCAGGCTGAAATGAAGCCCGATGACCTTCTCATCATAACCGCTGACCATGGCTGTGACCCAACATGGACGGGAACTGATCATACGCGCGAGCAAGTGCCGATTGTTGGCCAACTTGGCAATGTTGATGCCGTACCTGTTAAGATTGGCAATCGCGACACCTTTGCCGATATCGGGCGGACCATTGCCGATCATCTCTCTGTCAAAGCGACCGGCCAAGACGGACAGAGCTTCTTACCGATCATCGCTGCCAATGCCTGAACTGCCCGAAGTTGAAACCGTGCGACGCGGTCTTGCACCGACTTTGCAGGGTGCAAGGATTGACCGCCTAATCCTCAACCGACCCGATTTACGTTTTGCGTTTCCTAACGGGCTGAAAAAGCGTTTGGAAGGTGCCAAGGTCACGCAAGTGGGTCGGCGGGCAAAGTATTTACTCATCGAAACTGACCGCGATGATGTCGTGATCTCGCATTTGGGCATGTCCGGTTCTTACCGCATCGAGGCTGCCGATAACTCCATGCCCGGTCAGTTCTTTCATGAGCGCAACAAAAGCGAAGCCCATGATCACGTGATATTTGAGTTGACGAAAGCGGATGGTTCAGTTGCCAGGGTCATTTACAACGATCCGAGGCGTTTCGGATTTGTGGATTTGGCCCGTGCCGACGCTATAGATGGGAACCGCTTTATTGCGCCGCTTGGTTTGGAACCAACCGGCAACGCATTGAGCGGGCCAGCGCTTGCATCCCTGCTTGCTGACAAAAACACACCCTTAAAGGCTGCATTGCTTGATCAGCGGCTGATCGCCGGTTTGGGTAATATATATGTCTGCGAAGCGCTTTGGCGGTCGCAACTTTCACCGCGCAGAAAAGCGCGCACAATAGTCAAAGCAAATGGCCAACCAAGTGAACGGTGCGAAGCTTTGGCGGCATCCATTCGAGCCGTTATCGCGGAAGCTATAGAGGCGGGCGGTTCAAGCCTTCGCGACTATGTGCATACTGATGGATCGATGGGCTATTTTCAGCATAGTTTTTCCGCTTATGGTCGTGAAGGTGAGCCGTGCGGGCATGATGGATGTGGCGGAACGATTACGCGGATCATACAATCAGGGCGGTCGACTTTTTTCTGCCCATCATGCCAACGATAGATACTAGGTAACACCGGCAAGAAACAGGACGACACTGGCCATGGCCCTTGAAACAATCATGACGGAAAAACGCGGTAACGTTCTTCTCGTGACGCTTAATCGACCCAGCGCGTTGAACGCTCTGAATGCGCAAGTTGCGGCGGAGTTGGGTGACGCACTTTCGGAAACCGAAGGCGACCACAAGATTGGCGCGGTTGTTCTTGCCGGTTCGGAAAAAGCTTTTGCCGCAGGCGCCGACATTAAAGAGATGGCGGAGTTGAAATATGCCGATGCCTATCTGGACGATGCATTTTCCAACTGGGATAGGGTCCTGAAGTTCCGAAAACCGATTGTGGCAGCGGTATCCGGATATGCGCTCGGTGGCGGCTGCGAACTGGCAACCATGTGCGATATTGTTATTGCGGGAGAAAGTGCCAAGTTCGGACAGCCTGAGATCACACTTGGCGTCATGCCCGGTATGGGCGGTACGCAGCGACTGGCACGGTTTATAGGCAAGGCAAAGACCATGGATCTATGCCTCACGGGCCGGTTGATGGATGCGGCAGAAGCCGAACGTTGCGGACTGGTCTCACGCGTTGTTCCCGATGGCGAACTACTTGAGACCGCCCTTTCGGTAGCCGATAAGATCGCCGACTTTTCACAGCCTAGCGTTATGATGGCAAAGGAAACTGTAAATCAGGCCTATGAAAGTACCATGGAAAGCGGACTACGTTTCGAGCGGCGGCTGTTTCAATCCATGTTTTCGTTCGAAGACCAAAAGGAAGGCATGGAGGCGTTCATCGAAAAACGCTCGCCGTCGTTCAAGAACCGTTGACCTGTGCTCCTTTTAGGCCTATAGCCCGCGCACTCTGGCGATAAGCCATTATTTCATAAACAACACATGCGCGTGTTCTCCCGATTTCGGTGAGCGGCGATGTTTTGGACAGGACACTAAGATGGCAAATACCGTCTCGGCCAAAAAGGCCACACGCAAGATTGATGCACGCACCGCGGTTAATAAAAACCGTCGCTCTCGCGTGCGCACTTATATCCGTAAAGTTGAAGAAGCCATCGCTGGTAATCAAGTCGAGGAAGCCAAGGAAGCGCTGCGCGCTGTGCAACCAGAATTGATGCGGGCTGCTTCAAAGGGCGTGATGCACAAGAACACAGCATCGCGGAAGATTTCGCGCTTGGCTGCACGCGTTAAAGCCATCCAAGCCTAACTTTAGTTATTTGTGTGTTTTTTTAGCCCGGCTTTGCCGGGCTTTTTGCGTTTGGGCGTCGGGCGCTGTCATGGTCCCGATTATCGCAGTTTGCGTGACGTAATGTGCGGCTCTATCGTTGTTGATAAATCCAAAGCTTCTGTGGATTTTCTATTTTATTCGAAAAATCAAATGGTTAGATCCCAGGTCACCGCGCAGGCCAGCCTGGAGTTTGACGACGATCAAAAAAAATCTGGCCTTATGGTTAAAAAAAGTTTGGTGGTTTTCGGCGCATTTTTGGAGCCGCTGAGGGATAAATCGTTGAATCCCATAATGTTAAAAATTTTAACTAATCGGTGGAGCAGACCGGCAGAAAAAATCAAGGGGGCAACGGCGAGAAAATTAAAATTGTTGAGGTTGCGCGCGTGCTCTTGTTCAGGCTTTAATTGGGGCAAGCAAAGTGCGGGGACGAAAAAAGGCGTAAAGCTTGCAGCATCTGCAATGGATTGTTGCACGTTACTTTGCTTGAGCCTGGACGGGCATAATGATGATCGGCGTGAACTTTGGCTAGGGCATTCTCCCTGGACGACGACTGTTGTTTGCTTTTTTGCCCGTTAGAAAATGAACAACGAAGCGGGGAAGCGTCAAAATGCAAGATCAGTCACACATGCTAGCAAAACCTGAGGTCAAAGGTATTGCAACAGGGGTGGACTGGGTGCGAAGATCGACGAATGCCGCTCTTGAGCAAAGTGAAGCGTGTCAAGTGACAAAAAAAGGTGGCGAGGCGACGCGAATCGCAGACAATGCGAGCGAAGCGGGGGAGCAAATTGTGGTAGGCGGAGATGTATTTGCAAAAGTATGCAAGCAACTGCGCGCTACGCTCGGCGCGGAGGTTTACCAAAGCTGGTTTGGCCGCTTGAAGCTAGTCGAAAGCGACGACCACACGGTAACGCTCTCAGTACCCACACCGTTTTTACGCAACTGGATTAACAGTCACTATATCAGCACGATAACGGAGCTTTGGCAGAGCCAAGTGCCGAGCGTTTTACGCGTAAACATCATCGTGCGCTCTGCCGTGCGGTCCCAATCACCAAGTTTTAGGGAGCAGCCAGCCAAGTTGCCGCAGCCTGCTGCCGACAACGCTCAACGCGCGCCTGCACCCTCTCCTTTTGCGAGCGCGGTGAGTGCGGCCTCAAAGCAGGCGGCAATGAAACGCGACGGCAGCAAGAGTGGCTTTGTGCTCGGATCGCCGGTTGACAGTCGCTATACCTTTGAAAACTTTGTTGAAGGTCCGTCAAACCGTGTTTGCCTAGCAGCAGCGCGCGCTGCGGCGGACAAAGGTGCAAATTCCGCACGGTTCAATCCGCTCTTTTTCCACTCATCCGTTGGCTTGGGCAAAACGCACCTACTTCAAGCGATCGCAAACGCCGCCAAAGCGCACGATCCCAAGCAACGTGTGGTTTATCTGACGGCTGAGTATTTCATGTGGCGTTTCGCGTCGGCAATCCGCGACCAGGATGCGTTGTCGCTTAAAGAAAGCCTGCACGAAATCGATATTCTTATCATCGACGATATGCAGTTTTTGCAGGGCGACAAAATTCAGTCGGAATTCTGCCACCTGATCAATGCGTTGCTCGATAGTGCGCGCCAAGTAGTTGTTGCCGCGGACCGCCCGCCAGCTGAACTTGAATCGCTTGATCCACGTGTGCGTTCGCGACTGCAGGGCGGGGTAGCTTTGCAAATTGAAGCGCCAGACCACGATATGCGCTTGTCTATGCTTCAACAGCGGCTATCAGACGCGAAACGTGATGATGCTTCGCTTGAAATTGCAGAAGACGTGCTTGAACATGTCGCCAAGACGGTCAATTCGAGTTTTCGCGAATTGGAAGGGGCGTTCAATCAGCTGGTCTTCCGTCATTCGTTTGAACCCAATATTTCGCTGGAACGCGTGGATGATATTCTGGGCCACTTGGTCAAAGCTGAAGAACGCCGCAAAGTGCGCATTGAAGACATTCAGCGCGTGGTGGCTCAGCATTATAACATTCCAAAGAACGAGATGCTGTCAAACCGCCGTACACGCACCGTGGTGCGACCGCGACAGATCGCCATGTATCTGGCCAAAATCATGACATTGCGGTCTTTGCCGGAAATTGGTCGACGTTTTGGTGGGCGTGACCACACAACAATCCTCCATGCAGTGCGCAAGGTGGAAGAGTTGAAGGATGGCGACGCCAAGCTGGCCAAGGAAATCGAGTTGCTGCGCCGTTTGATCGAGGAGTGACAATCCCGGTTTCGCAAACGCGGCAAATGCATGGGGACGAGCGCAAAGCTGTCGCTTAACGCCTTGCTTTCGCTTGGTTGACGCGCCACATTTCGGCACCAAACTGGAGTGGGTGATAGCTACGATTCGATGTCGCCCCAAATGTGTCTGATTATCGGAAGCCGTTATGCGTGTTATTCTCGAACGCTCGAACCTGCTGAAATCGCTTAATCGCGTGCACCGTGTTGTGGAACGCCGCAACACTATCCCCATCTTGTCAAACGTGTTGCTAAGGGCCGAAGGGTCGACCCTTGAGTTGAAAGCAACAGACCTCGACTTGGAGATTAACGAGGCAACAGCTGCCCAGATCGAACAGTCTGGCGCGACGACTGTCCCGGCGCATTTGCTTTATGACATTGTTCGAAAACTGCCCGATGGCGCAGAGGTGTCGTTGTCAGTTGATGCAGATGGCAACACCATGACCGTTGCGACCGGACGGTCCAATTTCAAACTGCAGTGCCTGCCGCAATCCGATTTTCCGCAATTGTCCGCGGGCGATTTCTCGCACACTTTTCGGCTCGACAACGCCACATTGCGGCGGTTGATCGAGTCCACACAGTTCGCGATTTCAACCGAAGAAACGCGCTACTATTTGAACGGGATTTATATGCATGCCGCTGAGGTTGACGGCGCTATCGTGTTGCGCGCGGTCGCAACCGATGGTCACCGGCTGGCGCGATGTGAAACCGAAGCCCCTGATGGCTCAGAAAACATGCCGGGCATCATCATCCCGCGCAAAACGGTTGGCGAGTTGCAAAAGCTCGTCGAAGGGCCTGACGTTGCCATCACCATGGAGCTGTCGGATACCAAAATTCGCTTCACCATCGGTTCTGTGGTAATGACATCAAAACTGATTGACGGCACGTTTCCTGACTATCAGCGCGTCATTCCCCAAGGCAATGACAAGATGATGGAAGTCGATCGTAAGACATTTACCGATGCGGTCGATCGCGTTTCCACCGTATCCTCAGAACGCGGGCGCGCGGTAAAAATGGCGTTGGAACCTGATCAACTGGTGCTTACGGTCAATAATCCCGATAGCGGTTCGGCACGCGAAGAGTTGGCGGTGGATTACGGTGCTGATGGCATGGAAATTGGCTTTAATGCGAAATATCTCCTTGATATCGCAAACCAGCTGTCGAGCGATAATATTCGCTTTGCACTCGCGGATGCCGGCTCCCCGACGCTTGTTCAGGACACGGGTGCAACCGATGCGCTTTACGTGCTGATGCCGATGCGGGTTTAATCGAAACTCGCAATTCAGCCCCTCCATCTTATGGTCAAAGCGGCATATCTTTCCCGATTAAGGCTTACAGGTTTTCGCAACTATCAGCATCTCGAGACCGCGTTTGACGGTCGTCATGTTGTCTTGAGCGGTCCCAATGGGTCGGGCAAGACGAACCTGATTGAAGCGGTCTCTCTATTGTCTCCCGGTCGTGGTATGCGGCGTTCCAGCGCCGCGCAAATGATCCATAAGGGCGTTTCGGTCGACGGATTTTCAGTGTTTGCCGAGCTGACCAACCAAGCCGAAAGCTATGAAATCGGAACTGGTTTTGCACCGGTAGCGCCCGGGGAGACGATTTCCCGGACCCGCCGCGTTCGCATTAACGGCACCAATGCCAAAAGCAGCGATGAACTATTGGATCTTTGTCGGATCATCTGGCTTACCCCGGCCATGGATGGCCTTTTTACCGGTCCTGCCGCTGACCGACGGCGTTTTTTGGACCGAATGGTTCTAGCCATCGACCCGGCACACGGCCAACGGGCCAATGCTTATGAGCGTGCGATGCGCCAACGCAACAAATTGCTGGAGGAGAGCCCTGGGCAATTGCGGGACAATCATTGGCTCGACGGAATTGAGGACCAAGTTGCATCGCTCGGGATAGCCATTAAGGCTGCACGCTCGGAAATGGTGCAATTGTTATCGGCGATAATTACCCGGGAAGACACAGACCAATTTCCATCAACAGGATTGTCGATCTGGGGAGAATTGGAAGAGCTGGAACAGGCGCAAGGATGCCAGGATGCCGTGGCGTTAGAAATGGCTTACCGACGACATTTGCAAGACACCCGCCCGCGTGATCAGGCCGCCCGGCGCACGCTTGTCGGCGCCCATCGGTCTGACCTTATTGTTACGCATACGCAAAAGGACATGGAAGCCGCCCTTTGCTCGACTGGCGAGCAAAAAGCTTTGCTGGTAGGTCTGATCCTTTCGCACGGGCAGCTAACCAAGTCGGTCTCCGGCCATTCGCCCATCATGCTGTTTGACGAAATTGCGGCTCATCTCGATGTTGACAGACGAGCGGCACTGTTTGACCGCGTTGATGCTATTGGTGGACAGGCTTTCATGACCGGTACAGACCGCAATTTATTTGACGCTTTGGACGATAGGGCACAGCGTTTTCGGGTAGAAGCAGGCACGGTGACGCCTGATGACTGAATTTACCGATAATGAGATCGAGCGCTACGCCCGGCAGATCATCATGCCGGAGATTGGCGGCGCGGGACAACAAAAGCTCCGCGATGCCAGCGTTGCCCTTGTTGGCGCAGGCGGACTCGGGTGCCCGTGCGCCCTTTATCTTGCCGGGGCTGGCGTTGGACATATAGCTTTGATTGACGATGATGAAGTGGCGTTATCGAACTTGCATCGTCAGGTATTACATGGAACTGCGGATCTTGGTCGCGCGAAAGTGGACAGCGCTTCGCAGGCGCTCACAAGGCTCAATCCTGACATCGAAATAGCACCGCAAAATACCCGCTTAACAATTGACAATATCGATAGGTTGTTGGGTTCGAAGGACCTTGTCATTGATGGTTCGGACAATAGCGAAACGCGTTACCTAACCGCCGACTTTTGTGCTCAACGGAAAATTCCACTCATCACCGGTAGCCTTTACCGCTTTGAAGGAAACGTGACGGTTATCGCGCCGTGGCTTGGCCCTGACGGATTGGCAGGCGTGTCACCATCGTATCGCGACATCTTTCCCCAACGCGCTGCGGCCAATATCGCACCCGACTGTGCGATCGCCGGTGTTTTGGGGCCTGCCGCCGGGGTCATTGGTTCACTGCAGGCGGTCGAGGCAATCAAACTGATAGCCGGTATAGGGGCCCCGCTCATCGCTCGCATGGTTCACTTTGACGCGCTCCATGGCAGCTTTCATATTTTTGACACGGCAGTGCGCTCTTGACCAATGTGTATCAGCCGTTACTTTATTTGATCACTGACGTTGAAAATAGCCTTGCGCGAAAGGGCGTACCCATGGCCTCGATGGCAATCATCCTCACACTACTGGCGATCGTCAATCTCGCCGTCGCTTATCTATATTTTTGCCAAAAGGCGCTGGAGCGCTCATTGGCCTTGGAAAAAACCGTGTGGCCCGCGATTGTTCCCGTTGGTGACCGTACCCTCGGCATGCCAGTGGCCAAGCCGGTAAAGAAAGCGGCCTTGGATCCAAAACCGGCACCTAAAAAGGCACCGGCAAAGAAACCGGCGGCGAAGGCCGCGACAACAAAAGCGCCGGCCAAAACGACAGCCGCCAAAAAACCGGCAGCAAAAAAGCCCGCAGCGCGTAAACCACGTGCGACAAAAGCCAAGGCCTAATAGCTAAGATCGCCTACACCATCGTCGGCAAAATACGGTTTGGCGGCCGATCACCGGTCGCCATCATGCGTATGTTGATGATCACCCGCTCACCCATCTCGATCCGGCCTTCCACGGTCGCCGAACTCATATGCGGTAGCAAAACAACTTTTCCTTCGGCCGCCAGCTTGCACAAGCGCACATCGACTGCCGGTTCATGTTCGAATACGTCAAGACCAGCACCTGCGATGCGCCCATC
This sequence comes from Pseudomonadota bacterium, assembly GCA_039815825.1. GTDB lineage: Bacteria > Pseudomonadota > Alphaproteobacteria > Rhizobiales > Rhizobiaceae > JBCBDX01. The sequence goes on from JBCBYO010000001.1 coordinate 113,930, forward strand.
TTCTAGCAGCTGGATGAGTGCCGCTTCGTCGACAATCTCACCGCGTGCCGTATTGATGAGGTAGGCGTGTGGTTGCATCAGGTCGAGGCGTCGCGCCGACAAAAGATGGTATGTGGCGGGCGTATAGGGGCAATTGACCGAAACGATATCCATGCGGGCCATCATTTGGTCCAGGCTTTCCCAATAGGTCGCGCCCAACTCTTTCGCGACATCAGAAGCAATTGGCGCGCGATTATGATAGTGAATTTTCAGGCCAAATGCCTTTGCACGGCGGGCGACAGCGATCCCGATGCGGCCCATGCCAATGATCCCAAGGCTTTTATCTTTCAGCCTTCGTCCGAGCATCCATGTGGGAGACCAGCCAGACCAGCGATCCTCACCGAGCAAGTGTGTCGCCCCTTCAACTAGGCGCCTCGGCGTTGCCAAAATCAGTGCTAAAGTCATATCCGCGGTATCGTCATTGAGTACGTCGGGCGTGTTGGTCACACTAATTCCACGCTCATGGGCCGCCGGCACATCAATATTATCGACACCATTGCCAAAATTGGCGATGAGCTTGAGCCGATCACCGGCCTCCATGATCATGTCCGCACCTATCAGGTCGGTCACTGTTGGCACCAATACATCGCAATTTTGCATCGCATGGGCGAGCTGTTCTCGGGAAAACGGTTCATCGGTTGCGTTAAACTGCGTGTCAAACAATTCACGCATCCTGTTTTCAACGGGTTCAGGGAGCCTTCGGGTTACGATGACCCGTGGATTGCTATCCAATTTGCTGCCTCCCGGATCGCCATGCTTGATGTGGCGTATTGCATTTTTGACGGATGATTAACCACGTCGCCTTACAGTCATCACGTACGTAAAACGTCGCCCATGCGCAAGGCAAACCGATTTGTTTTGGACTGCCGACAGTCTGGCACGGGCAAAAAGAAAGGTTTTCCAGATGAGACTCATTCAGTTCTTGAAAACCCTTACCATATCATCGCTTTTGGCGTTTCCCGGCCATGCGTTTGCTCAAACAACAGGCTCGATCAATGTCGGCAAGTACAGTAATTTACCGCTGCCGCGTTTTGTCAGCCTCAAAGCTGAAAGGGTCAATATGCGTGTCGGCCCAGGTAAAGCTTACGCAGTTGTCTGGCGGTTTGAAAAAGCGGGACTGCCACTCGAAGTCATACAGGAATTTGATAATTGGCGCCGCGTTCGCGATGTGACCGGCGACACCGGGTGGATCCATAAGTCCTTGCTAACCGGCAGGCGCGCGGGCATTGCCACGCCTTGGCGCGCGATGGCCAATAATAACGGGTCAAACGCATCCCAAGGAAGTGTAGGTCTCTATGACAAGCCGGCTCGCGAGGCAACGCGTATTGCGCTATTGAAGCCCGGTGTCATAGGTCGACTGCCGTCATGCGATGGTATTTGGTGCGAAATGGAAGTTGAAGCGCCGAACGGGCGGACAATCAAAGGCTACGTGTCCCAGACCGACCTATGGGGTGCCTACCCAGACGAAGAGTTTGACTGACGCTATGCCTGTTTTGGGCGCAGGCGTATGACCACATCGACGTTGCTGATTTCCATGCCCTTAGGTGGTTCAGGTAAATTACCAACTTCAATGGAACCGGCAGGGACGTCCATCACTTCCTGACGATCTTCGCGGAAGAAATGATGGTGGTCGGAAGTGTTTGTGTCGAAATACGTTTTCTGTCCTTCAACGGCCAGCGTTCTGAGCAAACCAGCGTCGGTAAACTGATGCAGCGTGTTGTAAACAGTTGCTAGCGAGACAGGCACACCAACATCGACGGCCTGCGCATGCAAATCTTCCGCTGTTAGATGGCGATCACCAAAGGCAAAAAGAAGTTCTGCTAGGGCCAACCGCTGCTTTGTAGGGCGCAGGCCTTTTTCGTGCAATTTTGCGCGCAGGGCTGCCGTTTCGCTTAATTCCGCCAAACTGTTGATTTCTTCTGACATTTAAGTCCTTAACAACGCGCCGTAAATTGGATTAGCCCTGTTGCTTTCTCCTAATCTGATATATGCGCTTACGACAAATCTAGCAATAGCCGAGGGGGCACCCCGCTTTCGGGATGAGCGGTGGGGAGAATAACAAAGGCAGGTGCTCAATGCCGGACCAAAAATCCAGCTACACTTACGAAGAAATTTTAACATGTTCGCGCGGTGAAATGTTTGGCCCGGGCAATGCCCAATTGCCAGCGCCGCCCATGCTTATGTTCGATCGGATAACCGACATTTCCGAGACAGGCGGTGAAAAGGGCAAGGGGTACATCCGCGCAGAGTTCGACATTAACCCCGATCTCTGGTTCTTCCCCTGCCACTTTATTGGCGATCCGGTTATGCCTGGGTGCCTCGGGCTTGATGCGATGTGGCAATTGACCGGGTTTTACCTTGGTTGGCTCGGCGAACCCGGCAAGGGACGCGCAATTTCAACTGGTGAAGTTAAATTTACGGGAATGGTGACCCCGGAGACCAAGCTGGTCGAATATGGGATCGATTTTAAACGCGTCATGCGCGGGCGATTGGTGCTTGGCATTGCCGATGGCTGGATGAAAGCCGATGGCGAGGTTATTTATCGAGCGTCAGACTTGCGCGTGGGCTTGTTTCAAGAGCAAGCGGCCTGACGCCCAACGAAAACACAAAAACGGGAATGAACATGAAGCGAGTGGTAGTCACAGGAATGGGCATCGTGTCGTCGATTGGCGATGATATTCCACAAGTGCTTGAATCACTGAAAGAAGCGCGTTCCGGCATTACGGTTGCGCAAGTTTATGCCGATCGCGGCTTTCGCTGCCATGTTCATGGTGAGCCTAAACTCGATCCTTTCACGGTTTTGGATCGTCGTGAAGCACGGTTTTTGGCCAAAGGTTCCGCATGGAACTTCGTGGCGATGAAAGAAGCAATTGCTGACGCAAACCTCACTGAGGATCTAATCAGCAATGAGCGGACCGGTATCATTATGGGTTCCGGCGGGCCAAGCACACGCGTCATCGTGGAAGCGGCTGCCACAACAGAAGCCAACGGATCGCCAAAGCGTATTGGGCCGTTTGCGGTGCCTAAAGCAATGTCCTCGACTGCCTCTGCAACGCTGGCAACGCCTTTTAAGATCAAGGGCGTGAATTACACCATCTCATCGGCTTGTGCGACGTCGAACCACTGCATCGGTAACGCCTATGAGACGATCCAGCTGGGCAAGCAGGATATCGTGTTTGCGGGTGGTTCGGAGGATCTGGACTGGACAATGTCCAACCTTTTCGACGCTATGGGCGCCATGTCATCAAAGCACAATGAAACGCCGGCAACAGCCTCTCGCGCTTATGATGTTTCACGCGATGGGTTCGTCATCGCCGGCGGTGCAGGCGTTTTGGTGCTGGAAGAGCTGGAGCATGCCAAGGCGCGCGGCGCGAAAATATATGGCGAGATTGTTGGTTATGGCGCCACATCTGATGGTTACGATATGGTTGCGCCATCGGGCGAAGGTGCTGTTCGATGCATGCGGCAAGCGCTGGCAACGGTCGATGGCAAAGTAACGTACATCAACACGCATGGCACATCTACGCCAGTTGGTGACACAAAGGAGGTCGAAGCGATCCGCGAAGTCTTCGCCGATGACATTCCGCATATTTCATCTACCAAATCTCTGACCGGTCACTCACTCGGCGCGACCGGTGTTCAAGAGAGCATCTACACGCTTTTGATGATGAACAACCGTTTCGTATGCGAGAGCGCGCACATCACTGAAATTGATCCCGAATTTGCTGACCTGCCAATCGCACGGTCACGGATCGATGATGTCGACTTTGATGTGGCGATCACCAACTCGTTTGGCTTTGGCGGCACAAACGCCACACTTGCATTTAGCACCTATAAGGACTGACACATGATTTCCGATATCATGAAGGGCAAGCGCGGCCTCATTATGGGGGTCGCGAATAATCACTCAATTGCATGGGGCATTGCGAAAACCCTGCACGACCATGGCGCCGAGCTGGCCTTTACCCACCAGGGTGAAGCCCTTGGCAAACGGGTTAAACCATTGGCGGAAAGCGTGGGCTCTGACATTGTGCTGCCCTGCGATGTGGAAGATGTCGAGTCAGTCAAAGCAGTCTTTGATGCGCTTAAGGAACGCTGGGGGACCATTGATTTTGTGGTTCACGCGATTGGATTTTCGGACAAATCGGAACTCAAAGGTCGGTTTGTGGATGCCACGACGAGAGAGAATTTTGTCCGCACCATGATAATCTCCGCGCACTCATTCACAGAAGTTGCGCAATTTGCCATGCCACTCATGCCCAATGGTGGCTCTCTATTGACGCTTACCTACGGCGGTTCTGTGCGCGTCATGCCGAACTATAATGTTATGGGCGTGGCAAAAGCAGCGCTTGAATCAATCACCCGCTATCTGGCCGAGGATCTTGGTGAACAAGGCATACGCGTGAACGCAATATCAGCAGGACCGATGCGTACTTTGGCCGGTGCAGGCATTAGCGACGCGCGTGCCATGTTCAACTTCCAGAAAGAAAACGCGCCGCTGCGCCGCACTGTTACGTTGGATGAAGTGGGTGGTTCGGCTTGTTATCTGCTATCTGACCTATCGGGCGGTGTAACTGGCGAAATTCATTATGTGGATAGCGGCTACAACATTATCTCGATGCCAAAACCGGACAATTTGAACGCCACTGGTCAGGACTGATAAACCATCCCGCTGAACGCGTAATTAAACAACCCTTGATAGCCTGATACGGACTACAGGGGGTCACATGCTTGTTCGCGGTGTAGAGAAACGGTCAAAACGTCTTCGGTTATACTCTATTTTCTCTGCTGGTTTTGGCGGCTGTATGCTGGCCGTCTGGGCGATGCAGTTTGGTGGTTTGGCTGGGATTGGGGCGATCAACCTTAATATTCTTGCCATAATTACAGCCGGCCTGACGACGCTGGCCGCGTCGGGCGCAGTCTTAGCCTATTTTGCCGGCGGAGATGATGTCATAACCGCAGTGGAAGCGGCGGCGTTGCATGACGCACCTACTGGCCTTTTGTCTTCTGCGGGTTTGCGCGCCGGACTACCCAGCTACTGCGAAGAAGTGGAAAATGAGCCAAGTCTCGATGCGACCTACATCATCAGCATTGAATTTACGGGTCTTCGGCAGATCAACGAGTACTTTTCAGATGAGACGGGCGACATAATCTTGCGTTCGATTGCCGCGCGCCTACGCTCGGTGGTTGGAAACGCCGGCCCCATTGGCAGAACGACCGGGGGCGAATTCGTGGTGTTTTTGAACACAGGTCAAGATTTGGCGGAGATACATGCGGCTGTAAACGGCGTTATGCGTATTCTCAATCAACCGATCAAAGTTCGCGGAATGGTGCATCCGGCTTATTGTAGCTGCGGAGTCGCTTTGGTTTCATCCAAGAGCGTGCCATTTGATCGCGCACTGAGATCGGCAAACGTTGCCAGGTCAAATGCCGCGGAGGCTGGCCTTGGCACCTGGGCGCTTTATCACCCCGAGATGGGCGAAGCTGCGACATATAATCGATGGCTGAAAACGGAACTCTCCGGTGCAATTGAACGCAACGAGCTGAGCCTTGTTTACCAGCAGCAATGCGATGCGAACAGCAACACCGTTGTCGGCTACGAAGCACTGCTGCGGTGGAACCATTGGCGGATCGGCGCCATCCCACCTGCTGACTTTATTCCGGTCGCGGAGCAAAGTGGTCTCATCTACCAGATCGGCGAATGGGTCATGCGCCGCGCCTGTTCAAACACCAAGCACATTCCAGGCGACGTTAAAGTGTCAATCAACGTCTCCAACCTCCAGCTGGAACAGCCTGATTTCGTCTACATGATGGAAAACATCCTGCGCAAAGAGAATGTCGATACCAGCCGCATCGAGTTGGAGATGACGGAATCGGTGTTAGCCAGCAACTCCAAACGCGTGCGTGAACATCTGGCTTGGGTAAAAGAACGTGGCATTTCGGTGGCAATTGATGATTTCGGCACGGGTTATTCAAACTTGAGCATGCTCGCAGGATTTTCGTTTGACCGTTTGAAAATCGACAAATCCTTCATCGATCGCTTGGACGAGCGTGGCAAGTTTGGCCCCATGGTTGCTGCCATCGTGAACCTTGCGCATACACTCGGCGCGACGACAGTGGCAGAAGGCGTTGAGAATGAAGTGCAAGCAACGCTTGTCAAAGCTGCTGGTTGTAACATTATACAGGGATATCTCTACGGACGCCCCAAACCGCTCGAAGAGATCATCGCGGAAAACGACAATTCGGCGCCAGTGATCGCCATTGACAACAAAATCCTTCTATCGAAGGGCCGTGAACAGCTTGAAGCGGTTGTTTGATTGGATCTCGGTCCAGCTCTTAAAAGACCGCTCCAAAACCTGTTCATAGGGTAGTTGGCGATTTGCTACCATGAAGAGGCGGCCGCGCGGGACAAGTGTCTGCGCAGCCTTTTCAATAAACGAAATGCCCAAATCCACGTTCGTGGCGTGATCGCTATGAAAGGGTGGGTTCATGATGATCGTGTCATAACTATGCGGCGGTGCTTCACGGGCCAAATCGAGCCAACAGGTCGTAACATGCGCATTTGGGTGATGCGAAAGCAGGTTATTCTTAGCTGCGTTCAATGATGGCGCATGGGCATCGATAAGCGCGATACTTTCCGCTTGTGCGCGGTTTAGCGCCTCAACAGACAAATAGCCCCAGCCACAGCCAAAATCGGCCAGTTTGCCCAGATTGCCGCCCGGCAAATGCGCGGCGAGCAAGGCTGAACCTTGATCGATTTCCTGGTGGGAAAACATGCCAGGCGCGGTACTGAACCCCGCAATCGAATTTGCCATTGTTGGCACTTCAAGGCCGGTATTTGGGGCCGCCATGACAGTGAAAACCTGCCAATGGGATTTTGAAAAAGCGCTGACGATATCTAATCGTTCTCCGACCCATTTCTTGATCGAGGCTGCACCCACTCGCTTGTGTCCACCTATAACAATTGGCCCGCCCGGCGTAACGGTGCGCATCGCTCGCGCAATGTCTGCCTGAGCCTCAGCGCGGTGCTTGCTCAGCGTAACAAACGCAATACTGTAAGGATCAGTTCGCATCGGCAGGGTGTCGGCCACCTCATATCCAGCGTTCTCCAGATCAAGATAACGGTCCCGCCAAGCCTGCACGCAGGATAGCCGTTTACGCCAATTGGCGTGGTCGACACCTTGCGGTAGTTCCGCATTGAAAAAAACACCACGCCCTTCCGGCAGGTCAGCATGCCCCATCTCAAAGGGCAACAGCAACGGTGTCACAAACGCCATGGCTAAAACATCAAACTCCAAAAAAAACGCGGAGCCGATAAACGACCCCGCGTTGAGTTTTTAGCAAAGCGGGTTACCGACTAGTCGGCCGCTTCGTCTTTCTTGATCTCTTGACCGGTCTCTTGGTCGACAACTTTCATGGACAAGCGCACTTTGCCGCGCTCGTCAAAACCCATCAATTTGACCCAAACCTTGTCGCCTTCTTTGACAACATCGGTGGTCTTGCCAACACGCTCATTAGCGAGCTGGGAAATGTGTACCAAGCCGTCTTTCGGGCCGAAGAAATTGACGAAAGCGCCGAAGTCAGCCGTTTTCACAACGGTGCCCTCATAGATCACGCCAACTTCTGGTTCAGCGACGATTGTGTGGATCCAATGCTTGGCGGCGTCGATTTCCTTGGCGGAAGAGGAAGCAATTTTAACCTGACCGTCATCTTCAATGGAGATTTTGGCGCCAGTCTTCTCAACGATCTCGCGGATAACCTTGCCGCCGGAACCGATCACATCACGGATCTTGTCGACAGGGATTTGCATCTGCTCGATGCGTGGTGCGAACTCACCCAGCTCGTTGCGGCTTTCAGACAAAGCCTTGGCCATTTCGCCCAGAATATGCACACGTCCGTCTTTGGCCTGTGCCAACGCGATTTTCATGATCTCTTCCGTGATGCCATCGATTTTGATGTCCATCTGAAGTGACGTGATGCCGTCTTCGGTACCGGCCACTTTAAAGTCCATATCACCGAGATGGTCTTCGTCGCCAAGGATATCGGAAAGAACAGCGAAATCATCGCCTTCCTTGATCAAGCCCATCGCAATACCGGCAACTGGTGCTTTCAATGGAACGCCTGCGTCCATCAATGAAAGAGACGTACCGCAGACGGTTGCCATGGAAGACGAACCGTTGGATTCGGTGATCTCTGACACCACACGCATCGTGTATGGGAACTCTTCAGCCGATGGCAGGAGCGGATGCACCGCGCGCCACGCCAGCTTGCCGTGACCGATTTCGCGGCGGCCCGGTGAACCCATGCGGCCAGCCTCACCCACAGAGTAAGGCGGGAAGTTGTAGTGCAGCAGGAATGTTTCTTTGCGTGTACCGGTCAGCTCGTCGATGAATTGTTCATCTTCGCCAGTACCCAATGTCGCAACGACCATCGCTTGTGTCTCACCACGGGTGAAGACCGCAGAACCGTGTGTGCGTGGGAAAACGCCCACTTCTGAAACGATTGGGCGAACCGTTGACAGGTCACGACCATCGATACGTTCACCGGTCTTAATGATGTTGCCACGGACCACAGAGGCCTGAAGGGACTTAAAGACCGCTTTTAGCTGTTCAGGAGCCCAAACCGGATCTTCTGCACCTTCGGGATAAAGTGTTTCAAAGACCTTGGTCATAGCTGCGTCGATGGCAGTATAACGTGCTGTCTTGTCGGTGATTTTGTAAGCTTCGAGCAGCTCGTCAGCGATAAGGCCGGACATGGTTGCTTCAAGCTCAGACAAATCTTCCGGCTGGAAATCACGCGGCTCTTTGGCTGCTACTTCCGCCAGAGATACAATTGCCTTGATTACCGGCTGGAACGCTTTCTGGCCGAATACAACAGCGCCGAGCATGATGTCTTCGTCAAGTTCTTGCGCTTCGGATTCAACCATCAAAACAGCATCTGTCGTACCGGCAACAACCAAGTCGAGCGATGTTTCTTCCATCTCGTCAATATGAGGGTTCAGCACATATTCGCCGTTGATATAGCCAACCCGCGCCGCGCCAATTGGGCCCATGAAAGGAACGCCAGAGAGCGTCAACGCAGCTGATGCGCCAACCATGGCGACCATGTCGGGGTTATTTTCCAGATCGTGCTGGAGAACGGTCAGAACGACTTGTGTCTCGTTCTTGTATCCATCCGCAAAAAGCGGGCGGATCGGGCGGTCGATCAAGCGAGACGTCAGCGTCTCGTTTTCCGATGGACGGCCCTCACGTTTGAAGTAACCGCCAGGAATTTTACCGGCTGCAAATGCCTTTTCCTGGTAGTTGACGGTCAGTGGAAAGAAGTCCTGACCGGGTTTTGCGTCTTTGGCAGAAACGACTGTCGCGAGCACAACTGTCTCGCCATAGGTTGCCAGCACAGCGCCGTCAGCCTGACGGGCGATCTTGCCGGTTTCGAGAATGAGCGGACGCCCACCCCAGTCGATTTCAACTTTGTGATGTTCGAACATATCTTGTCCTATATGTGCGCGTGCACCATCAGCGTGGCTGCCAACGCGCGGGTTCAGTTCCAGATCTGATCCCGGGCAAGACAATTGGATGCTTGGGTTTAGCGCTCCAGCGCCACAAGCAGCCGACAATCCTGCCCCGCGGTCATATCCATTCTCGGTCAGCTTCATACCGACCTAAAGAAACGGCGCGGTTATCCGCGCCGTATCAAGACTTAGCGGCGGATGCCCAGCTCAGCAATCAGCTTTTGATAGCGGGCTTCTTCCTTGCCTTTGACATAGTCCAGCAGCTTACGACGCTGGGATACCATCTTCAAAAGACCACGACGAGAGTGATTGTCTTTCTTATGGCCTTTGAAATGTTCTGTCAGATTGTTGATCCGTTCGGTCAAAACCGCGACTTGGACTTCCGGAGAACCGGTGTCACCAGCTTTGGTGGCGAATTTCTGGATCAGCTCGGCTTTACGCTCAGCAGTAATCGACATCGGACTTCCTTTCTTATCTTTTCTGAAGGTGAGACGCCCGTGCCGGGATGTCGTCCAGCAGGGGCCAAATTCGCTGTTTCCAGCGATGGGCGGGATATAGGATATATTATACCAAAGCGCAAATGCCTATTTGTATGCCATGTTGGCGACCGGCGCGCCAATGGTACAGCACACCGAAATAATGCCTAAAACGGTAATGATAAGCCAAGCGCCGGCGCTCAACGCATAAATGCTGGCTACTGTAATGAGGCACGCAGCTGCACCTGCACCAATCGCGCCGACCACCAAACCCGTCACAATGATCCCCCGCGCATTGATCAGCAGCATGAGACAAGTGTGGATGACAGCGATACCGAGGAGCGCAAATGCGATGCGGTGCTGAAGGAAACCGAGACCGTCTACCGGCGTCCAGGTCGTGTAAAGAGCATGCGCGAAGGCGATGCCGCAAAAGACTAGCCCGGCTTTGCCGACAATTTCGGTGCTGCGCCCAAAGAGCGACAACGCCGCCAACGCCACCAAACTATAAAATGATGCTGCGCCGGTGGTGACCAAGATCCGCCCGGTCCCTTGATCAAACGTTCCTGACATCAGTGCCGAAATCCCCAGAAAGCCGCTGGCGAACAGGAACAGCAAAAAGGAAACCAAAAACAGTCTGCGCATAGCGACACCCCGCACTTGCTGAGTGTCGTAGCAGCAAACGGCTAAAGAGGTCTGAACGGGCGCTAAATCACACGGGTCATGAAGTAGGAATGCGGGTCATCGCCATAATCCGCAAATGGCCCTGTCTCTCCAAATCCATAGCGGCGGTACAGTTCTTGGGCGGGCCGGAAATGTTCAGTCCGACCGGTTTCCAACGAAAGCCGCTCCATGCGGCGCGACCGAGCCTCATCCATTAACGTCTCGAGAAGTTTGCGCGCGATGCCCTGCCCGCGCCGTTCAGCCAGCGTATGCATGGATTTGATTTCACCCAACCCATCGCCATGGTCTTTCAGCGCGACACAGCCGACCAGATCATCGCCATCCCATGCTGCCCAGAAGGTGATTTCCGGCACCCGCAACCCGTCAATGTCGAGCGCGTAGACGCTTTCCGCAGGCGTAATGGAGTGCATATGATCCAGGTGCCGCTGCAGCAGCGACGCTATTTCGGGTCCCGACAAATCGTCTTTCTGGATGGTGATGGTATCAGCCATATTTCTGCGCCAAAATCTTTGTCTCGGTGAAATCTTCCAAGCCCCAGGCCCCGCCTTCGCGCCCAACGCCTGATTGCTTATATCCGCCGAAGGGATGGCCCATCGAGAGGCCGGCGCCGTTGACACGGACCATGCCGGCGCGCAGTTGGCGGCCAACGCGTTCGCCCCTTTCCGGGTCGTTGGTGTGTAAGTAAGCGGCAAGGCCGAAGTCTGTGTCGTTGGCGATTTGAACGGCCTCGTCCTCACCGTCCTCAAACGGGATCATTGCCAGCACGGGACCGAATATTTCCTCGCGTGCGATACGCATATCATTGGACACATCGGCAAATACGGTCGGCCGTGCAAAATAGCCGCGATTAAAGCCTTCCGGGCGGCCAATGCCTCCGGCAACGCAGCGCGCGCCTTCTGCAAGGCCGATTTCGATCAGGCCTTGTACCTTGTCATATTGTGCCTGGCTGACGAGCGGGCCGATGTGCCCGCCCTTTTCGTGGGCGCTGCCAACGATCGTCTTTTGCGCCACATCTGTAGCGATAGCCACCGCCTCGTCATAGACGCTGCGTTCAACGATCATGCGGGTTGGTGCGTTGCATGACTGGCCGGTATTTTCCATACAGTGCGCGACACCACCTCGAACGGCTTTCTCAACATCCGCATCGGCAAAAATAATATTCGGCGACTTTCCACCCAGCTCTAAAGTGACTTTCTTAGCGGTTGCGGCTGAGCCCTTCATGACGGCAGAGCCCCCGCGCAGGGAACCGGTAAAGCTCATCATGTCGATGTCACGGTGTGCGCTCATCGCTTCGCCAACCGTCGGGCCATCGCCATTGACCAGATTGAAGACGCCCGCAGGAAAACCGGCTTCGTGCATGAAGTCAGCCCAAACCATAGCGGACAGGGGTGCGATTTCGGACGGTTTCAAAACGCATGTGTTACCCATTAAGACGGCAGGAATGACCTTCAGGGCAATCTGGTTGACGGGCCAATTCCAAGGCGTGATCAGGCCAATGACACCGATCGGTTCATGAAGAATTTGTTCGCGTGAAGTGTAGGCACGCTCCCATTCAAACTGGTCAAAGGCTTTCAAGAAGCCTTTTAAGTGCCATGGACCGCAAGCTGCTTGATCTTCAATGGCGAAATCAATGGGCGCGCCCATTTCATAGCTCATCGCTTCGCCGAGCTCATTGATACGCGCCTTCATGATAGCGCCGAGCTTTTCAACCAATGCGCGGCGCTCATCCTTGGGGGTTGCTGCCCATGTCGGAAAAGCACGCCTCGCCGCTGCAACTGCGGCATCAACGTCAGAGCCGGAGCCAAGTGAAATTGTGCCGCAGGGCTCTTCGGTTGACGGGTCAATAACATCAAGTGGTTTTGGCGCTGCAGGGTCCACCCATTGCCCATCAATATAAAACTGCGTTCGTTCAAACATGAACTTCTCCTAGCGGCGTTTGGCGCCGCGTGATCTTTGTCGCCAGCTTAATTCAGTTTAGCAATCAAGGTTGGAATAATCGCGACATAAAGCATTGTTTGCAGATTCAGCCATTGAAAACGCGTTTTGGCTTAAATGCGCCCTGCGCAATGTCGCCAATAGCCAGCAGCTGGCCTTTGTGGAAGGCGCATACGTCTTCACCGGCAACGGGCGCGTCACGTCCGCGTAAAAACGCCGGATTGCCCATCCGGATGCGTTGAGCTTGATTATCGTCCGCATCAATACGTTCAAACCCATCCATCGCGCGGCCGGGATCGATTAATAATTGATCGAGTGCGGCAAAGCGCGCTTCACGGTCCTCGCCATGTTCCTCTTCGATCGCATCGAGCTGCGCCATGGTAATCGCATCGCTATCCTCAAAAGGATCAACGAGCGTACGACGCAAATTGACCACGTGGCCGTAGCAACCGAGTTTTTGGCCCATATCGCGGGCGAGCGCGCGCACATAAGTACCCTTGCCACACTCGACTTCGAAGACGGTTTCATCGCCGGTATGACCGACGATATTGAGCGCGTCGATCTCAATTTCGCGTGCTTCTAGTTCAACCTCTTCGCCACCACGGGCCATGTTGTATGCACGCTCACCATTGACCTTGATCGCGGAGAAGGCAGGCGGGACTTGACTGATAACACCGGTAAAATCAGGTAGCAGCGCCTCAATGGCTGACCGATCAGGACGCGCGTCACTGGTTGCGGTAACCTCACCCTCAGCGTCATCAGTGGTTGTCTGGGAACCCCATTTAGCGGTGAACCGATAGCTTTTCGTGCCATCGACAATATAGGGAACCGTCTTTGTGGCTTCGCCCAAAGCGATGGGCAGGACGCCCGTGGCCAATGGATCGAGCGTGCCGGCGTGGCCGGCCTTTTGCGCCCCAAAAAGCCATTTGATGCGGCTGACGGCTGGGGTTGAGCCCAGTTCGAGCGGTTTATCGAGAACCAGCCAGCCGGAGATGGTTCGTCCTTTTTTTACGCGGTTTCGCGCCATGTGCTTCTTCGCTTATTGTTGCTGTTATTGGCGATGCCCAAGACGCGCCTGATGGCAAAGCTTTTTGCAAAACTCAATGCCGTCGTCGCCGCGTGGGCGCATGAAAGTCTGGTTTCTTGTTGGCGACCCATTTCAGGAATCGCTCAATTTCCGGGTCTGCGCGCAGTTTTTCGACATCGGCACCCACCTCTTCCAACTGCTTGTTGGTGAAGTTCACATGTAGCGCCTTATGGCAAATCGGGTGGATCGGCACCGTTTCGCGCCCGCCCCGGCTTTTGGGCACATAATGATGCCACTGGATTTTTGAGCCAAGCGGGCGCCGACAAAGCCAACAGCCCTTATCGACAAGCGCAAGGCGGTCCTGACGACTAGTCCTCATCATCCTTTAAGTCTTGCGTCACCTTGTCTGACTTCAACAGTTCATCGACTTTCTGGAAGTTATCGAAACTGTCATCGGCGCGGAAGCGGAAGTCCGGCATATACTTCATCTGCCGCAGTTCTGGTGTCAGCCGCCCGCGAATGAACTTTGCGTTGCGCGCCAATGCCTTGATGATCGGGGCCATGTCATCGCGTCCAAACGCGGCGACATAAACCGTACCGATCTTCAAGTCCGGCGACATGCGTACCTCGGTGACGGACAGCACCACGCCGTCCAAATCCGGGTCCTGCACATCGCCGCGCTGAATGATCTTCGTCAGTGCATGACGGACATTTTCGCCAACGCGAAGCTGCCGCTGCGAGGGTTCGTTACCGAGGCTCAAAGCGTCCGTGCAACCTCTTCGACGCGGAAGCATTCGATTACATCGCCAGCGCGGATGTCGTCATAGTTTTCAAACGCCATGCCGCATTCCTGACCAACTGGCACTTCAGCCACTTCATCCTTGAAGCGCTTGAGTGTTTTCAGCTTGCCTTCATGGATCACAACGCTGTCGCGGATCAAACGAACACCAGCGCCACGCTCGACCTTGCCTTCGGTAACCTGACAACCGGCAACCTTGCCGACCTTGGTGATGTTGAAGACTTCTTTGATCTCCGCGTTGCCGAGGAATGTTTCGCGACGCTCGGGCGACAAGAGGCCTTCCATCGCTGATTTCACGTCATCCAACAGATTGTAGATGATGTTGTAGTAGCGAATTTCGATCCCGGCCGCGTCAGCCGCATCGCGTGCCTGCTTGTTGGCGCGCACGTTAAAGCCCATGATCGCAGCACCGGTTGATTCCGCCAGTGACACGTCTGTTTCCGTGATACCACCGGCGCCAGAGTGAATGATGCGCGCACGCACCTCATCAGTGCTCATCTTGTCGAGCGCGCCGATGATCGCTTCTACTGAACCCTGAACGTCCGCTTTAATCACAAGCGGGAAGTCCGCAACTTCCGCGTCTCTCGCAGCTGCCATCATCTGCTCAAGAGAACCGCGTGCGCCAGCTTGGCGCGCTACAGCTTTTTCTCGGGTCAGACGTTGGCGATATTCAGAGATCTCACGCGCCCGCGCTTCGTTCTCAACAACAGCAACCTTGTCACCGGCCTGTGGTGTTCCATTGAGGCCCAAAATCTCGACTGGCAAGGACGGTACGGCTTCAGCCAATTGCTGACCGCGGTCGTTGATAATCGCGCGCACTTTGCCCCACTCGTCACCAGCGACCACGATGTCACCGGTTTTCAGCGTACCTGCTTGAACGAGCACGGTAGCGACAGAACCCCGGCCCTTGTCGAGCTTGGCTTCAACAACCACGCCTTCGGCCTGACGGTCCGGGTTGGCTTTCAGTTCAAGCACTTCGGCCTGCAGCAGGATTGCGTCGAGCACGCCGTCCAGATTGGTACCCTTGAGCGCCGAGACTTCCACTTCCTGCGTTTCACCGCCCATGGATTCAACAAACACTTCGTGCTGCAACAGTTCGGTACGCACTTTGTTGGCGTCGGCTTCCGGCTTGTCGATCTTGTTGATTGCCACAATCATTGGCACTTCGGCTGCTTTGATGTGTGCAATCGACTCAATGGTTTGCGGCATAACGGAATCGTCCGCCGCTACAACAAGGATCGCAATATCGGTTGCTTGCGCACCGCGCGCGCGCATCGCCGTAAAGGCAGCGTGACCTGGCGTATCAAGGAAGGTGATCTTCTCACCGTCTTTTTCCACCTGATAGGCACCGATGTGCTGTGTAATGCCACCAGCTTCGCCGGAAACGACGTTTGCGTTGCGCAAAGCATCCAGCAGCGATGTCTTACCATGGTCAACGTGACCCATGATGGTCACAACCGGTGGACGACCTTTCAGATCTTCGGGCTTGTCTTCAATGTCAAACAGGCCCTCTTCAACATCGGCTTCCGACACGCGTTTAACAGTGTGGCCGAATTCTTCCGCAATCAGTTCGGCGGTATCAGCGTCGATCAGATCGCCCGGCTTTAGCATCTGCCCCTGCTGCATCATGAACTTGACCACATCGACGGCGCGTTCGGTCATGCGCTGTGCCAGTTCTTGAATGGTGATGGTCTCGGGCAGTTGCACTTCACGCGATACTTTTTCGCGTGGTTCGGACTGACCCATTTGCGCACGTCGGATTTTCTCCTGACGGCGCTTCATAGCCGCCATCGAGCGCGAACGACCTTCGCCATCACCGGTCGCTGTTGAAAGTGTCAGCTTGCCACGGCGGCGGTTATCGTCACGGCCTTTGGATGGCTTGGGCGCATCATCACGAGCCGGACGCTTGGCTGGCGCTGCATTACGACCACCACGCTTTTCAGCGTCGTCGGCACGCGCCGGTGCGGGCGCAGCAGCTCGAGCGCGAGGCGCTTCAGCCGATTTGGCCTGCGCTTCTTTCTCGGCGGCATCCATGGCTGCCTTGCGACGCTCTTCTTCTTCGCGTTTGGCTTTTTCCTCAGCACGGCGACGATCTTCGTCCTCTAAGCGCTTGGCTTCCGCCTGGCGTTGCTTTTCTTCTTCACCAGCTCTTGCTTGTGCTGATTCCAGCGCGCGACGGCGCGCTTCCAGCTCGCCAGCGGAGAGATTACGGGCCGCATCGCCACCAGTTGATCTTGGTTGCGGCGCAGCGGGTTTGCGCGTTTCGGCAGGTCTTGCTGATGCGCTGGAAGTCGATGCAGCCTGTTGTGGCTTTGGCGCCCCAGCTGGCGCAGCAGCAACCGGCTTTTCACCGGGCTTGGTGAATTTGCGCTTTTTGGTTTCAACAACAACAGTGTTGGTGCGCCCGCCACCCATTTTTTGGCGTACAGTGCCCTTGTCTCCCCTATTGAAGGAGAGCGTGCCGCGGCCACCTTTTTTGTCGTCAGTTGTTCTGTCGCTCATAAAAGTCCATTTCCTTCGCGGCGCGATTATCGCGCTGCGTCCATAAATCCGTCATTGCCGCGATAACGCGCCAGTTGTTCTAATTGCCGCAATGCGGCAGAGCCGGCACCGCCGTCAAGCACGGCTGCATGTATTACATTTCCGCCCCCGAATGCAAAACTCATTTGCTCTGTGGTAAAGACAGAAAACGCCTTTGTTTCCGGTCCACCCAAATGCACGGTTGCCCGGCGGGCCTGATCGATCTTTCGCACACCATCGGGCGATGCTTCTTTGGCATGCAAAGTGGCCAAAGCACGACCGGCACGCACTGCTTTGTCGACCTGCATCGAACCTGCTGTTGCATCACCGGCTTTGCGCGCCATAGCAAGTGATTGCGAAGCCGCATAGGTCAACAACTCTTCGACCTGATCGGCCAAATCCGGTCTTATCGAGACTTTAGACTTTAAGCCCCGTGCAAAGAGGTTCTTGGCAACTGCCTGTTCAACACTGACCTTTGTTCCAGTGACCCAGCAACCGCGACCCGGCAATTTGCGCCGAATGTCGGGCACCACATCGCCATCTGGCCCCACCACAAAACGCAGCAGCGCATCTGCATCGCCGGACTGGCCGGTTACTATGCATCTGCGATCATTCATGTCGGTATCTCGCTCCTGCGATTCAACCGGTGCTGCTGCGTGTGTCAATCTTAAGCCTGCGCCTCCTCGGTTTCTTCGCCAGCTTCGGCTTCTTCATCGTCTTGGGCGAGGTCGGCTTCAGTCATCCAACCAACAGCCAGACGCGCGGCCACCACCATCTCCTCGGCCTCTTCGCGGGTGGTGTTGAACTTGGTGAAAAGGCCATCGAAAATCTTCGTCTCACCATCCTTGCGCTCACGCCAGCCAACAAGGTCGTCGACAGCACAACCAGCAAAGTCTTCCATCGTTTTGATGCCGTCTTCACCGAGTGTCACCAGCATGGCCGTGTTGATACCAGGCACCTGCAGGATTTCGTCCTCAACGCCAAGCTCACGTCGCTTGGCGTCATTTTCAGCTTCAACGCGGTCGAGGTAATCGCGAGCGCGCTCCTGGATTTCGGCGCCCATTTCCTCACCAAAACCGTCGATGGAAGCCACTTCTTCAGCGTCCACATAGGCAACTTCCTCGATGGATGAGAAGCCTTCAGACGCCAGAACCTGACCAACCATCTCGTCAACATCGAGCGCATCCATAAAGAGCTGCGAACGCTCGGTGAACTCTTTTTGGCGGCGCGCTGATTCTTCGACTTCGGTCAGAATGTCGATGTCCCAACCGGTCAGTTGTGACGCCAAACGCACGTTTTGACCACGACGGCCAATCGCTAGGGACAATTGCTCGTCGGGTACAACCACTTCGATACGCTCTGCGTCCTCATCGAGAACGACCTTGGCCACTTCAGCGGGTTGCAAAGCGTTGACGATGAAAGATGCCGGTTCCGGCTGCCATGGAATGATATCGATCTTCTCGCCCTGCAGTTCACCGACAACGGCCTGCACACGCGAACCGCGCATACCCACACAGGCACCGACCGGATCGATAGCGTTGTCGTTTGAGATCACCGCAATTTTTGCGCGTGAACCCGGGTCACGGGCAACAGCACGTATTTCAATGATGCCGTCATAGATTTCAGGTACTTCCATCTGGAAGAGCTTGGCCATGAATTGCGGGTGTGTGCGCGACAGGAAAATCTGCGGGCCGCGCTGCTCACGGCGCACATCGTAAATGTAGGCGCGCACGCGGTCCCCATAACGATAAGCTTCGCGTGGGATCAGTTCGTCGCGGCGGATGATGCCTTCGCCACGGCCAAGGTCCATGATCACATTACCATATTCCATGCGCTTGACGGTGCCGTTGATGACTTCGCCGACACGGTCTTTGAATTCATCAAATTGCTGATCGCGTTCTGCTTCACGCACTTTTTGAACGATGACCTGCTTGGCGGATTGCGCGGCAATACGACCGAAATCAAGCGGTGGGAGCGGATCTTCAAATTCTGTCCCGATGGTCGCGCTCGCGTCTCTGGCCTGGCCGTCGCGCAGCGTAATTTCTGCGTCCGGATTTTCGACTTCCTCAACAACGGTTAGTATGCGGCGCAGGCGAATTTCACCGGTCTGTGCGTTGATATCGGCCCGAATATCCGTCTCTTGCCCATAGCGAGACTTGGCAGCCTTTTGGATCGCATCAGCCATCGCCTCGATGACAATATTTTTGTCGATCAGTTTTTCGCGCGCTACCGCATCAGCTATTTGGATCAGCTCCAGCTTGTTTGCACTGACAGCCATTTGTTACTCCTTCTGGAAATCCAGATTGCTTTCTTCAAATTTCAGTTTCATCTGACGGGAATATGTCACCGCCGTCGGTTGTTTCGCCACGCGCTTCTCGGGCTGCTTTGTCGGCTTTAAGGGAAGCGCGAATCAAATCGTCGGTTAAAATGAGGCGCGCATCAGCGACGACCTCAAATGGTATTGTGTGCTCATTGTCCTCGCCGATTGCAGGTTGGTCGCGAAACAATGTCATCGCCTCTGGTGTTACATCGGTAATGGTACCGCGAAAGCGCTTGCGCCCATTGACCATCACTGAAGTCTCAAGCTTGCAAATGTGTCCCCGCCATTTGGCGAAATCCGATTTGCGCACCAACGGGCGATCAATACCCGGCGAAGACATTTCCAAATGGTATGCCTTGTCGATAGGGTCCTCGACATCCAAAAGTGGCGAAATCATCCGGCTGACCTGCTCGCAGTCTTCGACAGTCATGGTGCCATCTGCGCGCTCTGCCATGATTTGTAACGTAAGACCGTTCATTCCGGACAAGCGAACACGCACCAGCCGGTACCCTTCGCCATTTAAAACCGGCTCAATAATAGACGCGACTTTAGCGTCCACGCCCGTCTCTACGACGATACGTGGTTCATCATCTGTAATCGGTTCGAGCTGCTCAAAGCCCATCAGTCTGGCTTTCCTTTGCCAATAAAAAAGAGCGGGTCCGGCGGGCCCACTCTCTGATAAGAGATTTTGTTGTTGAGGGGCATATACGGGGTCAAACGCGGTAGCGCAAGGGGCTGTTCGTAAGGGGCTCGTTAACCACGTCCGTTTACGATTACCAGCAAATCTGTGGTGGGGGATGCCGCGCATGTTTGTAACTAGCAACGCAAAGGCGGTGTGCCGCCTAACGTGTACTCTTTTTGCGCTGGCTATGCTGGCTGCGTGCACGACGACGAAAAGCGAACAGACCGACACTGACGTGTCACCCAGCGGATTTGCAGCTTCGCAGACCGATCGCGATTTGCGTGAAACTGCCTCGCAGGCGCGCGCCACTTCCCTTTCAGGCCGAACGCTCCGCGTCAGCCGTATAAGTGATATTCGACTGAACGCGAAAGAAGTCGTTCTTACCTTTGACGACGGGCCTGTGCCGGGACGCACTGACAAGATCCTAAATACTCTGGACCGTTTCGGTGTAAAAGCGACATTTCTCATGGTCGGCACGATGGTGAGAAACAATCCAACCTTGGCGCGCAGGGTCTATCGAAGCGGTCATGCGATCGGAAGCCATACGTGGACCCATGACAATTTGGCACGCAAAAGCTTTGGTGCGTCGATCGCAGACATCAAACGTGGTGAAGATGCGCTTCGCAACGCCGGCATTCGCGACATCCCCTTCTTCAGGTTTCCGTATCTGGCAGACACAAATGCGCTCCGGAGACACCTTGCTGGCAGAGGCATTATCGTTCTTGACGCCGACATCGACAGCAAAGACTACCGCAGCCAATCGCCAGATGCGCTAGCAAGCCGAACGATGGCCAAGGTTCGAAGCCGTGGAAGAGGCATTATCCTGATGCATGATTTGCAGCCCCGCACGGTTGCTGCGTTGCCGTCTTTCCTCGCTATGCTGAAGCGTGAGGGATACAAAGTCGTTAACCTGCAGCCACGGCGCGGGAACCCTGCTTTATCCGTTGCTGCGCGCTAAACCCGCTCAAACGTCAGATAACAGGGTGTGCGCTCTTCGCGGATCGCTTTTGCTTCGTACCGCGTGCGCACCCAGTTTTCATAGGGCGTTCGCCATGATGTGGCGTCTTCCACGATCCATCTGAAATCATTACGCGCTAGAATGTGCTGCAGTGTCCAATTGACGTAGGTATCAATATCGGACGCAAACCTAAAGCGCGCGCCCGGTTTCATCACCCGAGCAAAACGGTCGAGATTTTTGTGGCTCACAAAACGTCGTTTCCAATGCCGAGATTTCGGCCATGGGTCAGGGTAGAGCAGATCGATGCCGTCGAGCGATGCTTCCGGGAGCCAGTCAAGCAGACGCGTGGCGTCGTCATCATAAAGGCGGATGTTTGCGACGTCGGCATCTTCCATCGCCGCGGACATTTTCGCCATGGAGTTCACGAAAGGCTCGACACCGATGAAACCGACGCCAGGTCGCCGAAGCGCATGCGCTAAAAGATGCTCGCCACCGCCAAAACCAATCTCCAGATGGATCGCTTCGACATCGAAATGGAAGAGATTGGCGAGTTGTTCGGGCGCCTCCTGGCCAATATCGACAAAATACCGTTCGCGCACACGATCCAATGCGCTCGACTGCAGAGGCTTGAGTGTCTTACCCCTGCGACGACCCCAAAACGCTTCGCTGGCGCGCGATGGGCGCTGATCAGCCATTGTCCAGCGCTAAGCTGCGGCCTTGATGGCTTGCTTCAGCGGTTTGACCAGATCGGTCTTTTCCCAAGAGAATGAACCGTCGCGACCAGCTTTACGACCAAAGTGACCATAGGCTGCGGTCTTGGCGTAAATTGGTTTGTTGAGGTTCAAATGTTTGCGGATACCGGTTGGCGACAGATCGACCGTTTCACGGATCGCGTTTTCGATGACACTATCATGTACCGATCCGGTTCCATGCGTATCCACATAGATGGACAGCGGCTGCGCTACACCGATTGCATAGGACAGCTGGATCGTGCAACGGGATGCAAATCCGGCAGCAACCACATTCTTGGCAAGGTACCGCGAAACATAAGCCGCGGATCTGTCCACCTTCGTGGTGTCTTTTCCGGAAAACGCGCCGCCACCATGGGGCGCTGCGCCACCGTATGTATCAACGATAATCTTGCGACCAGTCAGGCCAGCGTCGCCATCGGGTCCGCCGATAACGAATTTGCCTGTTGGGTTGATGTACCATGAACAGTCTTCTGCGATGGGTAGATCGCCCAATGCTTCGCGAATGTACGGTTCGACCACTGCCCGCACTTTCTTTGAGTCCCAGCTTTCATCCATATGTTGGGTGGAAAGCACAATGCTCGTCACTTCGGCGGGTTTTCCATCGGCATAGCGGACGGTGACCTGCGATTTGGCATCAGGGCCGAGCTTGGCCGCTTCGCCTTCGCCGGACTTTCGTGCCGCAGCGAGCAGTTCCAGAATTTTGTGCGAATAATAGATGGGCGCTGGCATCAACTCCGGTGTCTCATCACAGGCAAAACCGAACATGATGCCCTGGTCGCCTGCCCCTTCTGCGCCTTGCGCATCAGCGGCGCTGTCCACGCCTTGTGCAATATGTGCCGACTGGGCGTGTAGCAAAACGTCGATCTTACATGTCTTCCAGTGGAAGCCATCTTGCTCGTAGCCGATGTCTCGGATCGCGCGGCGCGCAGCGGACCGGAAACGGCCCGGCGCTATGACCGGCTCTCCTGCCGCGTCGGTCACAACATTTCCTTGCTTGTCCTTCTTAAAGAAGACATCCGGGACACGAACTTCGCCGGCAATCACGACGCGGTTGGTGGTTGTCAGTGTTTCACAAGCAACGCGAACCTTCCAAAGCGCATCCTCACCCTGCTTGCGGGCTTCCTTGTAGACCATATCCACGATTTCATCAGAAATGCGGTCGCAAACCTTGTCGGGATGCCCTTCCGAAACGGATTCACTGGTGAATAAGTAGTTTTGACGCGCCATTTTCCATTCCAACTCGACGAACAGTGCAGTTGGGCGGTTGGTATGGCGTCACGGTTGGCGCGTCAAGCAAACAGACAACAATAGAAACATATAAATATGTATTTATGTGTTTTTCGGTTGATCCGGCGTTAGGGCTCTAGCAGTTCGTCATCATCAGCCAGAGATTTGACGAGATCGATGATCTTACGCCGGACCTTGGGGTCTGAAATCTTCACAAATGCCCTATTGAGCTGAAGGCCCTCGGAACTGGACAAAAAGCTGACAACGTAATTGGATCCACTTTCAGCCATTTCGTTTTGTGCGCTCGCGGTTTCGCCCGGCGCATCTTCAAAGAAAAATGAGACCGGCACATTTAAGATACCCGCGATGTTTTGGAGCCTGCTCGCGCCGACCCGGTTGGTGCCCTTTTCGTATTTTTGCACTTGTTGGAAGGTGATGCCCAAGGCTTCGCCGAGCTTTTCTTGGCTCATTGAAATCATTGTTCGGCGCAACCGGATGCGTGTGCCGACGTGAACATCAATTGGATTGGGTTGTTTCTTTTCGCTAGCCATGAGCCCCTATTAAATATGCTTAATCTTCAAGTGTCGGACCAGCAACGCGGCCGCCTTTACCCCCAACGGCGCGCACCGTTTGTATGCACCTGTTCGTGATGCCAAGTCAACGAAGCGACAGTACAACTGCTAGCGTTTTGTTCGAAACGTGCCAATACAACCAATAGCAACTAAAAATGCAATTATCAGCCAATAGTTGTAATTCTGCTGGAACCCGTAGCTCGTTCTAATGTTGCTGATCGGCACTGCGACATCAACCGCTCCGCGTTGGCCATAAGGGACCCAAGAAATGGCCCGCCCGAAAGGATCAAAAACACCCGATATACCGTTGTTGGCCACGCGCACGAGCGGCACCCCGCTTTCCACGGCGCGCAGTCGGGCCTGATGCATATGCTGGTAAGGCCCGGGCGTAGGGCCAAACCAAGCGTCATTCGTCACATTCAATATTAAATCGTCGGCGCCGAAGTCGTCGGGAAAGATTGCTTCATAACACACCAGCGGGGTCACTTTCAGACCATTGACTTCAAGCGAACGACGCGTTGCTGCCGCTGAGTAACCCCGATCGGCTTGTGCAATGGCGCGCAAGCCAAACTGGTCAAAAAACCGCGCGAACGGAAGATACTCCCCAAACGGAACCAGGTGAACCTTGTCAGCTGCACCTTGAATAATCCCCAAGTCGTCGATGACAACGATGGAGTTAAAGAACCGCGCCTTTTCTTCGGCGTCGCCGCCAGATGGTTCTTCACGCACAGCGCCTGTCATCAGTGTCTGGCCAGCTTGCAACATATCACCGATCGCCGCCAGCGCAGCGGGCTGGCGGGTTAAGAGGAACGGCACTGCTGTTTCAGGCCAAATTATGATGTCGGGGATCGGCGCATCACTTGAAAGTGACGATAGCGCCAAAAGGTCTTCGAATTGTTCAGTCGGATTGCTTTGCTCCACCTTATCGGCTTGGTCCAAGGCGGGTTGAACAATGCGTATGTTGAGGGTCGCCGACACCTGTGGCGTTGCGGTGAGATGAATGCGCCAATATCCAAAACCAACATGGCCGGTCACGATGATGGTACCGAGTAAAAGCCCGCTGACAATACCTACCCAACGCCCCGTTGCGAAAACAGCCGGTAAGCTAAAAAGCGCAACCGCCAGGGCGGACATGCCGAACAAGCCGACAAGCACGACCGATTGCATGGCAAGCGGTACGGGCATCGCGGCGTAGCCAATCGCATTCCAAGGAAAACCGGTTAGAATGAAACTGCGCAGCCACTCAGCCAGGCCCAATGCCGCTGCAAGCGAAGCCAACCGTCCAATATTGTCTGACCAAATGATCCAGGCCAGTGCACAACCCAAAGCATAGAAGACTGCCAACAGAGCTGGAAGGCCCAAGACTGCAATGGGTATGAACCAGGCAAATTCTGGCGCCTCAACCAATAATGCGTTCGAAATCCACCACAGGCCAAAAGTGAAATAGCCAAACCCGAACCACCATCCGATGCCAGCAGCTTGTTTTGTCCCGTTGGAGGCGTGTCCCTCGCGCGCAATCACGCCATCCAGCAACCAAATGAGTAGCGGAAAGGCGATAAATCCCAGAACAAAAAGGTGGAATGGAGCCTGTGCGAAGCTGAACAATCCGCCCGCGAAAAACGCAAGCAGCCAGCGCCGCCAACCTGTCAGCAATGTTACCCGAAGCGAAAGTGCACGCATGATCCTGCCGAATCGTTCCAATGTCAGGCATAGCG
Organism: Pseudomonadota bacterium; assembly: GCA_039815825.1. Lineage (GTDB taxonomy): Bacteria > Pseudomonadota > Alphaproteobacteria > Rhizobiales > Rhizobiaceae > JBCBDX01. Next base: position 139,144 of record JBCBYO010000001.1, read on the forward strand.
TTTTTGTTCAGGCCCCGCGAGGCTTGTTCAATCAGCGTTTGCCAGCACGGTTTCACGCCGTGGAGGGTGCGCGCGTCTAACGCCATGTTTCACCCGCGACAGTCGCACTCTTTTGATCCGCCTCGGATCGGCATCGGTGACTTCGATGTCGTACCCGCCAAAGGGAGGTACAACTTCGCCACGCACGGGCACACGGCCCAGGAGTGAAAAGATCAGGCCCCCGATGGTGTCGATTTCATCTTCGCGGGATATTGCAGCTTGAACGAAGTCATCACCCAGATGCGCGCGCAACTCTTCAAGCTCGGCTCTTGCGTCAATCAAATAGCGGTCACCGCTGGTACCCACTTTTTGGATGAATTCTTCTTCATCATCATGTTCGTCCTCAATATCGCCGACGACCATTTCGACAATATCCTCGAGCGAAACCAAGCCATCGGTCCCGCCATATTCGTCAATGACAAGGGCGATCTGAATACGTTGGGCTTGCATGCGTGCCATCAAATCTGAGGCCAACATTGAAGGCGGCACATAAAGAATAGGCCGCATCAATTTCAGCTCTGCTACGGTCTTTGATAAATCGATCCGAGACAAATCGATTTTTGTTCGACTGGCATTGCTGGCAGGCGTAGCTTCATCAGCTGGCGGATCAGATTTCCTGCGGCGTCGTTTTTTCCCGCCGGCCTTTGTCAGATAACCCATGACATCGCGGATGTGGATCATACCGCGCGGATCGTCCAAATTCTCGCAATACATCGGCATGCGGCTGTGACCACTTTCCTCGAAGAGTTTTAGCACTTCTTCAAGGGTGGTGACGTGATCGATCGCCTGGATATCGGCGCGCGGGATCATCACGTCTGCGACCTTTACTTCACGCAAACGCAAGATGTTGGCGAGCATCGCACGCTCACCGTCCGAGATTGTCTGGTCATCGGGATGATCATTGGCGAGCGCATCCTGCAAGTTTTCCCGGGCACTCAGATTTGTCTGAGGGCGGAACAAATAAACCAACCGCTGCAGGAAATTGGGCGCGCGTCTTCCGTTACCCTCATAGGGGATGAGAGCGGTGTCGGTCAGCGGCTCGAGCGCACCTTGGTTTATTGGACTTGGAGGTTCGTCACTTTCGGCGAGCGTCGCGCTTTCGCCGGTTGATTGTGTTTCATTCATCTTTTGGTGCAGTGCCGTTTTGATGGTCAGTTCGTGTAAGGATCGTCGATGCCAATTTGGGCCAAAATAACCGTTTCGGTTGTTTCCATTTCCTGAGCGTCTGTGTCGCTTTCATGATCATAGCCTAAAAGGTGAAGGAATCCATGAATGATTAAATGGGACACATGATCATTCACGCTCCTTTGGCTTATTTGGGCTTCCCGCTCTATTGTTTCAAATGCCAACACGATATCGCCGAGCAATGGCGGCAATACACCTCTTTTACCCCCCGGCACGGCGGGAAATGAGAGAACATTTGTTGGCTTGTCCTTGTCGCGCCATTGGGCATTGAGATGTCTGACCACGGCGTCATGGGTGAGCAATACAGACAATTCGCTATGCGCATCCTCAAGGCCTAGATGGCTGCAAGCTGCGCTTACCGCACCATTGACGAGGCCTTCCCAATCACTGACGTCACCCCAAACATCGCCCTCGACGGAAATGTCGATATCAATTGCCATCTTTTCGATTAGTCATTGTCGTAGGCGGATACGATCTTGGCAACCAGCGGATGGCGCACAACGTCCGTTTCGCGGAAACGGACCGTGACGATCCCCTCCACCTCGCGAAGAATTTGGAGGGCTTCGACCAGCCCGGACTTTTGGCCCGGCGGCAGGTCGATCTGGCTCGGATCTCCGGTGACAATCATCCGGGCATTTTCGCCCAGGCGCGTCAGGAACATCTTCATCTGCATGGATGTCGTGTTTTGCGCTTCGTCCAAAATGATCGCGGCGTTCGACAGCGTCCGCCCGCGCATAAAGGCAAGCGGCGCAATTTCGATGACACCAGCCGCCAACGCGCGTTCCACCTTATCACCGGGTATCATGTCATAAAGCGCGTCATAGAGCGGCCGCAAATAGGGATCGACCTTTTCTTTCATGTCGCCGGGCAGAAACCCGAGTCGCTCACCGGCCTCAACCGCGGGTCGCGACAATATGATACGGTCTACCTGTCCGCGCTCCAACAGCATCGCTGCGTAGGCGACCGCCAAATAAGTTTTACCGGTACCGGCAGGCCCGACGCCAAAAACGAGTTCGGCGCGTTCAAGCGCGCGCATATACGCGTCTTGATTGGGCGTGCGGGCAAAGATGGTCTTTTTGCGCGTCGCGATTTGCGCTGCTGCTATTCGATCATTGTCCGTCATTTCCGGAAGGCTGAGCTGATCATCGGCTGCGACAGCCATACGTAAGGCGCCCTCGACGTCGGATGTTTCAATGTCGCGATCAGCCATAGCGAGCAGATCATATAAATGATCCAAAGCGCGGCGGGCTTGTTCAGTTGCCGTCGGATCGCCCTTAATCGACACCTGATTGCCACGAGATCGAACATCGACCCCTAGTTGCTGCTCAATCAAAGCAAGATTTTGATCATATTGCCCGTACAGGGCTCGCGCATGCGCGTTGTTGTCATATGTCAGGACGACATGGGCTAGGTCGGATGCGCCACTTTGGGCGGCTTTCACATTGGCTTTTGCGTTCAAGCGGCGTGCTCGTTCTGGGTTTGCGCCGTGGCGATCAATGAATTGGCCGACACTGCATTGATTCGTACCCTAACAAGATCGCCGATATTTCCAACAGTTTCATCACAAACCACTGGCTGCAACCAAGGAGAGCGTCCAACGATTTGCCCGGGAAGCCTTCCCGGCTTTTCAAGTAACACATCGATCTCGCGGCCTTCCAAATCAAGCATAAATGACCGTTGTTGTTGGGTTAAAAGGGCCTGGAGCGCTTGAAGACGCTCGGATTTTACCGCTTCCGGCACATGATCTTCCATGTCCGCACCGGGTGTGCCGGGCCGCGGCGAATATTTGAACGAGAAGGCCTGTGCATAAGTCACATCGCGAATAATACGCATCGTGTCTTCAAAATCGGCGTTCGTTTCGCCGGGAAAACCGACAATGAAGTCGCCAGACATTGCAATATCGGGCCGGGCCAGACGGATCTTGTCAATAAGACGACGGTAGTCATCGGCGGTGTGTTTGCGATTCATGGCTTTGAGAATGCGATCGGACCCGGCCTGAATAGGCAGATGCAAATACGGCATTAAAATGTCGAGATCACGATGCGCCTCAATCAGGGCATCATCCATATCCCGCGGATGGCTGGTCGTGTAACGCAGGCGTTTTAACCCATCGATCTTTGCAAGCTCATGGAGCAGTTCTCCCAAACCCCATTGGCGGCCGTCCGGACCACTGCCGTGCCACGCATTCACGTTTTGCCCGAGCAGTGTGATTTCGCGCACACCAGCGTCAACAAGTTGCTTGGCTTCTTCCACCAATTGCGAAACCGGACGGGAGACCTCAGCGCCGCGTGTGTAGGGTACCACACAGAAGGTGCAAAACTTGTCACATCCTTCCTGAACCGTGAGAAACGCCGCCACACCGCGTTTGGCAATCACTTGCTTTTCCTGCTTGGGCAGATGTTCAAACTTGTCTTCAACCGCATATTCGGTTTCGACAACGCTTTCACCGGCGCGGGCTTTTGCGACAACATCAGGAAGGCGGTGATAGGTGGTGGGGCCGATCACAAAATCGACGCTTGGCGCGCGACGGATAATTTCTTCGCCTTCGGCCTGCGCCACACAACCGGCGACGCCGATCATCAGATCCTTGCCCTGCTCACGTCGCTCTTCGCGCTGTTTTCTTAAACGGCCAATTTCAGAATAGACTTTTTCGGCCGCTTTCTCGCGAATATGGCAGGTGTTCAACAACACCATATCAGCTTCTTCTTGGGATTGTGTCTCTACGTATCCACCCTTAGCCAACGCATCGGCCATGCGCTGACTGTCATAGACATTCATCTGGCATCCATATGTGCGGATAAAAAGCTTTTTCTTTTCAGTCACTTACATATTCTCCGGGCGCCGCTCGAGAAAACGGGAAAAGCGGCTTTTCGCATCCGATTGAAAAGTTAGCAAGTCGGACGTGATGTCGCTAATCTCGACCTCCCAAAACGCAACAGGGTGAAAAACCAGGTATCGGTTCACAGGAACCGGCAGATTGCGAAAAGGCGGTGAAACGCGGCCCACATCTACTTGTTAAAATTGGACCGGATTGGATCTAACCCTTTTTGGTCGCAAAGTCTTCGCCCCTGAGGCCATCGGCCAACATTTGCCTGACTTCGATATGTAGTGCCGCAGTTAACGGTTTGCGGTGGCGCATCTGAGCGTCGGTTATCACCTGCCCAAAACGTACTTCCACATCAAACAGCCCTTCGAACAGGACGCCTGGCAAATGCTCGCTGAGCGTGATGGTGCCCGGCCATGCAGCAAGCGGGCGCCAAGCGCGGCCCATCGGCAATCCACCCAGGCCGTTGAATGCGATCGATACGGACTGGACGGGTATTTGATCGGTTTCGACACCGGATGTGATGGCACCCAACAACGAGCTGTTGAATGGGTAGACATAGTTGCCATCGGTTGTCGTTCCCTCTGGAAACAGCACAAGGCTATCGCCAGACAAAAGCCGCTCACGGATCAGATTGCTCTGGTCACGTACCTGCAACCGGCGACTGCGTTCGACAAACACGGTGTTTTGGAGCCGTGCCAACCAGCCGAAAAGCGGCCAGGAACGCACTTCACTTTTGGCGATAAAATTGACCGGCAAAACCGATCCAAGGACCAAGATATCCACCCATGACACATGGTTGGAGACAAAGAGCGTGCCGACTTTGCCGGGCGGGTTGGGTAATCCGATGGTCTTGACGCGGATACCCATCACACGCGTTACCAGCCGGTGCCAAAACAGCGCGGTCTGCTTCTGGCGCGGCGATCGGATCAGCATGAGGAAGGCGTGTAGCGGCAGCAGGACAAGCGTTACAACTAGCACCGCCAAAACAATGAAAATTGCGCGCAGGATGCTCATGATCCGAAAGCCATCACTTGGGCTGGTCCAAATCGCGACGCATGACGATGGCCTTGCTGCGACTACCGTCGGGTTGACGATAATAGCCGGGCCGCTCTGCCACCATGTGAAACCCAAGCTTGGTGTAGAGTGAGGCAGCAGGTCGATTGTTTTCCTCGACTTCCAAGAAGACAGACGACAGGCGTTGACGATAGGCCTCAGCCAAGGCGGCGTCCATCAACATCCGACCCACCCCATAACGCTGCCAACTCGGTTTGACCCCAATGGATAGAATTTCCGCTTCATCGGCGGCACTACGCATAATCACGAACCCGGCAAGTTTCTCAGCCCGCTCAACCGAACGTGCCACCAATGCCCAGCTGGAACTCGGGCTTAGCAAGCTTTCGATTTCACCATCGGTCCAGGCGGTGGCAAATGTCTGCGCATGCACATCTGCGACACTTCGAAGGTGCGCTGAGGTTAACGGCTCAACCACCAGCGCGTCTTGCGCGGAGCGGGAGAAAGGCCAACGCATCATGTTAGCGCTGACTTACGTGGCAATGCAAAGCTTTGTTGCGGCTTGGCATCGGCGCCTCGAATATAAAGTGGCTCGGGCGCGTCGGTATGGTGTTCGGCAACTCGAAAAGCATAAGCAATATCGCCGGTGGCACGGTCCTCAAGCAGATGTCGATTGGCTTTGCTAGGATCCAGCAGTGGAGCTGCGTTCCCAACAAGCACTGAACCCTTTGCCAAATCTACATCGTCAATATGTTCTACTGCTACGATCTCAGGAGGCCCCACTGGAAGCGCATCAGCGGAAATCCGTTGCGTAAAAATCTGACCGCGCCCACCGGAAATCGCCACGGTTGTTTCGACCTCGCCGGGCTGTTCGGCGCGCGCTTGAGCATCCAAGAGTGCAAAGGTTGTGATGCCTTCGACCGGGATTTTCAGGGCCACGCCGTAGCCCCGCGCGGTTGCGACGCCGACCCGAATGCCTGTGAACGAGCCCGGCCCAATTGTCACAAGGACGCGCTCGATATCGCTCAAGGTAACTTTTGCTTCTAAAAGCGCTTCGTCAACAATCCCCAACAGGCGTGCCGCATGGCCTCGACCGATGTCGTCGACTGCCCGTGATCTGAGCGAACCATCGTCACGAAACACCGCAGCTGCACACAAATTTGCGCAGGTATCGATTGCCAAGATTGCCATGTCGCCCTTCTATTTGTCTCCCGTCATGGGGGCAAGACGTTACGGGCTTGGTTTACGCATTGCCAATACGCCCCGCGGTGGCAGCGCCGCATCGCCCATTATCACTTCACCAGGCCCGGCAATTTCCGACACGTAGACCGCTTCGGGCCCGTAATTGAAAACATAACGGACGTTTCCATTGTCCCGTATCCGGACGTCCGGCGGCAGGTCCAATGGTTCGATGGCAGCCTGACGCATGGCACGTCTCACTATTTGATCAGCCATGCGGGGGCCCGGGCGGCCGGCAATATAGTGTACCCGACCGTTTGTCACATGGGCTGGATAACCATCTACGCTGCTAACGAGCACATCGACATCTTCGCCGACTGTCAGGAATTCGCGCCAACCTTCCAATAGCGCCCTGTTCTCACATTCAACTGGCGAGAAGGGTGGCCGACTTTCAACGCGCGTAATCGTGACGTCAATCAGTTGTTTAAACGCACCAGGCGGCAAATCATGATGGATCTGAAAGTCCGGTGTTTTTGAGCCAGTGCGCGGTCCCAGCACCACAATTGCCTCACCATCGATCAACTCTGACACCAGTTCTTGTGTTGCCGAAAACAGTGCGGGAATGATGACGAGCTTGCGTCCTTGGACGGCTTCAGCAGTTGGTGGAACAATATCCACACTTGCGCCTGCTTGACGCAGTTTTCTATAGAAACGAAGTACTGTTTCCAAATGAGAAAAATCGGCGCCCTGCGGCTGTACCTGCCATGCCCAAGCGCTTTCATAATCAAAAACAAGCGCGATATCGGCACGATAAGGCTCCACGTGGGCGTCGAGCGTTTCCAACTGCGCTGCAATCTGCTGGCAAACATACCAGCCCTCATTTTTCTCGCCATTTGGGAGAAGCAGCGCCTCGTGCATTTGTTCTTGGGCAAAGTGCGGTTGGCGCCAGCGAAAGTAAGAAACTACTTCGGCACCGGCCGCAAACGCTTCAAAGGCCCAAAGGCGCAATGCGCCCTTCTCCGGAGCAGGATTAAATGGCGCCCAGTTCACGGGGCCGGGTTGCTGCTCCATCACCCACCAAGCGCCCTTGCCTTGGCCGGCACGGATATCGCCACACGTACGATAGAGATCGTGATGGAAAGCCTGTAAATCGGGATCGCCCACGCCCAGATAGCGCTTTTTTAAATCCTCTGACGCCGAATCCCTGTCAAGAAACCCGATGGGATAGGAATCCCATGTCGCGATGTCCAAATCTTCGCTGACCGCATAGTGGTCAAAGTCGGTAAAGCTGCCCATGAAATTGTGGCCGATGCCGCGCCCCGGTGAATGGGTGCGGATGATGTCAGTTTGCAGCCGGTTGAACGACACAACCTGATCGGAAGAATAACGATGGAAATCCAAACCGTGGGCGGGATTGGGCTCGGTGACCGTTAAATTGGGTAATTCGACCTCGTCAAAACCGCCATACTCCATCGACCAAAACACATTGCCCCATGCCTCATTGAGGGCGCCGATATCTTTGTATTTCGCCTCGAGCCACTGCCGAAAGCCATCACGTGCCGCTTGGGTATAGCTAAGCACAGTGTCATGACATCCATATTCATTGTCGGTTTGCCAAGCTTCCAATGCCTCGTGTTTGCCGTATCGTTCAGCCAACAGTCGAGTAATCCGCGCGCATTCCTCGCGATAACCCATATGGGAAAAGCAGTAATGGCGTCGGGACCCAAATCCACGTGGATGCCCTTTGTCATCAACGGCTAACATATCTGGCATTTGATCAACCAGCCATTTGGGTGGGGTCGCGGTTGGGGTGCCTAACACGATCGAGAGGCCCGCCATGTTGAGAACGTCAAAAGCCTCATCCAGCCAGTCAAATTCCAATTGTCCCGGCTTTGGCTCGAGTCTGGACCATGCAAATTCACCGATGCGCACGATCGAAATACCTGCATCAACCATCAGTGCAGCATCAACTTGCCAGCGCTCACTTGGCCAGTGCTCAGGATAGTAACAGGTGCCGAGGCGCTGCTTCTTGTTCATGACTTATTATCGCCCACTTAAAAACTAGATCACAACGCGTGGTTCAAAGCGTGGTTTGATCGGGATTTCAAAATCCAGCAAAACTACGCGACCGGCATCGCTATCAGCATTGCGGGCGGTCGCATCCATTCCTTCGAAAGCCGAGGTCACCGCCATTCGGTTGGCGCCCACAAATGCCGGACATGACGGCTGAGAGACCGGCAGTTCGATACTCTCAGTTCGTTTGCCTTCCGGCGTATATACATCGACACAGGCCGCACCCCAGCGTGCGTTCCAAACCCTTCCGTCCCTGTCACATACCGCCCCGTCAATTCCACCAACGTCATCTTCTGGTTGCGCAAAGTGAACCTCAGGCTTGTCGACTGGTAAGCCATCGTCAACATTGACGGATACGCGCATCAGCTTTCCGGTCTTTGTGTCTGTAAAATACGCGATGTCACCAGCGGGTGAAAAACATATGGCATTGGGTATCGTAATATCGCTGAATAGTTTGGTCACAGTGCCTGCCCGATAGTGGTAAATGGCACCAGCGCCAGTTTCTGCCGATTTCCCCATGGTTCCGAGCCACATGGCACCTGAGGGGTGGACGCGCGCATCGTTGGAGCGCGTTTTATCATCGTCAACTTCGATATTGCAGACAGGGATCCAACAACCGGTTCCAAGCTCCAAACGCCAAAGGCCGGATTCGGTGAAAACCAAATCGTGACGCTCGTCGATAACAGCCATTGCGCTTGCCATTTCAGGTATCGACTGGTGGGTTTCCAAACGAGATTTAAAATCAAAAGCGTGGCGTTTTCGGCCAACAATATCAAACCAGTAAAGCGTTTCACGCCGCTCGCAATAAAAAGGACCCTCGCCCAATTCGCACGGCGTTTTTGACAAAAATGAAACGCTTGCGTTTATCATTAGACAGCGTCCACCGCTTGATCGTAGGCGTCAATTGTTATCAGCGCCTGGTGCACGACTTCTTTTGAAGTCAAACCTGGCTTGTATAGCGATGAGCCCAACCCAAATGCGGTGACGCCCGCTTTCATGTAGTTTTTAAAATCATCGTGCCCGACACCGCCGACTGCACCGATGACACAATCAGGCGGGAGTACCGCTCTGACTGCCTTGATCCCATCAGACCCAAGCACGCTGGCGGGAAAGAATTTAAGCGCACTGGCGCCAAGTTTCACGGCGCTTATTGCTTCGGAAGCGGAAAAGACGCCGGGCATCGTGACCAGTTTTTCAACGGCCGCCTGCTGCATGACACCGCTGTCGATGTTTGGCGAAACCATCAGTTTCCCGCCGACCGCTGCCAACTCTTTTACATCGTCTGGCGATAAGACCGTACCGGCGCCGATCAGACAACGGTCGGAGAAAGCGTCCACCATTTTGGCGATTGACGCGAAAGGGTCGGGCGAATTGAGTGGCACTTCGATCGCCTCGAAACCCGCCTCGACAAGCGCACCTGCTATATCGACAGCCTCCGCCGGTTTGATGCCGCGCAGTATGGCGACAAGTGGCCTTTTGAGTTCAGGCCAAGGTGCCGTTTTCTTTTGTAAAGACTCACTCAATAGATAGCTCCATTGCTCCACTGACCGGCGCTTCAAACCGACTTGGCCACAAGGTGCAAGCAGCTTTTAGCAAGCCAGCGATCGAGGCTTCGTCGGCATCCACATAAGAGGGTCGCACGCCTGCGCGCTGAAGTGCCGCCTGATAAAGCGGCCCTTGTTTGCCGCCGCCAAGCAAAATCATCTGCGGGCGTTTCTTCCATCGATGCAGGGCGGCTGCGACGTCATGACCGATAACCGAACCGGAGAGCCACGCTGCGCTTTGGACAACATCTGCGTCTGACAAAAGGGTACGCGGCCGGGTTGCAAATATGGCGTTCAAAATACCGGTAGGATTGCGCAGACCATGATCGACGGCCGCAATGAAGGTGTCGTCGCCGGCATCAATATCCGGCAGTTTTGTCAGGTTACCAAACGCGTGGCGCAGGACTGTCCCGCTTATAATCGCAGCGATCAGTTCGCCGGTTATCGCCGTGTGAAAGTCTTTAACTTTTACATCGTCCGCGATGGCCCATTTTGCATGGCTCCCCGGCATGCAAACCAAGTGATCACCTGAGGTCGAGCCAAAACAACCCATCGCTTGAAGGCCGAGTAATTGTGTTTCTTCAGAACGCATGACGTCTGGCAAGTCCGGGTTTATCCGCGCAAGACCCGGTAGAATGCGAATGTCGCGGCCGTTAAGCCCGTCAATCCGTTTGGCGGCACCAATGAGTTTGTCAAACGATGCCGGCACATTTTGGTATGGCGCTTCGACCCAACCCTGTCGGCTACCAACCATGCCGCACATGACGATCGGCACATCCTCCGTCCCGGTGCTTAACTGGGCTAGTATGTCATCGAGTTTGAGTGGAAACGCGGACCGATCCAGTGTGCGCATACCAGCATCGCTGTTCGCCTGCGACTTGACCTTGCCATCGGGCCCGACCGCCCAAACACGCAGATTGGACGTGCCCCAATCCACAAGAATGGCGGCGGCCTCATCCATTACAGAACTCCGTGATCGGCAATCAACGTATGCGCGGTCACACCGCTGGACGCTGATGAAGCCAAAAAAAGTGTCGGGCCGATAATCTGGCTGGGCTCCATCGGCGTTTTGATGGCTTGGCGCTTCATAAAGTCAGCGACCGCCTCTGGCGTTGCCCACAGCGCTTTTTGCCTCTCTGTCATCACCCAACCGGGCGCAATGCAGTTGGCACGCACCCCATGCTGACCATATTTCCCGGCAATGCCTTTTGTGAAACCGATAATGCCAGCTTTCGATGCAGTGTAGGTGGGCATGTCCCCAATATTGAGCATGAACGAAGTCGAAGTAAAATTGATGATGCTACCGCCACCTGCCGCGATCATGCCGTCAATCGTATTTTGAACGGTAAGAAATGGATGACGTAAGTTAATACTTGTGTTCTTTTCCCAGTACGCATCATCGACATCGGCAAGATCATGCCTGTCGTCCCAAGCAGCATTGTTGACCAGTATCGTAATGGTGCCATGAGCGTCAGCGGCTCTTTCGCATGCATCAGCAACTGCGGCACCGTCGGTCAAATCAGTGTTGAAATAAAGTGGACGAACGCCCGTTTGCGCCTCCATTTGCTCAACCAATGCCAAGCTTTCTTCCTCGGCAACATCGATGAACGCTACCTTCGCGCCCTGGCGGCAAAAGCCTTCGGTTAGAGCAGCACCAATGCCGCCTCCACCGCCGGTGATCAGGACCGATGCGCCTTTCAAATCTGGGTAGATCGCATGCATGTCAATTGCTCCTTCCGACGCGTTTGCCTTCATAAACCAGCATCGAGGCCGGGAACAGGTTAGGGTATCGAAGAGCACCAGCCATCAATGCTGCCCCCGACAGCGTGGCCGGTGCAAGCCCAAATGCGCTGTTGCGATTGAGCACGGCAGGGACGCTTTGGGTGTCTACGAGGTTAATTTCATATGGAGCGGCGGGATCCAGGCCGGTCATTCGAACCGGATCCGCTGCGATCTGCGCCGATGCGCCAGACTGTCCAATGAAGGTAACAAACCGGTCGCTTGCGTCATCGACGAACATCTCTGCAAAGACCTCCGGATCATCGCAATCAAGCCGGGAATGTTTAGCACTATGAAGGAAATCGCGATTGTCCTTGTACCATTGGGTGACGGCTTTGAGCGTTTGGCTCTCTTCTTCGGTCAATTCGCGCGGGTCCATTTCAAACCCCATATGCCTTTGGGCGGCGACCCAGGCGCGGAAGTGCATCGACAAAACACGCCCCGATGTATGACAATGGCGCGGACCCACGTGCGAGCCTTGTACCTCCACAGGCAGCCAACGCGATGCTTCGTGCTGCATGCGTAAACGTTCAAGCGCATCATTTGAATCAGACAACCAAACTCGGGTCGCGTGCCGCAACATGCCATAATCGACGCGGCCACCCCCGGACGCACAGCTTTCAATTTCGAGATCGGGAAACGCTTCATTCAGGCGTTGAAGCAGTTGGTAGAGCGCGCCTGTTTGTTCGGAAACGCCGCCACTTAACTTGCGATTGTGATCCCATTTTATGTAGCGAACCGGATACTGGTCGAGTATCGCTGACATCGCGTCGAAGAGATATTCAGACACTTGCGGATTGGCGAGGTCGAGGACAAATTGACCACGCCCGGACGGCTGACTGGATGGGCCTAGAACCCAATCGGGATGATTGTGATAAAGATCTGATTGGGTGTTGACCATTTCAGGCTCAAACCAGATCCCAAACTCCATACCCAACGCCGTCACGTGATCGGTAAGTGGCTTCAAACCATCTGGATATTTGTCACGATCAACTACCCAGTCGCCTAATGATGTGGTGTCATCATCGCGCCCTTTGAACCAACCATCATCGAGCACAAAGCGTTCAGCGCCATGATCTGCCGCGATGGATGCGATCTCTTTGAGTTCATCGACCGAGTGGCGAAAATAAACCGCTTCCCAGCAGTTATAATGAACGGGTCGGGCGACCTTTTTGGGCAAACGGCTCCTGACAACATTAACAAACATGTCTGACAAACCATTGAGCCCGTCCGACGACCAGCCGACATAGGCTTTGCGCGTGATGGTCAGGGATCTTGTATCAAAGCCGGTCTGCACATGGCGGCGGCCATCCGGTATTTCTTCGGCGATTATACGGTGCCCACCGGACCAGGGTATGGTGACGCCCATGCACTCACCGCTTGTTTCATCGCAAGCATTGGACGCGAAAATCATGCCTGGAAAGTGCGCGTGTCCGGTCCGGCCCTCTCGGCTTTCCCGCACATGCTGGCCGAGCGTGAATGCGCGTTCCTGGCGCTGGAATTCACCGGTCCATCGACCGCCGTGGTCGATGATCCGAGGCAGGTAAGTTGGCACCGGAATAGCCGCGCACGAAAACCATTCGACACGGTAGCCTTCGACAGATTTATACGCCGATCCGATGGCCATAACCCCGGTGGGATCAAAACGCACTTCAAGCACCAGGGAGAAGCGCACATCATCGCCGTTTTCGTCAATGGTCCAGCGCAGGTGATTGCCAGCTTCCGAGACCAACTCCGTGCTTCGCCATACTGGTTCAACCGTGCGTCCGTCAGGGCCGCGAATGATTATGCCAGGGTGGCCCTGCCATCCATCGAGCGCAGTTGGCACCAATGTCAGCGGAACGACCGGATCCAATTGCCCGCCTGCAATGTTGGGCATGGTCAAGCGCGCAAGCTGCTCCAGATTTTCATCGGCAGGCAATTGTCGACCAAAATGGATGAGAGCAGGCACCCCGCCGTCAAAGCAGGCAAAAGCCGCAGTGCGCCCAGCGGCATCCAGCCGCCAGCATTCCACCGCTATATCGGCGCCTTGTTTGGCAAGCTTGTGCAACGAATTTATCCCTTCGTTGCACCGAGCGTCAGGCCTGCGATGAAGTGCTTTTGCATAGCAAAGAACATGATCACCGGCGGGACCGCCGCCAACAGCGAAGCCGCAGACACAAGCTGCCATTGTTGGACAAATTCGCCGTTCAGTGTTCGCACACCCACAGTAATTGGCAGCTTGGAGTCATCTTGCAGCATCACTGTTGCCCAGAAAAAATCATTCCAAATGAAAGTGAATATCAGGACGGCCAGAGCGGCAATAGCCGGTTTCACCAACGGCATCACAAGATGCCAGAAAATCTTGAATTCATCGACACCTTCAATACGCGCCGCCTCGATCAATTCATAAGGCAATGCTTTGATAAAGTTGCGCATGAACAGCGTACAGAAGCCCGTCTGAAACGCCGCATGGAACATAACCAAGCCCGGCACGGTGTTGATCATTTCCAAACGCGTTGAGAGGTCGACAACCGGCAACATCAAAATCTGAAACGGGACAAAGTTGCCGGCGACAAACACGAAGAAAAGCGGCAGCGCCCATTTGAACCTATAAATTGCGAGCGCATAGCCGGTTAGGCACGCAAGTCCGACCGAAATGATTACGGTCGGGACCGTAATGATCAATGTATTGACCATATAGTCGAGCGCTTTAGGCCGTGAGAGCACTTCCCAATAGTTCGCAAAAAAGGCGAATTCAGTTGGGATGCCAAACACGTTTCCGGTGTTGATATCGGCCGCCGTGCGGATCGATGTCATGAAAATCGCAAGCAACGGCAAAAGCCAGATTATGAGCGCGACAGGCAGTGCTGCCTTGTACGTCCATTGCGCGCCAGCGGAGGCTTTTTCTATCGGACGGGGAAACATCAGTGAGCCTCCTTTTCATCGCGGTACATCTGCCAAAGGAAATAGGAGATGTAGACCAGCATGATGGCAAACAGGACCACGGCAATTGCCGAGCCATAACCGTAGCGTCCAACACCCTCGCCTACAGCTTGATCGTACATGTAATAGGCCAGCACATTCGTTGAGCCGAACGGCCCGCCCTGCGTCATGGTAGCGATCATATCAAACGAGCGGAGCGCGCCGATGACGGTGACGACGATGGCGATAAAAGTTGCCGGTTTCAGCTGCGGCAAGATCACGTGCCACAGCATTTTCCAGCCCTTGGCACCATCGAGACGCCCGGCTTCAATTTGGTCGGGCGCCACGTTGTTCAGACCCGTTAGATAAAGGATCATACAGTAGGCAATTTGCGGCCATAGACCGGCGATAATGATGCCGTAAGTAGCGAGGTTTTCATCGCCCAAAATGGACGGCGGGTTCACCGAACAAACCGTTGTGACATTGCCAACAATGTTGATCCGATCCTCGCAGAAGAACCAACCCCAGACTTCGGCGACCAAACCGAATTCCGGATTGTATGCCCATGAGAAGATGAGGCCGACAACCACTTGGCTGATCACGAACGGGAAGAAAAACAGCGATTTGTAAATCCGGATGCCGGTGACCGTTTGATTGAGAAACAACGCGATCGCCAGACCCAGCGGAACCGCCAGCATATAAAGGACCAGCCAAAGCACATTGTTCCACAGCGATGTGTAGAAGTTGGGATCTTCCAACAGTGCCGCATAGTTGCGGAGGCCAACCCACTCACCTGTCCAATTGCCGTTAACATCGCGCAATCCGTCCCAGCGGGTAAACGAATAGGAAAACGACTGGAAGATTGGGAAGATGACATAGATGGCAAAGAACAGCAGGCCAATGGAGACAAAGATCCATGGCGCAAGCTTGATACGGTTGCGTTTATAATAACCAGTCGACGTAATCAGGTAGAAGGCGGATGCGAAGAAGCCGATAAGCAGAAACAGTCTGACGAGAAACGCAGGTACCCGCGCATCACGGCGCTGCGCATAGCCGAACCATTCTTGAACCACGCCAGGGTCAACAACTGCAACCAGCATGACTGCCGTGAACAACAAAACCGCGGCGGAAACGAGCACCGTCGGCATATTGGTCGCGTACCGGTCCGCGTGGCGCTTTGCGCCATAAGGCGCTTCAGCAACTGCCATGACCTCTCCTCCCGATCTGGCCCGAACGTGATTGGGTCTGCGTCCCTGAAAGTCAGGCCCAAGCACCTGCGGGCGCAGGTTTGAAACCGGACACCCCAAATGAGGTGCCCGATTTCTTGATCAGATGATCTTAGTAGACTTCGCCCTGAACACGGTCGAGTTCCGTCAGGACCTCATCTTTGGTGCTTGGATCAAGCATAAAGCGCTGGAAGCCTTCCATGCCGGCCTGCGCCATGGCAGCAGGTGCATCACGGTCGTAGAACTGAGCAAGACCGGCGGCAGTGGACACTGTCTGCATTCCCTCGACGATGAATTTGTCATCGGCGTTGATCTCAGCCGCTGAGTTTGGCGGCAACTGACCCAAAGTTTTGTTCCATGCTGACTGGATCTCAGGTTGTGAGATAAAGGAGAGGAACTTTTTGGCGTTGTCGACATTGCGAGCGTTCGCCGGAATGAAGAAAGCATCTGCAGGCGCCTCTTCAGCACGCGCTAGGCCTGCTGTAATTTCCGGGAACTGGAAGAAGTCAATTTGATCTTCTGTCAGGCCGGCGTCTTTCATGCCCGCAACCGCAAAGTTGCCCATGACGTACATGGCTGCGTCACCGTTTGCGAACGGCGCCAATGCTTCCTGCCAGCTCATTGTCGCATGGTTGTCGACGAATGAGCAGCGCTCAAGCATCGTTTCCCA
The DNA here is from genome assembly GCA_039815825.1 of Pseudomonadota bacterium. GTDB lineage: Bacteria > Pseudomonadota > Alphaproteobacteria > Rhizobiales > Rhizobiaceae > JBCBDX01. Next base: position 155,581 of record JBCBYO010000001.1, read on the forward strand.
GTTAGCGAATGTGGTGCGGATACGGTCGTCGGTGTACTTAATTTCACCGGCGGTCAGCGCATTGTGAACATCATAGCCGTTGGTGCGCAGGTTCAGATAATCGAACACGCCGGCTGCAGTCCAAAGGAACTTAGTACCGATAGTGAAAGGCGTTACGCCGTTAGCCTTCATTGTGTCACAAGCGGCCAGCATCTCATCCCATGTTGTGGGCTCAGACAGGCTCAACGCGTCAAAGATATCTTTGCGATAGTAAACGCCCCACTGGTAATAGGAATAGGGCACGCCCCACTGTTTGCCGTCGCGCGACATGGTTGGCTTGATCGCCTCGAAGTTCGAAGACAGGTTTGCATCGGAAGCCCAGAGGTCCGAGATGTCCATGAACAGGCCAGCGTCGACGAATGGCGCCATGCGGTTGCCGGGATACCACGCAATCACGTCAGGTGAGTCTGTCTGCAGCGCACCACGGATTGTGTTTTTGTGTGCTTCGCGGTCTGTAATGTTGACCGTGACATCAATGTCAGGGTTGGCAGCTTTGAACGCGTCAACTGCTGCTTCAAACGCCTCTTTTGGCGCCGGGTTCAAATCGTCGTAAGTGATCGTCAGTTCATTGGCGACAGCCGACGTTGCCACGAGGGCGGACGCAGCAAGACCAAGCAATGACGTCTTGATGATGGAATTCATCTGGTTTTCCTCCCAAAAAGACCGGAACCACTCCCACGGTCCGGCTGAATTGTTGCGCAATAACCAACGCAAATTGGTCAAGCGAGGTTCCACATAATGGAACTGCGTTTGACTATTTGAAATTATTGGATTAGAGAGTCGCCGGAGTCAACCCGCAAAAGAAGGTTGGCTCGGGAGGAATTTATCGATGGATGAGAGTGCTTCAACAGGCACGCTCGGCAAGGCTGTTGCCGTGCTCGACGCTATAGCGCGCGCCGGGCACCCGGTACGGTTTCGCGATTTGCGTGAGCAAATTGGCCAACCCCCAGGAACACTTCATCGCAACCTTTCCAACCTCATGAAAGAAGGGCTCGTTCGGGCCAATCCTGACAATTCATACGCACTTGGTTATCGGCTACTTACATTTGCGTCGGTCGCCTGGGCGTCGAACCGATTTCGCGAGATTGCAGAACCGCATCTTCGGGAACTACACCGGCAGACCGATGAAACAGTGCATTTGGGCGTGTTGGAAGGGCTAGAGGTGATTTACCTGGATAAGGTAGAATCACGACAGGCCGTTCGAATGCACAGCCAGATCGGCAAGGCTTCGCCGGCATATTGCACAGGGGTCGGGAAAGCGGCGCTCTCAATGCTTGCAGGCGATGATTTGCGAATGCGGGTCAACAGCATTGATTTCCATGCCTTTACGCCAAAGACCATCATCACAGCGCACGAGTTGGAAGCGGAGATTGGCTTGATTGCCGGTAGAGGTTTTGCCTTCGATGATGAAGAACATGAGACCGGCATCCACTGTGCAGCGGCTCCCATCCATTCGCCCGACAAGTCTTTTGTCGGCGGTATCAGCGTTACTGCGCCCAGTTATCGCGTCACACGCGCGCAGCTGGAGCAATGGGTGCCGCTTGTTACCCGTGCCGCCAATGAGATCAATTCGGATATCGCCATAAAACTCGGACCGCGTGTCTGAGTCCAAGAGAGGAACCCAAAATGGCTGAAGTGGAACTGAATGCGCTCAAAAAGTCGTTTGGACAAATTGATGTAATTCACGGTGTCGATTTGAAGATCGACAAGGGTGAGTTTGCCGTTTTCGTCGGCCCTTCCGGCTGCGGAAAGTCAACGCTTTTGCGGCTGGTCGCCGGGCTGGAAGACGCAAGCTCAGGTACGATCCAAATCGCCAATCGCGATGTTACAGAAGTGGAGCCGGCGGAGCGCGGTGTCGCTATGGTGTTCCAGTCCTATGCCCTTTATCCGCATATGACCGTTGAAGAAAATATGGGGTTTGGGCTCCGTATGACTGGCGCTGAAAAAGGCATGATCGATGAACGCGTTAGCAAGGCGGCGGAAATTCTGCACCTTGATCAACTGCTTCAACGCAAGCCTAAAGCCCTTTCCGGCGGTCAACGTCAACGTGTTGCGATTGGCCGTGCGATTGTTCGTGAGCCCGATGTTTTTCTGTTCGACGAACCGTTATCAAACCTTGACGCTGAACTTCGCGTTCAGATGCGCCTGGAAATTGCAAAACTGCATAACGACCTTGGCGCGACAATGATTTATGTCACCCACGATCAGGTCGAGGCTATGACGTTGGCCGACAAGATTGTGGTTCTAAGAGCTGGAAAAATTGAACAGGTTGGCGCTCCGCTTGAGCTCTATAATAATCCTGACAATCAATTCGTGGCGGGGTTCATCGGCTCTCCGAAGATGAACTTCCTGAACGGCGAGGTTACGTCCTACGCGAAAGGTAAGGCAAAAGTAACGCTAATCGATTTTGACGGCGCAACGGCACAAGTTCCATGCGCGACCAAGCTGGCAAAAGGCGACAAGGTTGTGCTCGGTATTCGACCCGAACACTTTTCTCCGACGGGCGCTGCGAAGATGGATGTGCTTGTTGATGTCATCGAGGATCTTGGCGGCGTTGCATATGGTTATCATGGCGCTGATAGTGAAGCGCCGCTCACCATCGCGCTACCTGAAGGTCATGGGCTAAAATTCAACACAGCATATAAAGCGGCTTTTGATCCGGAACGGGCCTTCCTTTTTGATCCGCAATCAAATCTGCGGATCCGCTAACAGCTGATCAAGCGGCGTTAGATGCAGGTGCCTCTGTGACCAGATCATAAATGGCCGAAGCGTCAGAAGAGGCACGAATTTGGGCGACCCTGTTCGGATCGCGCAAGACGCGGGCGATACGTGACAGAGCTTTAAGATGGTCTGCGCCGGCATCCTCTGGTGCCAGCAGCAAAAATACGAGATCTACCGGCGCGTCGTCTAGCGCGTCAAATTCTATCGGTTGGCGCAATTTCGCCAGGTAACCAACAATCCGATCCAATGACTGAAACTTGCCGTGCGGGATCGCAACACCGCCGCCGACACCGGTGGATCCCAACTTCTCGCGCTGGAAAACAGTATTGAAGACATCACGTTGGTCCAAAAGTTTCGTACCGCCTACACGGTCTGCCAAGGCCTGAAGCAGCTGTTTTTTGGAGGCCACCTCCAAATCTACAAGAACGCTTTGCCGGTCGAGAAATGTCGCCAGGTCCATAGAGTTTCCACTAAGATTTTGCGTCAATTATAATCTTTGGCAGTTGCCGAATATTACTCCAACGAAGCAGGGTCGATCCAGCCGACATTCCCATCGGCTCTGCGATAAACGAGATTAACCGCCCCGCTCGCTGCGTTGCGGAACACATATACCGGGTTGTCTTGCAGGTCTAGCTGCAAAACTGCCGACGCCACGGGGACTGTGGTCAAGTTCATCCGTGTTTCCGCAACCACAACGGGTGCGTAATCTTCAAGCTCGGGCAGATCATCGTCTTCTTGGGCTTCGTCGGGAACCGCCTCAAGTATTTTGTACGCATATTGTTCAACCCTTGCAGCCGCTTCATCGGTGTGATGGTTTTTGAGCCGGCGTTTGTAACGCCGCAATCGCTTTTCGATGCGTTCGGCAGCAGCTTCAAAACTTGCCTGAGGGTCATGCGCTTCCCCAGTGGCTTGGAGCGTAACACCACTATCGAGATGTATGGCACAATCGGTGGTGAATCCGGCTTTAGATTTTTCAACGGTTACGTGTCCATTCGCGCCGCCTTGAAAGTATTTTCCCAGCGCTTCTTCCACACGGTCCTCGATGCGTCCACGAAATGCATCACCAATTTCCATGTGTTTTCCCGATACACGTAACGTCATATCAACTCCTCGCACTGATTTCCGATCGTCCACCCTAAGGGCGGGATAAAAGTCTGCGCCAATTGGCGACTGATGAAAAGCCATAACGGACGCAACACGGTTTTTTCGTGTCAGACATTGACAAGGCGCGCGCGCGCCAAGGCTCGTTTTTCGCGGCGCCTTTGCACCGATGATGGGATGTGTAGCAAATCGCGATATTTAGCGACCGTACGGCGCGCAATATCCATGCCTTCGGCTTTAAGCGTATCGGCAATCGCATCATCGGACAAAATGTCTTCGGCTGTTTCCGCATCCACCAATTGACGGATTCGCTGGCGAACGGTTTCTGACGAATGATCATCGCCATCAGCATTAGATGAGCTGATGGAAGCGGTGAAGAAATACCGAAATTCAAAAAGACCGCGCGGTGTTAGAATATATTTGTTGGTGACCACACGGCTTACGGTCGACTCATGCATGTCAATTGCGTCGGCAATCGTCCGCATGGTCATTGGCCTCAAACCCTTAACACCACCAGTCAAGAAGCCATCTTGGCGTTTCACAATCTCAATGGCGACTTTTAAGATTGTGGATGCACGTTGGTCCAGACTGCGCTCCAACCAAGTCGCATCTGCAAAACACTGGGATACGAATTTTTTTTCATCCTCGGTTCGTGCATCGCGCGACAGCACTGTGTGATACTCGCGATCGACCAAGACGCGTGGCAAAGCGTTGGGATTTAGTTCGACGCGCCACCCGCCATCGTCAGCGATACTGACCGTTACATCATGCACCACAGCGATAGTCGGCTCGTCCTCGAACGTGCGGCCTGGATAGGGCGACATGGTCTTTATTTCGTTGAGCACATCAAAAAGATCGGTTTCATCGAGCCCAGACAAGCGGCGTAAGGCCTTGAAATCACGGGCCGCCAAGAGCTCCAAATTCTCCAACACTATTGCCATGGCCGGGTCCAGCCGGTCCGCCCTAGCCGCCTGCAACGCCAAACACTCAGACAAATTGCGCGCAAAGAGGCCCGGCGGCTCAATTGATTGAAGTACCGTCAGCACTTTATCAATGTCAGGCACACTCGCACCAACGCGGTCCGCCAGCGTAGATGCTTCAAATTCGACATAGCCTCGATCATCGATCAAATCGGCAATCTCGGCAGCGATGAGCGCTTCTTCCGGCGGCAAGCCGAGTGAGGCGATCTGGTCGGCTACATGGTCGCGCAGTGTAACAGGTTTGGCGGCTATGTCCTCGATGGCAGCCAGCTCAGAATCGGAACCGCTCGCAAGAGAACCTTCTTTTCCAGTGGTTCTGCTCGCGCCGTTCGTCGCCCCGGCGCCGCCGTCTGCGCGGTCATCTGGATAGACGTTGTCCAACGGCGTTGCGCTGTTGGCGCCATCAAGCTGGCCGCTTGAGATCGTACCGGTCAGATCTTGCTCGCGCTGTTGCTCTTTCACCTCGGCAGCCGGTCCGCCGCGTTCGGCGTTTATCGGCTCCTCCTGGCTGAGCAATGGATTGCGTTCAACCTCGCTTCCGATGAAGGATTGTAATTCAAGATGCGTCAACTGCAGCAGCCGGATAGACTGCAACAATTGCGGCGTCATGGTCATCGTTTGTGATTGACGCAGATTGAGCCGGGCGCTTAACGCCATATGCCCTCCAAAAATACACATTCGGGCGAATTTGGCCCGATACTTGCAGGCCTTTTAGCTGGAAATGGTTTCCAATTCGAGTACCCAACTTGTCTAAAGCCGGAAATGGTCACCCAAATAGAAACGTCGGACCTCAGGATTGTTCACAATGTCTTCAGGTTTGCCGGTCGTCAGCACCTTTCCTGCATGAATAATATAGGCGCGATCGACCAAGCCAAGGGTTTCGCGAACATTGTGATCGGTGATTAATACGCCAATGCCGCGATCTTTTAGCTGGCGCACGAGGCCTTGAATGTCAGATACCGCAATGGGATCAACACCGGCAAATGGTTCATCGAGGAGCATGAAAGACGGATCGGCTGCCAACGCCCGCGCAATTTCGCAGCGACGACGCTCGCCGCCTGACAGGGCTATCGATGGCGACTTACGTAGGTGGGCTATCGAAAACTCGTCCAACAACGCGTCGAGCTTGTATTGACGCATTTTGCGATCTTTTTCGACAACCTCGAGAACGGCGAGAATGTTTTTTTCGACGCTCAGCCCGCGGAAAATTGATGCTTCTTGGGGCAAATATCCAATCCCAAGGCGCGCCCGCTGGTACATGGGCATATTGGTGACATCACGGCCATCGATAAGTATTTGCCCCTGATCAACGGGGACAAGCCCCGTCACCATATAAAAGCTCGTTGTTTTTCCCGCACCGTTTGGACCCAGCAGTCCGACAATTCGCCCGGCACGAACGGCCATACTCGCGCCATCAACAACACGGCGTCCGCGATAGCTTTTGGTCAAACCACGCGCGATAAGTGTCCCTGACAGGTCACGACCTGCCAATGGATCATCATCAGCGTGAACTTGATTTTCTGATCGCAACCTATCGCGAAGTCGTTGCAGCATTTTCAATCATTCTGTTCCTTGGCGCGGCTGAATGAGCACCGTAGGTCGAGTGCTCTGATTGCCGCAACCTTCCAGCCGTGAACGGCTGTCCTTCATGGTAACGACCAGTTTGCAGCCGGTCGCCAGATTACCATTGTCTGAAAGCGTAACGCGTTTGCCCGTCAGGGTGAAAACTTCGCTCGCCATATCAAATGTACCGGTATCACCGGTCGCGATCTGATCACCACGTTGGATGTTAACCCCGCCTGAGGCCACCAACCGATCAATGGCCGATGCGCCGGGCACGGCAGACTCTGATGCCGCGCTTGAGACATAGTGGATGACCAGTTTGCCGGCACGGACAATGGTCTCTCCCTGCACGATTTTCACATTGCCATCAAATACAGCGCGGCCTTGGTCTTCCAACACTTCCAGTCGATCACCATCGATTTGTACCGGTTCGCTACCAGACAGGGAAAAACCCGTTCCGTCCTGTGCATGGACGCCCACGGCCGCCCAAGCGATCACAAGCAATGATATCAAAAATTGCTGCATTAACTTCATCTCGTCGCTCCTGAAGAGCCCGTGTTTTGCTCTGGGTTTATAGTCACTTTTACGCCATCCCCAAAAACCAGACGTTTGCCATTGTCCGTAAATGCGGCGGAGCCAGCGACAATTTCTTGTCCATTATGCAAAACCCTTACCGGCTCATCAGATGTCATGCTGCCGTCTCCAATGGCAATATCCGCGCTTTCAAAATAAGCAGAAATACCATCCGAGCGCCTGAAAACGGAGCTTTCGGTCAATTTAAGGCGATTGGCTTCGCGCTCAAACGTCCCTGCTTGTGCTTCCAACGTTCCAGTCAAATCGCCGTCCATCATCACCTCAGCGCTGATTTTCTCCAACTCGATCAAATCCGCTGTGGGGCCCGCTTGCACAGCTTTTTCAGCCTGTACCACATAGGGCATATTCCCATCACCTACCCCTTCCAAGCGTGGATTTGACATGACCAAGTTGCCGTTATCGATGGTCAATTGGTCCAACTGGACACCTGAAATAACAGCGACAGCGCCTGGTCGCAGGAAAATGATGGCCAGCGCGAGGGCCAAAGTCAGAAACAGGACAAGTGCCGGGATCAAAAGCCGAAGCCTGGCGATTAGCGCCGAATGGCGTATCGCAACAGCATAAGCGGCATTGCGCTTATGCTGGAGGGCTAGATTTTCAGAACGAGTGCTCAATTCCGTAGGCATTGACGAACCGGTTTACGTTGACTTGCGTTTATATCGCGCAATTTTACTCAAACGCCTTAATTGTGGTGATTTTTTTTCGCAACGAAGCCAAAACTTTTTTTGATTGGAGCGCACGTAATGGACAGTTTGCGTATTGACGACTTGATTGATCGACAACGCTTAAGACGCAAATTGGGCATTTGGCGGTTGGCGACATTAATTGGAGCCATAGCCATAGTCGTGCTGCTCACATTACTCGCGCTTGGCCCCGGTTACTTTAGTCAAACATCGCGCAATCATATCGCACATATCAAAATTGAAAGTGCCATCACAGCCGACACTGACCTTTTGCGGCGTTTGGAGAGAGTAAAATCGTCATCAAATGTCAGAGGCGTCATCATCACCGTGGACTCCCCGGGCGGAACCACATCGGGTGGCGAAGCGATTTACGAGGCTATTCGCAGAATTGCAGATGAAAAGCCCACGGTTGCGCAAGTCGATGGACTTGCCGCGTCTGCCGGCTACATGGTTTCGATTGGTTCCGACCACGTTGTCGCCCGTAAAACCTCGATCGTTGGCTCAATCGGCGTCATTTTCCAATATCCGAATGTAGAGGGGCTTCTAGACAGTTGGGGCATCGATATGCGCGCCATCAAGTCAACGCCTTTGAAAGCCGAACCGAATTTTTACGGCAATCCACCACCTGGAGCAGAACAGGTCATCCGCGAGATGATCTTGGACACGTTTGATTGGTTTAAAGCCATAGTCGCTGAGCGGCGTGGGTTTGATGAGGCAACAATAACCAAGTTAGCGGACGGATCTGTGTTCACGGGTCGGCAGGCGCTTGAATTGGGGCTGGTCGATGACTTGGGTGGTATGGAGGTCGCTCGAAGTTGGCTGACTGAACAGGGCGTCGATGAAGATCTGGATATCATTGTGTACCGGCGCGAAAACCGTAACTCGGGTAATTTCTTGCTACGATCGGCGCTCGAAATGTTTGGAATCGATGCCGGGTTGGAGGTTGCAACACGTTTTCAGGAGCGCGTATTCCTTGACGGCCTTTTGTCCATTTGGCACGTTGGGGCCGATTAGTGGGGCTTCCTGATGATTAAATCCGAACTTGTTCAAATTGTCGCCAATCGTAACCCGCATCTGTACCAACGTGATGTGGAAAATATCGTCAATTCGGTGCTTGAAGAGATCACGAAAGCGATGTCGGATGGGAAACGCGTTGAATTGAGAGGTTTTGGCGCTTTTTCGATCAAAGAACGGCCCGCGCGTGAGGGTAGAAACCCGCGAACTGGCGAAAAAGTTGCTGTAGACGAGAAATGGGTTCCATTTTTCAAGACCGGCAAAGAACTGCGTGACCGTTTAAACGCGGACAGTTAGGTGAAAACATGCTTCGGCGCATCGTCCTTGTATTCTTCACAATACCAGTCGCGGTTGTTTTGATCGCCCTTGCTGTTGCCAATCGCGCCAGCGTTCCCATCAGCCTAGACATCATCAATCCAGGCAATCCGGCAATGACATGGTCGGCGCCGATGTTTGTTTGGTTATTTTCTGCGATGGCGATCGGCGTGGTTCTTGGCGGCATTGCAACGTGGTTTACGCAAGGCAAGCACCGCAAGCTTGAGAGACAGTTCAAGCGTCAAGCCGACGAGCTTCGTTTTGAAGTTGAAGATGCCAAGCGCAAAGCGGAGAACGATGGCGCGCCCGGTTCGTCGCTGGTCATGACCAATTGATCAGTTTCATCGCCAATAGCGCTTAGAAACGAGCCAAAAACGTATCTTGGCAGGCCGCTTTGCATCGTCCATACGACGCCCATGGTAAAATCAGCACGATCTGGCGGCTCGGCTGCACGTTCCAATCGCAAAAGGGCTGAAGGTAGCGGAAAAGCACCGTTCCGGCCAAAGCCCAAGCACGCCAAGCCGTCGCCAACCGCCGGAACCAACAACGGCACCTCTCGCCCGCTCCTTGCTAAACAAAAGGGCGAACGGCCGGCTGCACAGGTCCCTGTCATATTGGAAACACCAAATAGCAGTGATTTCGCGCTCATTGATACCGGGCATGGCAAAAAGCTGGAACGATACGGGCAAGTCACCGTTGTTCGACCCGAGGGCCAGGCCATTTGGCCCCCTATTTTGCCGCGCGAAAAGTGGGATGCAGCGGACGCAATTTTTACCGGTGACGTGGATGAAGAAGGTGCTGGTCGCTGGCGTACACGCGACGCCGCGGCAGGAGAAACCTGGTCAACAGCTGTCGACGGCATTGATTATCTGGGCCGTTTTACCGCCTTTCGGCACGTGGGCGTTTTCGCCGAGCAGGCAGCCCATTGGCGGGATATGGCGACGCGTATCCAAAAGGCCGGTCACCCTGATCAGGTGCGTGTTCTCAACCTTTTTGGCTATACGGGGATCGCGTCGCTATACGCAGCGGCGCATGGCGCCCAAGTGACCCATGTAGATGCCTCGAAAAAAGCCATCGGCTGGGCGCGCGAAAACCAGCAGCACGCCGGACTTGATGACAAACCAATTCGTTGGATCTGTGAAGATGCGATGAAGTTCGTTGAGCGCGAAGCCCGCCGCGGCAACAGCTATGATATCATCCTTCTGGACCCACCGGTTTACGGGCGCGGGCCAAATGGCGAGGTTTGGCAGCTATTTGATGATCTGCCGGCCATGATGGCGGCGTGCCGCGCCATCCTGAGCCGCGAGGCACTGATGATGACGTTGACGGCCTATGCCATTCGCAGCTCGTTGTTTGCGATCCACGAAATCATGATGGAAACGATGACTGGTTTCGATCCGATTGGCACCGTCACCTCTGGCGAACTGGTCCTTCAAGATGAAAGCGCGGGGCGCAAACTTTCCAGCTCCATGTATAGCCGGTGGACGCGCGCATGATGGAGAAAGCGAGTAAAGCACCGGGCCGTGTCAAAGAAATCGACTCACCCTCGAACCCGATCATCAAAGAACTTAAGGGGCTAGAAAAGAAGCGGGTTCGAACAGAAACCAATAGCTTCTTTGTTGAAGGCCACAAGCTGGTACTCGACGCGCTAGACGGGGGGTGGACGGTTCGAACGCTCATCGTGGCGAAAAATGCAGCGGGTGAGAACCGTGTCATCGAGCTTATCAGCCGGTGCGTGGCGCAAGGTGTGGACGTTTTGTTGGTGTCAAACAAGGCGCTGACCTCGCTGACACGCCGGGATAATCCGCAAATGGTTTGCGCTGTCGTTTCACAGAAGCTGGGATCAAAGGCCGACGTTCTTGACACCACGGGGACGTGGGTCGCACTCGATCGGGTGCGCGACCCGGGCAATCTGGGGACTATCATTCGAACTGCAGACGCACTTGGGGCGTCTGGCATCATTTTGGTCGGCGATACAACGGACCCGTATGCCACAGAAACGGTGCGAGCAACGATGGGGTCGATTTTCGCCAATCCGATAGTGGCTATCGATGAGCCGGCATTCTTGGACTTGGCGTCTCAGTTCAACGGCAGGATCGTGGGCACTCATCTAGAGGGTTCGGTTGATTTTCGTGTTCCTGACTATTCAACGCACCCCACCATCCTTTTGATGGGCAATGAGCAGGCCGGGCTCACTGACGATCTGGTGGGTGCGTGCGATCATTTGGTGCGCATTCCCCAAGCCGGGACAGCCGATTCGCTCAACTTGGCGGTCGCCACCGCCATTTGTCTTTTCAAAGCCCGCGAGCATGGTTTGGCGGCGGTTGGCGAGGATTTGTCATGAATCGCAGGCTGGCAAGTTCCATGTTGCTCATTGCCGGTTTGATTGCGGGTGACCAACTCATCAAATGGCTGGTTGAAGCGATGATGGAATTCCAGCAACCTCTCCAGTTGCTACCGTTTTTCTCGCTCTATCGTACCCACAATTTCGGCATCGCGTTTTCCATGTTTGATGGCCAGTCACCTGTGACTTTGATCATTGTCGCCATCGCCGTTACCGCATTCGTGACGTGGCTTTGGATCACCAGCCCAAAGGAACAATGGGTGGCACACGCGGGTTTTGCGCTGATAATTGGCGGCGCCGTTGGCAATCTGATTGATCGGATCCGGTTGGGATATGTCGTGGACTATTTTCTTTTCCATCTGCCGGAATGGTCGTTTGCTGTGTTCAATCTGGCTGACGCCGGGATCACGGTGGGTGCGGGACTTGTTCTGTTAAACGAATTATTGGTCTGGCGGGCCTCAAAACGCCAACAAGAGGATTGACCAACCGATACGTTGTGGCCACGTTGCCGCAGCTTGATCGAGGGAGGACAATCGTGAGCGACACATTTCGAGCCATTATGGTTTCGCGCGACGAAAACAAAAAACAATCCGTTGCCGTCGAGCAGATCAGCGAGAGTGATCTGATGGAAGGTGATGTGGTTGTCGATGTTGCTGCGACAACCGTCAATTACAAGGACGGCCTTGCGATTACCGGACGATCACCTGTTGTTCGGCACTGGCCAATGATCCCGGGCATCGATTTTTCGGGCACGGTTGCTTCGTCGAGCAATGATCGCTGGAAGCCCGGTGACAAAGTAATCTTGAATGGATGGGGTGTCGGCGAAGTGCACTATGGCGCCTATGCCGGAAAAGCCCGCGTAAAAGGCGATTGGCTTGTCGGTTTGCCGGATGGCATGGACGAAAAAACTGCAATGGGTATTGGCACAGCCGGGTATACTGCGATGTTGTGTATCATGGCTCTGGAAGACGCAGGATTGAAACCCGCGGACGGTCCGGTCATCGTGACAGGCGCATCTGGTGGTGTCGGCTCAGTGGCCGTATCTGTCCTTTCCAAACTTGGATATGAAGTGCTCGCCTCGACCGGTCGTCCGGCGGAAGCGGAATATCTGAAAGGGTTGGGCGCATCTGACATTATTGACCGTGCTGAATTGTCTGAGCCGGGCCGGCCTATGGGTAAAGAACGTTGGGCGGCTGGCGTTGACTCGGTTGGGTCCCACACATTGGCGAACGTGTTGGCGCAGACCAAACATTCAGGCGCTGTAGCGGCTTGCGGGCTTGCGCAGGGCATGGATTTGCCAACCACCGTCGCGCCTTTCATTCTGCGTGGGGTGAAGCTACTGGGTATCGATTCCGTAATGGCGCCTATTGCAAGGCGAGAAGAAGCCTGGGCACGCCTTGCCAACGAGCTCGATGCTGAAAAACTGGATTCGATTACCACAACCATTGGCTTTGATGACATCATCCAGACGGCGACTGACATTCTCGACGGCAAAGTTCGCGGGCGTGTGATTGTCGATATGGCGCTTTAAGATCGCTCAATATTGTTGATTGGTGGAAACGGGATACTAACCGTTTTCACTTAATCTGGGCGCATGAGTGAACCCAGCAGAAGCAACGATCAATCCCAAACCTTGCCGTTGCCAAGCGAGGAAGAGCAGGACACGGCTTGGGCACGCGCCGAAGCGCAGGCCGCTACGTTCAGCCTCGATGAGCAAAAGGCGCGTTTCCTGGCCATGGTCAGCCATGAAATCAGGACGCCTTTGAACGGCATCATTGGTATGGGCAAGCTTCTAACAGACACGCGCTTGACGCCTGAGCAACGCAACTATGTCGATGCCATGACGTCATCGTCCCAGGCGCTTTTGCTGTTGGTCAACGACCTTTTGGAGTTTGGCCAGCAAAGCGGTGGTGCACGCACTCCAAACAACGAACATTTGGATGTTCGTAACTGCGTGGCAGGCGTGAGCGAATTGCTGGCCGGGCGGGCACATGAAAAGGGCATCGAACTTGGTTGGCGTGTTTTGCCATCGGTTCCAGAAATCATTTGCGTAAACGCGGTCGCGCTTCGACAAGTTCTTTTCAACCTCATTGGTAACGCTGTGAAATTTACAGAATCCGGCGGGGTCAGCGTTCGGCTTTCCATGCAGGAAGAAATGTTGGAAATCATTGTCGACGACACAGGTCCGGGCATACCCACCAAAGATCAGAATGCAGTATTCGAGCCGTTTCACCAATTGGATATGACAACGACCCGCTTAAACGAGGGCGCGGGCTTGGGCCTTGCTATTTCAAAGCGGCTCATCGATGACATGTCGGGGAAGATTAGCGTCGGCTCCGCGCCAGAAGGTGGCGCACGATTTACCGTTCTTCTACCGGTCGATGCCGTCCCGACCGTCTTTGAACAATTCAGCCAAACACCGCTAAAGGGACGCAATATCCACATTGCCATGGATGATGGTGCCGAAAAGCAGCTGCTGGAATGCATGATAACGGACGCGGGAGGGGTCATCACGGACCGTCTATCTGCCGACACTCTGCTTTTTGACACGCGCACCGTTGACCAAACGAACCAAGGGCAAGATCACCGACTTGTTGCGCTCATAGAACCGCAACAGCGCGGCACGATTGGTGCACAAGCCAAAGCCAACGGTCATGGATATCTGACACGACCTGTACGCGAAACCAGCCTGATCCGGGTCTTGACCGATGATATGGACCCTGTTTTGCTCGACCTTGGCGGCGATCAGCCAGAGCACCCAGCTGATGGCAAAGCGCTTAGAGTGCTGCTCATAGAAGATAATGAAATCAACGCTATCTTGGCGAACCGTCTGTTGAGCAAACTCGGGCATGCCGTCACGCTGGCAGGATCTGGCCAGCAAGCATTGGCACTTTATGAGCCTGGCTTTTTTGACCTGATCATCACCGATTTGCACATGCCGGAGACAAATGGCCTACAAGTCATTAACAACATTAGACGGGTCGAGGATGATCAAGGCCATGAGCGCGTCGTCATCGTTGGCCTGACTGCTGATGAGAGCGAAGAGACCCGGCGTCAATTTTTCGATATCGGCGCCCAAGCAGTTTTGGCCAAACCATTTGACGCAGAACAATTTAAAGACGTCGTGCAACGTTTCAGTCTGCTTTGAAGCAAACTGATCGGTTGTTCAAACTTCGGACTTGGCATCGCGAAAAATTTCACTAATTCAATCCAAAACCAATGGATTTGGGTGGTATGGAAACAGGCGCCACGGCGGTGGATCAAAAGGGTCGTGAAGACCGAACGCTGGGTCGGATCGGGGGTTTGGAAGTCGCGCTTGCGGGTTCACAAGCTGAGCTGGACGCTTCGTTTGCTTTGCGCTTTGCGGTGTTTCACCATGAATTTGGCGCGCTAAACGATCCTGTCAGCGTATCGACAGGTCAGGACCGCGATCATTTCGATGCGTTTTGCGACCATCTCATCGTGATTGACACAGAACGTGCGCTACCGATTGAGAACCAGATTGTCGGTACTTATCGGTTGCTTCCCCACGACAAGGCGCAACAGACCGGCTTTTACTCTGCACAAGAGTTCACCGTGCAAGCATTGGTCGACCGTCACCCTGCCCGGCGCTTTCTTGAATTGGGTCGTTCATGCGTTCTGCCACCCTATCGCGGGCGCCGCACGATTGAGTTGTTGTGGCAAGGCATTTGGGCCTACTGCCGCCGCCATTCCATTGACGTCATGATGGGCTGTGCCTCTTTTGGTGGAACAGAGCGCAAAGAGTTTCAACAGGGTCTGTCGTTCCTGCATCACTTCGCAGCAAGCGAAAAGGAATGGTCAGTTGACGCGCAAGGTCCGACCGCCTTTAGCACGGACTTGTTGCCCGCTGACCATATTGAACAAAAACGCGCGCTTGCCGAATTACCACCTTTGATAAAAGGCTACCTGCGCCTTGGTGCCCATTTCGCAACAAGTGCCCTGATCGATGAGGCGTTCAAGTCCATCGACGTCTTTGTTACGCTGCCGATTGAAAACATAAGCCAGCGTTACATCACCCACTATGGACAAGACGCCCAGCGTTTTGCGGCCTAAGCCTACTCGTCTATTTCCTGCTCGCTGGCGTTATATGCTGCGACCGCTGCCATGTTCAAAATATCGGTATCTCGCGACGTTAGCGAAACGATTTGGACCGACTTTTCAAAACCGACAAGAAGTGGGCCAAGCACTGTCGAACCGCCAAGCTCCTGCAGCATCTTTGTTGCGATTGACGCTGAGTGGAAAGCCGGCATGATCAAGACGTTGGCCGGTCCGCTCAATCGGCAGAACGGATATTGCGCCATTACTTCTGCGTTGAGCGCGACATCGGCCGACATCTCGCCATCATATTCAAAGTCGACATTCATGCCGTCTAGGATCTCGACTGCATCGCGCACCGTGTTGGACCGTTCGCCACGTGGCTGCCCGAAAGTGGAGAAAGCCAGCAGAGCGACGCGCGGCTGGTAGCCGAGTTTAAGAGCCATCCCGGCGGCCTCAACTGCAATCTCAGCGAGCTCTTGTGCGGTGGGCATATCGTGGATCGCGGTATCGGCAACCAGTACATTGCGTCCGCGGGCCAACACCAAGGACAATCCGATCACGCGGTGGCCCGGCATCGGATCGATAACGCGCTGGATGTCAGTCAAAGCAGTCGCATAATTGCGGGTAACGCCAGTGACCATACCATCTGCATCACCGGCTCTGACAGCGCTTGCAGCAAAGATATTACGGTCATTGTTTATCATCCGAACGCAGTCTCGGTAGAGATACCCTTTGCGCTGTAGCCGGTCGTAAAGGGTTGCCGCATACTCTTGAGCCCGATCGGACACGCGCGCGTTGACGACTTGGATCTCATCGCGATCGATATCAACGCCTGCATCATGCGCCGCTGTCTTGATCAGCTCTTCGCGGCCCAAAAGTATAGCGGTGCCCAATCCTTGGTTCACATAGGAGACAGCTGCACGCACAACTTGCGGTTCTTCAGCCTCGGTAAAGAAAATCCGCTTCGGATTACGGCGTACATGCTCATAAATGCGTTGGAAGGTGGCTGCCACCGGATCGCGTCGGCCAGCCAATTGTTGCGCATAGGCGTCAAAGTCTTCGATTGATCTTTGCGCAACGCCGCTTTCCATCGCCGCTTTGGCAACAGCTACGGGTATGTCAGACAGCAATCGCGGGTCAAAAGGCACCGGAATGATATAACCGGGGCCGAATTTTGGCCGGGCACCGCCATAGGCAATAGCGACATCGTCGGGCACATCCTCGCGCGCCAATTCAGCAATCGCGCGTGCGGCAGCCGCTTTCATCGCATCATTGATGGTCGTTGCCTGCACATCGAGCGCGCCGCGAAAAATGTATGGAAAGCCAAGGACATTGTTGACCTGGTTGGGATAGTCGGAGCGACCTGTTGCAACGATCGCGTCATTGCGCACCTCGGCCACCTCTTCCGGGGTGATTTCGGGATCAGGGTTTGCCATGGCAAAAATGATCGGGTTCTTGGCCATGGAGGCTACCATTTCTTTATCGATCGCACCCTTTACTGAAAGGCCGAAGAACACATCGGCACCATCCATGGCGTCGGCCAAAGTGCGCCTGTCCGTACGGATCGCATGCGCGGACTTCCACTGGTTCATGCCTGTAGCACGCCCCTGATAGATGACCCCTTTGGTATCGCACAGCATGACATTTTCATGTCGAACACCCATCGATTTGATGAGTTCAATACACGCGATGGCTGCTGCGCCAGCGCCGTTGCAGACAATTCTCACATTGCGAATATCACGGCCTGTCAAATGAAGGGCATTGATCAAACCAGCTGCCGCGATGATAGCCGTACCGTGCTGGTCATCGTGAAAGACCGGAATGTCCATCAATTCGCGTAAACGGTCTTCGATAATAAAGCAGTCCGGCGCTTTGATGTCTTCAAGATTGATCCCGCCGAAAGATGGCCCCAACAGCTTCACGCAGTTGATGAATTCATCGATGTCTTGCGTGTCGACTTCCAGATCAATGGAGTCCACATCGGCAAAGCGTTTGAACAATACCGACTTTCCCTCCATCACCGGCTTGGATGCCAGCGCGCCCAGATTGCCAAGACCGAGGATCGCTGACCCGTTAGAGATCACCGCGACCATGTTTCCACGTGCCGTATAGTCGAAAGCCGATTGAGGGTTTTCAGCGATTTTCTTAACCGGCACCGCAACGCCAGGGGAGTAAGCAAGCGACAAGTCGCGCTGTGTGGCCATGGGCTTGGTGGGCACAACCTCCAATTTGCCGGGCCGGCCGCGTGCGTGAAAATCAAGCGCCTCAGCTTCGTCTACCACCGTGCCCTTCTTTTGCCCCTTGCCGCTATCTGGTTTGGTGTGCTGATTCATGGGGACGTTCCTCCACTTTGGCGGTGATTATTTGCGTCGCTCGGCGCGGGCGTTGTAATGCGCTAGTACGCTCAGTGTAAATCACTTCGCCATTGTTTGTTTTTGCCAAGGAAAACGCGCCAGAGATGGAATTGGAAGGTCAAATGCACGATCAGGCACCGTTTCAGGCGGTATCCCGCCAGGACGCGCCAAACTCTGTGCTTCCTTCGGCCGAAGGGGCAACGCCCGCCATGGCGCAGTTTCTTGAGATCAAGGCCGCTAATCCGGATTCGCTTTTGTTCTATCGAATGGGCGATTTTTACGAACTGTTTTTTGCCGATGCGGAGGAAGCATCAAGGGCACTTGGCATCACCCTGACAAAGCGTGGCAAACATGGTGGCCAGGATATCCCGATGTGCGGTGTGCCCGTGCACGCCGCAGACGATTATCTTCAGAAGCTTATTGCACTTGGTTTTCGGGTAGCCGTTTGCGAACAGTTGGAGGATCCGGCTGAAGCGAAGAAACGCGGTTCAAAGGCAGTCGTGCGGCGCGATGTTACCCGACTTGTGACCCCCGCGACAATTACCGAGGAAAAGCTGCTCGATCCAAGCGACACGGCTTGGCTGGCAAGTGTGGCGCGCGCCAAAGCAGATGGCGAGATCGCGATAGCAGCCGTTGACATTACCTCCGGCGCGTTCCGGCTGTTCGGCAGTCAACCCGAGAGATTGATGTCGGACCTGCTGAGAATTGCACCCAGAGAAATTATTTGCGCGCAAACGCTCTTCGATGATCCCAACCTGCGCGCTGTTTGGGATAATTTTGGGCTGCTGGTGCAACCTCTACCATCAACGCAGTTTGATTCCAGCCAAGCCCCGCAGCGCCTGGCGTCGCTTTATGATGTGGCTACGCCTGAGAGCTTCGGCGAGTTTTCGCGCGCTGAACTATCGGCGGCAGCAGGCGCGGCCGCCTATATCGAACGCACCCAAATTGCCGAGCGACCGAGTTTGCAAATCCCGCAGCGCGATAGTGACGCGGGAACATTGTTTATCGACAGTGCGACGCGCAACAATTTGGAGATTGAGCGTACACTAAGCGGCAAACGTGAAGGGAGCCTCTTTAAAGCAATTGACCGTACCGCATCGGCAGGTGGCGCAAGGCTGTTGCTTGAGCGTTTGCGCGCACCATCAACGGATGTCGCGCGCATCGACGCGCGGCTTGACGCAGTTTCGTGGTTCTTGGCCAACGCGGACCTGATCGACCGTCTCCGATCGATTTTAAAAGGTGCGCCTGATATGCCCCGCGCCCTTTCACGTCTTGCCCTTAACCGTGGCGGCCCACGAGACATGCAAGCTGTCCGGAAGGGCGTCGAAATTGCTTCGGAACTTTTGAAGCATCTGTCCGCTCTTGAGCCGGCTGGAGATTTGGCACAGGCAACCGATCAAATCGCTGAGCAGCTTCCGACCGCGCTAATGGAGCAATTACAAACATCGCTTTGCGATGAACTGCCTTTGCTGGCGCGCGATGGCGGCTTCGTTAGAACCGGCTTACATGAAATATTGGATGAATTGCGCGCGTTACGCGATGAATCGCGCAAGGTGATTGCCAATCTGCAGGCGCACTATGCTGAGAAAACCAGCGTTAAATCACTGAAGATCAAGCATAACAATGTGCTGGGATATTTTATTGAGGTTACCGCCCAAAACGCGTCGGCGCTGACCGAAAGTGATGAAGCCAAATCGCTCTTTATTCATCGCCAGACACTTGCCAATGCAATGCGCTTTACAACGACAGAGCTGGCAGAGCTGGAGACCCGGATTGCAAACGCGGCAGGTCAAGCACTGGCAATCGAGCTTAACGTGTTTGAAGAATTGCGCAGTGCAATCGTGGCGCACGCTGACAAAATCCGGGCGATTGCCCATGCGCTGGCGACCATTGATGTAACAGCCGGCCTGGCAACGCTTGCACAAGAACAGGGTTACTGCCGTCCGATCATGTCGGACGATCACACTTTTTCGGTGACCGACGGGCGCCACCCTGTCGTTGAACAGGTGATGCGCAAACGGGCAGCCTCTCCCTTCGTCGCCAATGATTGCGATCTTTCTCCAACTGAGAGTGCAGAAGGTGGGAAGTTGTGGTTGCTAACCGGACCGAACATGGGCGGCAAGTCCACATTTCTGCGCCAAAATGCGCTGATCGCTATCCTTGCTCAAACGGGTTCCTTCGTGCCTGCCGGCGCTGCGCACATTGGTGTCGTGGACAAATTGTTCAGCCGTGTCGGTGCGTCTGACGATCTGGCCCAAGGGCGCTCTACGTTTATGGTTGAGATGGTAGAGACTTCCGCCATCCTTAATCAGGCCACTGACCGCTCGCTGGTCATTCTAGACGAAATAGGACGGGGCACAGCAACGTATGATGGCTTGGCTATTGCGTGGGCCACCGTTGAATATCTCCATGCTGCCAATAAATGCCGGACACTGTTTGCGACGCATTTTCACGAGCTAACATCGCTTTCCTCCAAACTAGAAAATATGCGCAATGTGGCGATCCAAGTGAAAGAGTATAAGGGCGATGTGATCTTCCTGCACACCGTTGCGGAAGGTTCGGCCGACCGCTCTTACGGGTTGCAAGTAGCAAAACTTGCTGGCTTGCCGCAGTCGGTGGTTGCCCGTGCAAAGGATGTGCTTTCGCAGTTGGAGAACCAAGGTGGTGGCAACAAAATTGATGCCTTAATTGATGATTTGCCCCTATTTACCGCGACCGTTTCAACTGCCCCGCCAACGACAAAGGACATAAGTTCACCAGTGATCGATGCCCTTTCCCAACTGGTCCCAGATGACCTTTCGCCCCGCGACGCATTGGAGGCGCTTTATCACCTTAAAAGCCTTTTGGCGCACAAGGCTGATTGACGACCATGAAAACCACTGACAGCAAACAAAAACGCTTGGTTGACCCAAAGCAATTGAGCAAGAAACTGGCTCAGATTGCAAAAAGCCATTCAGACCCAGCGTCGTCGGAAGCGCGAGCAGAAATTCTTGCCCTCTTAAAAGACACTTTGAGGCAGGGTCGCGACCGGGCGGAGCAGTGGCTTTTGGAGGATGGTAAGGGCCTGCGCTGCGCCCAAAGGATTTCCGATCTGCAGGACGCAATCATTCAATGCGTTTACAAATTCGCGCTTGATGATGTTTTTAAGGCAACAAACCTCTCAAAGGGTGAGCGACTGACGCTTGTCGCACTTGGAGGCTATGGCCGGGGGACTTTGGCGCCGGGCTCAGACATCGACCTGCTGTTCTTGTTGCCTTACAAAAAGACACCACTAAGCGAGCAGCTGACCGAGTATATCCTCTATATTCTGTGGGACCTTGGCCAGAAGGTTGGGCACGCAACGCGCTCGGTTGATGAATGTATCCGGCTGTCAAAGTCCGACCCTACGATCTGCACATCGATACTCGAAGCCCGCTATTTGACAGGCGACAATGCACTTTTTGAACGGCTTATGGAGCGATTTGAACGCGACGTTGTGCAGGGAACAGCTGCACAATATATCCAAGCGAAAATGGACGAACGTGACCAACGCCACATACGAATGGGCGAGGCACGTTATGTACTGCAACCTAATGTGAAGGAAGGTAAGGGCGGCCTTCGTGATCTTCACACGCTTTTCTGGATAGCCAAATACACTTATCGACTTCGCAATCGCGAAGATTTGGTCAAAACCGGACTACTCGAAAAAGACGATCTACGGCTATTCATCAAATCAGAAGAATTTCTCTGGACAGTTAGATGTCACTTACACTTTGAGACCGGAAAGGCCGAGGAGCGGCTGGCCTTTGATCTTCAACGCGCGCTGGCGCGTCGACTAAACTATCAAAGCCACAACAATCTTCAGGACGTAGAGCGCTTTATGAAGCACTATTTCCTGGTTACCAAAGATGTCGGGGATCTAACCCGTATTTTCTCAGCCGTGTTGGAAGACCAGGAGATCAAGCAAGCACCGTCATTGTCAAATCTTTTGGCGGCGCTCCCCTTCACCGGTGGCGGCAAAACCGCGTTGCGTGGGATCAAAGACTTTGTTGCGGACAGGCAGCGTATCAATGTTGTGGCCGATGATGTTTTCGACAAGGACCCGGTCAATCTCATTCGGATGTTCAACATTGCTGAGCGTTTTGGCCTTGAATACCATCCCCATGCGCTGAAATTGGCGCGAGCATCGCTAAAACGTATCGATAAGTCGGTTCGGGAAGATGTGAATGCCAATCGCCTTTTCTTGAGCCTTTTGACATCGCGCAATGACCCGGAAATCAATTTACGTCGCATGAACGAAGTTGGGGTTTTGGGACGTTTCATCCCAGACTTCAACAAGATCGTGGCGATGATGCAGTTCAACATGTACCATTCATACACGGTTGATGAGCATCTTATCCAAACGGTGGGCACGCTTGCGAAAATCGAGTCCGGGGAGTTGGTGGAAGAGCATCCGCTGGCGGCAGAACTCGTGCCCGACCTTTCTGAGCACGATCGGCAAACACTCTATGTGGCTTTGCTACTGCACGACATTGCCAAAGGTCGACCCCAGGATCATTCTACTGCCGGCGCGGCCGTAGCCCGGCGCCTATGCCCACGTCTTGGCCTTAACCCGGAACAAGTTGAGATGGTCGCTTGGCTCGTCGAAGTGCACCTGACAATGAGTATGATAGCGCAAAGCCGGGACTTGTCCGATCGCAAAACGATTGAAGACTTTGTGGCTGTGGTTCAGTCCACACACCGGCTAAAACTGCTGTTGATACTGACCGTGTGTGACATCCGGGCTGTCGGCCCGGGAGTTTGGAATGGTTGGAAAGGCCAGTTGCTGAGAACGCTCTATTCAGAAACCGAGCTGGCGCTGACCGGCGGCTTTTCTCCATCCAGCCGCGGCGAACGTGCGCGTGCACTTCGAGAGCAGCTTGTCGCACAGTTGGCGCATTGGCCCGGTGATGAGGCAGTCCGTTATGGCGCGCTTCACTATGACAACTACCTTTTGTGTGTGCCGATTGAAGATCAATTGCGTCATGCCGAATTTACACGCGACGCGGACCAAGAAGGTGTGCCGCTTGCCACCATGGTGCGGACAAATGCTTTTCAGTCGATTACTGAAATCGTCATTTTGGCGCAGGATCACCCACGGCTGCTTTCTGTGGTTGCCGCCGCGTGTTCTGGATCAGGGGCAGAGATTGACGGAGCGCAGGTTTTCACGACCTCTGACGGCCGCGCTTTAGATATCATCCGCATTAATCGGGCGTTTAAAGATGATGAGGATGAATTGCGGCGCGCGCGCACCATCGGGCAAAACATCGAAGATATGCTTCTGGGCCAACTGGATACACCGACCGTTCTCAGTCGGCCCAATCCGCTTAGAAAACTGCCGAAAGCATTTCGCGTTACCCCGAAAGTTACGATCGATAATTCACTTTCCAACCGGTTCACGGTTTTGGAAGTCGAAGGGCTTGATCGACCCGGCTTGTTATCCGAACTCACAGAAACGATCTCATCGCTGCAGCTTGATATTCGATCCGCGCACGTCACCACTTTCGGTGAGCGCATTATCGACAGCTTCTACGTCACCGACCTTTTGGGCCAAAAGATCGTCGATCCGAGCCGTCAATCGCGTATTCGCACTGCTTTAACACGCCTAATGGAAGCCCGCACGGACCGGGGCGGCAGAGCGGCATGAGCCTTTTTGCAAAATTTGCGAGTGTTGGGGCGGCGACATCGGTAAGTCGCGTACTTGGCTTTGTACGTGAAGCGATGATCGCCGCGATTTTGGGCGCTGGACCTGTCGCCGACGCCTTCTATGCAGCTTTTCGGTTCCCGAACCTGTTTCGCAGGCTTTTTGCCGAAGGCGCCTTTAACGCCGCTTTTGTGCCTCTTTTTGCGAAGGAAGTGGAAGGAAACGGACGCGATGAGGCAGCGAAGTTTGCCGGCGATGTTTTATCGTCGCTGCTTTTAGTGTTGCTCGTTATTACCGTTGCAGCCATCGCGTTCATGCCGTTTTTGGTTGCTACCATCATCGCACCGGGTTTTACCGACACACCGGAAAAATTCACGCTGACGACACAGCTCGCACGGATCATGTTTCCTTATCTGGCTGCCATGTCGGTTGTGGCGATGCTGTCGGGCATCTTGAATTCTTTTCGCTCTTACTTCATCGCGGCGATTGCACCCGTGGTTTTGAATGTTGTGATGATCACGGCTTTGGCGGCAAGTGCGTGGTGGGCTCTACCAGCCCGTGAAACCGGTATCGCGCTCGCCATCGCTGTCGTCGTTTCAGGCGTACTACAACTTGCTGTGGTGCTGTATGGGCTTAGAAAGATCGGCTTCCGGTTCCAGCCGCGGCGCCCCAAACTATCGCCGAAGGTCAAGCGGCTCTTGGCGCTTGCTGCGCCGGCAGCATTGACCGGTGGTATCGTCCAAATCAACATTGTCATCGGCCAAATCATTGCTTCGCAACAGGACAATGCCATCTCCTGGTTGAGTTTTGCTGATCGGATTTACCAGCTTCCACTCGGGATCGTTGGCATCGCGATCGGCGTTGTGCTCCTGCCGGAACTGGCTCGTGCGCTTTCAGCCAACGATACCGAAGAAGCGCGGCAATTGCAGAACAAAAGCCTCGAATTTGGTATGGGCCTGACCATCCCGGCGGCGGTCGCGCTTTATCTTATCCCTGCACAAATCGTGGCGGTTCTTTATGAGCGTGGGGCCTTTGTACCGGAAACGACTATTGCCACCGCCGATGCATTGGCAGCCTTTGCAATCGGGTTGCCCTCGTTCGTATTGATAAAGATCCTCCAACCGGCATTTTTCGCGCGAGAGGACATGAAAACCCCCATGTGGTTTTCGCTCGTATCGCTTGTCGTCAATGTAGTCGGCAGCTTGACCCTATTCTCCTACATCGGTCACGTGGGCATTGCGCTTGCCACCAGCCTTGCTGGTTGGGCCAATGCCATACTGCTCGCCATCGCGCTCACCCGGCGCAACGATTTTTCCATCGCTGGCTCGACCGTGCGCCGCCTTTGCATGATTGTTGCGGCCACTGGTATTATGGCAGCATTTTTGTGGGGCTTTGATCAGTTCACACAGATGAGCTTCAGTGATGGTGGTTTCCTAACAAGGCTTGGCCTGCTTTCCACAGCTGTTGTTTTGGGTGGGGCTATCTATTTCATTTCTGCCCTTGCTTTGGGCGGTATCGACAGAGCGCTGCTGCGCAAAGCGTTGCGGCGCTAGGGACAAGCGCCTTGAACCGAGACGCTGGCCCTGCCATAAGCCGCTCGAAACCTCACAGATCGCAATTCCATGTCTGACAATCAATTTCACCCACGGGTCTTTTCTGGCGTCCAACCCACCGGAAACCTAACGCTTGGCAACTATCTTGGCGCTATAAAAAAGTTTGTAGCGCTGCAGGAAACCCGCGACTGCATTTACTGCGTGGTGGACTTGCATGCCATTACGGTGCCGCAAGATCCCATGGTCCTGCAGGAAGCGACCCGCGGCGTTGCTGCCGCCTATATCGCCAGCGGCATCGACCCGGAAAAGCACATAGTTTTCAACCAAAGCCGTGTGCGGGAGCACTCGGAACTGGCGTGGGTTTTCAATTGCGTCGCCCGTATGGGTTGGCTGAACCGGATGACCCAATTTAAAGAAAAAGCCGGCAAAGACCGGGAGAATGCCTCGGTTGGATTGTTTGCATATCCGACACTGATGGCTGCCGATATTTTGTTGTACCGGGCAACGCATGTGCCGGTTGGCGATGATCAAAAACAGCACCTGGAACTGACCCGTGACATCGCGCAAAAGTTCAACAATGACTATTCCCAGCGTATCGGCGAGTTGGACATTGGTGTCGACATGGAAATTGGCCGTGAGCAAATTACCGGATATTTCCCGCTAACCGAGCCTATCATCGAAGGCCCTGCGACCCGGATCATGAGCTTGCGCGATGGCACGAAGAAAATGTCCAAGTCGGATCCTTCCGACATGTCACGTATCAATTTGACAGATACATCGGATGATATTGCCAAAAAAATCCGAAAGGCAAAGACCGACCCTGAGCCACTACCTTCAGATGTTGAAGGTTTGGCCAACAGGCCCGAGGCTTCCAATCTCGTCGGCATTTATGCGGCGATGGCCGACATGGAAATTGAGGCCGTGATTGCTGATGTCGGCGGCAAGCCGTTTTCAGAGTTTAAACCGATGCTCGCGGAATTGGCCGTTGAAAAGATCAGCCCGGTCGCAGCGGAGATGCGACGTCTGACGGCAGACCCGGCATATATCGACAGTATTCTGCGAGACGGTGCCGAGCGCGCGTCCGCAATTGCCGGCAAAACCATGTCACACGTGCGGGAAATTGTGGGCTTGAGCAACTGACCGCTGTTTACAGAGTTGGTTGCAGCAAAAGCACTGACGTGCCAGACAAGTCACTATGGTGAAACAACGGCTTTCGGCCCGCGAAGGGCACCGTAGGAAATTTCTGGCAATCATTGATGAAACGCCGGAATGTGAACGCGCGGTCGTCTATGCGGCGCGTCGCGCGGAAAGCACGGGCGGTGGTCTTGTGCTGCTCTATGTCATTGAGCCAGGTGAATTTCAGCATTGGCTCGGTGTCGAGCAGGTGATGCGCGAAGAGGCGATGGATGAAGCGCGGCGACGTATTGCAAAGTATTCACAATTGGCGCGCGACACCATCGACATCACGCCCGAAGAAGTCATTCGTGAAGGCGCGCCGGTGGAAGAGATCCATCAGCTGATTGAAGACGATCAGGAAATTGCCATCATGGTGTTGGCAGCAAGTCCGTCCAAAGACGGGCCGGGGCCACTCGTCTCCTCGGTCGCGGGTCGTGGCGCTGCTTTCCCGATTCCCGTCACCGTTGTTCCGGCCAACCTTTCCGACGAAGATATTGCGTGTCTCGCTTAGCGGTCTATCGGCTCTATCAGACTTGAAAACTGACGGTGGAGCGCCTAACTTGGAACTATTCTAATCTTTGAGATTCACAGATGTTCATTCAGACTGAGACAACACCCAATCCGGCCACTTTGAAATTTTTGCCGGGACGAATCGTTATGGATATGGGTACAGCCGATTTTCGTGAAATGAGCGAATCGGAAGGCAAATCCCTTCTCGCTACGCGTCTTTTTGGTGTTGATGGCGTTGAAGGTGTCTTCTTTGGCTATGATTTTGTGACCATCACCAAGAGTGATGCTTTTGATTGGGCGCATTTGAAGCCCGCGATCCTCGCCGGTCTCATGGAGCATTTCACCGCAAATCTGCCTGTCATGGACACCGCAGATGCCGTTACGACCGATGACGAAGGCGACGAGTTCTTTGACACCAACGACCAAAATATTGTCACAACGATCAAAGAGCTGATTGAAACGCGCGTACGTCCTGCTGTGGCGCAAGATGGTGGTGATATCACTTTTCGGGGATACAAGGATGGGGTTGTGTTCTTGCGTATGAAGGGTGCTTGCGCCGGATGCCCCTCGTCTACCGCTACACTCAAACACGGCATTCAGAATTTGCTTCGCCACTTCATCCCAGAAGTGCAGCAGGTTGAAGCCATCTAACACGCTGAATTTTGGCCAATAAAAAACCGGGCTTAGGCCCGGTTTTTTGTGTTCGCGGATCTCTTTCAGATCAAGGCTGTTTTAGAACCACAACCTTGGCGCCGGGCTTTACGCGCTCGTAAAGGTCGACAATATCTTGGTTCATCAAGCGAATGCAGCCGGAAGAAGCTTCGGTGCCGATTGACCACCACTCAGGCGAACCATGCAAGCGATAACCTGTGTCGCGGCCACCCCGTGTCAAATAAAGCGCGCGGGCGCCCAGAGGATTCATCAAACCTGGCTTCATGCCGCCACGATATTTGGCGAGCTCTGGCTGACGCCCAATCATCGCCGCTGGCGGTGTCCATGTTGGCCATTTGCGCTTCCAGCCAACTTTTGCTGTGCCGGACCAGCGGAAACCATCGCGTCCTACGCCAATACCGTAACGGATCGCCTTTCCTTCGGGCTCGACGAGGTACAGGAAGCGGTTAGGGGTATCGACGATGATGGTGCCAACACGGTGTTTTGTCTCGTAGCTGACAATTTGGCGGCGATATTTGCGCGGTACCTTTGAAACCGGGATGCGCGGCAACGTAAACGCGCCATCTGTTTTCCCTGCGTATGCGCCGGAAAAGAAAGTTGAATTGGTTGTTGTTGTACAGCCAGCAAGCACCGTTGCAAGCGCGACAACCACAGCCGTTGCGATCATTCTTATTGACATGTCTCCATCCCGCGTCCGCTTATGTCGAAAATTACGTTTTCTAGCGTTAGGTGATGCGCTGGGTAACTGTCCAGCACGAATGCCACAAAAATGCCATTTTTATGATCGGACGCGCAAAACCGTAACCTGGCTACAACAGTTGCGCTTCGAATCGCTCACAAAAAATGCTTTTATGTGTCATGCCATTGGTTTCTGCTGCCCCAAACACCAACCCTCTCGTCGACGGCCGCCAGTCCGAACGTGCCATGCGCGTGAGGCGGGGCGTCCAAATCTTACTGGCGGATATGGGTTATGCCGTTTTTCCCGAATTATCATTGGCTAATGGTCGCCGCGCGGACCTGACCGGCCTTAGCAAAGATGGTCGTATTTGGATCATTGAAGTCAAATCGTCAGTGGAAGACATGCGCGCCGACAATAAATGGCAGGATTATTTGGAATTTTGTGATGCGTTTGCGTTTGCATCGCTGCCAGATGTACCACAAGACGTGTTTCCTGCTGATGTCGGCTTTATTATTGCCGACAGATTTGGGGCCGAGATCACTTCGCCTATGAGCGCGCAAAAAACCCTCAGTCCGGCCCGCCGCAAAGCCATGACACTGCGTATTGCACGCGCAGCGTCTCAAAGGTTGATGGCCGCGGAGTGGGCTAGCGGCGAAGATATACGCTAAAAACTACCGCGGGGCACGTTTGGCCAGGATCCGCTGGAGCGTGCGGCGATGCATGTTGAGCCTACGTGCGGTCTCTGAGACATTGCGATCGCACATTTCGTACACTCGCTGAATATGCTCCCAACGCACCCGGTCCGCCGACATGGGGTTATCCGGTGGCGGCGGCGTTTCGTCCGCTGGTACCGTTAGCGCGTTAACAACATCATCTGCATCAGCCGGTTTTGCCAAATAGTTTGCGGCACCCATTTTTACGGCATTCACTGCGCTGGCGATGTTACCGTAACCCGTTAAAACGATTGCCTTGGCGTCTGGACGTTTTGCTTGCAACGCTTTGATGACATCAAGCCCGTTGCCATCGCCCAAGCGCATATCGACGACCGCAAAAGCGGGCGGGTTGGCGGCAACCTGCAACAAACCGTCAGCGACAGTTTCCACCGTTGTCACTTCAAAGCCCCGCGTCTCCAGTGCGCGGGCCATCCGGCGCAGGAACGGAACGTCATCGTCCAAGAGAAGCATGGTACGGTCATCTCCAAGATCCGGACCCGCGTCTTGTGTCTTTTGAACTGTATCCAACATCATAAAACCTCTTTGTACCTGTTACGCAGACCATAGCGCATTGGATGATATGGGCCACTCAACGCGGGCGATCGCGCCTTTGCCAGCTTTGGCACCATTTGAAAAATCAAGTTGCGCACCGGTGCGCTCCAGCAGTGTTTTTGCAATGAAGATTCCCAACCCCAAACCTTCTGAACCTTCCCGTGCTCTTTTGGGACCACGTGTGGCCGAAAGATCCGGTTCGCCAAGCCGTTCCAACTGGTCGACCCCGTAGCCCGGGCCATCATCCATGACTTCCACCGTAACTGAAGCGTCAGACCAATAGCACCCGACATGGACTTTCGAAGCAGCAAAATCCACCGCGTTTTCGACGAGATTTCCCAATCCGTAGATGATGCCCGGATTGCGCACAAACACCGGCATGTCACCATCTCCTTCGGCATGAACGTCGATCGTTATGCCAAGATCGCGATGCGGCGCGATAATTTCTTCAAGCATGGCGGTCAAAGCCAGCTGCGAAATGGGTGCTTCAGACGATGTATTGAGCGTTGCGATGCGCGACAGGATTTCCCGGCACCGATTGGCCTGATCACGCAAAAGGCGCACATCTTCCTTTAGTTCATGGTCATCGGCAGTTGCCAAATCCATTTCCTTGGCCACCAGTGAGATAGTTGCCAAAGGCGTCCCAAGTTCGTGGGCCGCTGCAGCCGCCAATCCGTCGATGGCCGATAGATGTTGCTCACGCTGTAGTACTAACTCGGCTTCATTGAGCGCGTCGGCTAGGCTGCGCGCTTCATCTGCTACCCGGTGTATATAAAACGCGCTGAACAAAATGGATGAAAGCACGGCCCCCCACATGCCCAACAAAAAGATCAGGGGCAGTTCCAGTTCCGACTCCGGGTACCATGGTAGCGGAAAGTGGAAGAATGCGAGGAAGGAAGCCGCTACGCTTACAAGCAGACAAAGGGCGGCTGTATAGGCTGCTGGTAACGTGGCCGCTGAAATAACCACATGTACAATCATCAGCGCAGAGAAGGGGTTTCCCAGCCCGCCTGTCAAATAAAGCAGCGCAGCCAGCTGAACGATATCAAACACCAATACCCACAACACGCTATTGGGGCCAAGACGTTGGTTGGCTGGAAACAACCAAATCAAAACAAGATTCAAGAGAGCCGAAAGCGCCAATAATAACGCACACGCGGCAACAGGAAACGGGAACTTAAAGTACCCCGCCACGATCGTCACGGCGATGCCTTGCCCTAATATCGCCAACCAACGGGTATTGGTTAGCGTGGATAGGCGCAAACGGGATTCTCGTTTGCCGCCGGCGGGACCCATTGCCGGTGCTGATATTGCTGTATCAACCATGGTTCGCATATGGCGCCTTAATGCTAAAAAACCAGCTATTTTCGCGGCTTGGCACGTGTTGTTGGCTCGGAAGATGCCGGATCATCCGGCCAAACATGTTTTGGGTAGCGCCCACGCATCTCTTTACGTACGTCTGCCCAGCTACCTTCCCAAAAACCCGTCAGATCAAGCGTCATCTGTATGGGACGTTGCGCGGGCGATAGCATTTCGATCAGAAGCGGCGTTCGTCCATTGTTGATGTGAGGGTGCGCCTTTAATCCGAATAACTCTTGTACACGGACCGACAGGATTGGGTTCGCCTTTTCAATATCGTAACGAAGTACGGCCCGGCGACCGGTTGGCAGCGGATAGGTCGATGGGGCGATGTCTTCCAATGCAGGCGGTAGATCGACAGGCAAACGCGCCAACAATGCGCTCTCCAATTCGCCTTCTGACAGTTGGGATAGTGCGGTCTTGCCCACCATGTAAGGTTTCAGCCAGATCGGCGCTTGCGCGGCAAGTGTCTCGTCACTGAAGTCGATCCAGTGTTCGCCCATATGTCGGTTGAGCCAGTTCAACCTTGCCAAGAGATCAAAATGCCGATCACCAAACGGTAGCACACCAAGCCCTTGTGACACGACAAGCGCGCAAAGTGCATCTTCCAGCTCATCGCCCGGGTTCAATTTTTCGGGTTTCGACGAGAGGGCTATCGCGCCCCAACATTTCTCGCGGCGCGCGACCAGACCACCAGTTTCGGTCGGTTTCACAACAAGCTTTTCTTCAAGCCGGCCAGCGAAGGCTTGTTCGATGTCGGCTTGGGTTACCGCCACAGCAAGAACAATGCGCCCCTGCGCGGCCGAACCAATGACATCGATCACTACCAAGAATTTCTCAACCGTAAGGCGATGCTCTTTCTCCAGCCGCACACCACGGCCATTGGCCATTAAGTAGGTGCCCGTTTGCCCGTCTCTGCGTATTGCAATCCGATCCGGGAACGCATCGAGTAGCACCCGCCCAATAGTGGCGTGCTCGCCGTGTCCATTTGAAAACGTCAACCGCCCCGCTAGCGCCTTAGCGCGCTGACGTATCGCTTGTCCGCGTTTTCCAAAGTGCCCATTTTCAAGATCACGGAGAATAGTCTCTGCATCCGTTTCCCGGCGCGTTGGTGCAAGATCGATAATGATCAAAGCAACAGTTGCGCGAAACTCGGCGTCTGCCTTGTTGGTCGCAGCGGACACCATGGCGGCCAACGGCACTGGCAAAGCTATGCGAGCGATCTGTTTGCCAAGGTCAGTTAGACTGCCGTGCTCGGTCAACGCACCCAACTGAACTAGACTGTCGCGCGCAAGGGCGAGTGCGGCCGGTGGTGGTTTGTCAAGTAATGGAAGAGCCATCGGGTCGCTTGCACCCCAAAGCGCGCAATCGAGCACAAATTGCCGGAGATCGGTGCGTTCAATTTCCGGCGGATCAAAGGGCCGCAAAGCACGGGTTTGCCCTTCATGCCAAAGCCGTACCGCCATTCCCGGAGCCGTTCGCCCTGCACGGCCAGCCCGCTGCTCGGCGGTTGCCTGCGAAACACGAACTGTTTCCAGTCGCGTGGTTTGAAATCGTGCCTCATAAACCGCTTCACGCGACAAGCCGCTATCGATGACATTATTGACCCCGTCGATAGTGATCGACGTTTGGGCTACCGCAGTAGCAAGGACGACCTTACGCACGCCCGGCGGTGTCGGCTCGATTGCCAGCGCCTGATCCTTCAAGTCCATGGCACCAAAGAGCGGCGCCACCCATACCTTATCACCCGCCACATCGGTGAGCAGGTCGCGGGTTCGCTCAATTTCCCCGCGTCCAGGCAGGAAGACGAGAATGCTACCGTCATGTTCGCGAAGAACCTGACGTACGGCACGAGCGGCGGATTGTTCAATGCGTTCATCAGGACGTGTGGCCTGGTAGTGTTTTTCGACCGGAAATGTTCGGCCAGCGCTTTCAATGACCGGCGTTCCCTCACCGAGCAGCTCAGCCACCCGCGCGCCATCTAACGTCGCCGACATGACGAGAATACGCAGATCGTCGCGCAAAGCAGATTGTGCTTCCAGCACCAGTGACAGTCCAAAATCGGCATCCAGCGAGCGTTCATGGAACTCATCGAAAACGACGCATCCAAAACCGGTGAGTTCCGGATCATCGAGGATCATGCGAGTAAAGACACCTTCAGTGACGATCTCAATACGGGTTTCAGCGGAAACCTTTGTGTCCATTCGCATGCGATAACCAACGGTGCCGCCGAGCTTCGACCCGCACAGTTGTGCAATACGCTGTGCGGCAGCACGCGCCGCCAAACGCCGAGGCTCGAGCATGATGATTTTTTGCCCGGCGACCAGCCATGGGGCCTGCAAGAGCGCTAAAGGGACCAGCGTTGTTTTGCCCGCACCGGGTGGCGCGATCAGCACAGCGCTGCGTGAAGCGTCGAGCGCACTAGAAAGATCTTGCAGTATGTCGCGCACGGGAAGCGCCGGAAATTTCTCAAGTTGCATCGACATGGATGATCGGACCACCGGCAGCGTCCGCATCGGCCTGGTCGTGTGTCACCAGGACAACCGGCAGTTGGCGTTCTTTTGCCCGGTTGAACACCAGTGTTCGCATTTGATCGCGCAGCGCCGTGTCCAATTTGGAAAACGGTTCATCAAGCAGCAGATAGGCTGGTTCTGAGATCAGCACCCGGCCAAGTGCAACACGGGCTTTTTGGCCGCCCGAAAGCGTGTCGGGATCGGCATCGATAAAATCGGACAAGTCCAGCGCTTCCAGCATTTGCGTGGCGCTCGCTCGCCGGGCGCTTTGGCCGCTGATCGAGGCAGGTGCGGCAAACGCCAGATTGCCGGCGACAGACATATGGGGAAACAGCAACGGGTCCTGGAACAAAAGGCCCGCCTTACGTTTTTGCGGTGGCAGTACGGTGATTTCCGTATTGCCACAGAATACGTTGCCGTGCGCCTCAAATACCGGCGCGAGAAATCCGCCTATGAAAGCCAATAGCGTAGACTTTCCGGAACCGGATGGGCCCATTACCGTCAGTACTTGGCCCGGCTTAACAGTCTGATTGACCGCAATGAGCAGCTTACCGTTCAAGCTGATCGTGATTTCCTTCAAAAAGAGACTGTCGGTTGTTGATTGCGTCATTGCGTTCTGATTGCGCGCCGGTTTCTGAAAATCAAGGCTGGGAGCAGTGTTGCGATCGCAAAGCCGATGAACGGCAACATCATTTGCAGGAATGTATAGACGCCGATCACCCGACGGTTTCCGCCAGCACCCAAAGCGACAGCTTCGGTTGTGATCGTTGCGAAACGACCCGATCCTACCAGAAGTGTTGGCAGATACTGACCCACTGAAACCGCAAAACCGACAGCGGCGGCGGCCAAAACCGCCCGCGATAGTATCGGCAGTTTGATCATGAATAAGGTGGACCATTCGGTTTTTCCAAGCGCTGCTGAAATCGCCTCATACCGTGTGTCGAAAGCCCTCCATGGCGCCGATAACGACAGGAACACATAAGGCAGAACAAACATGACATGGACCAGGATCACAGCCATCCAACTTGCGTCCGTATTGCTGGCGAAGAAGAAAAACTGAAGTCCGAACAGGAAGCCGATTTGC
Source organism: Pseudomonadota bacterium (assembly GCA_039815825.1). Taxonomy (GTDB): domain Bacteria; phylum Pseudomonadota; class Alphaproteobacteria; order Rhizobiales; family Rhizobiaceae; genus JBCBDX01. Next base: position 189,821 of record JBCBYO010000001.1, read on the forward strand.
GGCACAAGTAACGGCAGATAAATCATTATCAGTGCTCGGTTGCCGCCGGTTTGACCCGTCTGGTTTTCACGCACCAGGCACGCAACTGTCAGCACCACTGATATCACCACCGCAACAACACCGATGATCAAAGTCGTCGAGAGCGGTTCGTCGAGGCGCGGCCAAGTGCGTTGCCACGTGCGGAGGGTGAAGCTTTCCGGCATTGTGTTCGGGAACTGCCATAAGCCCGACACCGACCATATGGCGAGGATTGCAAGCCCTCCAAAAACCAGCCCAGCGCTAACCCAGATCGCGACGGCAGTGCTCCAACGTAGCCAAGTGTCGCGCTGTGCCCGCCAGCCGTTGGCAGCGATCCAGCGACGCAGACGCTTGAACAAGTTTTCGAGGTTCAACCAAAAGAGAAGCGCCGCTCCGGTGACTAAAATCTGAAGACAGGCCCCGGCACAGGACATGAACCGCATGCTCAAATCAGGATCACTCATCCAGATGGAAAGCCGAACCGGCAGCGTCTGCGGGACTGTTGGCCCCAAAATTATCGCCATATCGACGTTAGCGGTGGCGTAGGCGATGACCGCATAAACGGCGAGACGGATCTGTGGATAGATGGCAGGCCAAGCCGTAATTAAGAACCCAGAGATCTGTCCGTAGCCAACCGATTGCGCAAATTGGAGCGAACGTCGCACCGGCACTTGCGGCAACGCAGCCAATGTCATGAGGAGGAGGAACGGGATCTCTTTGAGTACAAGTCCAAAGATCAACGCAATGCCAAGTGTGTCATTGACAATCAGCAAGTCGGGCGGCGCATCCCAACCGGTGGCCCAAGGTGAAATCAGTCGCGCGATAAATCCCGATGGCATCACCATAAAGGCAAAGCCAAATGCGGCTGCTGCATGGGGTACTGCCAGAAGCGGTGAGACGATCGCCTGCAGCCGGGCAAAGACCCGTGTGCCATACCAACCGGCGGTAAACAGCGCAACGAGCGCAACGGATATCGCCGTCGCGATCACGCCTATGGCAAAGGATTGCACTGCAGAACGGAAAATGCCCGGTTGTGCCGCGAGGGCATACCAAGCATCGAGGTTAAAGCTGTTGCCACCGACAGCGGGCAGATAGCCGAAAGCCGGGATTATCGTGCCAAGCAAGCCGCAGGCGAGCGGTATGATCAAAACCCCAACGGCAAGAGTGGGTGCGAACCGCAGCCAGTTCATGCGGCCACACCCGCTATTTGCTTAGTTCGCGACGCCGTAGCGCTTGGACCATTCGGTCTCAATGCGCCCCATCCATGATGCGTGTGGCTCCAACAGTGACGGGCCGAGCTGGTCTGGCGTGAGTGTCGCAACACCCAAATCCAATGCCGCGAATGCCTCGCGATTTTCAGTCGGCAGTTTGTCCATGGCCAGTACTGTGGGATCGCCCCAAACCTCAACGTCTTGCTTGCGAAGTTGCGCTTCTGGCGACATCAGGAAGTTAGCGAGTACCAACGCTGCTTCCTTGGAATTGGCATTAAATGGTACCGTCAGGAAGTGTGTGTTGGACAGCGTGCCTTCAGAGAACGTGAATGATCGTACAGTGTCCGGCAGCAACTGGTTGGCGATGGCGTTTGAGGCCTCAGACGGATTGAAGGCAAAGGTTATTTCCAACTCACCATCTGCCAGCAATTGCGTCATGGATGGATAGTCTTTGGGGAACGCACGGGCGGAACGCCACAAATTTGGGTGCAGTTCGTCGAGGTAGGCAAAGAGCGGCGCGGTAACGGTCTCAAAATCAGCATCCACGACCGGTGCCTGCAGAACTTGCGGGTTTTCCGTTGTTTCGATCAGCACTTGCTTCAAAAAGCTCGAACCGATGAAATTCGGTGGTTGAGGATAAGTAAAGCGGCCAGGGTTTGCTGCAGTCCAAGTCAGCAGCTCCTGCGCGCTATCGGGCAAATCGTCGGCCGATGTGCGTGCGCTGTCGTGGAAGAAGACAAGCTTGGCCATGCCCCAAGGTGCTTCCAGACCATCGGTTGGGATCGTAAAATCAACCGTGATGGTTGGCTTGGTTTCGTAGTCGACATACTGCCAGTTGGGAAGTTGGGTCACCCAATCAGGCGACAACAAAAGCTCCTGCTTCTTCATCGACGCGAAGTTCTCACCGTTTATCCAAATCAGGTCGATGGAACCATTTGCCGTGCGGCCCGCTGCCGCTTCCGCCACCACAGTTGAAACGGCGTTGGCGGTGTCATCCAACTTGACGTGGACCAGATTGATGGCGTGACGTTTCTTGAGCGTGTCTCCGGCCCAAGCGATATAGTCATTAATCTGTTCGGAGCCGCCCCAGGCGTTGAAGTAAACCGTCTGGCCGTCGGCCTTTTCAATCACGCCCTCCCAGTCAGCAATGTCAATGTCGGCTGCTTGAGCTGAGGGACCAAACGCAACGGCGAGCGCGAGCGTCGCGACAAAAGAAGATGTCAGGCGCACTTATTTACTCCAATATTCGAAAAATCTGTGCGCATTTTTTACATATCATCAACACGGTCAAGTCTCGTTGACACACAATTGCTCACAAACTCTTGATTGGCTCGCACAGCTTTTGGGGCTGCTGTAATGATCAATCCGACTGTTTGATCGCGATTTTCTGAACGATTGTTTCAGGTTGGGGACGATCCAAATCGATATGCAGCAAACCATGCATTAATTCAGCGCCAAGCACCCGCATACCATCGGCTAGGACGAATGCCTTTTGGAACTGACGGGCGGCTATGCCACGATGAAGAAACTCACGGGATTCGGCCGGTTCGTCAGCTTGCTTGCCGCGTATCACCAACTGATTGTTCTCAGTGGTGATGTCGAGGTCATCAAGCGAGAAGCCGGCAACCGCCAAAGTGATGCGCAAGCGCGCGCCACTCTCGTCCACGATACGTTCAATATTATACGGCGGGTAACCATCAGAGCCCTTGGCGACACGCTCAAGCGACTTTTCAATGGCATCAAAGCCCAACAAAAGCGGGCTGGAAAATGACGTGATCCGCGTCATGGTCTGTCTGCGTCCTTTGCAAAAAGCGACGAATTCGGGCACAGACCCTTTCGGCGCCTGCAACTGAACCTAGTATGGTCATTGCTAAGCGCTATTTCAAGAAAGAGCGGGACGAGCAGCATGGCGCGGAAAATCATCATCGACACCGACCCCGGGCAGGACGATGCACTGGCGATTTTACTGGCACTCGGCAGTCCCGAACTCGAAGTGGTCGGCATCACCGCTGTGGCCGGTAATGTGCCGCTGCCCCTCACCCAATTGAACGCGCGGAAGGTTTGCGAACTGGCTGGTCGGCCCGACATCCCGGTATTTGCAGGCGCTGACAGACCCTTGCTACGCGATCTCGTCACCGCTGAATATGTACATGGAAAAACAGGTTTGGACGGCCCGGATCTGCCTGACCCGCAAATGCCATTGCAAGAGCAGCATGGCGTAGATTTCATCATCGAAACACTGCGGAACGCGCCCGACAAATCGATCACACTGTGCCCGTTGGGTCCGTTGACCAATATTGCACTGGCTTTTGGTCGCGCGCCGGAGATCATCTCAAAGGTCGATCAGATTGTCCTGATGGGCGGCGGTTTCTTTGAGGGCGGCAATGTCACACCTGCGGCCGAGTTCAACATCTACGTCGACCCGCATGCCGCACATATGGTTTTCAACTCCGGCGCTGACATCGTCATGGCTCCACTTGATTGCACCCACAAAGCGTTGACGACCCAAGCACGGTTGGATGCTCTTAGGGCCTTAGGAACGCCGGTTTGCGATGCCGCCGGTGACCTCATCGATTTCTTTGAACGCTTTGATGAAGACAAGTACGGCACAGATGGTGGGCCGTTGCATGATCCATGCGTTGTTGCCTACCTTCTAAAACCCGAACTCTTTACCGGCCGGCGGTGTAACGTAACGGTGGAGACCAGTTCGGAACTCACCATGGGCATGACCGTGATCGATTGGTGGGGCGTGACCGATCGGCCGAAAAACGCATTCGTGCTCGGTGATGTCGATGCGGACGGTTTCTTCAAGCTCCTGACAGAACGCATTGCGACCCTCTAGGTCTAACCGGCTTTACCCCGCGCCAATACCACCTTGTCCATAGCCGGTATCGCAGGCTGCGCACCCTCATTGAGGCAAGCCAAAGCCCCCGCGACGACGGCGATATCCACGCAGTCGGCCAGTGGCTTGCCTTGCGCATATGCGGCAGTGAAATAGCCGCAGAACGTGTCGCCCGCACCGACCGTGTCGACCGCCTCGATCTTCGGTGGCACGGCCTGCAATTCTCCTGATGGCGAAAGTGCCAAAGCACCGGCAGGCCCCAGCGTAATGATCAATGTCTTACCGGTTTTAGCGACGAACGCCCGGCCTTTTGCAATGCGGATACGCTCTGCGCTTAACCCTGAAATGTCTTGGCGAGCGTCCAGGTTCATCGCATCTGACAGCAGGTCGAATTCGGTTTCGTTGGCGATTGTAACATCGGCCTTTTGCGCCATCGCTACGGCACCGATGCCGAAAGGCGCAGGGTTGAAAATCGACGGTACGCCATTCGCATTTGCTACATCGATGAAGCCTTCGGTCGCCGCATCAGGAATTTCCATCTGGACGAGCAATGCCGACGAACCTGCTGGTAGACCACCGGCGGTGACGGTTCCGTTGGCGCCGGGCACCACGGCGATCTGGTTTTCGCCTGAAACGTCGTCGACCAAAATCAACGCAACGCCCGTTGGTTGGTCCGTCTTGGAAACGTTGGTTAGATCAACGCCCTCAGCCTGTAACAGCTGTGTGGCAGCTTGGGCGTTCGCATCGTCGCCAGTTGCGCCAATCATCACCACATCTGCACCGGCTCGGGCAGCCGCCAAAGCTTGGTTAGCGCCCTTGCCGCCCGGCGCTTGCGCAAATGCATGCCCGCTAACGGTTTCGCCGGGTGTCGGCAAACGCTCAACGCGTGCGATCAAATCCAAATTGATCGAACCAGCGACGATGATCATGGGGGTTCCTCCTTCAGCCTGCTTCTCGGCTTTACCTATAAAGCGCAAGGCCGGCATAAAAAATCAACGCCTAACATGTTGACGCATTAAAGCCTCAAGCATACAGAAGCGCTTCAATTTCGTGCCCAGATGGCGGAATTGGTAGACGCGCCAGCTTCAGGTGCTGGTGTCCTTATGGACGTGGAGGTTCGAGTCCTCTTCTGGGCACCACTAATTTTACGTATCTTATTGTATTAATTATCTTTATTGGCAGGAAACCCTTCTCGTTCCCGCTGTTATTCCCACCATATTCTCGGCAATGGATTGTTTGATGCGGATGTCCGGTATGCGGACTTTTACTTCTTGCGCGAATTTGCAACGTCATTCTTAAACGAAGCTTGGCCTCCTCGCAGATCAAGTCTTACCCATTGCAACACTCTACGGTCCCTTCAGCGCACTTTCAGATAGCAACACAATATGGGCTTCCAGATTTTGGCCTTTCACTCGTGCGCAAGTGACCAACAAAAACCAGATTTTCTGCCCAGCAATAGTCGAACCCTCTATCGGGCCTTCGTTATCATGGTATCGAACGCGTCCGCAGGAGCGATAACTGCAAGTGCTGTTCGGCCAAACTTGCTTTGCGTTGCCAGAAGAAAAGACTTTTGAGCTGCCGCCATCGCCGCCTTCTTGATTGCGATCTTGTCGAGATCAAAGTCCATCACCCGGTCATTGTTATCTATGGTCGAACAAGCAATCAGCGCATAATCGATGCTGACATTGCGAATGAGGCTTACGGCGTCAGTACCCACTATAGAACCGTCACGGCCGGCAACCCGTCCGGGTAATACAAACACGTGGTGATCCTTGGGATCAAACTTCATCGCCGCTGGCATGGAATTGGTAAAAATTGTAAAGCCCGAACGCTTAGCAAGGATTGAAGCGCAGGCTTCTAACGTTGTGCCCACATCTAAAAAGAGTGTGGTGCCATCTTCGATCATGTCAGATGCTTGCTGGCCGATTTCTCTTTTCTCGGCTTGTGCCATGCTTCGCTTGGTATCGTAGTCAAGCCTTGTCGCTTCCATACGCTCTACGGGGCCAGCCCCGCCATGGAACCTCTGCAAACGCCCTGCTTTGGATAGCGTAATGATGTCTCGACGGACCGTCTGCATCGAAACGTCATATCGTTCAGCTAGGTTTTCAAGCGTTGCAAACCCCGTCTTCTCAACCAAAGAGAGAATTTCCAACTGGCGCTTTGTTAATTGAAATTTTTCGATTTGTGATGTCATACGGATGTAATATCTCTTCCATATGTCATATTTCTAACATGATGAGCACAAATGACGACTTTCATTAAAATCTCGAGATCCCCCTCGGACGACATACTCATTGATGGCAATGCGCTTGACGTTCGTCAATGGGTCACAAAGCCCGACAGCCAGACGGGGGACGCGTTATCGGCATCCCAAGCTTTCGAGCATTTGAGGGCGTCGACTTCGTTGAGGCATTTGGTAGTCGGCGTGATCGGCCCGCGGAACGCCAATGAGGCACAACTCGCGGCGGCTGAGCGCATTGGTGCTTTGCTTGGGCGTCTTGGCATTACCCTCATCTGTGGCGGCAAGAACGGCGTCATGAATGCTGTTTCCCGGGGCTGCGATGGATCTGGCGGTCTTATGGTTGGCATATTGCCGGGTAACTCCCCCGCCGATGCGAATGAATTTGTTGGCATACCGCTGCCGACCGGATTGGGCGAAGCACGCAACATGGTAATCGCCAAGTCGGCACGTGTACTCATCGCGATCGGCGGATCCTACGGCACATTGAGCGAAGTGGCCTACGGCTTGCATTTCTCCAAACCAGTCATCGGCGTAGAAGGCGCCGCTGATATACCGGGTGTTATTCATGTGGGCGATGCTGAAGAGGCCGTTGCTGTGGCATTGGACGCCCTGCTGTTTAGCGCTGCTTATCCTGGCCCGAGTGGCGGATGTAATATAGCTTACAGGGGCAGAGCATGACGGGGTCACTTTCCCTCCACAATGTCTCTAAGAGGTTTGGGGACCTCACAGCCGTTGATAATGTCTCATTGGATATCAATGATGGTGAGTTCGTGGCCCTACTGGGTGCATCTGGTTGCGGAAAATCCACGACATTGCGATTGTTTGCCGGCTTGGAGACGCCGACCGACGGCCGGGTAAAACTGGATAAGAAAGATGTGACCGACGAAAGCGCATCAGCCCGCAATATCGCGCTCATGTTTCAGTCCTATGCGCTTTATCCGCATCTAAGTGTCGCTCAGAATATCGCCATGCCATTGATCCTGCGCCGCTTTAATGCGGTGCAGCGCCTTCCGGGCGCGGGATTTGTCAGCGCAAAAGTGCGTGCTGAAAAGGCCAATATCCGCGAAGCGGTTAACCGGATGGCAGATCTGTTGCGCTTGAACGAGCTTCTCAACCGAAAGCCCGGACAGCTTTCGGGCGGGCAGCAGCAAAGGGTCGCTCTGGCACGCGCGCTCGTGCGCGATCCTTCCGCTTTCTTACTGGACGAGCCCCTTTCCAACCTTGATACACAGCTTCGCGCAGAAACGCGCGAAGAGATTAAGGCGATCCATAAACGCACAGGCTATCCCTTTCTCTTGGTGACGCATGATCAATCAGATGCGCTTTCCATGGCCGATCGGGTCGCTGTCATGATGGAAGGTCGGATCGTGCAATCCGGCACGCCGACAGAAATATTCAATACACCGGCAACACAAGAAGTGGCCACATTCATCGGCCATCACCGGATGAACATATTACCGCCCGGCGCCGGTACAGCTTTGCATCCGGACGGTGCCAACCTCGCCCTTGGCATAAGGCCCGAGGAATTTTCGCTAACCAAGCGTGGCGGCCTGCAGGCAACTGTCGAGTCCGTCACATTCCACGGCGAAGAGACAATTTTGAGACTACGCGGCCCTGATGATCTGTCACTGCGCTCGGCGCTGCGTGGGCATGTGAAAGTACCAGAAGTTGGCGCAAAAGTTCGACTTACCGCATCGAACGGCTCACTTCATGCTTTCGGCGCCGATGGTGTGCGTCAGGAGTTGGCCCAATGATCCGTCGTTGGACAACAGACCTGATCCTGGTCGGTCCGGCGGCGTTGGCGGTGGTTCTATTCATTTTTTTGCCCGTTGCCGTTGTATTCGTCCTGGCATTTACCGACTACCAGTTTGGTGCACGAAGCGCGAATTGGATCGGCCTTGAGAATTTCGGCGATCTGTTTGGATCAAGGCTCGGTCGCAATGCCATTTTCAATACGCTCATCTATGCAGCGATTGTTATTCCAGCCTCTGTAGGCTTGGGCCTAATTGTCGCCATTGGTCTTCATGATTTGACGAAGCGGATGCCGCGCTTTTCGCAAGCTTTGAAAGCCATCTATTTTCTGCCCGTTGCAGCAACATTGGTCGCCATGGCTGTGAGTTGGCAAATGCTGATGCACCCGTCACTGGGCTTACTCAACCATTGGGCGGTATCGCTGGGATTGCAACCGCAGCAATGGCTAAGCGACCGCGACTTGGTTCTCTATTCGCTGGCTGCCATCGGAATCTGGCAGTCAGTGGGTTATAATATGGTCTTGTTCCTGGCAGGGCTGACCGCCATTCCGCACGCGCTCTATGATGCGTCAGAGGTGGATGGCGCGCGCGGGGGATGGTCCCGCTTTTGGCTGGTGACCTGGCCGATGCTTGGGCCGACAACATTGTTTGTCGTGATCGTCACCGCAGCAAATGCATTTCGGGTTTTTGAAACGGTTGCAACCATGACTGCGGGCGGTCCGGCTTTCGCCTCCGACACCATCGTTTACGCGCTTTACCGTGAAGGCTTTGTCTACTTCAAGGCGGGCTATGCCAGCGCCATCACGGTCGTCTTCTTCCTGGCATTGCTGCTCTTGACTGCCATCCAGATCCTGCTGATCGAACGACGGGTGCACTATCGATGAAACCCTCGACAATGATAACAGCGGGCTTGCTTGCCATCGGTGCGGCGATGATCCTTCTTCCCTTTATCTGGATGGTATCAGTATCGGTAAAACCGCACGCGGAAGTGTTCACCACTGAAGTTGCCCTGCTCCCTAAAAATCCAACACTGCAGAACTACTGGCATGCCATCTCGCAAACGGACATCCCGCTTTATCTTTTGAACGGCGCGATCGTCACGGGTGGCATTCTAGTGCTACAACTGCTTGTAACAGTGCCAGCAGCATACGCGTTGGCGCACCGTGAATTTGTCGGCAGGAACGTCATGTTCGCGGGCATAGTAGCGGCGCTATTGGTGCCATTTCATGTGACGGCTATTCCGATCTTTATAGGCTTGGCTGAATTCAGGCTGCTCAACACCTATACGGCGCTAATAATTCCGTTTGTAGCGACAGCTTTCGGGCTCTTCCTCCTAAGACAAGCATTTGCACGCATCCCAAAAGAACTGGTCGATGCAGCGCGCATTGATGGCATGTCGGAGATGGGGATTGCTTGGCGTGTGGCATTCCCATTGGGCATGCCCACAGTGATCGCTTTTTCAATTTTCTCAGTTACCGCGCACTGGAACGATCTGTTTTGGCCACTTATCGCCACAACGGACCCCGACCTGGCAACGCCACCGCGCGGCATACTTTTCTTCCGCGACGAAGAAAGCGGCGATGATATCGGCCCTCTTATGGCCGGTGCAACGCTGATCACGGCCCCATTGGTGATCGGGTTCTTGATGGCGCAAAAGCGCTTTACTCAAGGCTTGGCCAGCGCGGGGCTAAAAGGATGAGGGCAAGCAGAACACAAATCAAATCCTCCCCACCAATCTCACTTTGAAAATGGAGCAAAAAGTGAAGAAACTGATCCTAACCGCAACACTGGCGCTGTCTGCTTCTGTGGCAGCGGCCGAAACAGAAATCCGCGTACATTACGCGATTCCAACGATCTGGACCGAAACCCAGGAAAAGCTTTCCGAAGCTTTTATGGAAGCCAACCCAGACATCAAGGTTATCCTTGATGGCCCAGCTGAAAGCTACGCAGACGGTGTCCAGCGTTTGCTGCGCGAGAGCGTTGCCGGCACAGCACCGGACGTTGCCTATGTAGGCTTGAACCGCTGGCGTATCCTTGAAGACCGTGGCCTGACACAAACGCTTGACGGCTTCCTCCCAGAAGACACAGACGCTGCTGGTTACACACCTGCACTCCTGTCTCTTGGTCAATACCAAGGTGAGCAGCACGCTATGGGTACATCTGCATCAACCATGGTTCTCTACGTAAACCCTGAGCTAGTTGAGCAAGCTGGCGTCTCCATGGACGATTTCCCGACAGATTTTGACGGCATCATTGAGCTGGCCGCCAAGATCGACGCACTGGGTGACAACATTGAAGGTGTATGGATCGGTCGTCATGACTGGCGCTTCCAATCCCTTCTCGGTTCACACGGCGGCCGTCCGTTGACTGCAGATGAAACTGACATCACATTCGACAGTGACGCCGGATTGGCCGCTGCATCCCTCTACAGCCGCTTCCGCAACGAGGGCGGTATGTCCTCCATGACGCAAAACGATGCTCGTCAGGCGTTCCCTGCCGGTACACTCGGCATGTTCTTTGAATCATCTTCTTTGCTGAAGCGCTTCGAAGAAGGCTCTGCTGGCAACTTTGAATTGGCTGTCAAAGGCACACCTGTTGTCGCTGAAGAAAACGTATACTTCCCAACAGGTGGATCTGCGATCACACTGCTGACTGACGATGCGCAAAAACAAGCCGCAGCTTGGGAATATATTTCCTTCATCACCGGTCCAGAAGGTCAAAAAATCATCGTTGAGAACACTGGCTACGCACCTGCCAACAAGATCGTTCTGGACGACGAAAGCTATCTGGGCGCTTACTACGCGGCTAACCCAACTGCTAAAGTTGGTCACGCTCAGGTCGCAGCCCATGCCGGTCCTTGGTATGCTTACCCTGGCGCTGAAGGCGTTGCCGTAACAGACCTGATCGGCGCTGCGCTGGTTGAACTGTCTGAAGGTGCTGATGTTGAAGAAACAATCAGCGTGCTCGCTGACACAGTTCGCAACAAGCTGTCCATGAACTAAGTCTCAAATCTCGCCGTCGGCTGCGCTTACTCCCGAACCCAGTCGGTCGGACGAACCAAATTGAGGCTGCAGAGGCTCCGGTATTCCCCCCACTGCCGGGGCCTCATTTTCTAGCACTGATTTTGCCTCTGAAGAAGAGTGACGGCATTCCAATTTCGCATCCGCTCCATTCACCAAATAAACAAATGAACGAGTGCATTTTTGGCTGCAACGCGCTCATTTAAATGAACTCACGAACAATCATTTAAAGCTTACTTCTCCATATATCCTGCCGCACCTATTCCCCCAAGTCTTGGCGGTTCCAGAGGCTCCGAAGGAGTTGGAGCCAAGACTTGGGGGAATAGGTGCGGCAGGTAGCCGGTTCGCGCCATTTTGAGTACTGACGCACAAAGATACGAATTCAAAAAACCCACCCCCGCTCCAACAGTTATTTATCCATTTTACCAGAACTGAGTAACGCACCTATTTCCACCGCCTGAATGATCGGTGAATTGTTCATCGATCAACTGGAGGCTGTTCTCCGTTTGGTCGGTGTTTTCCTCGTCGCCAAGCAACAAGCCTGTGACAGCAAGAATGGCAAAAACGGCTATGGAGAGATTGTCACTTCGGAAGATATTTTGACTCAGACCTACGTCTATTTCGTGCTGAAGAAGTGGCTTCCGGAATCGCTGGTTGTTGGTGAGGAGCAGATACCTGACAGCTTGACTGATTTTCAGTTCAAGGCGTTGCTCGACGATGTCGACCCGAACCGCTTGTATTTAAACGAGAACGACTATGTTCACGGCGCAAAAATCGATTGCCTGACCACCTTTCCCGACGACTTGAAGGCGCGGCTCTACTGGGTGATTGACCCGATCGATGGCAGCAACAATTACTCTCACGGTAAGGATGACTTTGCTGTGGTCGTTGCGCTTATGTTGGGCCGAAGTGTGCATTTGGGTATGTCGTATATGCCGCGCGCAGGTTACCTCCTATCGGCATGTGGATCTTCCGTTCGAGTTCGTCACCATTTCAGCGTATCGCTGAAACCTTATGACGAAACGGCCATCAAACTCGCATTCGGTTTGGGCAAACGTCAGCCAACGGAGGTTCGAAGCGCCTTCTCGGCCCTGGTCCAAAAAACGGATGGTGCTGCGCAGCGATTTGGTTGCATGTCGAAATCGGTTTTGGCGCTCTTAATAGGGGATATTGACGCGTATGTATCGCTTAAGGAAGAGGCCTTTAAATTTTTGGCGCTGTGGCTCATCGCTACGAACGCCGGGTTGAAAATCAATCCCACATCCGATCCGAGCGTGCTCAGCTTCACAAGGCCTTTTCGGCCTTTGTCGCGACTCCGAGTTTTGCCAGCATCCACCTAGGCAAAACGAGCGCGCTCGTAATGGGTCTTGGTGGCGAGTTCGGAAGTGCCGACAAGAGGGAATAAATATCTGCATGTATCAATATATGGACTTACGAACATTTGAGCGCGAGCAACGCTTCCAAGACTACGCCAGATAGCGCGAAGGTGAACACATACATGCCCACATAGACACGCCAAAACGTCGTTGAGTAATCATCGTAGAGATCAGGTGCGATGGTCTGTGGCAGAATAACCGCAAATAACGCTCCGGCCATAAACGTTGCCATTGGCAAGAAATAATCCAAGAACGCGTGCAAGGAATAGTCTCTTGAAAACGTCATCATGACCAACATGATGCCGACTGCAAAGATGGCAAATGCTGTTTGAGACACGGAGCCCCATTGCTCTTTGATCAACAAAAGAAAGAACGCGACACCGCCAAGCATAAAATAGAAAAGCGTCAAAAACGCTTTGGCAATCGTTGAGCCCCTTGGCACGATCGACACTTCAAGCGAGACTAGGCTTCTGGCCGAACCGACCTCATCAGGAACTCTGCGCTTTAAGATCTTCAGGATTGTTTGCACCGCCTCGTTAATGACCGCGATGGATGCGTTATGGACTATTCCGCACTTCGCTCCTTGATAGTTGGATTGATACTCTTGGTAGGGTCCATCGATCAAATTGAACCAATCTTTGAATGCGTCATTGCCTCCGTGCCCTAGGACGTATCCTTTGGAAGAAACCCACTTGGTCAAAGGCCAGTGATATTGTGCCAAGTAAACGAGAAAGCAGGTCAACACCGTAGCCAGCGATGTGAACCAATACTCATTGTAGAGGTGTCGGAAGCGATCAAAACAAGCTGGAAACAGATACATGGTCGCCGCCACGGGAAGCGTTGCCCCATAGTCGCGGAAAAGGCGGCGGCAAGCACCGGGTGTTGTGTGCACCGAAGTGATGACTCGAAGGGATCGAATGATCGAAAGTGCATAGTAGGCGTCGCTTCGCAGCGAATACACCTCTTCGCCTATCATCCAAAAGCACATGGGCACGATGATTGAAAGCACGATCATCAACAGGGGTATAATCAACCAGCAACCGGCGCTGCATCGATCTCGAACGCTCTTCAACTCTTGGTATGCGATCCGGGCAGCAAGCTGCACAATCGTCTTTTCCCGATACGTCAGCATTTGCGTGACGGATTTTACCTCCTCATCATCGTCAGCCAGTGTCTTAAGATTACTGATCCAGTCATCCAGACCTGGCCAATCGGAAATTGCGGCGATGCAGGCATCTGAGTCACCCTCATCGATCGTACGCACAACGGGGAAGCAAGATGCTGCTTTCAGCAAAACCTTCCGTAGCAAAGTCATCTTCTTGGAAAATGATCAAACGAACGGTTCGGTGAAATCGGAGTGGCGCGACGGTATCCTTCATCGATAAAATTAGCGGATATATGCGTAAGTAGTTGTTTGAAAGCTGACATGCGTGC
>JBCBYO010000020.1:0-51414 GCA_039815825.1 Pseudomonadota bacterium
TCCAAATGTCACGAAAAAATGGTGATTCCCCGGCAGCCCGGTCTTCTCGACTTCCGACAAAACCTTTCGGATAACGCCGCGCAAAGCGTTTTGTACCAAGATATCATATCGAATAATGTCTTCTGCCATGGGTCCGCGACAATCTCCTTGAACATAGGTGTGCGACGGTGTGCTTTTCGCGTCAAGTGTTTGGTCGACAATGGAAGTGCAGGCTTCTGTTGCCAGGTGCCTGCGAACCCCGCCTAGCCGTGCGAACAGCTAGGAGTTGATGTGAAGCTGTCGCACTGCATTAAGCAGCGAGACGTGCTTCCGCGTAGTTGTCGTTTGCAACTATACAATTGACCCGATAACGGCGGAATCATGCCGAGCAAAAGTACGCTCTTTACACCCTCGTCGATCCTATTTCGCCCCCATCAGAACCGTTTGCTATCAAACGGTTTTGGTGGAGGCGCCGGGTACCGCCCCCGGGTCCGAAAGGCTTATTACAACGCCCATTTATTGCCATAGCTGGCGAACCAGCAATTCCTATATAGATGTGTATTGTGGCGAATTCAAAGTGTTTGGTGGGGAGGCACCATAACTGAACTGTTGGGTTTTAAATCAACTTGTTGACTTTGGGTCCCCTGTTGCAGAATGTCGCGGCACGCAGGCAGTACGGTAGCTGGTCCGTCTGCCGATCGAGGAGAAATTTAAGGGGAGTATTCCATGAGCGACTACCTTGCTGATGTTCAGCGTTATGATTCGGGTGCCGATGCCGACATCGTCCAAAAAATTGTCAAACATCTGGGCATCGCGTTGCGTTCAAAAGACGCTTCCCTTGTGTCCTGTTCGGACCCGTCTGAGCTCGAACGCGTCGTTGAGAAATGGTGCATGAAGAAGCTCGGAATGAGCGACAAAGCGGCTTGCGATGAGGTCGTTGCCAAGGTGTGCGAGGATATGTCTGATGACCGCATGAAACAGCGCGTCACTTTTTATTACCTCGTTGCCAAACATGTGGGCAAACTCAACGATCTTTGAGCCTTCGAGTTCGGTAACAAGAATTGTACCCTTCGGCCCGTGCCGGAGGGTATTTTCTTTTGGGCAAATGCCGCCTCGACAAGACGTGTGCGAAGAATCGCGATAGTGGTTGGGCATGAAGCAATATCATGACCTTATGCGCCATGTGATGGATCATGGTACTGATCGCGGCGACCGTACCGGTACGGGTACACGATCGGTGTTCGGCTATCAGATGCGGTTTGATTTGGGCGATGGCTTTCCGATGGTCACGACCAAGAAGTTGCATCTTCGTTCGATCATCCATGAGCTTTTATGGTTCATGAAAGGCGATACGAACATCGCTTATTTGAAGGAAAATGGCGTCTCCATCTGGGATGAATGGGCCGATGAGAATGGGGATCTGGGCCCGGTTTACGGCTATCAATGGCGCTCTTGGCCAACACCCAGCGGCGAAAGTGTCGATCAGATAACCAAGCTCGTTGACGGCATCAAAAACAGCCCGAACTCGCGCCGCCATATTGTGTCGGCGTGGAACCCGGCGCTCGTGGACGATATGGCGCTGCCGCCCTGTCACTGCCTGTTCCAGTTTTATGTGGCGGACGGCAAATTGTCTTGCCAACTTTATCAGCGGTCTGCGGACATCTTTTTAGGGGTCCCGTTCAACATCGCCTCGTACGCGCTGTTGACTCACATGATCGCTGACGTGGCGGGCCTGAAGGTCGGGGACTTTGTCCACTCATTTGGCGATGCGCATATTTACCACAATCATTTTGAGCAGGTGGCGACGCAGCTGGGGCGCGCGTTCCGCCCGCTGCCGAAGCTGCACATATTGCGCACGCCGCCGTCCATCTTTGACTATGTATTCGAAGATTTTGAGATCGTTGGTTATGACCCGCATCCACATATAAAGGCACCGGTGGCGGTTTAATGGCGCGTACGCTCAAAGAAATCCAAGCTGATAGCGAAAAGGTCTCTCAGATCTACGCGCGCAATTGTGATATCAAGCGCGACGATGATTGGCAGGTGCTTAAGTTATCTGAGGAAGTCGGCGAGCTGACATCCGTGTTTTTGCGCATGACGAGCCGTGGCCGTTTGAAAGGCGATGAACCAGCTGAAGTTCGGCAACAGTTTGAGGATGAACTTGCCGACTGTCTTGCCCAAGTTTTGCTAATTGCAGAGCGGTTTGAAGTCGATTTGGAAGCCGCTGTTGAGCGGAAATGGTTTCGGTATCTCAATAACGGTGCCGGTGATGCTTGAACCAGTAATCTCTCTCATCGTCGCTGTCTCGGAAAACGGTATTATTGGACGCGATGGTGATATGCCTTGGCGTTTGTCTTCTGACCTCAAACGCTTCAAGGCGCTTACGCTTGGGCATCCGGTCATCATGGGACGCAAGACATTTGAGAGCATTGGCAAACCGCTGCCGGGACGGCTTAATATCGTGATCTCACGCGATATGGATTGGGCAGCAGAGGGGGTGATGAGGGTTTCGTCGCTTGGCGCAGCGATCGATTTGGCAACCGCCAATCTTGAGAGCATACATGCGCATGCTGACGAGGATGCAGATCCCGACGAGTTGCCTAGGGAAATTTTCATCATCGGTGGCGGACAAATCTACGCGCAGGCGATGGATTATGCGGACGCGCTTTACGTGACCGAAGTGCTGGCTGAGATCGAAGGCGATACGCGCTTTCCAGATATCGACGAAGAATTGTTTGAACCCACCCACTGGGAAGACGTGCCGCAGGGCGAAAAAGACAACCACCCGACGCGCTTTGTCATTTGGGAGCGGCGTGATGCCGACGTTGCCTGACCCAAGGTAAAGTTGCCAAACCATCCGAAATCGCCAAACTGGAAACAACGTGCAATTGGGAGGAGCATATGCGGCGGTTCGCCAAGTTTTTAGCGTATTTTATTGGCCTCTTGGCTGTCGGTCTTGCAGTGGTCTGGTTTTCGATTGGACCTACGTGGCGCTTGTTTCTCTCTAACCCACCGCTTGATGACAATGTGCTGGAGTGGACGCAAAGCCAGCGCGACAGCGGTTTTGCGCTTTCCGATCAATTGCCAATCATCAACACGCTGCCGATTAGCGCCGGCGATCAACCACGCGATGTGCCTGTTGGCGCGCCGCTGCAACTGGATGTCGACATTGATGCGTATATGGAAAGCCAAAACAGTGCGGCGGTGCTCATCTTGCATCGCGGTGAAATCCGTTTGGAGCGCTACGGTTTAAACCAGGCTCGCGATAAGCGTTGGACAAGTTTTTCGGTCGCCAAATCATTCACTTCAACGCTGGTGGGCGCGGCCATTCAGGATGGTCATATCGACAGTCTTGAAGACATGGTTTCGCAATATGTCCCGGCGCTGCAGGGCTCAGCCTATGATGAAGTCAGCATTCGCCAACTACTGACCATGACGTCTGGGGTTCGTTGGATAGAGGATTATGGCGATCCGACATCCGATGTCGCCATGTTCAACGAGACCGAACCTGAACCCGGCGAGACCGCATTGGTAAGTTATATGAAGCGACTGCCGCGCGCGCACCCGCCTGGCGAGGTTTTCAACTATTCAACCGGTGAGACCAATTTGGTGGGTACGCTTGTTGCGGAAGCAGCAGGTAAACCCGTCTCGCAATATTTGTCGGAGAAAATCTGGAAACCCTTTGGCATGCACGGCGACGGCAGCTGGGTAGTGGCAAAAACGGGCGAGGAAATTGGTGGGTGTTGTGTGCAGGCGACCGCTCTTGATTACGGCCTTATTGGCCAATTCATGTTGGAGGACGGCGTTGCCAACGGTGTTCGCATCGTCCCGGCCGGATGGGTTGCCGAGGCGACTTCCCTGCAAGTCGAAGTGCCCTACGATTCTGTGCGTGACTATGGATTTCAATGGTGGCCGATGGCAAATGGCACCTATCAGGCTGGTGGTATTTTCGGGCAAGGCATATTCATCGATCCGGCGCGCGAGCTTGTTATCGTTACGCATAGTTCATGGCGCGATGCGCGCGGCATAGCGGCCGAACAGTCCGCGGAACGTTACGATTTTTACAAAGCCGTGCAGGCTGCAATTGACGCAGAAGGCGCTTGACGGTTCCGGCTAAAGTCGATCACTTTTGCGACTGGACGAAACCGATCCGCTCCGGCAGTTTCGCGCGACATTTAGACGGGAGTAGAAACGATTTCCGAACTTAGTTTTGAGCCGATTTCAAAGGCGGAAGTGATTGCCGCACAACGCTTGTGGGCAAAGTATGTCACCGAGCAGGACGTTGAAAACCTTTTGAACCTTTATGATTTTGGCACACCTGACGAGCCGCTTTTGTTCAAGCCGACCTTGGCTGATGTGGTACGGCTCGATGAGGTGGGCGCGCGTTCGTATTTCGTCGGTGGCAATCCGGACTATCCCAATGATCATGGCTTTTTAAAACGCGGCTGGAAACGTGTTGAGTTTCAAAGCGCAGCCGGGCCGATCTTGAAAGCCGGCGGGCTCGGCTACAAAGATATGGGCCATTACACATTTATCGATGGGGATGGGAATGCGACCCGCGCTGACTACACTTTTGCCTACCACAAGTTGGATGGCCGGGTCCTGATCTCTTTGCATCACTCATCGCTGACATGGTTGCCACCAGTTGAGTCATGATGGTCCTTTTGACGGCTCGTGTACCTTGTCGCGCAGTCGGGTAGCTGTGACTAAGAGGCAAAAAAGGCCGATCAGATAGACAGCGAAGACCGCAATGAGCATGTTGGTCAAACCGCCTACGCCCAATAGCGCCAGAAATATGGGTGTGCCCAACAGGTTCCCGATATTGCCGGTTTGGGCAAGTATGCCATAGCCGAGCGCGCGCTCGCCTGCAGAGGCATTGAGCTCAGCCACCGCCGCAAAGGTTGCGCCCTGCACCACACCCAGTGCACCGAAAAGAGTGACCGCAACAACTGGTAATGAGGAGACAGCGCTCAGCGTTATGGATGCCGCGCAGAGCGCAAACCCACTCATCACGATGGTTGTCGCAGAAAACCTCACCAGAAGCAGCGGTACCGCGACGAGGCTGACGACGATGCTGATCAGGGGCATGGCTGTTGTCGTGGGACCACGCAGCTCGCTTTGAATTTGATCAGGCAAAATGGCGAGCATGGAAACAAATGTAAGCGTGTAGAAAAGCCAACCAATGCCGGGCCAAACCATTGGCCAACGCAGATAAGCGGCGAAGATGCTGTTTGGTCCGGTTAGTCCCACTTTTGCGTTTGTGCCGAACTTTGGCCGGTCCAAATCAGGAAGGAAAATGAGCAGCATGATCGCTACGAGTATCATCATGCCACCATGGAACTGAAAGATATTGGCGACGCCCGCGGTTTTAGCCAGTGGAATCGCGATGAGTGCAAAAAGCGCAAACGACACGCCGAAGAACGTGCTCCATAGAGACATTGCGGCGCCGCGCCAGCGATCAGAACTCAATTGAGCGATAAATGATGGTGCTGCAACCACAATGCCCAAATGGGAAAGGCCTTCAAGCACACGGCTTGCCGCCATGATCCCAAAGTCAGGCAACAATGCCTGCCCGAGAGACAGCAGGCCGCCGCCGAAAAGTGCCATTAACAATACGTTCTTCTGGCCAATCCGGTTGGCGATTGATCCTGCGATACCGCCCAAGATTGCGCCAACGAGACTGATGAGTGTTAGAAGCCAAGCGATGGCATTGCCGGAAAATGGATAAATCGTCCGGATTTCCGGGAGAAGCACAGCAATTTTTGCGAACTGCGCAGCCGCGAGCAGGCCCGCGCACCATAATACAATGATCAGTGTAAGGTTTTTCACGTCTTCCACTCATGTGCCAACCGATAGCACTCGCAGAAAAACGCGGCGTCCACATTGCCTCCTGTTGCCACCACGGCGATGGCGTTAGCCTTTGTTTTTACTTTACCCGCGAGAACGGCGGCGAGACCCACCGCAGCGCCCGGTTCGATGACCATCTTGAAGGCATCAAATCCGACCTTCATCGCCATGCGCACTTCGTCATCGGTGACCGTCAGCACGCCATTTAAATGCGTTTGGTTGATGGAGAATGTGAGGGGTCCCGGCTTATCGGTCATGATGGAATCGCAGATGGTCTTGCGGCCTTTCGGATTTGGAACCGGGTGACCGGCCGCCAACGATCTCTTGGTATCATCAAAAAGTTCCGGCTCGACACCAAAGACCTGCGTGCCAGGCGACAATTGACTGGCGTTAAGCGCTGTGGTCGAGGTTAGCCCGCCGCCGCCACAGGGCGTCAGGATCGTATCGAGTGAGACGCCCATCGCTTTGCTATCTTCAAATATCTCGCGTGAGACGGTCGCACCACCAGCCAGCACGCGCCCGTCTTCGCCGGGTGGGACCAGCACCATGTTGCGCGCGGCCTGAATGCGTTCAGCGACCGCCTCTCTGGTTTCGTGGTTGCGATCATATGTAATAACTTCGGCACCCAATTGTCGTGTGCGTATGATTTTTGTTTCGGGCGCATCAGCAGGCATAACAATGACCGCTGACGTTTCAAAAATCGTGGCGGCGGTGGCGACAGCTTGTGCGTGATTGCCGGAAGAATAGGCGATCACGCCGCGATGGCGTTCATCGTCGGTCAATTGGCGAATGCGGTTATAAGCGCCACGAAGTTTGAAAGCGCCGGTGCGTTGCAAGTTTTCGGCTTTGATGAAAAGCCTGCCGCCCAGACGCTCATTGATCTCGGCATTTTCCAAAAGCGGCGTGCGGACCGCCACCGTTCTGATCGCTTCGGCGGCTTCTTCAATCTCGGTAAATGTCGGTGGTTTTAGTGAGGGTAAATCCGTGGCAGTTGTCATTGAGCTGAGGCGGTGGGTTTTTTGATGTTCCACATAAACAACACCACAAAAACCGCCAGCGCAATCAAATGAACCAGTCCACCTATCGGCCACATGAGCGTCGCGCCAGTCGCGAGCACCAACAGGCGTTCAATCGGGTTCATATGGTTTTCCCAATGTCCCTGAATAGCTGCCGCTACAGCCCACAGACCGGGCAATGCGAAGGCGAATATCGTCAGCATTTCAGGCCAATTGCCGCTTAAAAGAGGCGTGTAGGCAAACAGGAGCGGTACAAAGTAGAGGCCCTTGGCTACTTTCCAGGCCGCAATGCCGGTTTTCATGGGTGGGCTTTCAGCGATGGCTGCAGCCGTGAAGGCGGCCAAACAAACCGGCGGGGTGACGTTTGAATCCTGGCTCAGCCAGAAAATGATCATGTGCGCTGATAGTAACGACAGTGCGATGGTTGGCGCATCAAAGGCTTGGCCGGTGACCAACGTCAGGCTTTCCGGCGGAACGGCGGCGATGATCTCACGCGCTTGTGTCACGCTCATCGGGGCGGAAAGAGCGGCGATCTGGTCCGGTACGGCGAGCATGAAGACAGCTTTGGCGGTTTCAGGCAATTGACCGGCAGCGATGATATCTACCAGCTGACCTTGCAGGATGAGCTGATTCAGCGCTGGTGCTGAAAGGGTGCCAAGGACGATGTAGGCGGCCGTCACCGGCAGGCCCATGCCGAGCACCAATGAGGCGAGCGCGACGAGCACCAGCGCGATAATCAACGACCCGTTGGACCAGGTCGAAATCATCAGCGAGAAGGTGTTACCGATCCCCGCGGTGGTGATCACGTTCACGATCAAGCCGACGGCACATAAGAGGACCCCGGTCATGATCATGTTGCGTGCGCCCAATTCCAGCGCCTCGATGATGCGTTGCGGCCCCATTCGGTTTGGCGTCAGCCACGATGCGGCGATACAGGTCAAAATGGCGTAGCCCGCTGCGTAAGTTGGCGTGTAGCCATAGACCAGCAACCCAATGAGAAGGCCAACGGGTATGATGAAGCTGGGACCACCGCTCTTGAACACTTCCCATAGGCCGGGACCGTCTTCGTCTGCCAAAGCGATGGCGTTTGAGCGTTTGGCTTCAATTCGGACGAAGAAGCCTACAGTCGCAAAATACAAGAGCGCCGGAAGGATCGAGACGGTGACAATCGTGGTGTACGGTATCTGCGTAAAACTGGCCATCACGAACGCACCTGCGCCCATGATCGGTGGCATCAACTGGCCACCAGTTGAGGAAGCAGCTTCCACGCCACCGGCAAAGTGCTTTGGAAAGCCCGCGCGTTTCATGAGCGGAATGGTGATAACGCCAGTCGACGCCGTATTGGCGACCGCTGAACCCGATATGGTGCCGGTCAGACCCGATGCCATCACGGCTACGAAACCGGGCCCGCCGATAAAGCGGCCTGCGACGACGCGGCTGATATTAACGATGAAGTCCCCAGCGCCTGATTTCAGCAGGAATGCGCCAAACAGGATGAACATGAAGACGAATGTGGATGAGATGCGCGCGATTGTTCCAAACATCGCATCGTCGCCATACATGGCGCGGAATGTAATGGTTTCCAGTGAGAGGCCCGCAAACCGGAAAACGCCCGGCACATATTGGCCCCAAAAGGCGACATAGGTGAGCGCCGCGAGGATCAGGCCGGGGATGATTAAGCCTGTTGTGCGGCGGGTGAACTCTAGCGCGCCCAATATGCACAGGCCTGCTGCGAGCCAGTCAGTCCATATCAGCCGGACACCGCGGTCGTAGACAGCGCTCTCGGCGAGCACCACATAAAGAGCGGCGGCGGCAACGGCGATGCCGAACGCGATATCCAGCGTTCTGACCGCTATGTTCTTGCCCCATGAAGCTGCCGTTACGGGTGTCACAAGCGCGCACAAAAGCGCGAAACCGGCAAAGTGGAATCCGTTTTGAAACAATGTCGACACATTGCCAAACGAGTTCATCCAAATATGGGTGACCGCAATGATCACGCCCAAAATAAGGATGACAAGCTGCATGCCGCGCCGTTCCAAAAGGGAAGGCGACGCGTTTTGCGTCATGGTTTCAGCGCGCATGATATTTTCCGATCAAAATTAACACGGCGATCCCCGGGGCACAGGGACCGCCGCGTGGGAGGATCTCGTTACTGAGCCATCAGGCTTTCAGGAATATCGAGACCAGCTTCTTTGTAGAAGCGGGCTGCACCCGGGTGCAGTGGTACTGGCAAACCTGCAATCGCTTTTTCGACAGCCATCGCCTTTGTTGCCGGGTGGATGGCCTGCAGGAATGGCAGGTTGTCATACATGGTCTTTGTGATTTGATACACATCCTCTTCCGGCAGATCGGCGTGTGTTGCCAGGAAGTTTGGTTGTGCGATGGTTGTCACATCTTCATCAATGCCAGGATATGTTCCGCCTTCGATGACATACTCCGTCCAGAGACCACGGCCACCGTCGGCTGTTGCCAGCTGTTCTTCCGTAAAGCCGAGCAGTGTGACCCGGTCGCCGGCCGCAGACAGCAATTGTGTGACGGCAGAAACCGGCACGCCTGCAGGCGTACCCATGCCGACAGCTTGGCCGTTCTGCACTGCTTCCGCTGATGGGCCGTAGCCGCCGAAGACGAGCTCATAGTCTTCGTCGAGGTTCACGCCAAAGCCGGAGAGGATTGTCCGGTTGGAGCCGATGGTGCCGGAGTTTTGGCGGCCGAGTGCCATAGCCTCACCCTTCAGGCCGACCAAATCACTGACGGTACCTGTTTCGGCTCGATCGGAGGCAATTACGAAATGCTCCACATTCTGCCAAAGCATGGAGACAGAGCGGAGATGATCTTGCGGGCCATCAGCTTCAACGGGACCCGTGCCTGTTGCAGCATAGTAGCCAAACAGACCCTGCAGAATTGCAAATTGCGCTTCACCGTCCCGGATCAGTTTAACGTTCTCGCCTGAACCAGCAGAGGAGATGGCGCTCATGCCAATTTTCTGACGGGGCTCCAGCTTGACCTTTGTGAGTGTCGAGATAGCCACGCCAACTGGATAATAAGTGCCCCCGGTTGATGCCGTTGCAAGAATGTAGTTGCGGGCCTCTTGCGCGACAGCGGTTCCCATCGTGGTGATGGCAACGCCGGCAGCCAGAATGCCTGAAAGCAACGTTCTACGTTTAAATGAGTTCATTTGTTCCTCCCAAAAAAGTGCTGATACGGCTCAGCTTAAATAGAAATAGGACATGTGGATCGGTTTTCACTCCCGACCGCGAATTTAGTGGATTATAGCGGGCGGTAAATCAGATGCTGTTGTGCGGCGCAACAAGGCGGCGGATTTCCGCCGACTGAATTCAGGTAATGCCCAGTCGCTTCATGCGTTCACCCAGTGTGCGACGCGGAATTTTGAGCAGTTTGGCGGCCTGTGATTGATTGCCACCAGTTGAAGCGAGCGTGGCCCGGATCAGCTGACTTTCAAACTGGTGCACTTTGGCGCGCAGGTCCAAATCCAGCGCCTCGTCCTTGTTGGCGCCCAACGCTAGATCAAGACCGGCTACGTGTGCGATTGCCACCTGTTCCAATTCGCGGACATTACCCGGCCAATCATGTTCCAACAGCCTATTGATCAACTCGGCGGTGATGTCAGGTGCATCTTCCTGCGAGGGTGCGTGCTTGGCAATCAGCGCGGCAAACAGTGCGGGTAAATCGTCCAGTCGCTCCCTTAGTGGTGCCAGGCTTATGCGGGTCAGTGACAGTTGTTGTCCAAACTGCGCGGCGATAATGTTCTCTTTTTCCGGCAGCGTCCAAAGAATAAGGCGTGAATCGACGGCGAAGGGCGTGTCAAAACCCGGCGGTTGTACTTCACCTTCGCGCACCGCCGATACCAATAATTGGGTGACGCTTTTCGGTAGTTTTTCCGGCTCCGCGATGACGAGTGTCCCACCTTCTGTATCGCGCAAAGCACCTTTTGCATCTGCAAACCGGTTGCCGCCGAAAAGCGCGCTCATCGCTTTTGCTGCATCAGTTAAAAGTGCACCGCGTAGTGTGGTTACAGCGCCGGATCGAGCCGCGCTTGCATGGTGTATAGCTTTGGCGAGCTCCGCTCTTGCAGTGCCGCGCTCTCCAAGCAAAAGGATCGGCGTATCAAGTTGGGCGAGCCGGGATAGCTGCTTAACTTTCTCGGTATTGCCTTCGCTGTCTCCTGGGAAAAACCGGCGCAAAGGCGATTGCGCCATAAGCTGAAGGCGCAACCGGTCAAGTTCGGTGCGCATCCGGTTTTTTTCCTCTACGCGTCGGACAACATTCAGCAAATGCTCGGGCTCGTAAGGCTTTTCCAAAAAGTCCTCGGCGCCCAGCTGCATCGTTTCGACGGCAGCTGGCACATCGCCGTGGCCTGACAGAATGATGAACGCAGGCGAGGTTGGTTCCTGCTGGAAACTCTTTAGCAGCCAGCGACCGTCGTGGCCGGGCATACGCAAATCGGAAATGACAATGTCAATCGGGTTCTCTCGGCTCACCGCCAAAGCTTTGGCTGCTGCGCCAGCGACGTGTGTTCGGTAGTTGTGGAGCGCTAGCCAATCGGCCGTTGCTTCCGCCACATCAAGTTCATCATCAACGATCAAGATGTTCGTTGTGCTTTTGATCATTGTGCCGGTTCGATGACTTTATTGGGCGTTGGCGTTTGAACCGTCTCCGCGGCAGGCATTTCCACTGTTACGACTGCGCCGCCATCTGCGTGGTCGTCGAGATGGATATGACCGCCGTGCCGTTCAACAATTTCGCGGGTGATCGCCAATCCCAGGCCCAAGCCTTCGCCCGTTACTTTTGATGTTGCAAAGGGTTCGAGGGCTTCTTTTGGCTGCATGCTGGCAAACCCTTCGCCTGTGTCGCGCACACTTAGCGCAATTTTTTCACCCAATGCCTCAGCCGTGATCGTGATTTCTCGCCGGGCACAGGGCTTTACCGCATCAATGGCATTGGAGACGATATTGACGATGACTTGCTGGAGTTGAATGTCATCGGCTTTGACATTTAGCGTGGGTTTGACCTTCGTTTTGATTTTCACACCAACCTGTCTGGCTTTGGGATCCAAAACTGCCAACGAGGCGTTCACAGACTGGCTCAAATTCACGTGTTGCGTGCGGGGCGTGCCTTGGCGCGCGAAGGACTTCAGATGCTTGAGCATTCTGTTCAAGCGGCCTGTCATATTAATGGCGTTACCCAGCTTTTCTGAAACCGAAGCACCCTGACTGTTTTCAGCCATATGTTTTGCACTGGCCAAAGTGGTCTGTAGCGCAGCTAAAGGCTGGCTTACCTCATGGGCGATGGTCGCCGACATTTTCCCAAGGGCAGCCAGTTTGGCCGCCTGGATGAGCTGCGCCTGGGTTTGATGAAGGTTTTCCTCTGCGCGTTTGCGTTCCTCGATTTCTGTCCGAAGCTCTTGTGTGCGAAGTGTCACTTTGGCTTCAAGATCGCGGTTTTGTGCTTGTTGAAGTTGTGTGTATCGGCTGCGTTGGCGCGCGATCACCGTAGTTGCAAAAAGCAGCGCAAATCCAAAGCAAGCGAGTAGCGTCAGGCCGGCAGCGCCGAGGACCAAATCCCGCCGCGATGTTGTGGTGTGTATTGTCCAACCGTTTATGCCCAAAGGCATCGCGCCGATCAGGCGGCCGTCGTCAACGGTAAATGCCTTTAACTCCTTTGTGCTTGGTTGGGAAATAAGCGGGCTTTTGAGATTTGCCGATACCCGCTCATAGGAGCGGCTGGCCTGCAAACGAAACAGTGCTGCATGTTCAAGCGGCAAAAGCGGGCGGTATAGATCCTGCTCACGTGTTGCCAGAAAGATAATGTTGTCACTGTCGCTGATGAAGAATTCTTCGCGCGCTGAACGCCATCTGTCGATGACTTGCTGAAGATCGATTTTGACAACGATAACGCCTTGTCGAAAGCCGGTCGTACGGATCCTTTGAGCCATAAAGTATCCGGGCACGCCAGTTGTAGCCCCGATGGCAAACATTCCGCCTTGGCCTGTTTGCAAAGCGTCCATGAAATAGGGTCTGAACTGATAGTTTCGCCCGACAAACGACATGATGCTTTCATGATTGCTGGCAGCGAGCGTCAGCCCGTCCTGGTTCATCAGAAAGATCTCGCTTGCGCCCGTGCGCGCTCGCACAGCTTCCAGATAGCCGCTTACCGACTTGCCTTCCTCTTGCGCTGCCAGCGGGTTAAGCATGCGGATGATGCGGTCATCGAGCGCCAGAACTGAGGGCAATTGTTCGTAGGAGCGCAGGTGACTCAAAAAAGTGCCGCGCGCCAGTGCCAGGCGATCGTGCATCTGGGTGCTTGCACGCTCGACAACCGTCTGCATCGCGAACCCAGCCGCGGCGGCCATAAAAACAAATGCCACGATGGAAACCATGATGGCTGTGCGCTTCGACATGTCTCCTCCCAAGCCAAGCAGCTCCTAACCTATCGGCCCGGCCACCCATCAGCAAGGTGGCGACATTTTGCCATCGAATGATCCGGCAATTGGCATTGATTTCGAACAGTTTTCGTCGCGTTCACGTTGAAACGCGACGGTCGCGTTCCTATAACCAGCAACGAGCAATGCAAATTGCGTTGAACACTTGTTTTCTGAGAGGATTTTGATGCCCTGGAGCAATCAGAACGGCGGCGGCCAAGGCGGCGGCAATGGTGGTGGCCCGTGGGGCGGCGGCGGAAATGACGATGGTCCCTGGGGCCGTCCATCCCGCGGTGGCCCGCAAAGACCTGGTGGTGGTGGCGGTAACCAACCGCCGGACATAGAGGATCTGATCCGGCAGGGACAGGACCGACTTAAGAAGGCACTCCCTGGTGGGGGCGGTTCAAACGGCGGTATTATATTGGGCGGCCTGGCGTTACTTGCCTTGGTCCTCTACGTCATGCAGGCCGCATACCAGGTTGAGACCGATGAGCGCGCAGTCGAGTTGCGCTTTGGTAAACCAAAACCCGAAATATCACAGCCGGGTCTGCACTTCATTCTTTGGCCGATCGAGACTGTCGAGAAGGTCAACATCGCCGAGAAACAGATCCAGATCGGTGCGGGTAACTCGCGCAATGGTTCTAACGGCCTGATGCTGTCGGGTGACCAAAACATCGTGGATGTTCAGTTCTCGGTTCTTTATTCGGTCACTGATCCTGCAGCTTATTTGTTCAACGTTGCCGGACCAGACAACACCGTCCGCCAGGTCGCGGAAAGTGCGATGCGTGAAATCGTAGGTCGTCGTCCGGCACAAGATGTGTTCCGCGACAATCGTGCCATCATCGAAACCGAGGTGCAGGCTTCAATGCAACGCACGCTCGATGTTTACGGTGCCGGTATCCAGATCAACCGTGTGGGCCTTGAAGATGCAGCACCGCCACCGCAAGTGGCCGATGCGTTTGAGGAGGTTCAGCGGGCTGAGCAGGACGAAGATCGTTTCCGTGAAGAGGCAAACCAGTATTCCAACCAGCAGCTTGGTCGCGCGCGCGGTGAAGCGGCGCAGGTGCGAGAAGACGCAGCAGCCTATGCAACCCGTGTTGTGCAGGAAGCAGAAGGTGAAGCTGCCCGCTTTATCGCCGTTTATGATCAGTATCGATTGGCGCCGGATGTGACCCGTCAACGTCTCTTCCTAGAGACTATGGAAGATGTCTTGGGTCGTTCATCCAAGATCCTTCTTGACGATGAGGGCGAAGGCTCAGGTGTCGTGCCTTATCTGCCATTGCCGGAAGTTCAAAATCGTCGCGCGTCTCAGCAAGGGGGAGCACAATAATGGCTAATCGCATCCCATTGATCGGCGGTATCGTTGCCGTCATCCTGTTCCTTGTCTACGCGTCAATCTTCGTTGTTAACGAACGTCAGCAGGGCATTGTCCTTCGATTTGGTGAAATCCAGTCGGTGCATGATGAGCCGGGCCTCTACTTCAAGTTGCCGCTCAGCTTTATCGGTGCTGACACCGTTCAGATCATTGAAGACCGGCTTTTACGCCTTGATCTCGTCGATCAGCCTCCGGTGCAGGTTTCAGGCGGTCGTTTCTACGAAGTGGACGCGTTCCTAACCTATCAAATTACCGATGCTCGGCTGTTCTTCAGTCAGGTATCGGGTAATCTGGATTCGGCCAATCAGCGACTTCGCACACGTTTTGATGCGGCACTGCGCCAAGTTTATGGTCTGCGAGGCTTTGAAGCGGCGCTGTCCGAAGAGCGTGCTGAAATGATGGCTGAAGTGCGTGATGCGTTGCGCCCTGCGGCCAGCCAGCTGGGCCTAACCATTCAGGACGTGCGTATTGTGCGGACAGACTTGACCCAACAGGTTTCGCAGCAAACATTTGACCGTATGAGCGCCGAGCGTCTAGCAGAAGCCGAGCGCCTTCGGGCACGTGGTCGTGAGAATGCGCAACGAATCCGTGCGGTTGCCGACAGGCAGGTCGTCGAAATTTTGTCGGAAGCCAACCGCGAGGCCGAGATTGCCCGTGGTCAAGGTGATGCCGAGCGAAACCGCATTTTCGCCGAAGCGTTCTCACGCGATCCAGAGTTCTTTGAATTCTATCGCTCCATGGCAGCTTACGAAAAAGCGTTGGAAGACGGTTCGACTACGCTTGTCTTGTCGCCAGACAGCGCATTCTTCCGCTACTTCCAAGATCCAAACGCG
This sequence comes from Pseudomonadota bacterium, assembly GCA_039815825.1. Lineage (GTDB taxonomy): Bacteria > Pseudomonadota > Alphaproteobacteria > Rhizobiales > Rhizobiaceae > JBCBDX01. The sequence continues at coordinate 15,490 of JBCBYO010000020.1, forward strand.
GCCTTGCGCCCCGTCCCAGCTCCCGCGCAATAGCGCGGGGGTTTCCCCCTATGGGTGATTTTCTCACCGCATTCGGTTTGATGTTGGTGTTTGAAGGTATCGTTTATGGTGCCTTCCCCCAACTTGCCCGACAAATTGGACATTTCCTTTTGACAGCATCTGACGATGTTTTGCGCATCGGCGGTATTTGCAGCGCCATCTTCGGCGTTGGTGTCATTTGGCTCGTTCGAAGTTAGCGATTGTGCAGCCCGGATCGTCAAGTCTGTGTGATAATTGCCACTCAGCATAAACTGGCCATTGTCGTCTGCATGCTTGCGACTTAGTTTCCAACAAATCGAGAGTTAGAGTTACGCGGATAGCGGGAGTGATCTTCATGCGAATTTTCAAGGCTGGGCAAATAACAGCGCGGGTATTTATTGCCTTGTCATTGGGGGTCGCGGTCAACTTTTCCAGCGCCAATGTCACCGGTGGCGGATTTGCGCTGGCCCAAGATGGCCCGCGCTCGCTTGCTGACCTTTCCGATCGCCTCATCGACTCGGTGGTCAATATTTCCACGACGCAAAATGTTTCGGGCGGTGAGCGCAACGTACCGGCTCCGGACGTGCCGGACGGCTCGCCATTTCAAGAGTTCTTTGACGATTTCTTTGAGTCACCACCGGGTGGTGGCAATCCTGGTAACCGAGGTCGTGAGGTCAATTCGCTTGGTTCGGGCTTCGTGATCGATGCCGAAGAAGGCATTATCATCACCAACAACCACGTCATTGCTGACGCTGACCAGGTGGTCGCTAACTTTAATGACGGCTCGGCCTTGGATGCAGAGATCATCGGGCGCGATCCGAAGACTGACATTGCCGTTCTCAAGGTCGATCCGACCGCCAAAGCACTGGAAGCCGTACCGTTCGGCAACGTCGACAGTACACGGGTCGGAGACTGGGTTTTGGCCATTGGCAACCCTTTTGGTCTTGGCGGTTCGGTATCGGTTGGGATCGTCTCTGCTTTTGGGCGTGATATTAATGCGGGCCCCTATGACAATTTCATCCAGACCGATGCTGCGATCAACCGGGGTAACTCGGGAGGGCCGTTATTTAACATGAACGGTGAGGTGATCGGGATTAATACTGCGATCATATCGCCGTCCGGCGGCTCGATCGGCATTGGCTTTTCAATCCCAGCTGACCTTGCTCAAAGTGTTATTGCGCAACTGCGTGAGTTTGGTGAAACACGGCGTGGCTGGCTCGGTGTCCGTATTCAAGTCGTAACCGATGATATTGCAGAAAGCCTTGGCATGGATGAAGCGGGCGGCGCTTTGATTTCCGGTGTTGTCGAGGGTGGCCCCGTTTCGGATGGATCCATTCAACCTGGCGATGTGATTATCGCGTTCGACGGCCAAGAAGTCGGCGATACGCGCGAACTGCAACGGATTGTAGCGGACACTACGGTTGGCGCGACGGTTGACGTTGTGGTCATCCGTGAAGGTCAGGAACAGACTGTTCAAGTGACGCTTGGTCGCTTGGAAGACAGCGAGACAATTCTCGCTGCGCAGGAGAACGGCGAGCCAACCGACGATGAAAGTAATACCGCAGAGCGCATCGAGCTGCTTGGTATGACCTTGGCAGTTCTCGATGATGATCAACGCGACGCTTTTGACATTGAACAAGATGCCGTCGATGGCGGCGTGGTTATTACGAGTGTTGAAGCTGGATCGGCAGCCGATACTAAGGGTATTGTGGCAGGCGATGTCATTGTCGAGATCGCTCAGGAGACAATTGATTCACCGGAAGAAGTTGCGGAAGCGATCGACAATCTCCGAGAGCAGAACCGGCGAAATGCGCTGCTTATGCTTGCCAGCAAAGACGGTGCGCTGCGCTTCGTGACGGTTCGGATTGACTAAGCGGCTTATGTTACAAATTCGCTGTCGCGGTAGCCTTGCAAGTACAAGAGCGCTGTAAGGTCGCCATAATCTACTCGCACATCGGCTTTTGCGGCCACGCTTGGCTTGGCGTGCAGGGCAACGCCAAGGCCAGCTGCCTCGATCATTGCCAAATCGTTCGCGCCATCGCCGACGGCCAACACGTCATCAGAGGTTAGCTTCAGGCGCGCACAAAGATCGTTCATGGTGTCTAGTTTTGCCTGTTTCCCCAAGATCGGTTCGATAACCGCTCCAGTGAGCATGCCGGCTTGTTTTTCCAACTGGTTGGCGCGGTTTTCCTGAAATCCGATGATTTCTGCAATTCTGCTGGTGAAATCAGTAAATCCGCCAGAAACAAGTGCGCAATAGGCACCATGTTTGCGCATTGTGCGCACCAACTGGGGCCCTCCGGGCATCAGTTCAATCCGTGTCGCTATAACTTGATCGATAACCGATACCGGAAGACCTTTCAGTAAAGCCACGCGCTCGCGTAGCGCTGCGTCAAACTCAATTTCACCGTTCATAGCCTTACGGGTGATCTGGGCGACGTGGTCTTTGACGCCAACCTCGGCTGCCAGTTCGTCGATGCATTCCTGCTGGATCATGGTTGAATCCATGTCTGCAAGAAGTAGAGCTTTTCGCCGGTTTTCGCGCCATGGCTGTATTGCTAGATCAATCGGCCCAGCGTCTCCGATAATGGCTCTAATTTGCGAAATTGGATCTGGAAGATCGCTCGTCAGCTCGATTACCGTGTCATCGGACAAGACTTTCATCTCGGTTGCGGCGACGGCCGCGGAAAGACGCATAGCGCGATCATGATGCAAAAGCTTTGAGCCTTTGGGGGCAATCACTGTAATGATTTGGGAATTTGACAATTTAGGGTCCTGTAAAGACGTGAAGTCATGGCTTAGAACGCTTTGATGAAAAGCGTAAAGCGCAAGATTTGGTTGATAGCGGGGCCGACTGCCAGCGGCAAGTCAGCTTTGGCAATGGAGATGGCAGCCAAGCATGAAGCGGTGATTGTCAATACTGACAGCATGCAAGTCTACGCGCACTTGCGTTTGATTACTGCTCGACCTTCGAAGGAAGACGAAACGCTCGTTCCGCATACGCTTTATGGACACATTGATCCCGCTGACGCTTACTCCACCGCTAAATGGGTCTCGGATGTGGAAGCCATGCTGGCCGGCCTTGATGACAAGCAGCCCGTCATATTTGTCGGTGGTACCGGTCTCTATTTCAAGGCTTTGTTGGTTGGCATTTCTGATATGCCGGATATACCCGAGGGCGTACGGGAGCGCTGGCGTTACCGTCTTTTAGAAGATGGTGCACCCAAGCTGCATCGACTTTTGCGCGCCCAAGATCCGGATGGCGCCCTTCTGATAAAGCCGAATGATGGTCAACGTATCGTACGCGCCATGGAAGTTTTTGAAGCAACCGGCAAGCCCTTGTCCTACTGGCAAGGCAATCGGCGACCAGTTCTCGGTTGCAATGAAAAAGTTGAGAAAATCGTTGTCATGCCCGATCGTGAGACAACACGTGCCAGGATCAAACGCCGCTTTGAGACTATTTTAAACGATGGCGGTGTCGAGGAAGTCCAACAGCTATTGCAACGGAAACTTTCTCCATCGCTTCCCGCCATGAAAGCCATCGGTGTTAGCGTATGCAGAGCGCTTATTGAGGGTGAGGTCGACTATGCGGCCGCGCTGGAGCGCGGCTCGATAGAAACGGCTCAATATGCCAAGCGCCAACGAACATGGTTTAGAAATCAGTTCGATGAAAATTGGCGTGTGTTGGAGACGAGTTTACCAGTACCCTAATGGCGTAGGTACAATTGCACGCTGTGATAAACCAAACCGTAAGTTGCGTTTGTTAGATTCCGGCCCAGTGGGGATGGATACAGCTTGAAGCGCAGCGGCTTACTCATTGTTGGTTTTATTGGTTGTCTGGTGCTGACATCAGTGTTGGCGCTTCTGTGCCTCGCGTACATCATCTCTCATCCCGCAGTCGGTACAGGTATCGCCTATCTGCTCGGCTTGATATCGGTTTTGACACTTGCATGCGCAGGTGTTGCCACTTTTTCGATTTATCCGATGGTCCGCCGTTTTTCCGAGGAGAGGGTGGAATATGCTGCCAAGAGCGAGACCTATCGCAACGCGGCTTTGACAGATGCACTGACCGGTTTGCAAAACCGGCGCTATTTCGATGATACACTTAGAGAATATATGCGGGAGTTTGCCGCTATTGGTAAACCTGTCGGGATCATCATCGTTGACCTCGATTTCTTCAAACGGATCAATGATACATATGGCCATGACAATGGTGATCTCGTATTGCGCGCCGTTTCCATATCGCTGCAGCAGCAAGTACGCGGTCATGATATTTTGGCTCGCTTGGGTGGCGAAGAGTTTGCGATCGTTTTCCCGAATGTTGATGAGTATTCGCTGGCGCAACTTGCCGAACGTGTGCGCACTGCCATTGAGCAAATTCATCTTGTTCTCGATGGTGATCGTGTTGCGATCAGCGCGAGCATTGGCGGCGCATTGTGGGATTGCAAAGAGAGCATGAGTTCTTTGATGAAGCGTGCAGACCAACATCTGTATGCAGCGAAGCACAATGGTCGAAATCAGGTTGTCATGTCGGAAAATGCCGGCTTCCGAACATCTGCGCGTCGTCAGCGCACGTCTGCCTAAGCACGCATTTTGCCGCTTTCAAAAAACTTGCCACCTGCGAATTAAAGTTGCTGCACAACAGTTTGCAGGCCGGCCGTTTTCACTTGCAATGGCTGGGAAACAGACGCTTTACCGCGCGGCTTCGTTTCTTCCACTGTGCCGCACGTTTTCTATAAGAGAAAGGCGGGCGTTCTAGCTTCTGAAGCGGCTTATGAGGTCGCGCGCACTTCTGCGGTCCGTCGGGTCGCCTCGATGCGCACTTTGTTGGTGCGGTGCAGTTTTTGCCTGCGTTGGCATCTGTGCGATTGGTTCGCGCTTAAGGCTGGCTTGTTGGCGTGGTTCGTTACCCAACGCCTCAAGTGCCCCTTCTTTGAGCAATGATGAGCGACGCACGGCGGAAATTGGCATGGCGCCATCCACTTCGTGTTCGGCAAAACCGTCTGGTTCTGGCTCGAACCGGCTGGAATGGAACGGCTCATCGCTCGCCATTTTGCCGTTAAATTCTTCCAAGTCGACGCGCATTTGAGGATTTCGGATTGTATCGATGATCGAAACCAAATCGGAAGCGGCGCTAGATTGGCTTTCGCTGACCTTCTCGAATTTGCCTGGCAACTCGTGTGCTTGTGCTTCGCGGAAAATCATCCGCATTGGCGTTGAAACGCCCTGTCCGAATGCGATCGCTTCGCGGTTGGCCAGCGATGGCAGGAAGTTAATGTAGGACCGTGAGGCACCAGAAATTGCTTTGCGCATGATCTCTTGGTCTTGGTCGTTACCGAGACGCATTGAAAAGATCGTTGAACATTGTGAAAGGATCGTTGGATCAAGCTCGCTCGGACGCTGGGTAACCAAGCCGAGGGTAACGCCATACTTGCGGCCTTCCTTGGCGATCCGGGCGATAGCAGCACGTGTTGGTCCGAAGTTTTCTTCGCGATTGGCCGGTATGTAGCGGTGGGCTTCTTCACAAAGAACGACGGTTTTGAACTGGCCTTCGCTCCAAACGCCGAGGTCAAAAGCGATTCTACAGAGAACCGATACAACCGCGTTAACAACTTCAGAAGGAATGCCGCTCAACTGAAGTGTCGTGATAGGCTTTCCGTTCGTTGGAATTCGGTAAATAGTCGACAGCACGTCAATCAGGTTGTCGACAATGGTTTTGCTTGCAAACATGAACCTGTAGCGTGGATCATTAACGGCTGCCGTAAGCCGGTTTAGCAACGCTTTAAGCGCGGAGCGTTCATCGCGTTTATCGAGTTTGCCGAGCCGCTCATCAATTAGACCCATCAGATCGGAGATACGATAGGGCAGCGGCGTGTCGGATGTGAGATCGCCACTTTTGGAGCGTTCGGATTTGCGCAGAATAAGGCCTTCGCCGTCGCCGCGAAACTTCGCTTTGGCGATCGGGATGAGGTCACGCAGAATATCAACTTCTTCCGGGATCGGATCCCGACCGCGGAAAAGGACCTGTACAAATTCTTCCAGCTTGAAAAGCCAGAAAGGCAGGTCGAGATTATGTTCGTTGATCTCTTCGGAAAGCCCCTCAAAGACTTGCGCATATTCATTGTGCGGGTCGAGGATAAGGACTGTCGTGTCAGGTTGTACTTTTACGATATCGCGGACGAGAAGTGACACGGAGGTTGATTTACCGGCTCCGGTTGTACCCACCACAGCAAAGTGCCGCTCAACCATTGTGTTGACCGATATCATCGCCTCAAGGTCACGTGCTTGCGACAGCGAGCCGATGCAGACGGCGGAAGGATCGGAGCTTGCGAAAATTGCCCGAAGGTCGGCGGACCTGACCCTGTGTGCGACCGCGCCCGGGTATGGATAGGCAGAAATACCGCCGCTGAATTTCGACCGGCCGTCCTTTTCAATGACTTCACCGATAAGTGCGACTTTCATTTCAAGGCGGTTGACGCCTTCAACATCCCAGTTGTTTGTTTGTGTATCGGTTTCGGCCAACATGCCGACAATTCGCACATCACCGACGCGGATCGAGATCATTTGTCCAACGGTCCAGTAGTCGTCCGACGCGCCATTGTCCTTGTACACGTCAGCGACAACGGTGGCATAAGTGCCATCGCAGCCTACGACATAACCTTCGGTTCTATTGCGCTTGCGGATAACTTCCTCCGCCTGTTGGTTTTCAGGTGCGATCGCACCGGGATCGTTGAACATAACCGCCACTTTTTTTTCGCAGACCATGGCTTGTTGAGTGTTAACGGCGTCCTTCCAATGCGGTCTAGTTGCGGTTGACGAGGCGCTCAGGGGCGTTTACTGTTCAACGTGATGAACAGTTTGCTAAAAATTGTGGTGGTGGGCGCGCGTATGGGCAAGGCGATGTAATCGCCGGGCGATGCCACCCATACGCGGAAAACATGAGGCTCCCCAGGGAGCCTTTTTTATTGCCAACGACAATTTGAACGAGCAAAAGAGCCCAATTGGCTGTCACGACGGAAACAAAAACAATGGATGCCATCAATACAACAAATGAACCGCGCGAGATGACGGGTGCGGAAATGGTTCTGCAAGCTTTGCGTGATAATGGCGTAGAGCATATTTTCGGCTACCCGGGCGGTGCAGTGCTGCCGATCTATGATGAGATATTTCAGCAGGATGATATTGAGCACATCCTCGTGCGTCACGAGCAGGGTGCCGGACACGCAGCTGAGGGCTATGCCCGTTCCACTGGAAAAGTCGGAGTTATGCTGGTCACCTCTGGTCCAGGCGCAACCAATGCAGTCACCCCGCTTCAAGATGCGCTGATGGATTCGGTTCCGCTGGTTTGTATCACCGGCCAGGTGCCGACCAGCCTGATCGGATCTGACGCTTTCCAAGAGTGTGACACTGTTGGTATCACGCGCCCGTGCACCAAACACAATTGGCTGGTTAAATCCGTCGATGATCTGCCGCGTGTTTTACATGAAGCGTTTCGCATCGCGCAGACCGGTCGTCCCGGACCAGTTGTTGTCGATATTCCAAAAGATGTTCAGTTTGCGATGGGCACCTATCGCGGGCCTGAAGTGGCCCAGGAGCGGGTAAGCTATCAGCCCAAAATGGACGGCGACGTAGAGGCTATCAAGCAGGCTGTAGAGCTGATGGCCAACGCCAAGAAGCCAATCATTTATTCCGGTGGCGGCGTTATCAACTCCGGCGATCGGGCAAGCGAATTGTTGCGTGAGCTGGTGGAATTAACCGGCTTTCCGATCACATCAACGTTGATGGGCTTGGGCTGCTACCCCGCGTCGGGCAAAAATTGGCTCGGTATGTTGGGTATGCATGGCACCTACGAAGCCAACATGACGATGCATGACTGTGATTTGATGATCAATATCGGTGCGCGCTTTGATGACCGTATTACCGGAAGGGTCGATGCGTTTTCGCCAGGTTCAAAGAAAATACACATCGATATCGATCCTTCTTCGATCAACAAGGTCGTTCATACCGATGTCGGAATTGTTGGCGACGTTGCCTATGTGCTCGAAGCAATGATCGCGCTTTGGAAGGAAAAATCGGCTGCACCGGAAAAAGAAGCGCTCGCCGTTTGGTGGGAGCAGATCAACAAATGGCGCGCCCGCAATTCTTTGGCTTACACAAAGAATGATTCCGTCATCATGCCGCAATATGCCATCGAGCGCCTGTCAGAGATGTGTCTTGAAAGCGGCAAGGATACATTCATCACCACTGAAGTTGGCCAGCACCAGATGTGGGCCGCGCAGTATTTCGGGTTTGAAAAGCCGAACCGGTGGATGACGTCTGGGGGGCTCGGTACCATGGGCTACGGGTTGCCGGCAGCATTCGGCGTTCAAATTGCCCATCCCGATGCTTTGGTTATCGATATTGCCGGTGATGCCTCGATACAAATGTGTATTCAGGAGATGTCTGCGGCCATCCAATATAATGCGCCGATCAAGATCTTTATCTTGAATAACCAATATATGGGCATGGTACGCCAGTGGCAGCAATTGTTGCATGGTAACCGGCGGTCGCATTCCTACACGGAAGCGATGCCCGATTTCGTGAAATTGGCGGAAGCCTATGGTGGTCATGGCATTCGGTGCGAGAAACCCGATCAATTGGACGATGCGATCCGGGAAATGATTGCGATTGACCGCCCTGTGATCTTCGACTGCTGCGTGGCGACCTTGGCAAACTGTTTTCCGATGATCCCATCAGGTAAGGCGCATAATGAAATGTTGTTGCCTGATGAAGCGACCGACGAGGTTGTTGCGAACGCTATCGGTGCCGAAGGGAAGCAGCTCGTCTGATGTCCGAAGCTTTGTCTGATCGTGACCGGTTGTTTCGGTTTGGCTTTTTGGGGCTTGTGGCCTGCGCACTGGCGGCGTGCCAAAGCACAAGCTCCAACGAGACCACTTCCGCGATTCCTGCGTTGGAAAGCGCAGCGGGAGTCGAGGAAACGAGCGAGACTGATATAGCTGCAGTGCCGGGTGCCGAGAACAACGAAACGGCTGAAACCGTCGATGTTGCGGCTGCCAGTCCGCCAGCTGCACAAAGCGAGAGTGATCGGTTGCGCAATGCTGTTATTCAGATAGCTGGTCTAGAAAAAGAGCAGGGCCGCGACGCTGCGTTTCGCAGTGTGCTTGCGTGCTACGAGCGCGCCAAAAGCCGGGAAGCGCCGGTTGTGGTGGCAAAAGAGTGCGCCACGCAAGATTTCGTGATTAGCCGAGGGCGACAGGAAGCCGGTGGCCAGCGCGACCAACAGCTCATCATCGCCGAGCGAGCGCCACAGCGTATCGGCGCGATGATGGAGTTGAAGGGCATGGGGCAAACGGAATTCAATAGTTTTGGACTATTCCTCAACCGGGTTGCTTTGCCGGCTTATCGGCAAGCCCGTTCCTGACCATGGTGAGCCGTCGAGCGCCGCCCGGCGCCCTTGATTATGCACTGCTGCTGGGTTTGGCCATCTTGTGGGGCATGGCCTTTCCACTGTCCAAGGTTGCCGTGGAGGGCTATCCGCCCATCACTCTGACCTTGAGCCGTCAGATTGTGGCTGTGTTTTGCCTGCTGATACTGTTTGTTGCTCTACGACGCGCTTGGCGCCGGCCGACGTCCCACGAGTTACTTTTGATTGCAGTGTGTTCGGTCTTTGGCTCGGTATTGCCGTTCACCCTGATCAATTGGGGCGTAGAGCGGGTCGATAGTGGACTGGCGGCAATTTTGATGGGGTTTATGCCGCTTCTGACCATCGTCTTGGCGCACATCTTCACGCATGATGAGAAGCTGTCTTTGCCCAAACTGGTTGGTGTTTTGATGGGCCTTGCTGGCCTGTGTCTCCTGTTCTGGCCAGCATTGACCATAGGTCTTGATACAGTTTGGCGACAACTGGCGCTAATTGGCGCTGCGATTTGTTATGCCGTCAATGCACTTGTCCTGCGTGGATTGACCCATTGGCCACCATTGGTTCTGCTTGTTTACATTGGGTTTGGGACATTGGCCCTTCTGGTGCCGATGAGCTTTTTGCTTGAAAGCCCGCTAGCTATTGACCCAACGATGCAGCAAACAATTGCTATGATCGCGCTCGGCATTGTTGCATATACGCTTGGCGCCTTTTTCATGTTTGCGATCATCGATCGTCAAGGCGCTTCATTTTTTGGCCAGATCAATTTGCTGGTTCCGGTGGCAGGCGTATTTTTAGGCGCTCTGTTCCTTGGTGAACGGCCGGGTTGGAACGCGTTGGCTGCACTGGTTATTATCGTTAGCGGCGTTGTCGTGGCGCGGCTGAAGTTTTCGGGCTTGGCGCCCCTTAAGCGTAAGGAAAGTTGAAACACATGAATGCACCTGCATCGGCCTACTTCATCACTGAAGAAAAAGAAGTTGTCGAACCGCATACGCTCTCAGTGGTTGTTGACAACGAGCCGGGTGTGCTGGCTCGTGTTATCGGCCTGTTTTCCGGGCGTGGCTACAACATCGAGAGTTTGACGGTTTCGGAGACAGAGCATGAAAAGCATTTGTCCCGCATTACCATCGTGACCGGCGGCACGCCGCAGGTTCTAGAACAGATCAAATCGCAATTGGAACGCATTGTGCCCGTTCATCGCGTTACAGATCTTACGGTTGTTGCACGCCAAAGCGGTTATGAAAAACCATTGGAGCGCGAGATCGCCATGGTGAAAGTGGCGGGCCGGGGTGCCAACCGGCTGGAATCGATGCGTCTTGCTGAAGCGTTTGAGGCAAAGGTTATCGACGCGACGACAGAGCATTTTGTTTTTGAGCTGACGGGGCGAACCAACAAGGTCGAACAGTTTATTGCGATCATGGCACCGCTCGGTATTGTCGAAGTGTGCCGGTCGGGCGTTGCTGCCATGGCGCGCGGCCCCGAAGTTGGCTGATTCATTTCGATTATTGCTCAAAAACACTGGCGCCAGGGCACGCGATGCAGTTCTCACCGCAACAAGATGATGCGCTCAATGCTGTATCGGCATGGATGAGAAGTGGTCATACGCAGGTTTTTCGTCTGTTTGGTTATGCGGGTACCGGAAAGACCACGCTTGCGCGGCACTTCGCCGAGGGTGTTGATGGCGACGTTCAGTTTGCCGCGTTTACTGGCAAAGCGGCGCAGGTCATGCGGGCCAAGGGCGCTGCCAACGCAAAAACTATCCACTCTTTGATCTATCGGCCGCGGGGCGAGGAAGAGGTGGAGGACGCGCTTTCGGGTAAAAAAGGCATGGCGCCGACTTTCTCCCTCAATCGGCAATCCGATGTTGCCAATGCCAAGCTGATCATTGTCGATGAATGTTCGATGGTTGACGAGGAATTGGGGCGCGACCTTTTGAGTTTTGGTGCCCCCGTATTGGTGCTTGGCGATCCGGGCCAATTGCCGCCGATTACCGGCGGCGGTTTTTTTACCGACGCAGAGCCTGATTTTTTGCTTACAGAGATTCATCGTCAGGCTGCTGAAAACCCAATCACGCGTATTGCCATGGACGTGCGCGAAGGTAACGAACTGATGTTCGGCGACTTTGGAGAAGCCCAGATCATTTCCAAACAACAATTGGAAACCGACCAGGTGGTTGAGGCGGATCAGGTGCTTGTTGGCATCAACCGGACGCGGCGTCGCTTCAATCAACGCTTGCGGCAATTAAAGGGCTTCGATGCCCCGCACCCCCAGTCAGGCGACAAGTTGGTATGTTTGCGCAATGATCCGAAAAAGGGATTGCTGAACGGATCGCTTTGGCAAGTGCTAACGTCGTCCAAGCAAACCACCAAACCGGGTATCAACTTGTTGGTGACACCTGATGACGGTGACAATGATCGCGGCGCTGCCAAGATAAAGCTGCTCAAGCAAGCCTTTGAAGCCCCTGATGAGGAAATCGCTTGGCAACTGAAAAAGCGCTATGATGATTTTGATTATGGATATGCGCTTACCGTTCACAAGGCGCAGGGATCACAATGGGATAATGTGGTTTTGTTTGACGAGAGTTTCGCCTTTCGCGATATGCGCCAACGGTGGCTCTACACCGCCGTTACACGCGCCGCGCAGACACTAACGATCGTTAAGTGATCTCAAACAATATGGCGGTCGCGTCATCGGACTGTTTCATCCGCGGATACTTACGACCTTGTGGATCTTCGATCTCTTCAATGTATCTGAGTTCTTGCGCTAAAGCCGCTAGGCCCTTCTTCTTTGCGACGTCGATCAACTCATTTGGTTTGTAGCATGCATATTTGTCGACAAGCGCTGAAAAACCGTCTGTCGCAAGGATACCTGTCGCCGGTAGCGTTGGACGAAGGCGCAGGCTTTTCAGATGGTCACCAGCTTTCGGCTCTGCTCCAAGTGTCCACACAATGCCGCCCGGCTTGTTGTAGGTCGCGCGGATAGCACGGTCTTTGGCCAACGTGTCTTCGTCAGCGAGCGCGCTCTGGTCAGACGTCAAACCGCCGAGCCGCGCGATGGCATCGGTGGCAAGCTTGATTTCAGTGGCATCACCATCGGCAAATCCGGTAGCCTCATGGATGTCACCGTTAGAACCGGCCAAATAAAGCATGCAATCGCCAAGGCCGTGGGCATAGAGATCGTCCCCTTCGATGCGCAGTGCCTGAAAACCGGCGACTGGCATATTCCAGTCGGGTATTTCTTCGTCCTGCGCCGCGAAGCTGACGATCTTGCGTGCCAGCGTATTGGTTTGACGCACGATGTCCGCCATCGCCCGCCCTGGCCGGAGCATCTCTTCAAAGTGGACCTTGGCGAACGTGGCAAGCCAAGCCGCATCGCTGTCGTGGCGCGAGACGATAAAATCGTCGCCAATGCCGGTCGCGCCATCGATCACGAAAGCGCAATGGGCGGTGTGCCCCAGCTGATCTTCGTTGGTTTTGTACTTTGAGCCGGGAAGGGTGATGGAATCAAGGATAGTCAATGTTATCATTGCGACTGCATCTTACGCCAAGATGTCATCAGTTTGACGCCTAGGTGAGTAAACGCCTGGCCCCCAACCATTTCCATGCTTCATCGAGTTCTTTCAGTTCGAAGGTTTTTATTTCTACCGGTAGGAAACTGCCGACAAATTGCGCTGTCGCGGTCAAAAAGGGCGGTCCGCCGACAATGGCATATTGGTCGATTTGAGTAATGCTGTTGGTTTTCGATTTCCAAGTGGCGCCATCCAAAAGCATGCCCAGCTCAAAGCCTTCATAGTCGCGGATAATCACCATCAAATCGATCTTTCCATGCTGTTTGTAGGCGTCATTGAGAAAGCCGAAAACGGCTTGGGCGTCACCGCGGCGCAGCTTGTCATGAATTTCAAAAACCATCAGATCGGGCCGGTTGCTCGGCAGTCTAATAACAGACGGCTCGTGTTTCGGTTCGGGAATATCATGGCCCGCAATAAACCGTTCGGCGTTGTCTGCGTCTTCGGGTGCAAATGTCCTGATGTCGATGCTGCGAAACAGCTGGTTTTCCAACCAGATGATGGATTTCATCCAATCGGCGTCGGTGATGACAGCCACCCGCTTATAGTGATGGAGTTTGGAAAGGTGTGAGAACCCGAACCGCGCATCCGCAATGAGCGCTTCAACCGTCATCCCGGAAAACTCGCTCATGTCGATCAGCAGGTTTATCGCCTGATTTGCTTCGGTAGCGGCGTTTAACTCTTTCATGGCGTGCACAATATCATCACGCTCGATTTTGCCCTTCACTCGAAGGGCGAGTTGGCCTTCGCCTATGGTTTCTACTTCGATCATGGAAACCTCCTTTTCCCTTTATTATTATGTGGTGATTGCCAGCGCTGATCGCTATAAGCGGGCGTTTTTTCCGGGAATGAATGCTGTGCCAGCCAAACTGTCTGTGAACCTGAATGCCGTCGCGCTTTTGCGAAATCGACGGGACCTGCCTTGGCCCGATGTCGTGCACATGGGACGTATCGCTCTGGCCGCTGGCGCACATGGTCTGACAGTGCATCCAAGGCCAGACCAGCGGCACATTCGCTTTACGGACCTTCCGGAATTGCGCGCGTTGATAGACGACGAATTTCCGCATGCTGAGTTTAATATTGAAGGCTACCCGGATGATGCGTTTCTTGATCTGGTTGAAGCGACGGAGCCCGAGCAAGTGACGTTGGTGCCCGATGATCCAGCTCAAGCCACATCCGATCACGGCTGGGATTTCGTGGGCAAGGAAAACTATCTACGCGATCGTGTTCAACGGCTAAAGTCAAACGGTTTTCGCGTGTCGCTGTTTTGCGATCCTGATGCGGGACCGGATATGATTGCGAGGGCAAGGGAAACAGGCGCGGATCGTGTTGAGTTGTTCACCGGACCCTATGGTGGCACGCATGATGATGCCAAGGAAGCGGCCCATCAGCTTAACATGCTGGCTTCGACAGCGGGCTATGCCGAAGTGGCGGGCCTTGGTGTCAATGCCGGCCATGATTTAACAGTTGCCAATTTGAAGCCACTTGCGGAAGCGCTACCGCAATTGGCCGAGGTTTCCATCGGTCACGGCCTGACTGCGGATGCCTTGGAATTCGGCTATGCAGGAGCGGTTCAGCGGTTTTTGGGGGCGTTGGGTTAGTATCAACAGCCGCATTGGGCATGCGCGCCGAGATTTGTGAGCATTTTTCGGTGTAAGCTTATTGACGCCGAACCGTACCGTACGGTACTAGCCGCTGCAAATAGCGGGAAGCGCGATGAACTACCAATCCAAAGTGGAAGACGTTGAATTTACCGATCGCCAGGCTCAGGTGCTTGAAGCTGGTTTGGCGTTGCTTGTCGCTGGGGGTGAGAAGGCCATAACAACCGCTGGATTAGCCCGCGCCGCAAATTGCTCCAAGGAAAGCCTCTACAAGTGGTTTGGTGACCGCGAAGGCGTCCTGTCGGCAATGATCGCTTATCAAGCGTCGAAGGTCCGCGTTCCCGCCGTTGCCGCCAGTGCCAACCGCAGCGCTGAAGATTTTCGGGCGGATTTTGAAGCTTTCGGCAATGATCTTCTGTCTGTTTTGTCAGGCTCAACATCTGTCGCGCTCAACCGCTTGGCCATTGGCCAAGCCAGTGCCGACGGCGCCCCGTTGGGTGATCTTCTGATCAAGCGCGGTCGTTCGGCTATCCGTACGCGCGCAAAAGCACTTTTGGAAGCGGCGCGTCGTGCCGGGCACTTGCGTTTTGATGATACCGAGGAGGCGTTTGCCACACTTTATGGCCTGCTGGTGCGCGACATGCATGTGCGCATGCTGCTCGGTGAGAAGCTAACGTCGCTCGGCCTGCCGTTGAACCAGGCAAGGATCGTTGAACGCGCGATGGATCATTTTTACCGGCTCTACGGCGCCGAGTTCGCCAAGCTGTAAGCAACAAAATTTCAGACACAACGGGAAGGAACAACAACATGCGTGTGTATTATGACCGCGATGCGGATCTCAATCTGATCAAAGGCAAGAAAGTCCTCATCGTAGGCTATGGTTCGCAGGGGCGTGCGCACGCCATGAACCTGAAAGACTCCGGTGCGGAAAATGTTCGAATTGCTCTTCGCGAAGGTTCAACAACTGCGCTCAAAGCTGAGGCCGATGGCTTTAAAGTGATGAACGTCGCCGAAGGTGCAGCTTGGGCCGAACTGATGATGATGGCGACGCCTGATGAGCTTCAGGCAGACATTTATAAAGAGCATATTGCAGGTAACATTAACGACGGCGCCGCTATTGCGTTTGCCCACGGTTTGAACGTTCATTTTGGTCTGATTGAGCCAAAAGACACCGTCGATGTTGTCATGATCGCGCCAAAAGGCCCCGGTCATACTGTGCGCGGTGAGTACATGAAGGGCGGCGGTGTGCCTTGCCTGATCGCGGTGCATCAAGATGCGTCCGGCAATGCGCATGATCTGGCCCTCTCCTACGCTTGTGGCGTTGGTGGCGGTCGCTCCGGTATAATCGAGACAAACTTCCGCGAAGAGTGTGAGACCGATCTATTCGGTGAACAAGCGGTTCTGTGCGGCGGCTTGGTAGAGTTGATCCGTGCCGGTTTCGAGACGCTGGTTGAAGCAGGTTACGCGCCTGAAATGGCCTACTTTGAGTGCTTGCACGAGGTGAAGCTAATCGTGGACTTGATCTATGAAGGCGGCATCGCGAACATGAACTACTCTATCTCCAATACTGCGGAATGGGGCGAGTATGTAACCGGACCACGTATCGTCACGTCCGAGACGAAGGCAGAAATGAAGCGCGTTTTGGAAGAAATTCAGACCGGCCAGTTCACGTCTGAGTGGATGCAAGAGTATCGCTCTGGCGCGGCTCGCTTTAAGGGGATTCGCCGTGTGAATGATGCCCACCAGATTGAAGAAGTTGGTGAGAAGCTGCGCGGCATGATGCCTTGGATCAAGTCCAACGCTCTAGTCGACAAAGAAAAGAACTAAACGTTCTTGCTTTTGCTCAAAAGGCCACCACTGCGGTGGCCTTTTTTGTTTTTTGTTTCACCCGTTTCGATTTCATGGCGCATACACGCAAAGCGGTTGACATAATGGACCCGCGTCGGTTTGGCTCTCGTCATGGCCTTCCAAGTTGATGCTATCGATTTGCCGGTGATGTCGGAACGCTCGCGGTTTGAGTTCGAGAACCGCGGCGCAATCGATGCCTTTTGGGAACAGGCAGTGCGCGCCAATCCGCGGTTGTGGAATGGCGTCCAGTTCCTTTTTGAAGATGTGCGTGTGGAGGCCGGTATTTTACGCGGCACAGGCTATCGAACCGACTTTGCGACGTTTCTATACTGGCGTCATCACCGTGAGCGCGAGGGCGAAATGCCCATCCATATTGCTGGTACAACCTTGCCCATTACGGGCGACAATGCTCTTCTCACAATCCGGATGGCGCAGCATACCTCTAATCCTGGTGATTATTATTTTCCAGCCGGTTCGCTGGACGAAAATGATGTCGTCGATGATCATATCTCGATTGACGTGAATGTTTCCCGCGAGTTGAAGGAAGAGACGGGCTTGATCGTTCCCGATGATTTTGATCAGGAACCCTTTGTGGTGGTGATCGATCGCGGCGCCTGGCACATTGCACGCAGATTTCGTTTGCCGGTAACGGTTGACGAAGCGCGGCAATCGATCCTCGCCCATCAAGCAGCTACAGGTGATGACGAGACCGATGATGTGATCGGGATCTATAACCGCGCCGACGCTGATAAGCTCAAACTTTACGCAAAAATGCTGGCCCATTGGCATTTTGACGATGTCCTTGCGAAAGAGGCCGCATGATGGAGTTGGACTACGCAGTTTTTGATGTATTCACGCGAGAGACCTTTGCAGGAAACCCGCTTGCTGTGGTTTTTGATGCCGATGAGCTGTCCACCGGGCAGATGCAGACGATAGCCGGTGAGTTCAACCTGTCGGAAACTGCGTTCGTCCTGAAACCAGACAATCCGATGCACTCGGCCAAATTGCGGATTTTTACACCCAGCAAAGAGTTGCCGTTTGCCGGACATCCGACCGTTGGGAGTGCCGTGGCACTGGCGCAGCGTGGCGATGCCGACACGCAGGTCGATCAGCTTGTGACATTGGAGGAAAAACTTGGTCTGGTGCGCTGTGCGCTAAAACATGACGGTGCATGGTTTGCAGAATTAGACGCTCCAGCCCTGCCGCGCCTAATCGAGGCTCCGCTCGATCGCGAGGCGTTTGCCCTTGCTCTCGGATTGGAGAAAGAAGACCTTTACCTCGATAATCATGAACTGACGATGTTTGCGACAGGTAATGTGTTTGTTTACGTGCCCATCAAAGGTCTCGAAGCGATGCATCGTATGCGTGTTGACGGTGCCGCAATCGGCGCCTTGGCGCCGTCCATCGATGGTGAACCGGCTGAGGTCTATGCCTATTGCCGGGAGACAGTGGACCACACTTGCAAATGGCATGCGCGCATGTTCGCGCCACACATGGGTATTCCCGAAGATCCGGCGACGGGTTCCGCAGCGGTCAGTTTTGCCGGCATGATCGAGCGTTTTGATGGTTTGGCGGATGGCCCCAACGTTTTTTGGATCGAACAGGGCGTAGAAATGGGGCGCCCCTCACGCATTCGGCTTGAGGTTTCGGTGCGCGCCAAAGCCATTCACAGCATCCGCGTGGGTGGGCATGCTGTTCAGGTTGCCGAGGGTCGGCTTCGTGTCTGACGCGGAAACCCAGCATCTTGCCTTTGCCGCCACGCTTGAGAGCACAATTGATATGGTCTGGCGGCTGCTGACGCGAGGTGTGGCTGATCGGCACGCACCTGAGCGCCATCCCACACTCGCAACGCTGGGTTTGGACGGCGCACCAAAGTTGCGCACATTGGTTTTACGAAGCGTCGATCGCGGCGTGGCGACGCTTGAATGTCATACCGATTTGAAATCTACAAAGGTGGAAGAGTTGCAGGCTGAGCCGCGGTGCAGCGTGCACATATGGAACCCGAAACAGAAGCTGCAAATGCGGCTTGACGCTCAAGCAGATATAATCAAAGGCGAAGCGGTCGATGATGTTTGGGTTCGTGTACCAGAGGGTTCGCGCCGCATTTACGGCGGTGCCCCATTGCCTGGATCTGAGATCAGCGCGCCTGAGGCGTTTGAACCTGCCGTTGATCGGGACCGGTTCGCGGTCATCAGGCTCAACATACAATCTGTTGAGACGCTTTGCTTGGCGCCAGAACGCCACTACCGCGCTCAATTTTTAAGGGTGCATGATTGGAGCGGGCAATGGCTGGCGCCGTAGAGTTGTTCCGCGGACGTCTTTGCTGGTTTGAAGCTTCGGTGGATACGGGTGATGGCTTTGAACCGGTGTTCCATGAGGATGGCGGGCTCCAGGTTCGCGATGGGGTTATTGTTTGGTCAGGGGCGTGGGATGATCGGCCAGACACCGGCGCTGACTATATTGATCATCGCCCCAATCTGATCATGCCGGGCTTCATCGACCCGCATATTCACTTCCCGCAATCACAGATTGTCGGTAGCTATGCCGGTTCTTTGCTGGAATGGCTGAACACGTACACGTTCATTGAAGAGCAGCGTTATGGCGATCGGTCGTTTGCTGAGACGATGGCCGACCGCTTTTTGGATCAGCTTGTTGCTCATGGAACGACGACCTGCGTAGCGTTTGGCTCTGTGCATCGTGAATCTGCTGAAGCGCTTTTGGAGCGCGCTTCGCAGCGGAACATGCGCCTAGTCGCCGGTAAGGTCATGATGGACCGCAATGCACCTGATGGCCTACTCGATACTGCTCAGTCGGGATATGACGAAACAAAGTCTATCATCGAAGATTGGCACGGAAGGGGGCGTGGAGAGGTTGCTATTACGCCCCGTTTTGCGCTGACTTCAACCGAAGCGCAAATGGAAGTAGCAGGTGCTTTGGCTGCTGAATTTCCGCAGTGTTTGATCCAAACCCATCTGTCGGAGAACCATGCGGAAATCGAAACAGCGACCTCACTGTTTCCTTGGGCCAAGGACTACACCGACATTTATGCGCATTTCGGCTTGCTGACCCAAAAGAGTTTGATGGGCCACTGCATTCATTTGAGTGACCGTGAGGTTGCTTGTCTGGCGGAGACAGGAGCGGTCGCTGTTTTCTGTCCGACGTCCAACCTGTTTCTGGGCAGCGGATTGTTTGACCGGCAGCGCATTGACGATGGTGGTGGGCGCGTTGGTATTGCCACCGATATTGGTGGCGGCACCTCATGGTCGATGCTGCGGACCATGGATGAGGGCTACAAGATCTTGAATTGCCAAGGGCAGCGCTGGCATCCTTTTGCCTCTTTCGCACAAGCGACGATTGGCAACGCCCAAGCGATCAGCATGGCGGACAAAATTGGTTCTCTTGCTGCGGGGTATGAGGCTGATTTTATCGTGTTGGATGCGTCGGCGACTGGCGCGATGGCACTGCGGATGGAGGGTGTCGAGACGCTCGCTCAGGAACTCTTTGTTTTACAAACAATGGGTGATGATCGGGCTATAGCGCAGACCTATATTGCCGGACGTCCGGCAAAGACACCCAACTAAAGGCTGTAAATCAAGGCTTTGGCGCGCCAATGCTTTGTGCCACATTGATTATGAAAACGGCTTTGGGAGCGCGATGATGGTACGATTGGTAAAAAAGATATTTGCTGCAGGTTTGATTGCTTCAGCACTGGGGGCGGTATCAGCGCAAGCTGAGAGTATTACCGGTATTGAGGGCGCATATGATGTCGCTTTTGCTGGCTGTGGTTGGTACGTCGTTCTTGGTTGTAGTCAGAGTTTTAACGGCAGCGCACGCACGATGAACAATCTTGGCGGCCCGTTCGCGGGAGGCGGTGCCGGGCTTAAAGTTGCCAATACCAACGAATATCCCAATTTTCGCAATGGCTGGTACTGCGTTGTCGACGGACCGTATTTTTCACAAGGTGAAGCCCAATCCATCGCATGGGCCGAGGCTGTTCCGGATGCGTATGTTAAAAATGGTTGCTAGCGGCATTAACGTCTAGACCGCCTCATAGCCGACATCGGCACAGGCTTTGGTGAGCGTGTGCCAAAACGATGCCGCAAATGAGCGGAAAATAACCAGATCAAAAGTGCTGCTGTCATCGCGCCAGATTTGCGCGGTGATGCCATGATGTGTGGTGGCAACACCCGTTTTTATGTCCATCGCCGCAAAGTCGATTGCGAAGAGCTTTGACAAGACCCAGGCGCTTTTTTTGCCTTTTACACGCAAGACGCAGCGTCCATGGGAGAGGTCGACAAAACTGCCGTGATCCCCAACGCCTAGTGCAAGCTTTTTCGTCGGTTTTACATCTGCGCATACAATCACCCAACGTGCCGGCGCAAATTCAAAGACGGTGCCTTCTGACGGTAGTAGCGCTCTTACTGCTTCCACGCCATCGGGCCACGCCGCAACTTCGCATATCGTTTGTCCGGCAAGTTCGCTCAATTTCACGTTTGTCGCCCCGTCGAATGCCGGGTACTTGCCGGGTACCAGGAAATTGGCCAGCGGAGATTTTGCCTTTTCCGCGACGGTGGATGAGAGGTCGAAAAAGTCAGCCATGCATACGGGTTCCCTTTGGATCGACCATGTGATGCGAAGTGATCTCGACCGGTATGTGGGCGCCTGTACGCACTGGATCAGTTGTAAATAAGCGCTTGCCGATGTGGTTTTTCCCGTTTTCCAGCAGCGCGAGGGCGATGTAGGTCTTCATCTCCGGCGAGTAGCAAATGGCTGTGAGATGGCCGAGCGACCGACCAGGCTCCTCTGCGGTCTCACCAGCGACGAGATGACTACCGCCTTTGAGCTTTTGCCCATCAATTGATTTCACGCCGACCAGCGTCCAGCGATTTTCATCGGCAAGTCCCTCGCGGTCCATCATCGCGGATCCGACAAACGGTTTTTTCGACGACAACATCCAGTCCAAATGCAGATCGCGTGCGGTTGTGCGTCCATCGATTTCTGCGCCGGTGACATGGCCTTTTTCGATGCGCAAAGTACCGAGAGCCTCCAGGCCGTAGGGTGTGATGTGCCACGGTTGACCGGCTTTCAATAGCGCATCCCACAACGCCTCGCCGTGATTGGCACCGCAGTAAACCTCGTAGGCCAACTCGCCGGAAAAGGAGAGACGGCATATCATTACTGGTATGCCTTCGATCTGGCCATAGACGATGCCCATGAAGGGCAGGGCTGTATTATCGACCGCTGTTTCCGACACACAGGCTGTCAGCACATCGCGCGAATTTGGGCCGGCAACCGCTACGCCAGCCCACTGATCAGTGACCGAGGTGAGATGAACCTTCATGTTTGGCCAATGCACGGCCAGCATTTTCTCCATGTGCTGCATGACAAGAGCAGCATTGGCCGTGGTCGTCGTCATCAAAAAATGGTCTTCGCCCAACCGCCACGTGGTGCCGTCATCCATTGCAAAACCGTCTTCGCGCAGCATTAGTCCGTAACGCGCCTTGCCGACCGGCAATTTGGCGAAACCATTGGTATAAAGGCGGTTCAGAAATTGGGCGCTATCGGGACCTTGAATATCGATTTTGCCAAGCGTTGATACATCGACCATACCCACTTGTGTGCGAACGGCGCGCGCTTCGCGCACGTAGGCCTGTTCGACGGTTTCGCCGGGCTGGTTGTAGCTTTCGGGCCGCATCCACAAGCCTGCTTCATACATGCGCGCACCCAATGATAGGTGCCGCTCATGCATCGGTGTCAGTCTCTTCGGCAAAAGATCACCAAAGCGTTCCGCCGCAATCGCACCAATGGATACGGCGGTGTAAGGCGCACGGAAGCGTGTGGTACCGACCTCAGGGATATCCTTTCCTAACGCGTCCGCCATGATCGCAAGGCCCGGTACGTTTGATGTTTTTCCCTGATCGGTTGCCATGCCGAGCGTTGTGTAGCGCTTTAAATGCTCGACCGAGATGAACCCTTCGCGATGCGCAAGTCGGACGTCGTCAACGGTCACGTCATGCTGCATGTCAACAAAGGCTTTGCCCGGGTGGTTGATGTGTAACATTGGCGCCGGTTGGTCCGAAAGCCCGTCCGCGAATTCGAACGCACCGGCCGCTGCACCATGCACAGACCAGTCGCTGGCTGGAGTTGGAGCGCAGAACGCTTGGAGTTTGGAATCCCATTGCGGTTTGGCCCCCTTCTGGGAGGCTAGATGGATTACTGGTGACCATCCGCCGGAAACGAGAAGCGCGTCGCACTCAATGCGTTCTGATGCGCCAGACGCGGTATTCGTTTCGGCGTTGAATGGTGCCACATCGATGCCGGTTAACGCGCCTTTGCCATGTGTTCGTATGACAGCCTGGCCCGCAAGATGTTTAGCGTTGGCCTTGGTCGCCAGTGCAGTGGCGTTACTGCCGATCTTCGAACGCACGTCAATGATGGCCGTAATTTTCGCGCCCGCAGCTTGCAGAGCGACAGCTGTCACGTACGAACTGTCGTTGTTGGTGAAGACTGCAATCCGTTTACCTGGAACAGTGCCGAATTGCTGCAAATGCGTTTCAGCAGCCGACGCCAGCATGATCCCTGGCCGGTCGTTACCGGGAAAAATGAGCGGTCTTTCCAGTGCACCCGTACACAGCGCCACGTGCCCGGCACGGATGATCCAATAACGGTGACGGGCGAGATTATCTCCCGGTTTGGCCATTTGGTCCGTCACCCGCTCTACCGCCGCCATCACATTGTCGTCGTACCATCCCCAAACGGTTGTACGCTTTAGAACCGTGACGCCTTTATTGCTCAGCTCTTCAACCTGTTTATCCGTCAATGCGTGTGCGGTTTGCTCGCAAAGAATTACCCGCTTGCCGCCGGCGGCAGTCTCCAAAGCTCTATCGATGCCTGCCTTTCCGCCGCCGACAACAAGTTCGTCGCAAAAAGCGTTGACCCGCTCATACCGGCTCTTATCGGGCGTGGTGCCTGCCCGTCCCAGCCCAGCGGCGCGGCGGATGAAGTGTTCGCAGAACATCCAAAAACGGGTGCCTTTTAACGGGCCGAAGACCGGTCCCATAAAGGTCTTGTAGTAAAACCCGGCCGCGAGCGCTTTACCGCCGAGTTGGTTTACGGCCATCAGATCAAAATCGAGAGAGGGCCAACGGTTTTGGCTGGCGACCGAAAGGCCCTCGTAAATCTCGATCTCAGTTGCACGGACATTGGGCTCTCGTGAACCATCGCGCAGGACAGTGAAAAGTGCATTTGGTTCTTCAACGCCGGCGGCGAACAATCCGCGCGGTCTGTGATATTTGAAGGACCGCCCAACAATGGAAACGCCATTCGCCATCAGCGCGGAAGCAAGCGTGTCGCCTTTAAAACCGAAATATTGGCGCCCATCGACGGTAAAGCCCACCGTTTCTGACCGATCAATCTGAGCGCCGGCAGCTGTAAGGCGATAACCGCTCATGGTCCCACCTTTTCGACGCTGATGATCGCGTGCGTTACTGTATCGCGTGTAACGATCATGAAGCTGCGGCATCCGCCGGTATGCTGCCACAGTTCGCGGTGTTGGCCGGCGGTATTGGTCCGGTCGTAGACCCAACTATTCCATTCGGCCGAATTCTCGTGTGCAGCTTCTGGCCGCTTGGCCGCTTGATCTGCATCGCCATGATAGGTGAACTCAGCGAGATCGCGCTGGCCGCAATGGGGGCAGTTGATACGCATCGGTCAGTGTTTCCAGGGCGTGGCGCCCTGACCCTTCTCATCGATCACATAGCCTCGGTAAAAGCGGTCCAGCGAATAAGCGGCGTTGAACGGATGCGGTTCATCCTTGGCGATGGTATGGGCAAAGCACCAGCCAGATGCGGGCGTTGCCTTGAAGCCGCCGTAGCACCAGCCCGTATTCAGGTACATGCCGGGAAGTGGACCGGTTGTTATAATGGGTGAACCATCCATGGACATGTCCATAATGCCACCCCAAGAGCGCAATAGACGCACTTTGGCGAAGGCCGGAAACAGTTCGACGAGTTCGCTCATGACATCTTCGACGACTGGCAAGTTCCCACGCTGGGCATAGGAATTGTATCCGTCAATATCACCGCCGAAGACGAGTGAACCCTTGTCGGATTGTGAAACGTAAAGGTGCCCGCCGCCGAAGGTAACCACACAGTCAAGGCAAGGTTTCAGGCTCTCGGAAACAAATGCCTGCAACACATGGCTCTCAATTGGCAGCGTGTTGATGCCTGCGGTTTTCAAGACATGACTGGTCGATCCTGCCACGGCAACGCCAATCTTTTTCGCGCCGATCCGTCCGCGCGAGGTTTCAACGCCGACAATCTGTTCGCCATCCCGGACAAAGCCCGTGACTTCGCAGTTTTCGATGATGTCGACGCCCAGTAGGTCGGCGGCGCGCGCATAACCCCAAGCGACTGCGTCGTGGCGGGCAGTTCCGGCGCGTGGTTGCTCCAACCCGCCCAAAATGGGAAACCGCGATGGGCCCTCAACGTTCAAACCCGGCATTCGCCGCTTTAGCTCAGCGGGGCGAACAAAGCGCGCATCGACACCCTGCAGTTTCATTGAATTGCCTCGCCTTGCGTGGTCGTCCTCTTGTGAAGGGGTATGGAAAAGGTTGATGATCGAACGCTGGGAGAACATGACATTGTAGTTCAAATCATGCGACAGCCCTTCCCAGAGCTTCATGGAGTGCTCATAGAAAGGCGTGTTGCCGGCAAGTAGATAGTTGGAGCGGACTATGGTCGTGTTTCGACCGATGTTGCCGGAGCCAAGCCATCCCTTTTCCAATACGGCGACGTTTCGAATGCCATGTTCTTTGGCCAGATAGTAAGCAGTAGCGAGCCCATGACCGCCACCGCCGACGATGATGACATCATAGGCGGTTTTCGGATTGGGTTTGCGCCATGCCGGTTTCCAATCCTGGTTTCCGGTAAGGGCGTTTCGTAAGATGGCGAGCGAGGAATAGCGGGCCATGAACCTGTACTGCTTTTTGTTAAGCTTGAACCATCATCATTGTAATTGCACGTCAAAATCCCGTCGCGTTTTTGTTTGACTGCGACGATAACACTTTGTGATGTGAGCCATTGTGCTATGGAAAATTCATGACCGTGATCCGCGCCATTGCAGGTTTTTTGTTTGGGCTAGTCAGTTTTTGTGCCGTTCTCGCACATGCCCAAGTAACCGACATCGATATTGATGTTGAGAAGCTGGTTCGTGAGGTACAATCTTACCAGACGCTGTTTGAGGAGAACCTCGATCAGGAAGAAGCGTTAGTCAATTTGGCTACCGACCTTGGGGTCATGCAGCAAGAGGCGCTTGCCTTTGGTGTCGCGCTTACCCAAACGGTTATCGACGCCCGCGCCCGCCTCGATCAGTTAGGGCCGGTGCCCGGCGAAGGGGAGGCGCCCGAACCTGACATCATAAGTGAGGAACGTGTCTTGCTTGCCGAAGAACGGGCACAGGCAAACCTGCTGATCGGACAATTGGAAGACGCCACCATTCAGGCGGCCCAGTTGCGTGATGATATTGCCGAACGCCGGCGTGAACTCTTCGCGCAAACACTCTCTGAGCGTTACGATATTCGCGCCGCTTTCAGTGGTGAACTTTGGGTCGACATACAAGACCGGGCGCAAACGCTAGAAAGACGCGTTGGGTCATGGGCGAGTTTTACTTGGCGAACAAAACCAACGTCCACGGCCATCGCGATAACATTATGCGCCCTTCTGGGAATGGCTGCGTTCTTTGCATCGCGGCGGGTTTTCGGATCTTGGTTGAAGCGCGATCGCGTGCATGATGCTCCGACCTTTTTTGCGCGGTTGACCGTCGGGTTTTGGTTTACTCTTTTACCGACCCTCACGTTTTGGCTTTGGCTTGGCCTGACCTACGGCATTTTTGACGGGTTTAATCTTTGGCGACCCGATATCGCTGAATTGGTGCAGATCTTTTTCGCCGGTTTGGCGATCCTTTTTCTTGTCATCCAATTGTCCGGGGCTGTTTTCGCGCCGACCCTGCCAAATTGGCGCTTGATCAATGTGCCGCAAAGATCAGCAGTACTCCTCCACTTTCTAATGATTTTGATGTCGCTTGTTGTCGTGGCTGATGCCATCATTTCACGCTTCAACGTCATATTGGGCGTTTCATTTCCAATCACCGTAGCCTTGAGCCTGCTGACCAGTTTGGCCGTTGGTTTCGTGCTCATTGCGATGGGCCGGGTCCGGACAGAAAGCCGCGCTAACGAAGATGAGCCAGCTTCAGGCGCCTGGGTCGCATGGGTCCGGAGCGTTCTGGTCGTTTCCGGTGTTGCGCTGATTGTTATCGCGATGATGGGCTATCTTGGGTTTGCGCGCTTTGTTTCGCAGCAAATCGTTATTACCGGTGCGATTTTGGCGACCATGTATCTTGGCTATCGTGCTGCGAAAGCGATCGGCGAATCAAATGCGTTGGCACAGACGAGTATTGGCGAAAGCCTGCGGACGCGCTTTGATTTTTCTGAGCAGCGGGTTGATCAGTTTGGATTGGTTGCCAGCGGTCTTCTCTACATCGCTGTTGTCGCGATTGGGGCACCTATTGTTGCGCGGGCCTGGGGGTTTCCATGGAATGAGATTGCCGGGTTTGCCCGTAGCCTTGTTACCGAAATTTCTATCGGCTCAATATCGATCTCCCTGGTGGGAATCCTCGCCGCGTTCATGCTGTTCGGTGTTGGTTTGTGGTTTACCCGCATTTTTCAGCGCTGGCTGGATGGTACGGTCCTTGAGCGCAGCGGGGTTGAAAAGGGCGCGCGTAGTTCAATCCGCACAGCGGTTGGATATGCAGGCGTAGCACTTGCCGGCCTTTTTGCTGTCTCAGCCGCTGGTATCGATCTGACGCAATTGGCATTTGTGGCAGGTGCTTTGTCGTTGGGCATTGGTTTTGGCCTGCAAAACATCGTCAACAACTTCGTTTCCGGGCTGATTTTGCTGGCGGAACGGCCATTCAAGGCGGGCGATATTATTGAGGCGGGTGGTTTTACCGGTACGGTGAACAAGGTGAACGTGCGTGCGACCGAGATCACCACATTTGATCGCAAAACGCTGATCTTACCGAACTCGGAGTTGATCAACGGGACAGTGACCAACTGGATTCACAAGACGACGCTTGGCCGTATACAAATCCCTGTTGGTGTTTCCTATGACAGTGACGCGAAGCAAGTCCATGACATGTTGGTCGAAATAGCAAATGACCATCCACGGGTTCTATCAAACCCCGAACCATTCGTTGCCTTTGATAATTTTGGTGATTCCTCACTCGATTTTGTTCTCTACGCCTATTTGGCCGATATTGGTTTTGGTCTGACCGTTCGAACGGAACTAAGAATGGCGATCTTGGAGCGCTTCCGGGTTGCCGGTATTGAAATTCCTTTCCCGCAACGCGACATCAACATAAAGCAATCGTCGACGACTAGTACGCCGACAATCGTCGATCCCGACGCCGAGTTTGGCGTGATTGATACTGCCAAAAAACCTCAGATTGAGGATGATTGACAATTTGCGGTATAGTCCTGCCAGTGGATCAGGGACTGCGAAATAAAGGAGACCATTGAATGCGCTCTTTACGGTTTGGCTCACTATCACTTGCGGCTGCGCTTTCAGTGACCGCGGGTTCCGCCGCCAGCATCACCAATGGGGAAGCGGAGGCGCTGACACTCGTCGTAACGGAAAATGGTGAACGGTCCGAAGTCGTGCTCGATGTTGGGCAAACGCAATCTGTCTGTCCGTCCGGTTGTTTTGTGACGCTTCCTAGCGGTGACCGGGTTGTGCTGTCAGGTGGCGAATCTGTTTCGGTATCCAATGGCCGCGCTATCATCGAATAATCGATAAAATTCGATCATTTACATTCATCGCTCATTAACGACGCTGCTTGATCTTAGCGCGTATACCAAGCCTATAAACCGACTTTCAGCACAATGCGTGCATAGTTTGACGCCTGTGGAGACAAACTATGGACACACGTGTCGATGACCGGGCGATCCCGCTTGCGGTCGATCTGGATGGGACATTAATTGCAGGCGACTTGCTTTGGGAAGCTGTCTTTGCGCTTCTTCGCAAAGCTCCGTGGCTAGTATTCCTGTTTCCTTTGTGGCTTGCCAACGGCAAAGCGGTGTTCAAACATGAAATCTTCTCAAGAGTTGAACTGGCACCCGATGCGCTGGCCTATCGCGCAGATGTTGTGGAATGGCTGCAAGCTGAAAAAGCTGCCGGGCGCAATTTGATACTTGCGACTGCGTCGTGCCAGGTAAAGGCGCAGCAGATTGCCGATCACCTTGGCGTTTTCACAGAAGCTCTCGGTTCGGACCGCAATACCAACTTAAGGTCGAAAGCCAAGCTTGCGCTTTTGATCGAACGTTTCGGTGATGGCGGTTTCGACTACGCCGGTAATAGTGCCGATGATGTTGTTCTTTTTGACGCTGCGCGGCGGGCGATTGTTGTTGCGCCAGACAAGGTGGCGGGACAATGGGCCGCCGCACATGACGTTGCACCGATCGTGGTGCCTGATCGGGCAAGCTTCAAAGATGTCGTGAAGATGCTGCGCGTGCACCAATGGGCAAAAAACCTGCTTATTGCGGTGCCTGCCATCCTCGATCACCAGTTTTTCCAAGTGGGCACGTTGCTGGCCATAGCGGGCGCGTTCTTTGCCTTCAGTTTCCTGGCTTCGTCGGTTTATATCTTCAACGATCTTTTCGATCTGGCCATGGACCGCAAGCACCCGACCAAGTGCAAGCGGCCTTTGCCAGCAGGCCGGATTATGCCTGGTACCGGTGTCCAGATTGCCATCGGTTTAATCGCAATTTCGGTTGCCATCAGCCTGTTCTTGCCTCCTTTGTTTGGTGCCGTATTGGCGGGCTATTTTGTGATAACCACCGCCTATTCTTTGAAATTGAAACGTTGGTTGCTGATCGATGTTTTGACACTGGCCGGACTTTATACCGTGCGCGTTATCGCGGGTATCGCGGTCGTGGCCGCTGCACCGTCATTTTGGCTGTTGGCATTTTCGACGTTCTTTTTCCTGTCCCTGGCCTTGGTCAAACGCTACGTGGAACTGGACCACGCAGATATTGGTGAGAAGGAAAGACTGTCCGGGCGCGGCTACAGGCCGGAAGACAAGGAAGTTATCATGCAGGCCGGCATGGCATCGGCCTTTGCATCAATTGTTGTTCTCGCGCTCTATCTGGACAGTGAAGCTATCTACGCGCTCTACGCGCACCCTTGGATGATTTGGCCCCTGTGTCCGTTGGTTCTCTACATCATCATGCGCGTTTGGATCCTCGCTAAACGCAAGGAATTCAACGACGATCCGGTCGTGTTTATTTCGACCGATTGGCGCAGCCAGCTCATGGTTGCCTTCGGTGCCCTGTTGATGTTGATCGCCGGTTTCTATCCGCCGGGACTTTAAAATGAGCCAGCAAAGCTATGACAGTTTCGGGCGTTTGAAGCGCATCAAACGGACGGCTATTGCAAGCGATGAGGCCATCGCGGGCCTATCCGGCCAGTCTGATGGCGCGCTGCTGCCTTTCGGCAATGGCAAGTCTTATGGTGACAGTTGCCACAATGATCGCGGAACCTTGTCCACAATGCGCTCCATGAACCGTATCCTTGGCTTTGATCCGGATACAGGTGTTCTGGATGCCGAGCCGGGTGTCATGCTGCATGAGATAATTGACCTGGTTGCACCAACCGGTTGGTTCTTGCCGGTTACACCGGGCACGCGTTTTGTCACCTTGGGCGGTGCGGTCGCCAATGATGTACATGGCAAAAACCACCACCGCCGCGGAACATTCGGTGGCCATGTTGAGGCGATGACGCTGTTGCGATCCGATGGCGTCTTCCACCTAACAGCGCATGAGAATCCTACTCTTTTTTCCGCAACGATCGGAGGCATGGGGCTGACCGGGATCATAACTCATGTTCGGATGAAAATGATGCACGTAAGCTCGGCCGATGTTGTCGAAGTCAGGACGCCGTTTGAGAGCCTTGCTGAATATTTCCAGCGCGCTGAAGCAGAAGACGATGCCAACGAATACGCTGTCGCCTGGCTTGATCAATTGCATGGTGAGCGCGGGGTCTTAATGACCGCCAACCACGCCGAGGATGGCGAATTTGTTCGGCAGCCGCATCGCCCCAAATTGTCGGTCCCTTTTGACCTCCCCTTTAATGCTCTCAATAGTTGGAGCTTACGTGCGTTTAATCACGTTTTTCACGCTGCCAAGTCTCGTGGCGCTGGCGTAGCGAAAAGGGCAAGTTGGCAGAGCTATTTTTACCCGCTGGATGCGGTTGGGCATTGGAACCGGCTTTACGGCCCTAAGGGATTGTTCCAACACCAGTCGATCATCCCTTTTGAAGCAGCGGAAGAGGCAGTGCCTGCGCTTTTGAAGGCGTCGCGCGTGGCTGGTGAAGCCTCTTTTCTGACCGTCCTGAAACGTTTTGGCGCGGTAGAATCGACTGGCCTCCTCAGCTTTCCGCGACCTGGTTATACATTGACGTTGGACTTTCCCAATCGTGGCGGGAGCACGTTGGCACTTCTCGACCAGCTTGATGCAATCACGCTTGATGCAGGTGGGCGCATCAATCCTTACAAGGACGCGCGTATGTCGCCGGCAACGTTCCAGCGTTCTTTTCCGCAATGGAAGGCGCTCGAAGATTTGCGTGATCCTGTAACGATTTCGGACTTTTGGCGCCGCTGCGTTCTTAACCATAGCGACAAAGAACACGTGTCCAAAAGCGGGAATAGATCGCATTTGAACAAAGTATTTAAGCCGTCTCTAACAGAAGTTACCTAGACCCATCGCCGGGAGACAGTGGGGTGGTGATGAAATATCTGCCGTTCATTTTGTTTACAGTTTTAACGAACGCTGCTGCGCAACTCATGCTCAAGCAGGGCATGATGACGCTCGCGCCGTCTGTGCTGGCGCAAAACAACATCATCCTCAAAATGTTGTTCATCGTGTTCTCGCCGTGGGTTTTCTTCGGCCTGCTTACGTTCGTCATATCGATGGCCAGCCACATGTTTGTGTTGTCAAAAGTCGATCTATCGTTTGCTTTCCCGTTCTTATCGCTGGCTTATGTCGCCGTGGCGCTACTTGCGTGGCAGCTTTTTGGTGAGGAGCTTGGTGGCTATAAAATCGCGGGCATCGCCTTCATTTGCATTGGCACTGTGCTGATCGCGCAATCCGGATCACCCCTGGTCAAACAAACAAGTGGCGACGTCGCCGCTCCAACTCACACCACAGCATCTGAGGTGCAATCATGAAACATGTCATCTTCGGCGGTGACGGCTTTGTCGGGCGCTATCTGGCGCAGGATCTTGTCGAACGTGGAGAAGAGGTGCTTGTCGCCGATATTCGCAAATCACCTCTGCCGCATTACGCCAAGGCATCATACGTCAAATGTGATGTGACGAATTCGGCGTCGGTTGCTGGCGTTGATATCCAAGCTGATGACATGGTCTATAATCTGTCGGCGATGATGCTTTCGCCGATCCAGACGCGCATCAACCGCTATCCGTTCTTTTATCCGGTAAACACCTTTGGTGCAGCGAACATTATGGCGCACGCAGCGGCAAATGGTGCATCAAAGATGGTGCAGTATACGACCGACATGGTCTACGGCCACACCGTTCAATCCCCTCAGGATGAAGCGCATCCGATTAAGCCGATCGGCCACTATGGTGGATCGAAAGCCGAGACCGAGGCGGTCGCCAAAACATGGCGTGAGCGCGGAATGAATATTACGATTGTGCGACCGCGCCTCATCATTGGGCCAGGCCGTCTTGGCATTCTCGGTAAACTGTTCAAACTTATCGATATGAACTTGCCGGTGCCGATGATTGGGGCTGGCAAGAACCCTTATCAGTTTATTTCGGTGTTTGATTGCGCAGAGGTCGCGCGCCTTGCTTGGGAGCATGACTGCCCCAACAAGGAATATAATTTGGGTTCTGACAATCCACCGGCTGTGAAGAAGCTGTTGGGCGACCTCATCAAGTCGGCCGGTTCAAAATCCATTTTGATCCCAACACCGGGATTTGCGGTGAAATGGACATTAGGGGCGCTCGATTGGCTCAACATGCCAATCATGGACCCTGAGCAATATATGATTGCCGATGAGTTCTGCGTGCGAGACACCACGGCAGCGAAACGTGATTTTGGCTGGACCCCGAAATATCGCGATGAGGACATGCTCCGCGAGGCATATGCCGAATATCGCAAGGCAAAAGACGCCGGCGTGAATGTCGGCAATTCAACCGTCGTTGCGGCCGAATAACTGAAATCGAAGAGATGAAGCGAATGCTGGACTTTTTAACCCGTAGAAAACGCGAACAAGTGGCCGATGCGCCGGCGATCACGATGCCACAGGAAGCAACGCTCGACGCGTTGCCGCAACGTGTTGAAAAGCCGGAATTGATTTCCGTTGAGGAGGCCAAGGCGCTTGATATCGGCGAGATCAAGAAGCTTTTTTCTGATCACTACAACCCCGGCCAGCTTCACTTCATGAAGCTCCTGGGCTTTGACAAGATCAAGGTCGAGCGCGCTGAAGGCATGCACTACATCGACCAGGATGGCCGGAAGATCTTGGACTTCTTTGGCGGATTTGGTTCGCTTGCTTTGGGTCATAACCATCCGCGCATCACCGGGGCGCGCAAGAAGTTCCAGGACGAAAAACGCCATGAAATCGCGATGGCCTTTATGAGCCAATATGCGACTGCGCTTGCGCACAATCTGGCTCAGGTTTCTCCCGGCGATCTCGACATGGTATTCATCGGCTCATCGGGTTCGGAAGCCATGGAAGCGGCGCTCAAAGTTGCAGAACGTGTCGCCGGACCGGAGCGTCCGATGGTGATGTATGCTGAGAACTCGTTCCATGGAAAAACCAAGGGTGTGCTCTCAATAACTGACGGTCCGCTATATCAGGGTGAATTTGCGCTCCTGGAAAATGGCGTGAAGGTGCCCTTCGGCGATATCGAAGCGGTAGAGAAGGCATTCAAGGCGCATCCGGAAATCGGTGTTGTTTGCTTTGAGACCATTCAAGGTGGTGGTGGTATTAATACTGCGCCTGCTGCGTTTTGGCAGAAGCTGCGCGCACTTTGCGACGAGCATGACGTCATCTGGGTCGCAGATGAAGTACAATGTGGTGTGGGTCGCACGGGTCGCTTCTATGCCTTTGAGCATTATGGTGTTGTGCCCGATGTAACAGCGGTCGCCAAATCCCTTGGTGGCGGCAAAGCTGCCATGGCGGCAATGATCGCCAAGCGTGATATTTATATGAAAGCCTATGGCAGCCCGAAAACCGCGCTGATCCACGCTGCGGCGACTTTTGGCGGTATCGGCGAAGGCTGTATCACGGCTATTGAAACAATCGACACGCTCTATGAAGAAGACCTGATCAACAATGCGGCAGAAACGGGCGCTTATCTGAAGTCCGAGTTGAAGCGGCTGCAGGAGAAGTATCCGACCATCATCAAGGATGTGCGCGGTCAGGGCTGCATGATCGGTCTTGAGTTCCAGGACTTCTCGCAGACTTTACCTGCGATCCTGCGTTCAGCGGTCGCCATTTTGGACGACAAGCTGAAGGGCTCGCTTTCGGGATTTGTTGGCGCGCTGTTGCTACGTGATTACGACGTCCTGGTCGCCTTCACGGAGTATAATCGCAACGTGGTTCGGTTGCTGCCGCCATTGATTGTGCAGCGGGAAGATGTCGACCAATTCATTGGTGCGATGGATGACCTTTTGGGCCGCGGCGTCATCGCCATCGTCAAAGACTTTATCGCTTCACAGGTGAAGTAGGGGCCATCCATGGTTGCTGCGCTGGTCGAAGAAATCAATGTATACTCGCTCGCTATCGGCGAGTGGCTGCTGCGGCGCCTTGGTTCATTTGCGGCTCTGATTGGCTTTTGCCTGTTGGTTGCTTTTACACTGACCATTGCTGCGGCCGGCTGGTTCTTTCCGATCAACAATTGGGATATGCTGGCCTACTTGGCTTCGGCGCATGAAGCGACTGGCGTAACAGACCCGGTCGCGCTCCACGCCTATGCCTATGAAACCATGCGCGCCAATATATCCGATGGCGACTTTACGGTACTGACCCAAGACCGCGATTATCGCATCCGGCAGTATACAGATCCGGCCGCGTTTAACACGATGCTCGGCTTCTACCGGGTCAAGCTTCTTTATGTGCAAACCGTGGCTTGGTTATCTGGCTTTGTAGATGGCTACACTGCCATGAAACTGTTGTCCGTCGTTCCCAGTTTGCTCATTGGTGCGCTTGTGACTTTCTGGTTGGCGACACAACGCGCGCTTCATCTGGCGCCGCTGGCTATCGCGTTGCTGGTTGCTGCATTGTTTGGTGACATTTCACGTGAGGGGACGCCCGATGCAGTCTCTTCGCTCACTTTTATCGCCGCTATTTTTGCGTTTTTGGCGCGCCGGGAAGGGCTGGTTTTTGGGCTCCTTGTTCTCACCTTTCTGGCGCGCCCTGACCACCTTGCCTATGTGGGGGTCTTGATGGTGGTTTCGCTCTTATTGGGCCAACGGTCCTGGGGCACGATTGCTGCTTTCTTTGTTTCGCTTGCGCTTTATGTGCCGATGACAAAAGCTGGCGGGCATCCCGGCTGGTGGGTTCACTTTTACTTCACCCATGTTGAGTTTGTCCCGACGTTGGCTGGCTTTGACCCCGACTTTTCCATCGTTACCTACCTGAAAAGCCAAGTGCGGGTGTTGGTTCGTTCGCTGGTGGAAGAGACGTGGCTCGCGGTCATGATCATAGGTTGCTTCGCGTGGTGGCAGATGGTTTTGCGGGGTGTCCGATTGGCAAATCGGGAAACTTGCATTCTCGTCGCAACGCTCTTGGCAATTGGCGCTAAGCTCGTCGTGTTCCCACTTCATGAAACGCGCTTCTGGTTCCCATACCTCATAGTCTTCGGCATGGTTTTGATCTGCGCACTGCGGGACATCGACTTCTTCCCGAAAGGACGGGGAGGCATCCATGGCTGACGTCACAGATATTCCGCAGGTTCAAAGATTTAGCGTGCGTGCCTTTGTTCGCGCGGTTGCCGCATATTTCTTCAATTTGGCATGCCAGTTTTGGAACTGGGCCGCGCCTGTGCTGGCGCCGCTATCGATTGTCGGTTTTTTTGCAGTGATGCTCACAATCGACTGGCTTCGCCCGATACATAATTGGGACACGCTGGCATATCTTGGCGTCGCGGCGCGTGATTGGCTTGGCATTGTCGATCCGCAAGCCATTCATGCTTACGCCTATGATACGGTTCGCGCTTCGGTTTCGCCCGAGGCCTATCTCCAACTGACCCAGATGGATGAATATCGGCTGCGCCAATATACCGACCCTGCAGCTTTTCATTCCATGCTTGGTATGTACGATGTCAAATGGGGTTATGTCGCGCTTTTGGCGCTGTTGGGCCCGCTTGTAGGGGTTTACCAAGCCGGGTTTCTC
>JBCBYO010000021.1:0-50581 GCA_039815825.1 Pseudomonadota bacterium
CAATGGCCGGACGATCACCACCGTTACCGGCGACGTTGATACAAGTGTCGTCACAGCGCAAGAAGCCAACACGATCATCCGCGACGAGCTCATTCCCGTTCTTGTCGAGAACTATCCGGGTGTGCTGGTCGATTTTGGCGGTGAGCAACGAACGCAAGGCGATACACAAGCTGCGCTCGGACAAGCAACGGGATTTGCGCTCTTCGTGATCTTTGCCCTGCTGGCCCTGATCTTCCGTTCTTACATCCAGCCGATTGTAGTCATGCTGGCGATCCCGCTTGGGCTCATTGGTGCGGTGTTGGGCCACTATATCGTTGGTGTGTCGCTCGGGCTCTTGTCGATATTCGGTATCATCGGTTTGGCTGGTGTCGTGATCAACAACTCGCTCGTCATGATCGATCTCTACAATGAGTATCTTGAGGACGGCATGGATACCCGCACTGCTGTGATAGAGGGCACGAAAGACCGTTTTCGCCCCATACTGCTCACTTCCCTCACCACTTTCCTTGGCATTTACCCGCTCATCACGGAGACAAGCCTTCAGGCGCAGTTCCTCATTCCACTGGCGGTTTCGATTGGTTTTGGCGTGCTCTTTGGAACGGTAATTATCGTTTTGGCCGTCCCCGCGTTCTTCATCGCGCAGTCGAGGCTGTTTTTCACCTTCCAGAGGCCGGATGCCGCGGGCATGGAGAACAAAGAGCCTGCCGGGGTGATCGAAGGATCAAGCGCAAAGCCAAGTGTTGACGTCGTTCAAGACAATCTCAAACCAACTAGCCTGCCACTGGCAGCCGAATGACGGGGAGTAAGTTGAAACAAGGTCATGCAGCTGAACGACGGTCAATTATCGACTGGTTGGTTATCATGGTCACGTTGGGGCTCGTGGTGACGCTCCTCGCCGGTAGCGGGCAAATGTTGCTCGGCACCGATCAAATCGTCGCTGTGTTCAATGAAATCGGTCTCGGTAAGCCTTACCGTATCCTGATGGGCCTTGGCTGTTTGGCAGCTGCTGCCCTCTTGCTTGTCGAACGTTGGCAAGGGGTCGGAGCAACTGTCTCTGTATTGGTAATGGTCTGCATCGTTCCGATCCAAGTCATGGTCGGTGAAAGTGTCGCCCCGCCAACTACACTTTTGGTCATGAGTGTTCTCGTCGCATGGTACCACTATAACTGGCTTGCAAAAAAAGAAGCAGATTAAGGCGTGATCATGCAGTCACATCCGTGGGAAAGTTTACGCGAATTTCTGGCTTTTACGCTTCAATTTGTCTTGGCAGCCGTTTGCATTATGGCCTCTGTCGGCAAGCTGCTCGGCTATGAAACAAGTTTGACCACACTGGAAGGTATTGGTTTGAACGGCTATCAGGGCGCGATCATTGGTGTGATCGAAGTTGCCGCGGGCATACTGTTGATATTGCCGCAAACGGCGCGATATGGCGCGATCCTGTTGGCGGCACTCATGGTCAGCGCAAACCGCCTTTTCATTTTTTCAACGTCAGAAGCAGCGCCTGCTTTTTCCTTAGTGATTTTGGCGCTGTGCCTCATCCTTGCGTTGATACGGTGGCACACCCGCGCCGACCCGGCAATCACTCGATAAATCTATCACCGCATCTTTCGATCTGGTTTTTCAACTTCCAGCGGCTCTGTCAGCCGATGGCCACCGAGTTACCTTGAAAGCATGCTGTGCGCGAGCGCGGTTGTGCTCTTCAATCGTTGCGCCAGAATTCCCGCGGCGTATCGATGGATATCGCCCGCAATTTCTGGGTGCCCGTTTTCCAATGCTTCCATGTTGACGCGAAGGATTTCCACTTCGTCTTCGGCGATGACGTCAGCGGTTCGAACCCCGCCTGAGTAATGCGCCAGCTCGCCGATCAGCGCGCCGGCACGAAACTGGGCGACCCTCATTTGGGACCCATTGGAACGTTTGATTTCCGCACGCATCTGACCTTGCAAGAGGAGGTAGAGCTCACGGCCGGACGAACCCGACTGAAACAAAACTGCTTCTGGTTGCAAAACGATGCGTTCAACCGGCCCTCCATCTCCTGCAAGGTCGGCAAGAAGTTTAATTAATTGCATTCGGGCCGTTGGCGTCGTTGGATTTGGCATCTCAGCCAACACCCGCTGCTCTAGAACTTCCAAAGCAATATCTTTGTCAGCTTCAAAACGCGGAGCCGCCGCGGGACCACAAGCGTCGAGAATCTGCTTTTGATATTCGTCGACTACTTTCACTAAAACGATCTCAACTTCGCTCTTGTGCGCGTCCCTCACGATGCGCCCAAGTGTTTGGATCGCTGAAACGTCAAGGCCTTGAACGTCGGTAAAGTCGAGAACAAGGGATTTTGGCGGGTTGACGGCAAACAGCTCTTTGCGAACCGTTTCCCGCAGCGCGTGGGCGGTGCCAAAGAAAATGAACCCGTCCAAGTGAAGGATGACGAATTCATCCCCATGCTCGGAAAGCCAAGATAGTTCGCCCATCGGCCGTTCGACGCGGCTGCGCTCGCTTGTAAGCGTGGTACGTGAGCGCACACAGTCTATTTTTGCGTAGGTGAGCAGGAATAGCACGATAGCGGTCAATAGCCCGACAAAAACCGCCCAGAGAAAACCAGCAGTGCCCGCCACTACGACGATGCCAACAACAAGTGCATAGTCAAAGGTCGACAGTTTGCCCCAGCTATCCTTCAGCCAGGTCAATAAGAGATCGATGCCGATAAAGATTAGCAAGGCACTGAAAACACCGACCGGCAATGAGCCGAGGGCCGATGCTCCGAAAACCAGCGCCAGCAAGCAGCCGCAAGCGCCAACAAGGCCGGGCAATCGTCCCGCGACGCCAAGTTTCTTGGCTATTGCCGGTTCCGCGATGGATTGAAAGCCAGGTAGGCCACCAAACACCGCGCTGCCCACATTTGCCAAACCCGTGCCTCGTAGATCTTTGTCAGTATCCAGATCGCGATCAAAGACTGTTTCGAGGCCAGAGATGTTCAAGATGGTCCCAAGAAGCGTAAGGCCAGTAACCGCTAGGATCAGGGGGGCTTGCTGTATAACCAACCACCAATCAGCGCGCCACAAGATGCTAGGATCCACATTTCGGATAAAAGTCGTCCCCGTAAACGGGCCGAGCAAGAGCCCTAGTGTCCGCGCTTCTTCCAGAGAAATGCCGAGGAGCCACAAAGCGAGGTAAAACATGGCAAATAGTGCCGACAGGGTGCCCGGTAGGAAGAAGATCGAACTGACACGACGCGCGCCGTAAGCGAGCGCCAATCCGGCAATAGCCCACGGGACCCAAGTATAAAGAACGTCGACGGCGAAAATTTTGGGCAAGGTGAACGTCGTTACGTTCTCGTTCACCAGCATGGAAAGGCTCGCTAGCACGATAAGATAACCAGTCGCGGCAAGGAACCCGGCGATCACCTGGTGGGGTACATACCGGATCACCGCGCCCCATCGAAAAGCACCTACAAATAAGGCGATTATACCTGTGGTGAGCGCAGAAATGGGGACCAGTACAGCGACGGTTGCAGCGGTCACATCAAGGTCAACGGCGACTTGGCCAGCGACCATTGCCGAAACGCCACTGGCAAGAAGTATGGCTGGCGCATCCTGCGGTAGTGCCATTGCCTCTTTGGCACTGAAAAAGAAGCTGCCGATCAGAAGCATTACGGTTGCACCAATCAGCGTGTGTGCAATGCCCATGCCAAGATATGGGGCTAGCGGACCAACGTAGATAATCGCCACAAAAGAAATAATGGTGACGACGCTGATCATTGCAAGGATCGGCGCGCCCACAAGTACGCTGAAGATTGCTTTTTTATCGATCAACGAAACGGTTGGTCTTCTGTTGGGTTGCGGTTCATTAGGGATTAGGCGTGAGCCGATTGATGTCCGGTTTCTTTTAAATCCGAACCGGAAATAGTCAAAGCACTATGGCCGCTGAAGTTATCAAACGGGGTCGTTTTCGATCGTCAGCGAGACGCGATCGGCGGCAAAACGGGTGCGGGAATACTGGATTGGCTGTCCCTTACTGTCGCTGTTGACCGCCAATGTGACCAGCACAATCGCACCGGGCGACAACCGCATGTGCCGCAAGTCGTCACCTGCCGCATGCTGCGCTTCAATTTTGGTCGATGTGCGTGTGTAGTCATCAACACCGTGCAGCGCGAGTGCTTTTGTATAAGAGCCGGTATTCTCTAGCGAATGTTGGATCCCTGAAAAACGGGCGTCGCTGAACCAAGACGTGGAACATGATAGCGCCATATCATCTGCTTCACTGAGCGTCTCGAGCCGAATGACCGCCGCGCCCGGCGTTAGGTCCAGCGCACCCGCCACATCAATATTCGCCGGCTCGATGGCATGTTCCAGCAGTAGTGCACGTGTTGCCCGAGATTGGCTTGCCAGGCCCTCCGAAAAACGGGTGCGTCGCGCAATCGGGTAGGTCAAGCGCCGCCTTCGCTTGATAAAGGTTCCTTGCCCCTGGCGACTTTCCAGCACGCCTTCATTGCCAAGCGCTTGCAATGCCGCCCGCACTGTATGCCGGTTCACACCAAACTCTTGCGCCAACGCAAATTCCGCTGGCAAGCGATCATCATTTGAAAATCTGCCCGCCGCAATCTGCTGGCGCAAACTGTCAGCAATCTGGCGCCAGATGGCGATACCCGATTTGCGCTCCGGCGGCTTGGATAAAAGATTGTCCACTTTTGCGTCGTTTTGCATCGCACTAGTCATCGCTTTGTCACATGTGATAGCTAAACACAGAACATGTTTAGTTGTCTATAACAATAGACAAATTTAAAAGGAAGAGCGGGGCTGTGCTGAACCGGAATGAACGTCACGCCGCTATTGCGCAAGCAAGCGGCGCACAATTGAACGAAATCTGGGGTAGGGTCGGCCTTGATCCAGCCTTCGAGATGTTGCGCGGCCCAGAGACGGGCTTGGTGTCTTTAAAAGGCCGCATCGGAGGAGCGGGTGCTCCTTTCCCCTTTGGCGACGCGACAGCCACACGAGCGTCGGTTCGTTTAAGTGACGGGCGTGTTGGACACGCACTTTTACTGGGGCGTGACAAGGAACGGGCCACGATTGCTGCGGTTGTGGATGCGCTATGCTGCGAAGATGGTGATGCCAAGCACGTCGATGCACATCTCATTGAGCCTCTGTTGGCCGAAATAGAGTCGCGTGACACCAACCGTGCAGCGCAAACGGCCGCGACGCGTGTCGACTTCTTTACGATGGTGCGGGGTGAAGACTGATGTCAGCGACACAAGAAGCTTATGTGGGTGGCTTTGATAATCCAGTGATCGACGCTCAGGCCGTATTTGGGTCGGTCATGTCGGCTCTGGCGCGCCCCGGGACGATACAGCCTTTGTCATCGAACGCGCATGCGCCGAGCCCACTTAACAGGGGAACGGCACAAATCGCGCTGACGCTTTTTGATGCAGATTCTGCGATCTACATCGACGCGCCACTGCGCGACGAGACCAGTGTCGCATGGCTAAAGTTTCACACCGGTGCCACCATTACCGAAGAAAAAGCGGTAGCGCATTTTGCGATCCTTAGTGGCCCTAGTGCGATGGTGGGCCTCGATAGTTTTGCTCAAGGAAGTCAGGAATATCCTGACCGTTCTACTACGCTGATTGTACAAGTCGACGGATTTGACGGAGTGCCGCGCTGGCAACTGACAGGCCCCGGCATCAACGGTGCAACGCAAATGTCGCCGCTCGCAGTGCCCAACACGACAAGCGAGGTATGGGCCCGCAACAACAGATTATTTCCGCGCGGTGTCGACGCCATTTTCGCGGGGCCGGAAACGCTTGCGGCTCTACCGCGCACTACGCGCATTTCACCATTGGGAGGGTCGTGACATGTATGTTGCCGTCAAGGGTGGCGAAAAGGCCATCGATAATGCACATGCGCTACTTGCAGACCGGCGCCGTGGCGACCGAGCGGTCGACGCGCTTTCGCTAAAGCAGATTAGCGAACAACTGGCGCTGAGCGTTGACCGGGTAATGAGTGAAGGATCGCTGTATGATCGCGAGCTTGCTGCTCTTGCTATAAAGCAGGCGCGTGGAGATCTCATCGAGGCGATTTTCTTGGTGCGCGCTTATCGCACCACTTTGCCACGCTTTGGAAGTAGCGAACCTATCAATACCGGCCAGATGAAGTTGGAGCGTCGGATTTCCGCGACCTACAAGGACTTGCCCGGCGGACAGATGTTAGGCCCAACTTTTGACTATACCCATAGGCTGCTCGATCCTCAGCTGGCTGGCGATCATGAGCCTGGCAAACCGCCTGCACAGCATGAGGAAAAGCCGGTGGCCGCCATGCGGGTATCGGAAATTCTTGCCCAAGAAAGCCTGATTGAAGAAGACGGTAAAGCATCTTCAGAAGCGCCACTTGATATCACACGGGAGCCGATGGAGTTCCCGCTTGAGCGTGAAACCCGACTGCAAGCATTGTCCCGCGGGGACGAGGGCTTCTTGCTGGCGCTTGGATACTCAACCCAGCGAGGCTATGCGCGTAACCATCCATTTGTTGGTGAAATTCGCATTGGCGAAGTTAATGTCGAGATGGATGTTCCGGAATTGGATGGACCGGTGACGATCGGTCGTATTCAGGTCACCGAATGCCAAATGGTCAATCAGTTCAAAGGTTCTGCAGTGGCGCCGCCGCAGTTTACGCGTGGCTACGGATTGGTGTTCGGCCAATCGGAACGAAAAGCGATGTCGATGTCGCTTTGTGACCGCGCTTTGCGTGCTGACGAATTGGGCGAAGACAAAACAGCGCCGGCTCAAGACGAAGAGTTCGTCATCTCCCATTGTGACAATGTGCAGGCGACCGGCTTCGTCGAGCACCTCAAACTTCCCCACTATGTGGATTTCCAAGCGGAGTTGGAACTCGTTCGCGGCATGCGTGAAGAATTTGAAAAAAGCAGCTCAGCCGAAATGTCCGACTTCCAGGAGGCAGCCGAATGACCATGGACAGCGAATTGGCAACCTACAATTTTGCCTACCTCGACGAGCAGACCAAACGGATGATCCGCCGTGCGATCCTCAAGGCCATCGCCATACCCGGGTATCAGGTGCCCTTTGCCAGCCGCGAAATGCCAATGCCCTATGGGTGGGGAACCGGCGGCGTGCAGGTCACAGCATCGATTATCGGGCCGGACGATATACTCAAGGTGATCGACCAAGGCTCGGATGACACGACCAATGCGGTCTCCATCCGGAAGTTCTTCGAAAACACGGCGGATGTCGCAACAACCACTGACACGCAGGAAGCGACAATTATCCAGACGCGGCACCGCATCCCGGAGGAGCCGCTGCAGGAAGGTCAAACGCTGGTCTATCAGGTGCCGATACCCGAGCCGTTGCGTTTTCTAGAGCCGCGTGAAACCGAAACGCGAAAGATGCATGCTTTGGAAGAATACGGGCTCATGCACGTTAAACTCTACGAGGACATTGCAAAGAACGGCCGCATCGCGACCACCTATGCCTATCCGGTCAAGGTTGAAGGCCGCTACGTGATGGACCCGTCGCCGACGCCGAAGTTTGATAATCCAAAAATGGACAATTCTCCGGCGCTGCAATTGTTTGGTGCCGGGCGTGAAAAGCGGATTTATGCCATTCCGCCCTACACGCAGGTCGTCAGTCTTGATTTCGAAGACCACCCGTTTGAGGTCAACAAATTCAAAGAACCATGTGCTCTTTGCGGCGCCCAGGGTGTTTATCTCGATGAGGTCATTTTGGACGATCGGGGCGGGCGGATGTTCTGTTGTTCCGATACGGACTTCTGCGAGAAGCGGCGCGCGGCCGGTCACGTTGGCTCACACACTGAAAAGGGTTTGGAGGCAGCACAATGACGATGGATGACCAGCCACTATTGTCGGTCTCGGGCATTACAAAGGTCTATGGTGACCGGATCGGTTGCCGGGATGTTTCCTTTGAGCTTTGGCCGGGCGAAGTACTTGCTGTCGTCGGTGAAAGCGGCTCAGGCAAAACGACGCTTTTGAATTGCATTTCAACGCGGCTAACCCCAACCCAAGGCAGCGTTCGATATCATATGCGCGATGGTGAAATGCGCAGCTTGTTTGATATCGGTGAGGCCGAACGCCGCTTTCTGATGCGCACCGATTGGGGGTTCGTTCAGCAAAATCCTGCCGACGGGCTGCGGATGACGGTATCTGCGGGCGCTAATGTTGGTGAACGTTTGATGGCGGTCGGTGAACGCCATTATGGCAATATTCGCCAGACAGCAACCGACTGGCTCGGCCGCGTTGAGATTGAAGCAGATCGAATTGATGACCAACCGCGAGCCTTTTCCGGTGGCATGCGTCAGCGCCTGCAAATCGCCCGCAACTTGGTAACCTCACCGCGTTTAGTGTTTATGGATGAGCCGACCGGCGGTCTCGATGTGTCAGTCCAGGCCCGACTGCTGGATTTGGTTCGTGGGCTGGTTTCCGACCTTGGTTTGTCCATCGTTGTTGT
Organism: Pseudomonadota bacterium; assembly: GCA_039815825.1. Classification (GTDB taxonomy): domain Bacteria; phylum Pseudomonadota; class Alphaproteobacteria; order Rhizobiales; family Rhizobiaceae; genus JBCBDX01. The sequence goes on from JBCBYO010000021.1 coordinate 8,468, forward strand.
CACCCACGATCTTGCCGTCGCACGTTTGTTGTCGCATCGTATGATGGTGATGAAAGATGGACAGGTCATCGAAACAGGCTTGACCGATCGCGTCCTCGACGATCCGCGCGAGCCCTACACGCAACTTCTCGTCTCCTCTATTTTACAGGTGTAATCATGCCAACGCCTTTGATCGTCCATGATGTGGGCAAGCATTTCACGATGCACTTGCGCGGCGGTGCGAAAATTCCCGTGATCAACCAAGTGCGATTTCATGTCGAAGGCGGGCAATGCGCGGTGCTCGGAGGACCATCCGGCATCGGTAAGTCTTCGATCCTTAAAATGATCTACGGCAACTACGGTGTCGATGATGGCCAAATTCTAATCGAGCATCAGGGTAAAACCGTTGACATGGCGACTGCCGAGCCGCGCGTCGTTTTGAACATTCGTCGCCACACGCTGGGTTATGTCAGCCAGTTTCTCCGCACGGTGCCACGCGTGGCAGCGGTCGATGTGGTCGCCGAACCCTTGATCGCGGCCGGGACGCCAAGAAAAGAAGCAGCGCAAAGAGCGCGGGAACTGCTGATCAAGCTCAATGTGCCAGAAGAACTTATCGACCTGCCACCGGCAACCTTTTCTGGCGGCGAGCAACAACGTGTAAACATCGCGCGAGGCTTTATCACCGACCATCCGGTTTTATTGCTCGACGAGCCAACCGCCTCCCTGGATGCTAGAAACCGCGAAGTGGTCACGACAATGATCGACGAGAAAAAGAAGCAAGGTGTGGCCCTGTTGGGTATTTTCCACGATCACGATGTTCGCGAGGCGGTGGCCGACAAGGTCATCGATGTCGCCGAGTTCACAGCACGCAAGGCGGCTTGAGCCGTGCCAAAATTATCGGTCGAACCCCAAATTCACGAAACCGCGCGTGTCATCAACTCAACTTTGGGGCGTTACACGGAAGTCGATGAAGGCTGCGTGGTCTCGGAGTGTGAGATTGGAGATTATTCATATTTAATCCGGCAAACCGAAGTATGGTGCGCAACCATTGGTAAGTTTGCCAACGTTGCAAGCCACGTACGTATTAATGCGACCAACCATCCGACGTGGCGTGCTACACAACATCATTTCACATACCGAGCCGGTGACTATTTTGATGATGCCGAAAACGAGCCGACTTTCTTTGAGTGGCGTCGCGAAAACCGGGTAGTGATCGGCCACGATGTATGGATTGGACACGGGGCGATCATATTGCCTGGCGTCTCCGTAGGTAACGGCGCTGTCATTGGCGCCGGATCTGTTGTTACAAAAGATGTAGCGCCCTACACAATCGTGGGTGGCGCGCCTGCCAAGCTGATCAAGAGACGGCTTCCCGAAGATGTCGCAGATCGCATGGAGCAGCTAGCTTGGTGGGATTGGTCGCACGATGAATTGCGCGCCGCTTTGGACGATTTTCGGGCACTTACAGCACAAGACTTCATCGCCAAATATGACGGTTAAACGACTGTTGCCACCGCATTTTCCGCTGTCACAAAACTTACATAAAATTGACATGTTTACTTCATCGAAGGGCCCTAAGCGCGTCGTCAAAGCAAGGGGATTTCATGCTCGAGTTTCATAAAGTAACCCGGCGTTTCGGCGCTAACACCGCCGTAGACAGTATCACTCTTAAAATCCCTGAAGGTCAAATGGTTGGCATTATTGGTGCTTCTGGCGCCGGTAAGTCGACCTTGTTGCGCATGATCAATCGTCTGATTGATACCTCCGAGGGTAATATCGTTTTTGATGGGACAGATGTGTCCGCGCTGAAGGGTCAAAAGCTTCGCGATTGGCAGCGTGACTGCGCTATGATTTTTCAACAGTTCAACCTTGTTCCGCGTCTGGACGTCCTTACCAACGTGATGCTTGGCCGCCTGAACCATCGTTCGACGATCGCCAGCCTTTTGAATATTTTTTCCGACGACGAGCGGGCGATGGCCATCTCCGCGCTGGAGCGTTTGGGTATCGAGAAAACCGCCATGCAGCGGGCCGGCACTCTATCTGGCGGTCAGCAGCAACGGGTCGCTATTGCCCGTGCGCTGATGCAGCAGCCAAAAGTCATTTTGGCAGATGAGCCGATTGCTTCGCTTGATCCGCGCAACGCGCAAATTGTGATGCAGTCATTGAAAGACATCAATGAGCGCGATGGCATGACGGTTGTGACAAATCTCCACACACTTGATACCGCGCGCACATATTGCGAGCGCATTATCGGCATGCAGAACGGCGTCGTCGTGTTTGATGGTGGCCCCGATGATTTGACCGAACAAGCTGCCCGCAAGATCTACGGCGCCGACGAGTTGGAAGAGGCGTTCTCTGAAGCTGTCACATCAACCAGCCTGGCACCAGCCAAGCCGAAGGCAAAAGCGACCAAGAAAACGGTCGAAGCGCTGGCCGAAAGCGCTGATGTGCAATCTACATCACCCACCCGAAATAAGGCCGCAGCAGCGAGTTAAGCGCCGCGCCAAGTGCTTGCGGGTGTGCTGGGGTCGGGCACGTCTGTAAATCCTAATCGGCCGGTTGGCCACGACCACACAGGAGAGAGTAAAATGTTCAAGAAAACACTTCTTGCTACGGCTGCAGTTGCAACAGTTCTAGCTGGTTCTGTCGCTGCACAGGCCGGTTCGCACTCAAAAGTATTCCGCATCGGTATCCTCGGCGGTGAAAACGAAGCTGACCGTCTGCGCAACAACCAGTGCATGGTTGATCTGTTGCCAGCTGCTATCGGCGTTGACGAAGTCAAGCTTTTCCCAGCTGCCGACTATGCAGGCGTTATCCAAGGCCTTCTCGGCGGCACTCTGGATTACGCTGAGCTCGGCGCTTCTGCCTACTCAAGCGTATATCTGACAGACCCTGAAGCTGTTGACCCTGTTTTGACAACTGTTCAAACCGATGGCGCAACTGGCTATTACTCAATCATGCTGGCTCGCAAAGATTCTGGCATTGAGTCAATTGAAGATGCCAAAGGCAAGAAGCTCGGTTTTGCTGACCCAGACTCTACTTCAGGCTTCCTGGTCCCATCCGTTGCTCTTCCTGCACAGCTTGGCATGGAAATTGAAGATTACTTCTCCGGCACCGGCTTCGGCGGCGGCCACGAGAACGGCGTTCTTGAAATGCTCAAAGGCAACTTTGACGTTCAGGTGACATGGTCTTCTGGCGTTGGCGCATTCGAAGATGGCTACACATCCGGCAACATCCGTAAGATGGTTGATAAAGGCCTTCTGGACATGGACGATGTGAACGAAGTATGGCGCTCGCCATTGATCCCTAACGGTCCAATCGTTGTCTCAAACCAGCTGGATCAAGACGTTCGTGCGAAGTTCGTTGAGTTCATGAAAGCTATGCCTGAAGCTCACCCAGATTGCTTCCGCTCCGTTCAGGGCGGCGACTTTGCTGGCTTCACCGATGTTGACCATTCCTTCTACGAGACAATTGTTGCTGCTCGTAAAGCAAAGATCGGCTCCTAATAGGCCTGACATGCCGCGCTCCGATCTTTCGGGGCGCGGTTTTATTTATGCATTCATTTTTACATATTTAGGCAGAAGCGATGGCGGTTACCGAGATCTCTGAGGTTGAAAGGTTTTCAACATCGGATGGAAAATATGATGTCGACAGCCATTTCCGCGAACTTCGGAACACCCGGCGACTTTACACCTTCATAGGCGTTGGTGGCTTACTCATCGCACTCTTCTTTTCTCTTTGGTTTGCCAACGAAACCAGCGCGGGCAAATTCTTTGATCGTCTGCCACATACGTTCGACTTTGTCGGAGATCTTGTTCCACGGGATGGGTGGGAGGTCTGGCGCGCGCTATTCGACTTGGAAAGCCCTTATTTCGACGGTTCACTGAAGTTCGATTATCCCGACGGGCGCGTCTATTTCACTGACACGCTCTATTTCCCCGAATATTTCTACAAAATGTTGGAAACGCTCAATATCGCTGTTTTATCAACGGCGATCGGTTTCACATTCGGTTTTCTGCTCTGCTTCGTCGCGGCCTCTAATCTGACAACGACCAAATGGCTTCGCTTCGTCGTGAGACGTTTCATGGAGTTCTTGCGGGCCTTCCCGGAAATCGTAATTGCCGGTTTTTTCCTCGCCATTTTCTCGCTAGGTCCCATACCGGCAATTATCGCGGTGGCGATCCACACCGTTGGCGCATTGGGCAAGATGTTTTTCGAAGTCGTTGAGAACGCCGACATGAAGCCTGACGAAGGTTTGCGAGCGGTGGGGGCTTCTTGGGTAGAGCGCGTATGGTTTGGTATCGTTCCGCAAATCATGCCGAACTTTTTGAGCTACACCCTGTTGCGGCTCGAGGTAAATGTGCGCGCTTCGACCATTATCGGCGCAGTCGGCGCAGGCGGCATTGGCGAGACGCTGCGCCTTTCTATCGGGCGTGGGCACGAGGCCAAGACGCTCGCAATCATATTATTGCTTTTCACCACCATCGTGTGTGTCGACCAATTGTCTGCATATCTACGCAAGAAGCTTGTCGGCAATCAAGCGTTTGAATTTGGAGCCGGATGACCATGAACACGCTGACCCAAGACGAGTTTGTTGCAATCCGCGAACGCAATCCACAAGCGTTCAGACAGCCCTTTTGGAAGCGGTTCGCTGCCCCGATCGCACTCGGTGTTTGCGTCCTGTACACGTTCTATTGTTTCTGGTTCTTCTCGATTGCCAAAACGGTCTCAGAAGGAAATTGGGAAATTGCTGGCGCGTATCTGGCGGATTGGGTTTCCTATGAGGTACGACCTGATATCGACTATCGGACCGGTGAAATTCTGATCGAATGGCCGCGCTTTTCACCGCTGGGCGAAGACCCTGATCCCTATTGGATCGAAACCGCAACCGGAACCGTGAACGTAATTGTTAGACAAGCGGCCGCATCCACGGCAGCGCCAAGCAGCAATGCGTCTGGTGGAATTGGGTCTTTCATGTCTCCAAACTCACCGGCAACGAGCACTGGCAATGGGGGCGAAACCGCGCCAGCGCCCACCAGCCCGGCAGACAGCGGCTTCTCGTTTATGTCGCCCAACTCAAGCGCAACAAGCACCGGTGACGGCGGTGCAACTTCCTCCGATGCGGCCGAGCCGACCACAGTCATTGAAACCCGCGAGGGCATCAATCGGGCCGTGATCGACGTAAAGCCGGGCGCGCAGATCATTGCCACGCCGGACCTTGTAACGGTTTCCTATCAGGGGTCGCTGCTTGAAGTTGCTGTCGATCCGATTGAAAACATCGTTACGCCTCTCGGGCCGCTGCCAGAATGGGCGTTGCAGAAATCTGAAGGCTTGAAGGTATTCCTAAACTTTGGCTTTGGCGGTCGGGCGGAAATCCGAGCCAAAGAGATCAAGATCAACAAACGCTATTTCGGCTGGGAGAATTTCGTTTTTGATACCGAATCTCCCTATTGGGGGATGTCTTCAGGACAGGTGGTCAGCCACCTGATATCGGGTCCACGTCTGGACGAGAGGATGTCGAATTGGGCTCTGATGTGGAACAACATCGTCTATAACGCCGAGTGGCAGCACGGCGATGTCTGGATCAAACTTTTGCAGACAATCGTCATGGCATTCGTTGGAACGCTGTTTGCGTGTCTCGTCGCATTTCCGCTTTCATTCTTTGCGGCGCGCAACATCACGCCGAACTTCTTCGTTAATCAGGTGCTGAAGCGTTTCTTCGACTTCCTGCGTTCGGTCGACATGCTCATTTGGGCACTGTTTTTTACCCGAGCATTTGGACCTGGCCCGCTTGCGGGTATCTCCGCCATTTTCTTCACAGACACCGGTACCTTCGGCAAGCTCTATTCGGAAGCGTTGGAGAATATTGACGATAAGCAGCGCGAAGGCGTGAAGTCCGTAGGTGCCAGCCCCGCGGCTGTGCAACGGTTTGGTGTTGTGCCCCAAGTGCTACCAATTTTTGCCAGTCAGGCGCTGTATTTCTGGGAGTCAAACACCAGATCGGCCACTATTATCGGTGCGGTCGGGGCAGGTGGCATTGGCCTTAAGCTGTGGGAAGCAATGCGCACCAATCAAGACTGGGAAAACGTGGCGTACATGGTGATCCTAATCCTGATTGTTGTGTTTATCTTCGACGGCGTATCCAACTTGTTGCGGCAGCGATTGATCGGAAAAACAGCGCACTAAACCTGTTTTTTCGAACGTCGAGGCGGCCGCTCGAACGATCCTTGTTCAACGCCGTAGCCACGCCGGACTAACTTGTTTGAAGACGGCTCCAATCTTCGTGCCGCAAACGCTCTAGAAGGGGCGTGATAGATGCGTTGTCCGTTTTCTCCGGAACCGTGTACATACCAATCGGTATGGCTTGCCGCGGCCGATCTTCAACATCCAGTTTTACAATACCGTGTCTTTTGAATTCTTTTGCCGCCGCCATCGGATAAACAAGATAGGCATTGCTGTCGTGCAAGAGGTCGAGACCGGCTGTCACTGAGTTGGTGGAAAGCGGCGCTCTGAGTGGGTGCGCCCAATCGGGCTCGCGATTATCCATCCTGGCGTCAACGACGCCAACATGACGGTTGACCAATGGCGCGACATCAAGTCTGGGATAGGCGGAAAGTGTGCTTCGATTTGTCCTCGTACCAGCCAGTGGGTGGCCATCGCGAACAAAGTAAGCATCTTCGACCTCGAACAGCGTTTCGAAATCAAAGCTCAACCCCTCGCTGATCGTGGCGACTTTTGTTCCTACGAAACATTGAACGTCGCCAGAAAGAAGATGGCGAAGCCCGTCAAACGAGCTGCAGACTTCGACGTGTACGATAAGCTCGGGGTTTTCTGCTCGAAGCTTATCGATGAACTCGCGCATGAATAATGACCACCAGGCCGAACCGGTGCCGATTTTCACGCTGGGTCTATCAATCTGTTTTCGCGCCTGGATTTCGATGGTCGCATTTGCGTTAAGCCGCGCCATCACCCGCACATGCTCAAGCAAGATCTGCCCATAATCGGTTAAAGCTACCCCGCGTGAGCTCCGCTGAAAAAGGGATACACCATACTCTTCCTCCAACCGTCGCATGTTCACAGAGACGGTCGGCTGCGAAACGTTCATGGCATCTGCTGCGAGCGACACGTTGCCCATTTCGGCCACAGCAAGAAATTGTTTGAGGCGTCGATCCATTTTTCTAACATAGCTAAAATCTATAGTAATGGCAAAAAATCGTATTTCATTAATAAAAAGAGCTGGGCTACCGAGAGGCGAGGCGTTGCTACGCTTATGTTTGGGAGGTCACACATATGAAAGAAATCACGTCAGTTTGCAGCATTCTATTGGCTGTTATTGCCGCGCCAGCGGCAGCAGAAAACCATTTGAAGTTTGAAAAAGGCGAGGGTGCTTTTTCTTGGGAGAGCCTTGCCGAGTTTGCTGCAAGCCATGACTACGCGGGTCAGCAAGTAACCCTAGCATCACCATGGCTTGGCCCGGATGCCGAGGCAGCCAAGGCGGTTCTAGCCTACTTCACCGATGCCACCGGCGCGGAAGTTCTGGTCACCGGATCTGACTCGTTTGAGCAGCAAATCGTAATCGACATTGAAGGCGGATCGCCGCCCAATGTGGCGGTGTTTCCACAGCCGGGCCTGATGTGCGATCTAGCCCGTCTCGGCAAATTGTCTTCGCTCGGCGACGAAACGGCGTCGTGGATGAATGCCAATTATGCGGCCGGTTCGTCTTGGAGACAGCTGGGCAGCTGCGAAGGCGCTGATGGTCTCTACGGTTTCCCATACAATGTGAATGTGAAATCGCTTGTTTGGTATGTTCCAGAGAACTTTGAGGAGTTCGGCTACGACATTCCCCAAACCATGGAGGAACTGCGCGCATTAACCGAGGAAATGGCCGCCGCCGACGTCACACCTTGGTGTATCGGTATCGGTTCAGGCGCGGCCACCGGTTGGCCAGCCACTGACTGGGTTGAAGACATGATGCTACGGTCACAGCCGCCTGAAGTGTACGATGCTTGGGTAGCCAACCAGGTTCCCTTCGATGATCCAAGAGTGGTGGCCGCGATTGAAGAGTTTGGTTGGTTTATTGGGAGCGATAGTTTCGTAAACGGCGGAAAGGATGCCGTCGCCGCCACTGACTTTCGCGACAGCCCGGCCGGCTTGTTTGCGGCTCCAGCACAGTGCATGATGCATCGACAGGCGTCGTTCATCCCGGCTTTCTTTCCGGATGGAACGATCGTCGGCGAAGATATCGATTTCTTCTACTTCCCGGCCTACGCCAGTTCTGATCTCGGCAACCCTGTTCTCGGCGCGGGAACGCTTGTGTCGGTCACCGAAGACTCACCGGCAACACGAGGGTTGATCGAATTCTTGAAGACGCCGATTGCCCATGAGCTTTGGATGGCCGTCGATACGCAAGGGTTCCTTACGCCCCATAACGGCGTAAACCTTGAAGCTTATCACAATGAAAGCCTGAAGCGTCAGGGACAGATCCTCCAGGACGCGACAACCTTCCGCTTTGATGGCTCCGATTTGATGCCAGGTGCGATCGGCGCCGGAGCTTTTTGGACCGGGATGGTTGACTATTCTGCTGGCGAAACGGCGCAAACCGTAGCTGCGGAAATAGAGCGCGCTTGGCAAGCACTTAAATAATTCCTCCCAGCATCCCGAACGGTTCCCCAGGCTGTTCGGGATGCAATTGTGCGTATTTATAATTAGTCAGAGTTATTATGATGATTGAACCACGATCTCCATGGTGGAAATCTGCTGTTGGGTATCAAATCTACCCGCGCAGCTTTTGCGACAGCAACGCCGACGGTATCGGCGACATCCAAGGAATTATCTCTAAACTGGATCATTTGGCAGAGCTGGGGATCGACTTCATTTGGCTCTCGCCCGTCTACGCGTCGCCAATGCGCGACAATGGTTATGATATTGCTGACTACTATGAAATTGCGCCGGAGTTTGGCACGAACGCAGACTTTGACGAGCTGTTAGAAGCTGCGCAGGCGCGGCAAATCAAAATTGTCATGGACTTGGTGGTCAACCATTGCTCTTCGGACCATGAATGGTTTCGCAAAGCCTGCCAAACTCGAGACTGTGTTGAGCATGACTATTTTTACTGGCGCGATGCCCGTGAAGACGGCGGGCCACCAGATGACCAGCGTGCATGTTTTGGGGGTTCTGCATGGCATTGGGTCGAGACCATAGGGCGTTATTGTTATTGTCACTTTGGACCCCAGCAGCCGGATCTGAATTGGCAAAATCCGAAACTGCGCGACGAAATCTACGCGATGATGAACTGGTGGCTGGACCGCGGTATTGGCGGCTTTCGGATGGATGTCATTGATCTCATCGGCAAGGACATTGACGCTCGGGTTTATTTTGAAGGGCCGGATTTACACCCTTTCCTGCAGGAGATGAACGAGCGTTGCCTGGCCGGCCGCGATGTTGTCACCGTTGGTGAAGCGTGGTCGGCCAAGCCAAACACCGCACTCGACTATAGCGGCCATGCGCGAAGAGAAGTGAGCATGGTGTTTGGTTTCGACCATGTGGAAGCGGCTTGGAGCCCCGAAAAAGGTAGGTTTGGTCCCAATCTTTTTAGTCTTCCAACCCACAAAGCCATTCTGGAAAGCTGGCAGCACGCAACGGCAACCGATGGCTGGAATTCGCTTTACCTGTCAAACCATGACCTGCCTCGTCCGGTATCGTTTTATGGTGACGATGGCGCCTATCGTGTGCGATCGGCAAGGATGTTGGCGGCCGTAACCTATCTTATGAAAGGGACACCCTTTATCTTTCAAGGCGAAGAGATTGGCATGACTAACGCCAAGTTCGAGCGGCTTGAACAGTTCCAAGATATTGAAACCCATGGCCAATTCGCTGAGTTAGTCGCCGCCGGAGCATCCACGGACGATTTCTTGGCGAGCGCCAATATCAACGCGCGCGATCATGCAAGAACGCCCGTTCAGTGGACGGATGAACAATGGGCAGGCTTCTCAGAGGTTGAACCATGGATGGCGTTGAACCCGAACTATACCTCAATCAACGCACGATCCGATAAAGAAGACGCCAATGGGGTGTTCGTTTGGTACCGTGCTTTGGTAGCGCTGAAGAAGTCGTCGCCGATTATTCGTGATGGAAGCTTCGAACTGCTTTTGCCTGAACATCCAAGCATATTTGCCTACATTCGCGCGCTAAACGACACGCGTCTTCTCGTTATCGGCAGCTACGCAGACCATGAAGTTGAGCTGCCGGATCTGGACATTGCGGCGGGCAACTGGAAAACTCTCCTGGCAAACACGCCAAACACCCTGTCCTCGGAGTTTGAGGGATCCTTGCCGCCGTATTTTGCAGGGGTTTGGTTAGACACTGCGTGATGGTAGTTGGGGGCCGGAAATCTGGTGCGTTTGAATTCATCAGCTCAACAAGACAACCAAAAGGTCGCGTCTGAAACCTCAAGGACGATGCGGGCTCTGACCTATGAGAATTACGGTTCGCCACAGGTCGTTGAGATCACACAAGAGCCGGTACCTTTTCCCGAAGAGGGGCAAGTCCAGGTTCGCGTACAAGCAAGTGCAGTCAACACGAGCGATTGGCGAATTCGGGCGGCCGCGTTTCCCGGCATACTTGCGATCCCCGGGCGTCTTATGTTCGGTATTTTTGCGCCCCGAAACAAAATGCTCGGCAGCGAGTTTGCCGGTATTGTCGAAACAACAGGCGAAGGCATTTCCCGATTCTCGGTCGGTGACCGCGTGTACGGATTTACCGACAAGGGCGGCGCATCTGCTGAGTTTTTGACAATTGGGGAAACATCAGCAATTGCCGCGATGCCTACTTCACTGGGTTTTGCCGAAGCAGCTGCGTTGCCGTTTGGCGCACTTTGCGCGCTCAGTTTCCTGTCAGATATCGCCGCTATCAAACCGACGCAAAAGCTGTTGGTCGTGGGTGGATCTGGCGGGGTTGGGACATATGCCGTCCAAATTGGAAAGGCCCTCGGTGCACATGTTACGGCCGTAGCCGGGACCGAAAATCAAGACTATTTGCTGGCCTTGGGTGCCGATGAGACCGTGGACTATAAAACCACTAATGTGGCAGCGTGGCCGACCGGTTTTGATGTGGTTTTCGATACTGTAGGTGGTTTGCGACCCGCTCAAGCGCTTAGCCTCCTTGCTGAAGACGGCAAGTTCTTCCCACTCAATTTTGGTTTGCCTGAATTAGGGGCCGCGCTCCTCAATCCCTTTCGACGACGCAAGACGGTTTTAGCCGTCAATCAGGATACTGCTGAGGGACTTGAACGCCTTAATTCACTGATAGAACGCGGCCTTCTCAGGCCCGTTGTCGAAAACGCTTTTACGTTGGCACAGGCGGTTGAGGCTCATCAACTGGTAGAAACGCGGCATCGTCGTGGGTCCGTGGTCCTAACACTGCAATCGTGAAAACAAGCAACTAAGTCTCGCCGGTTCCGCGAGAATGGTTTGTTGCAAGACCTGCACTTGACCTTCCAGTGACTGGAAGCTCCATATGCTGGATCGAGATTGGATCCGATCAAGATGAGGCGTGCCATCGACAGCCCTACCAAAACGCCTGAAACGGCGACATTTGCCATTGAAGGCATGACTTGTGCTGGTTGCGCTAGCGGCGTCGAGCGCGCTCTTTTGGTTGTGCCAGGCGTGCAGTCAGCGAACGTCAACTTGGCAACCGAGCGTGCGACCGTTACGGGGGACGCTTCAATCAATGATCTCATAGTGGCCGTTGCTTCCAAGGGTAAAAGGGCTCGCGTACTGACCAAAAGCGCGCCGCCTGTTGACCAAGTGTCAAAAAGGGACGCTGAAGCGAAGCAATTAAAAGCCCAAGTTACGAGCGCGCTCCTTTTGACACTGCCCGTTTTCGCGTTGGAAATGGGCAGTCACCTGTTTGCCAGCGTGCACCATCTCATTATGTCGACGATTGGCGTTCAAACGAGCTGGTTACTTCAATTTGCATTGACAAGCGTGGTCCTTATTGGACCGGGGCGAGCATTCTACACGCAGGGCATACCGGCATTGTTGAGAGGCGCGCCGGACATGAACAGCCTTGTCGCTGTTGGAACAGCTGCGGCGTATCTCTATTCCGTCGTTGCGACCTTCACGCCGGGTTGGCTACCAGTAGGGACGGTGAATGTTTACTTCGAAGCTGCCGCCGTCATCGTCACCCTGATCCTGATTGGGCGCTGGATGGAGGCGCGGGCCAAAGGCCGCACATCTCAGGCGATACAGCGGCTTGTCCGCCTTGCGCCCAAAACTGCGCGGGTGCTTCGCGGTGGTAAATCCATCGAAATTGATGTTGCAGACGTCACTATTGGTGATGTGGTGGAAGTTCGCCCAGGAGAGCGACTACCAGTCGATGGGGAAGTGCTCGATGGCAAGAGTTATGTCGACGAGAGCATGATCACGGGTGAGCCCGTCCCGGTCAGCAAAGAGGCAGGCGCAACGGTTGTCGGCGGCACCGTCAATCAAACCGGTAGCTTCACATACCGGGCAACAGCCGTGGGGCATGAAACAATGCTCGCTCAAATTATCCAGATGGTGGAAGATGCCCAGGGCGGCAAGCTGCCGATCCAAGCCATGGTGGACAAGGTCACGCTCTATTTCGTGCCGACGGTGATGGTACTGGCTGCGCTCACATTTATAGTTTGGTTCCTTTTTGGCCCTGAGCCGGCACTGACGTTCGGTTTGGTCAATGCCGTCGCGGTACTTATCATCGCCTGTCCGTGCGCGATGGGGCTGGCAACGCCGACCTCGATCATGGTGGGAACGGGGCGTGGTGCCGAATTAGGCGTTTTGTTCCGAAAGGGCGAAGCGCTCCAAGCATTAGGCGACGTCAAAGTGATTGCCTTTGACAAGACCGGCACTTTAACAGAAGGCGCACCGCGCCTGACGGACTTAGAACTAGCGGATGGTTTTGAACGGACCGAAATGCTGACCTTGATAGCGGCGGCGGAGACCAAATCTGAACATCCGATCGCTCGTGCCATCGTTGGGGCTGCTGAGGAGGAAGGTCTGTTACTGCCTGATACTGCAGCTTTCGAAAGTGTGACGGGTATGGGCATCCGAGCAGACGTTGGCGGCACGCTGGTTCAGGTCGGAGCCGACCGCTACATGCACCAACTCGGTCATGATCTCGGTAAGTTCAAAGAGACGGCGATCCGGTTGGCAGAGGAGGGCAAGTCACCGCTCTATGCTGCTTTTGACGGGCATCTGGCAGCCATTATTGCTGTTGCGGATCCCATAAAAGAAACGACACCCACGGCGATCAAAGCGTTGCATGATCTCGGTCTCAAGGTGGCAATGGTGACGGGCGACAACCAAACCACGGCGGCAGCTATCGCACACCAACTTAATATCGATGAGGTTGTCGCCGAAGTGCTCCCTGACGGTAAGGTCGCTGCGATCCGCGGGTTGAAAGATCAGTATGGGAAGCTGGCTTTTGTCGGAGACGGGATCAACGATGCACCCGCCTTGGCTGAGTCAGATGTTGGCATGGCGATCGGTACCGGTACAGATGTCGCCATTGAAGCGGCAGATGTGGTGCTTGTGTCTGGTTCAATAGGCGGCGTGGCTAAGGCAATCGCGCTGTCGAGCGCAACGATTGCCAACATAAGGCAAAACCTTTTTTGGGCCTTTGCCTATAACAGCGCGCTGGTGCCGGTAGCTGCGGGAATACTCTATCCGGCTTTTGGCCTATTGCTTTCACCGGTTTTTGCCGCTGGCGCGATGGCGCTCAGCTCAGTTTTCGTTCTTGCCAACGCGCTGCGCCTACGCGGGTGGAAGCCGGACGTAACAGCAGAAGCCACTGGTGATCAAACCACTCTTCACCCAAAGCTGGCACCTGCGGAATAGCCAGCACCTCACAGCATCCCTTCGAGAAGAACGGCCACAGCTTCTGCGCCGGGATCATTGTGTCCGGCAAGTTTCTCTTCCGCGATATAGCTCGCCCGCCCCGCTTTGGCATTGACGATTTTTGCCGTGTGATCAGCGCCCTCACGAGCTGCTTTTGCTGCAGCGCCTACGCCGTGGGGTAGGGCTTCCAGCGCCGGAAGAAGAGCGTCAATCATGGTTCGGTCGCCCGGTCGCGCACCGCCGACCTGTTGGATGCGATCAAGGCCTGCCTTGAGTGCTCCGACGCTGTTTTCTCCGCTCGCCGACGCGTCGCCCGCTGCCGCAAAGAAAATCGCCAAAAGTACGCCGGACGAACCACCCATGGTTTGGGACAGCTCATTCCCGATGGCGCGGTAGAGTTGGGTATGATCGGCCAGCGGCAGTCTTCCCAGCGCATCTTTCAGCGCACGTGCAGCGCCGGCAAGCGTTGAGCCGGTGTCGCCGTCTCCCGACTGCGCGTCCAACTTGTTGAGCGTTGCTTCTGCGCCAATGAGTATGTCGCAGCATTTGGCCAAAAACGCTTCAACGGTCGGGTCAGCCGACGCAATCGGTGCGACCGGCTTCAGGCCGTCCGGCAGCGCTTGCACATTTGGTTCAGCCACAGGCAGGCAGCCTGTCCATGCTGTTGGTCCAACAGGCGCTGTCAAAGCGGCCTCACTGTCGGCATCGACCGGCAGCAGAGAAACCGAAAAACCTTGCATGTCCAGTGATGTCATCAACGGGGCAGGGCCCACCATGAACTTGATCTGCGCGGCAATCCGTGAACGGCATAGCTCTTCTGCCAGTACAGACATTTCAAGCGGGGTCGCGCCGCCAAGGTTATTGAGCAGAACTACATGATCGCCCGAGCCCATGTTCGGTGCCAAGCGATCAACGACCATGGCCATGGCATCGCGCGCAGTCGAATAGTCCACCTGTTCGATCCCTGCTTCGCCATGAATACCAAGACCAAGCTCAGCTTTCCCGGCTTCGATGCGATCTTCTTTTGGCGAGCCGGGAACCGTACAAGTATCAAGCGACATACCGATGGATATGACGCCATCGATCACCTGTCCTGCCGCGCGGGTAACAGTTGCTAAATCCGCACCCTGATCGGCCAGAGCGCCCGCGATTTTATGAACGAACAATGTTCCGGCGACGCCACGAGCTTGCGGCAAGTGTGGCAAAGCGACGTCGTCGTCAACAACGACCATCTCCACCTTGAGGCCAAACTGACGCGCGCGCTCAGCGGCAAGGCCAAAGTTGAGCCTGTCGCCCGTGTAGTTTTTTACAATCAAGAGGCACCCGGCTTCACCCGTAACTGCAAGGATGCCAGCGAGAACCGCATCGACAGAAGGCGAGGCAAAAACATCGCCACATACCGCAGCGGTCAACAATCCTTGCCCCACAAAACCTGCGTGGGAAGGTTCGTGCCCAGATCCGCCGCCGGAGACGAGCGCCACTTTTGACTTGTCCCAGTCGGAGCGTACAACCACTTTGATGTGTGGATACCCGTCCAACCGGGCCAGCTTGCCATTGGCCGTTCTCAACAATCCGTCAACCGCTTCGGTGACGAGGTCTTCCTTTGCATTGATGAACTGTTTCATGACTTGCCTCCCTTAGACCATACGTTGACCGCTCGCATCGAAGAGCAGCGGATTATGTGGCTCTATTTTTATTGTGTCGCCGTCTGACAGCGCTGTGTGAACATCTGCCAGCGTGATGATGTCGTGACCGTCCATGGTCAAATGCAGGCGGGTTTGGTCGCCCAAATGCTCAACGCGGTTGACCGTGGCTTCCCGACCGGACCCTTGCTTAATATGCTCAGGGCGCAGGCCGATAGTAGCCGCTTCATTGGGCAAACCGGGGAATATGTTGGCCGGCAACATGTTAATACGGGGTAGTCCCAATCGGCTTGCGACATAGAGGCTTACCGGGTTTTCGTAGATCTCCCGTGGGGTGCCGAATTGTACCAGCTTGCCCTCATCCAGAACGCCCACATGGGTTGCCATGGTCATGGCTTCGATCTGGTCGTGTGTCACATAAAGTAGCGTCGCCCCAATCTCTGCGTGGATCCGTTTGAGCTCGATACGCAAATCGGCGCGTAGTTTCGCATCAAGCGAAGAAAGCGGTTCATCCATGAGATAGATTGCCGGATCGCGCACCAGTGCACGACCGATGGAAACCCGCTGCATTTCACCCCCGGATAGTTCAGTAGCTTTGTTGTTGAGCTTATGGGGAATGTGGAGCACTTCTGCGACTTCTTGCACCTTGCGCGCAATCTCGTCCTCAGGCGTGCGCAAGATCGGCGAGCGCAGCGGAAAGGCCAGATTATCGCGCACGGTCATATGCGGGTAGAGCGAGTATTGTTGGAACACCATGGCGACGTCGCGTTGCGCTGGTGTCTCCCGGTTGACCATGCGCCCACCAATGGCAATTTCGCCGGCGTCCGGTTCTTCAAGCCCTGCGATCAGCCGTAGGGTGGTTGTCTTACCTGCGCCAGTGGGGCCAAGCATGACCACAAATGACCCATCCGGGACGACCATGTCCATCTGGTCGACAGCGGTCGTTTTGCCAAACTTTTTGGTGATACCCGAGAGCGTTACTTCAGCCATGTGCCAGCACTCCCTGATTGGCTTCCGAGATGATTGCCTTGCCGGTCGAAGCATCAAACAAGGTCAGCGTCTTGGTATTGAAATCAAGGCCAACCTGCTCGCCGTCTCGCACAGCGTTGGACGACGGTGCGCGGACCTTTACGTCGCCGTGCGCTGTTTTCACGGTAATGATCTGTGTCGTGCCCAAATATTCTGACGCCAAAACTTCACCGCGATATCTGGCCTTGTCTGAAATCAAAACATGCTCAGGACGTACACCGAGTACTAGCGGACCTGATACGGCGGCGTGTTGGTGCGGGACATTGACAGTGACTTCACCCAACTTGATCGATGTAGAGGTCGGCGTGATGTCTCCTTCAAAACCCAGAAAGTTCATCGGAGGCGAGCCGATAAACTCCGCAACAAACAATGTCGCCGGCCAATCATAAATGTCCTGCGGTACGCCGAATTGTTCGATCACGCCATGGTTCATGACGACGATCTTGTCGCCCATTTGCATGGCTTCAAGTTGGTCGTGCGTGACGTAGACGGTAGTGGCGTTCATGCGGTCGTGCAGCGCGCGTAGCTCTTCGGCCATGCGCTCACGAAATTCCGCGTCGAGCGCGCCGAGCGGCTCATCCATCATGAACGCTTTTGGATCACGAACGATCGCGCGGCCGAGCGCCACCCGCTGGCGGTCGCCGCCTGAGAGGCCACCGACAGGCTTATCCAAAATATCCATGATATCAAGTATTTGCGCGATTTCCTCGACCTTCTGCTTTACCTGCGTTTTTGGCCACCCCTGACTGACCAGCGGGTAGGAAATGTTCTTGCGCACATTCATATGCGGGTAGAGCGCAAACATCTGGAACACCATGGCGATATCGCGCTGCGAAGCAGGTTTTTGGCTAACCTCTTCACCATCGATATAGATCTCGCCGGAAGTTGGGAGTTCCAGCCCTGCAATCATCCGCAGCGTCGTTGTTTTTCCGCAGCCGGACGGGCCGAGCAACATGAAGAATTCGCCGTCCTCAATGGTAAAGGTCGATGACTTCACAGCGTTGAAATCGCCGAAGTCTTTGCGAAGGTTTTTGATGACGATCTCAGCCATGTGTTAGTCGCCCTGCGGGAAGTGGCTGACGATGATGAACATCACGGTTCCAATCAGCGTTGTGATAAATGAATAGGTGAAGCCCCACAGCACGAATGGCTGCATCAGCATGAAAACACCCAGTGCGATGATGATGGTGGCCATTGCCTCCCACGGCCCACGGCGGAAACGGGCAAGACCTGAAAAGAACTGGTTCATTTGCGTACCGCTCCGAATGTGATGCCGCGAAGCAGATGTTTGCGCAGCAGGATGGTGAACACCATGACGGGGACGAGGAACAGCGTTGCGCCCGCGGCCACAGCGGGCCAGTCCTGTCCACCCACGCCGATAATTGTCGGAATGAAAGGCGGGGCAGTTTGGGCGTTGCCTGACGTGAGCAACACGGCAAAAGCATATTCGTTCCACGCAAAGATCAGGCAGAAAATTGCGGTCGACGCGATGCCTGTTGCCGCTTGCGGCAAGACGACTTTGTAGAAGGCCTGAAAGCGCGTGTAGCCATCGATCAGTGCAGCCTCTTCATATTCGCGCGGTATCTCGTCGATGAAGCCTTTGAGCAACCAGACTGCGAGCGAAATATTGACCGCTGTGTAGAGCAGGATCATGCCCAGATGCGTGTCGGATAGGCCCAGCTCCCGGTACATCAGGAAGATTGGAATCGCGACCGCGATGGGTGGCATCATCCTTGTCGAGAGAATGAAGAACAAAAGATCATCCTTCAAAGGCACGTTGAAACGCGAGAATCCGTAAGCTGCAAGCGTGCCTAGAAATATTGACAGAAACGTCGAGCCGAACCCGATAATCACGGAGTTCAGGAAGCGCTCCCCAAATCGGGAAGGGCCAACGATAATCATGCCGTACTCGCGCACGATCTCTTCGGCAAACCCGTCTGGCGGGGGCAACTCGGCCAATTGTTCAGGGGTAACCCTTGTGCGGGTCGTGAAGAGGTTCACATAGCCTTCAACCGTTGGTTCAAAAACCACCTTCGGCGGATAGGAGATCGCATCAGACGGTGACTTGAAGCCTGTGGCGATGATCCAGATCAGCGGGATCATGGTCACCACCGCATAGGTGATCACGATGATGCCGGCGAACCACTTTGTGCCGCCAGACGGCTCGGTGACTGAATAGGCGCTCATCGCTCTTTCACCTTATTGAGGGCTTTGACATAGATGGAAGCAAGGCCGAAGACGGTGACGAACAGCACCAGCGCATAGGCCGAGGATATGCCGGTCCGCCATTTTTCAAAGGCTTCCCGTTTCAGATCGATGGATGCCAGCAACGTTTCGTTGCCAGGTCCACCGCCCGTAAGCAGCACGACCATGTCGAACATTTTGAAGTTCTCGATGCCGCGAAATAGAACGGCAAGCATCAGAAATGGCAGCACCATGGGGACGGTGATCGTCCAAAACTGGCGCCATTTCGATGCGCGGTCCACTTCGGCCGCTTCATAGATGTAGTCGGGTATCGAGCGAAGGCCTGCCAAACAGATCAGCATGACGAAAGGTGTCCACATCCACGTATCCACAATGACGATGGACCATTTTGCCCAACCTCCCGGACCCAACATGGAAAAGGATGACGCGGGAACGCCGGTGACTAGCTCGACGAGATAATTGATAAGGCCGATTTGCGGTTGATAGAGGAAAGTCCAGAAGTTGCCGACAACGGCTGGTGACAACATCATCGGCAAAACGATGACAGTGGTCCAGAACGGATTTCCTTTAAAATTCTTGTTGATCAGATAGGCGAGGGCAAAGCCGATCAGAACTTGGAAAAACAGGGTCCAGAACAGGAAATGCGCAGTTGTCTGCATGTTCAGCCAAATATCGATGTCCGTCAGAATGCGTTCAAAGTTGCGCAGACCAACCCATTCGACTTCACGGTTGGGGCGATTGGCGCGAAAGTTGGTGAACGACAGATAGATCGTCCAGATCAGCGGAAAAATGTTGATCGCTAAAAGCAGGAAAATCGTTGGCCCAACGAACAGCCAAGCGATGGCCCTGTCGGACAAGCCACGTACGCGGCGTGCCATCCTAGCCGGTGTTTTTTGGGCAAGTTTGTCCATCGCCGTGTCAGCCATGGCGCGTCCTTCCAATCCGGTTCGATGGCCGGCGGTTCAAGTTTGTAATGGGTAAATTGAGCTCCGGCCGCGCCAGTGGCGCGGCCAGAATTTGCATCGGAACTTACAGCTTGCCCTCGTCCTCGAAGGTCTCCGTCCAATCCTCGATCAGCTTGTTGAGTGCTTCTTCAGCAGTGCCTTGGTCGGCAACAATGTAGTTGTGAAGACGCTCTTGCATCGCCAGAAGCAACTCTGCATAGGCAGGCTCTTGCCAGAAGTCCTGAACACCACCCATGGCGTCGAGGAAGTCACCGGCAAATGGCTGGCTTTCCACGAAGGATGGATCATTCAGCACCGAGTTGTGTGCTGAGTAACCGCCAAGCTCCCACCATTTCTGCTGAACAGATGGCTGAGCAAACCACTTGATATATTCAAGCGCGCCTTCCTTGTTGTCCGAATAGGAAACAACAGAGATGCCCTGACCACCCAGCGTGGATGCAGCCACATTTTGTGGAGGGTTCACGAAGAAGTCGATCTTGTCGCCGCCCGTATTCGGGTCGGCATAAAGACCCGGGAAGAACGCAAACCAGTTCATCGCCATGGCCACCTGACCGGACTTAAAGGCGTCCAGCGACTGCTCCATATAGGCGTTGTCATAGCCGGGTGGTGTGCAACAATTGTAGAGATCCTTGTAGAACTCCAGCGCCTCCACGGCTTCCGCCGAGTTTACAGCGCCTTCCATGTCATAAGTGCCGGGCTCATTTTCATATTTGAAACCCCAAGCATAAAGCGCGCCCGTTGCGCCCATGGTAATGCCTTCAGAACCACGCTCGGTGAAGATCGAAGCGCCATAAACGGTCTGGCCATCAATCTCACGGCCTTGGAAGAACTTGGCGATTTCCATCAGCTCCATTTGGGTCTGTGGCTCGCCAAGATCATTGCCGGTTGCTTCCTTGTAGGCTGCTTTAATGTCGTCACGCTCGAACCAGTCTTTGCGATAGAACCAGCCATTGGCATCACCCATAGCAGGTAGCGCCCAATAGTTCGGGGTGCCTTTTGGCCACGTTGAATAGGCGTAGACAGTCGCCGGTGCGAAATCGTCCATCGAAATGCCTTCGGCGTCGAAGAACTCGTTCAATTTCACATAGTGACCGTTCTCAGCGCCACCGCCAATCCACTGCGAGTCGCCGATTAGCAGGTCGCACAATTGCCCACCTGAGTTCAACTCGTTGAGCATACGATCCGCAAAGTTCGGCCACGGAATGAACTCGAAGTTCATCGCGATGCCTGATTGCGACTCAAATTCTTTTGATAGCTCCACTAGGGCATTGGCCGGATCCCAAGCCGCCCAGCACAGTGTCAGTTCGTTGGCTTGGGCAGATGTGCTGCCGAAGCTCATGCCAAGACCCAGAGCGGTCGCGGCAAGCAATGCGCGTTTCTTCATGATTTTCCTCCCAGAACAGAACTCAACGCAAGCTTTGCACCTCCGTTGAACACATAGAACCCTAAATGAGGTACGTACATCATTTCAAGTCAAAATCGTCATCGAACGCAATTTTTATTCAAAGCGCTTCGATATCGAGATGTCAGATGTTCAGTTTTACCCAGGCGCCATTGCGGTTTGAGGAGCGCACACAGGCGTCAACAAAAGCAACGCCGATAACGCCATCGCGGACGGTCGGAAACACGACATCTTCAGGCGTCGGATCACCGTTCTGCATCGCCCTTATGGCATGTGCTGCTTCGGTGTAAATGTTTGCAAAACCTTCCAAATATCCCTCTGGGTGGCCGGGTGGTATGCGGGTCACACGACCCGCATCGGCACCTGATCCGGCGCCGCCGCGTGTGATGAGCCGTTTCGGTTCACCAAGCGGTGTGAACCACAAATAATTCGGATCTTCTTGGCACCATTCGATGCCGCCCTTGGTGCCGTACACGCGAACTTTGAGCGCATTCTCATTGCCCGGAGCGACCTGTGATGACCACAACATACCCTTTGCGCCGCCCTTCCAGCGGATCATGACATGGGCATTGTCATCAACTTGGCGTCCATCAACAAAGGCATTGAGATCAGCCGCGATCTCATCGATCTCCAGGCCCGAGACAAACTGCGCAAGGTTCATGGCGTGCGTCCCAATATCCCCGATTGAGCCGCCTGCACCCGATCGCTCAGGGTCTGTGCGCCATCCAGCCTGTTTCTGGCCCGTATCTTCCAACTTCTCGGAAAGCCAATCCTGCGGATACTCAGCTTGCACCACGCGAATGTCGCCCAGGACACCTTCGCGCACCATCTGTCGTGCCTGCCGCACCATCGGATAACCAGTATAGTTGTGCGTTAAAACGAAAAGCGCACCGGAACTGTCAGCTGCTTTGGCCAGTTTCTTTGCATCCGCCAAAGTCGAGGTGAGGGGCTTATCGCAGATCACATGAATGCCGCGTTTCAAGAACTCGCGCGCGGCGGGCCAGTGCACGTGGTTTGGCGTGACAATAGCAACAGCTTCAATACCGTCTTTGAGCCGCGCCTCGCGCTGCGCCATAGCGGCATAGTCATCATAGACCCGCTTGCTGTCGAGGCCCAAATCCCGACCAGAAGCCTGCGATTTTTCCGCGGTTGATGAAAAACACCCAGCGACAAGCTCGTAGTGGCCGTCGATCCGAGACGCAATCCGGTGAACGCCGCCGATAAACGCGTCGCGGCCGCCGCCAACCATGCCAAGGCGAATGCGTGCTGGCGCGCTCTCTTCTTTACCTTCAATTGCCATCGTCTTACCCCCTTAGCTGATACCGAGCATTTTTTTGTTGGCTTCGTTGTCAGTATCCGCCGCCGCAAAGTCATCAAAAGCAACTTCGGTTGGTCTGATGATGTGATCGCGGACAAAGGCAGCACCTTCCCGCGCGCCGTCTTCAGGGTGTTTGATGGCGCATTCCCACTCAACGACGGCCCATCCATCGAAACCATTGGCGGTCAGCTTGGAGAAAATCGCTGCGAAGTCGACTTGACCATCGCCCAACGACCGAAAGCGACCGGCGCGATCAACCCATCGCTGGTAGCCGCCATACACGCCTTGTCTGCCGGTTGGGTTCAGCTCGGCATCCTTGACGTGAAACATCTTGATGCGGTCTTTGTAGATGTCGATATTGTCAAGATAATCGAGCGCTTGCAGAACATAGTGCGATGGATCGTACAACATGTTTGCCCGGGTGTGATTGCCGACACGTTCCAGGAACATCTCGTAGGTCACACCGTCATGCAGGTCTTCTCCTGGATGGATCTCGTAACAAACATCGACACCGTTATCTTCAGCGTGATTGAGGATCGGCAACCATCGCTTTGCAAGTTCGTCAAAAGCGGCTTCCACAAGACCAGCTGGGCGTTGCGGCCAGGGATAGACATAGGGCCATGCCAGCGCACCGGAGAAAGTTGCATGGGCGGAAATCCCTAGATTTCGGCTGGCGCTGATGGCCTTCTTGACTTGGTCAACCGCCCAAGCTTGTCGTGCCTGGGGATTACCGCGCACAGTTTCGGCGGCAAATCCGTCGAACGCGGTGTCATAAGCGGGATGTACAGCAACCAACTGGCCTTGCAGATGGGTCGAAAGTTCAGTGACTTCAACGCCGTTTTCTGCAGCCTGGCCTTTGAATTCGTCGCAGTAGGTTGTTGATTCTGCGGCCTTGTCCAAATCGAACAGCCGACCGTCCCAGCTTGGAACTTGCACCCCGACATAACCACAATCTGCAGCCCATTTCGTAATGGCATCCCAAGAGTTGAACGGGGCGTCGTCACCCGCAAATTGCGCCAAGAATAGGGCTGGTCCCTTGATCGTTTTCATCTGTGTTTCCTCCCAAAAACAAGCATTTGATTTTAATTTTGATACGCGACCTAAGGATCGGGCAGGTTTTCGCGTGTGAATATTTCAATACGAATGCGCTCCTGCGCTGCGCTAATCGGCAGCCCATCCTTGAGCGCGCGTAATACCCGGATCGCAGAGCGGGTTATGTGCCCTACATCTTGCACGATGAGTGCGTCGAGTAAGCCATCAATGAGCCCTGCACGTGATGCTTTTGTCATATCGTGCGCGACCACTTTAAGCCCCGCGTGCTTCGCTTGGCGCAATGCGGCGGTAAGGCCGCTTGTGCCGCTTGCCGCAAGATAAATGCCCGCCAGATCAGGCTGCCGCGCAATGAGTTTTTCGACCAATTGCTGAACGCGGGCAGCATCATCATAACCCTCGATGGTAGGCATCACCGTAAGATGCGGAAACCGTTCTCGCATGACCGCATCAAAGCCCAAGCGGCGATCAACAAATGAGCGCTCCATGGCTTGCCCGCCTATAACGGCGACCGGCCCATGATGCGCATTGGAAAATCCGCCTAGTAGCAACGCCGCAGTACGCCCGGCTGCAACATTGTTGATCCCAACAAAGTGGCCACTGGCCGCGTTAGGCAGATCGGAGATAATGGGAACAACTTGCACACCATTTGACTGCAAATTGAGGACAGCATCGCGGATGCTCGGTGTTTCCGGCGCCATGATTGCAAGCCCATCGAGCGCGTCAGGGTCCAATGACTGGATCGCTTCAAGCGCGTTCTCGGGGGTGCGCATCGGAGCTTGTAGGACTTCAATTTTAGCGCGCAGCGCCGCATGGGTTGAAGCTGCTTCATGGATGGCAGCAATGAGCGTATCTAGGAATTGCGTATTCGATTTTGGAAGCAGAAAAACAAACCGATAAGGGTTTTTGCGCGCAAGTGTTGCGGCGTTGGTGTCGCGGGAATATCCAAGCTCGTCGATCGCCTTTTGCACGCGCGAGATCGTCTGCTCTCGAACACCCGGACGACCGTTCAGCACGCGGTCGACCGTTGCCAAGCTGACGCGAGCATGTCGTGCTAGATCATGGACTGTTGGTCGATCCATAGTGCCTCCGTTGATAGATATTGCGAAAGTTTTGAGGTACGTCAATCAGCGAGATGATGTCCCACACTTGATAGCCGACTGATTTCAGGGGGGTGACATCACCAGCGGATGGGCCTTCCCCAGTGATTGGAGCAGACGATTCAAGACATCTCGGCCAATCGTACTGTGTAGGTAGGAAAATGAGCCAGCGCCAGATGTTACGCGCCTACCAAATGCAAGCGATGGTCAAAATCGGGTTCTGGCCAGCATCCAAGCGCTGGCATGGTGTATGATACCGATCTCACCGGCTGAAACCGCCCGATCAATTTCTTCGCCGCCCAACAAATTGATCTCCATCTCCTCCAGGTCACCCGAATTCGGTTGAGCCGTTTGGATACAATCCGTAGCTAGGTAGTAATTACCCACGCTGCCCCGTTGATTGCCATTGTCGACAAACTCCCCCAAATGGATCATGGAACCGACGCTGTATCCGGTCTCTTCCAGCAACTCTCGGCCAGCGGCGTCTCTGGGCATTTCACCCTCATCAACAAATCCGGCTGGAAAGGTCAGTGAAACGCGTCCAAGCCCATGCTTGTACTGATGAATGGTCAATATTTTGCCGTTCGGAAGGAGGGGGACAACAATCACAAACGGTCTGAGATGCACCTGATAAAAATCATCGATCTGTTGGCCATTGGGTAGCTCCACTTCCTGCCTGAAAACACGGAGGTAGGGTGATGCTTCATAGGTGGTTGTCTGTCGGATTGTCTTCCATGGCTTCATTGAAGCTGCCCCTTCTTATGTTAGCGTCACAGGTGCATTTTGCACTTGGAGTTCGCTACCCAGATCTCACCATAGTCCGCGTTTGTTGAAAGTTTCGTGTCGTTGGGGCGAGCGTTTGGGCGCAACTTAAAAGCTGCACACCAGTGCCGAGCCAAAGCGCGCAAGGTCGGATGCCCTCTAGTCTAAGGCCCTTCGCATTCGATCGCCGCAGGCGGATTGCCCAACACAGCAACGTACCCAACTTGTACCGGCTCATTTTCCCCATCGTCGGTCCGAACAATGCGCAGTGATGCGAGTACAACGGTCGCTTGAGAGTCCACCAAGTCAAGTTGGATTTCCTCTTCCGTCCCTTTAAACTGCACGATGGTTGCCGGTTGATCGGTCAGGTCGACGCGCGTCGTAATATCGGTTTTCCCAATTCCGATAGTCGCTTCCAGCGCGTTGAGTATGGGCCCGCCCCCAAATAGTATTTGGACGGATACATCACTGCCGATGCCGTCGCAAAACATTGTCGTCGTGGCTGAAGCGGGCGAGGTTGCTACACAGCCCAATGCGGTAATGCACGCAAAGCAAGCGCGTCGTCCGTTCATGATATCACACCCCATGGTCACCGTTCGCGACCTTAACATGCGATCGGCTATCAGGCCATCAGACGTTTCTACTCCCATTCGGTCCGTTTTGGTGATCAAGTCACCAAAGGTCCTGCACGCCGCGTGTATAGTGGTGAAAACACAGAACTTATATGGAGTGCGTTATGATGACGAACATGGGAAAATTCGACCGCGGCGGCCGACTGGCGATCGCAGCATTGTTGCTCGTGCTGGCCTTTACGACAAACCTTGTCGGCGGCGTTGTCTTCTGGATCGCTTTGGCAGTTGCAGGCATTTTTACCCTGACCGCTTTTGTCGGTATTTGCCCGCTATACAGCATGGTCGGCCTTAAGACGTGTCGCGATTGCTAATCTGGCCAATAACCAGTCAAGATAGTGAAATCTGACCAGCCAAAGGAGGCTGAAGTGACCCAATATCCTGTCAATATGGACATCAAGCCAGAAGTTCAGGCATTTTTCGATAAGGCGACCAATACAATTAGCTACATTGTGAAGGATCCGACCTCCCATGCCTGCGCGATCATCGATAGCGTGATGGACATCGACTATGCGGCTGGCCGTATCACTTACGAACATGCCGATGAGTTGATCCGCCAAATCGAAACGCAGGGCCTGAAGCTGGAATGGATCATCGAAACCCATGTCCATGCCGATCATCTGTCGGCCGCGCCCTACATCCAAGGTAAGTTAGGCGGCAAGATCGGGATCGGTTCGAAGATCATGGTTGTGCAGAATACATTTGGAAAAGTCTTCAACGAAGGCACCGAGTTCCAGCGCGATGGCTCACAGTTTGATCGCTTGTTTGAAGATGGCGATACATATCAAATCGGCAACATGCAGGCTTTTGCGATGTATACGCCCGGCCACACGCCAGCCTGCATGGTCCATGTCATGGGCAATGCAGCGTTTGTGGGCGATACGCTTTTCATGCCCGATGGCGGGTCAGCACGCGCTGATTTCCCCGGTGGGGATGCCGCCACCCTTTATGACTCCATCCAGAAAGTGCTGACTTTGCCGGACGCGATGCGTCTCTTCATGTGCCATGATTATGGGCCCAATGGCCGCGATATCCAGTGGGAGACAACGGTTGGTGATGAGAAGACGCACAACATTCATGTTGGCGGCGGAAAGACCAAGGAAGAGTTCGTCAAATTCCGCACCGAACGCGACGCACAACTGGATATGCCCAAGCTGATCATCCCGTCGCTGCAGGTGAACATGCGTGCGGGTGAGGTGCCAACCGACAAGGACGGCAACCCAATGCTCAAAGTGCCGGTAAACGGCCTGTAAGCGACCGCAAAGGACCAACCAATGGAACTCAAGACGATTTCACCGTGCTTGTCAGTGAGCCCGCAAATCATGCCCGAAGACATTGCGGCAATTGCGTCTGACGGTTTTCGCGCGATTATCTGCAACCGCCCGGATGGGGAGTGCGCCGATCAGGCATCGTTCGCCGACATAAAAGCGGCAGCTGAGTCGGTCGGCCTAAATAGCCATTATATACCCGTCCAGCCGGGCAAGATTTCAGACGATGATGTGGCGACATTCGCTGATGCGTTGCGATCAGCTGACGGCCCGATCTTGGCTTACTGCCGGACCGGTACACGTTCAGCGATGCTCTGGTCTTTAAGCGAAGCTGGCAAGCAACCGGCATCTGATATCCTCGCAGCAACTTTGGCCGCCGGCTATGATTTGAGCGCTGTTGCGGAGCGCATCGCAAATGCTGAGAAGACCCGAAAAGTGCCCGCTTGAACAGAAAAGTGTTTGCCGACCCAAATGTGGGCGGGGCCAATGAGTCCCGCTCGCTTTTTTTGCAGAACCGGATGATGATTACACACCTTCGCCAATATGTCCCCGTGCTGGATTGGGGTCGCGAATATAACCGCAGGGCATTGTCCAATGACCTGATCGCGGCATTGATCGTGACCATCATGCTCATTCCGCAATCCTTGGCATATGCACTGTTGGCCGGCCTGCCGCCGGAAGCGGGGATCTACGCGTCCATTGTGCCGATCATGCTCTATGCAACCTTCGGAACCAGTCGCGCACTGGCTGTCGGTCCTGTAGCGGTGGTCTCATTACTCACAGCGACGGCAGTGGGCCAGGTGGCAGAGCAGGGGACGGCTGGCTATGCGGTTGCCGCGCTTACACTCGCCTTTTTATCTGGCGGGATGCTGTTGTTGATGGGCGTTTTCCGCCTTGGCTTTTTGGCCAATTTCCTCAGCCATCCAGTCATTGCCGGTTTCATCACAGCGTCCGGAATTTTGATTGCAACCAGCCAACTGAAACATATTTTGGGTGTCAGCGCGCATGGCCATACCCTGCCGGAAATGCTCGCCTCCATCTTTGCCAATCTGGGTCAAACCAACTGGATCACGTTGATCATTGGCGTTGCGGCGACCGCATTTCTCTTCTGGGTTCGCAAAAACTTGAAGCCGACATTGCGCGGTTTGGGCGTTCCGGTACTGCTATCCGACATTTTGACCAAAGCCGGTCCGGTCGGCGCGGTTGTCGTGACAACCTTGGCGGTCTGGGCCTTTGGTCTTGCTGATCGCGGGGTAAATATCGTCGGTGAAGTGCCACAAAGCCTGCCGCCCTTAACTTTGCCGGGTTTTGCTCCTGATTTGATCGGCGCATTGTTTATCCCAGCAGTCCTTATATCGGTCATTGGGTTTGTAGAATCAGTATCAGTGGCTCAAACGCTGGCCGCCAAAAAGCGCCAACGGATCGATCCGGACCAAGAGTTGATCGGCCTGGGCGCCGCCAATCTCGGTGCGGCTTTCACTGGCGGCTATCCGGTCACCGGCGGTTTTGCACGTTCGGTTGTGAATTTTGACGCCGGGGCGGAAACACCGGCAGCCGGTGCCTTTACTGCAATTGGTCTCGCCATCGCGGCCGTATCGCTCACGCCGCTGGTTTACTATCTTCCCAATGCAACGTTGGCGGCCACCATCATCGTCGCTGTCCTAAGTCTTGTTGATCTAACGATCCTGCAAAAAACCTGGGTCTTTTCACGTGCCGACTTTATCGCTGTCGCTTCCACCATCCTTTTGACTTTGGGTTTCGGCGTTGAAATCGGTGTTGCCTCCGGCGTGATCATCTCGGTAGTCCTGCACCTTCACAAGACGTCGCGGCCGCATGTGGCCGAAGTTGGATTGGTCCCTGGCACGCAGCATTTTCGCAATATTCTGCGTCACGATGTCAAAACAACGCCGACACTGGTATCGCTTCGCGTCGATGAGAGCCTTTATTTCGTCAATGCCCGTTTCCTTGAAGATTACATCCAAAGACGTGTCACCGATGGGTGCGCAATCAAGAACGTCGTCCTTATCTTTTCAGCCGTCAACGAGGTCGACTATTCGGCTTTGGAGAGCCTTGAGGCAATCAACCATCGCCTTAAGGACATGGGTGTTGGTTTGCACTTGTCCGAGGTCAAGGGGCCAGTGATGGACAAGCTGAAGAGGTCAGATGTGATCGACACGCTCAATGGTGATGTGTTCTTATCTCACTATGACGCATGGGCCCGATTGTCCGATGGCGGCGTTCTTGTAGAGCCAAACCCGTGAATGTTGTCATTTTGGTTTTGCATTGGGTCGCGTTTGGCATCTGGTTGCAGATCCAATCCACCACGAAGAGGCGTGTATGATTGTAGGTATCTTGCTGGCGGCGGGAACGTCGAAACGATTTGGTGTATCGGACAAATTGCTGCACATGATGGACGGCAAGCCGATGGTCGCTCATGCAGCCGATGCCATGCGTGGCGCTCAACTTGATCACAAGATAGCAGTCATCCGCTCGCAAGCCGTGGCGACATTGCTCCCGGATTTCGAGTGCTTAGACCTATCCGCAGTCGCGCCGCAAATGGCGACAAGCGTGAAGTCGGGAATTACCCGGGCACAAGAGTTGGGTGCCGACAAGGTGCTCGTCCACTTGGCGGATATGCCGTTTGTTGATGCCAATGTGCTGAACTTGGTCACAACCCTTTGCACCGATAAGGTGCCAAGCGCGGTGCGCCTTGATCATGGTTTCTTGCCGCCGGTCTGCTTTCCCAAACAGCTTTTGCCGCAACTCCACAAGATGTCAGGAGACGAGGGCGCGCGTAAGCTGCTGGCACGCTGGCCAAACATCGCTGCCGTTGAAGTGCCAGCACAAATGCTGGTCGACGTCGACACAAGGATGGAAGCGGACGGGCTCGAACAAAAGCCTAAGCAGCTCTGACGGTGGGCCGATGGCCTACCCAGATCGCACCAAACAAGAATATTGCGGCGATGATGTCAGTGGCAAAGATCAAGCCGAACATCCATGACGGCTCTACTGGTGGTGCTGCAAAGCTGCCAATAGCGGCAGCTGCGCCACCGAGCATGACAACCAAGCTGATCCACCGGCTGCCCCAGACGGACCAAAGCAGTGCAAGCGCGAGGAGTACATAAATCGCAGCCGGGACCAACAGGAACTGCGCATCGCTGGAAAAACCTGACAGCACACAAATCGCGACGTGAAACACAGCGCTGATCAGAATAAAATAAGCGGCAAGACGCATCGCATTTACTCCGTGGGGCAGGGCATGCCAGCCACGCCCCAAGTTAGAATATCATCGACATGCTCTTGCAAGCTGTAAGGGGCCGGTTCACGCCCGCCGCCGGGGTTCCACGCCCAGTGCAAGATCAAATCATGGTCAAGATGGGAAGCCAGTGCCAGCATGTCACGGTCACCGTTACGTGCCGGATCGCGTAGTTGGGTGCAGATTTCGTTGGCGCTTTTGCCAAACCATTCCGCCTCCACGGGTGCCAATTGCCAAGTCATGGCCACTTGCGGTGCCGCATGGGGCATGTCGTTCAGCGTATCACGCACCCCATGACAGGTTGAGCACAGCAGGGTTTCGGCACCGATACGGCTCTCACCCGCAACTATGTTCATCCCGTGCGGGCGCGCCTTGCCATAAGAAGGTCCGGACCACATGGGCCGATGGTCTGCGCCCACATGGCAGTTGCTGCAACGCGGGTGGGAGGCCACTTCATATATACGGTCGAAGGCCGCCAGACCTTCTTCCACTGTTGCTGCTTCCGGCGGTTCAATGGTGACGTTCTCGCCGGTTTCGCCCGCGCTATGAACCAGGTTTGTTGTCGCAATCGACAAGGCGAACGCGGCCAATGTGGTGGCGAGTTTGTTTTTCATCATGCTGTCCCGCCTCAAACGAAGTCGACGAATTTGTTGTATGGAGTTTCACGCAAACGTTCGCCGGTTGCCGCAAAGATGGCGTTACCGAGCGCAGGGAAGGCCGGTGGTGTTGGCGGCTCCCCTATACCTCTGATCGACTTGTTGTTCTCAAGCGTGCGAACATGAATTTCGGGGCATTGATACAGCCTCATGCCCTCAGCGGCGTGATAGTTGGTTTGCTGGGCCATGCCGTCGCTGTATGTGATTTCGCTGTTCATCGCATGCCCAAGGCCCCAGATGACACCGCCCTGGATCAGGTTTTCGATGTTGACCGGGTCAATAACCGTTCCTGGATCGGCAACGACCCACACATTGTGCAGTTTAATGCCGCGATCCGTTTGCTCCAGCTCGACAATTTCGGCGACCGGAACGCCGAACGAGTGCACCAGCGCGACGCCGACATGGCGTCCTTCGGGACGCGTATTGTCCCAACCAGCCATTTCCGCGCATGTCTCAAGAACGCGCTTGGAGACGGGATCATCTATCATACGCAGACGCTCTTCGACCTGGTCGGCGCCGGCTGCGTGGATCAATTCGTCGACAAAGGTTTCAATCAAAAAGCCGCCGTAGGAGGCGCCCACTGCCCGCCAGCTTGAAGTCGGCCCAATGTCTGGGACGGCGTATCCGCGCACGCGGAAATTTTCGACATTACCATAAGGTGCCGAGAAGATGCCGGCGACAATCTGGCTGTCCGGGCCACCCAGAGTTATCCCGGCTCTGCTCATCTGCGAGGCAACGACGGGCGCGCCAGCGACATCCATGTCGATGGCCGTCACTCTACCGTTTGATACTGCACCGCGCGCGCGGGCGACGGCCAGATGACGCGGGAAATCCTGGACAAAGTCTTCCTCGCGCGTGAACGTCAGTTTTACCGGCGTTCCACGCATCTGATTGGCGATTTCCGCAGCCAGTTTGATATTTTCAAACTCCAGACGGTGACCGAACGAACCGCCAGAATGCAGGTTGCGGAAGTTGATCTTATCTTGCTCATGACCCGTGATCGCTGAGACAACGCCGCGCAACAGGGTGGGCATTTGGTGACCGGCGATAACATCCACAGCCTCGTCAGTGACCGTGACAATCGCGTTAAGCGGTTCAAGCGGTTGGTGTGCGATGTATGGCGCGCGATAGTTGGCGGTGACCGAACCATCACCAATGGCGCTGTCAACATCGCCATCATTGCGCCAGGTCGCCTGGAACCGCTCGTCCGTGAACGAACCTTCGGCATTGGCCCAATGGTCTTCCTGCTCGGCGGGGTATGGGGCAGGCCCCCATTCCACGTCGATCGCTTCCACACCCTTGAACGCACGCCATGTGCTATCAGCCGTCACGGCAACGCCGTTGGTCACTTCCACGACCTGCTGAACACCGGGCATGGATTGTGCCGGCGCGGCATCATGCTTCAACATCGGGCCGCGGCGAGGATTGGTGCGCACGGCGGCATGAACCATGCCCGGCACGACCTGATCGATGCCGTAAATCGGGGCGCCCGTAGATTTGTTGACAATGTCGCGACGTTCTGTCGGCTTGCCAATGTAGCGCCATTGGTCAGATGAACGAAGTGTCACATTTTGCACGGGGCGAATGCTGGCAGCCGCTGCCGCCAATTCCTGATATCTGACTTGCGTGCCGTCGGGCAGGACGACGGCGCCGCTCTCGGTCTTCAAGTCGCCAACGGAGACACCATAAGTGTTCGCAGCCGCCTGCTTGAGGGTTTCGCGCGCTGAAGCGGCGGCAGTGCGTAGCTTGATCCAGCTGTCAGGAACCGAAGTTGAGCCGCCGGTACCTTGGATGCCAACCATCTTCAATGCCGGTGACAGCATGGCATGCAGCACCGTCGCAGGCAGCGGTAGCAGCGCTGCGAACGTTTCAGCACCTTCTTCAGCGAAAGCGCCATTATAGTAGGCCGCGGACGGGATGCCCGGCGATGTTTCGAACTGGTCAAGATCCAGATCGAGTTCTTCGGCCATCAAAACCGTCTGCATATGCTCCACA
Source organism: Pseudomonadota bacterium (assembly GCA_039815825.1). Lineage (GTDB taxonomy): Bacteria > Pseudomonadota > Alphaproteobacteria > Rhizobiales > Rhizobiaceae > JBCBDX01. The sequence continues at coordinate 41,596 of JBCBYO010000021.1, forward strand.
CCCTGACCAATGTCGGCATGTGGCGTCATGAGCGTGATGCTCTCACCGTCAATCTTGACCCACGGATTGAAGGCGACAGCGCCTTCCGGCAGATCGTTCATCAGTGGATTGTCATGCGGGCGGGCAACGACATAGGTGCCGAAAATGGCAGCGCCGCCAACGGCAGCGGTCCCAACGAGAAAGGCGCGGCGTGTGATTGTTCCAAGTCTGCTCATCGCTCAGGCTCCCATCTTTGATTGCGCAAGGCGGATGGCGGCCCGGATGCGCGGGTAGGTGCCGCAGCGGCAAAGGTTGCCGGACATGACCGCGTCAATCTTCTCATCTGACGGGTTGGGATCGTCTGCCAATAGTGAGGCGGCCTGCATGATTTGGCCGGACTGGCAAAAGCCGCATTGCGCCACCTGGGTTTCGACCCACGCTTCCTGCACGGCGTGGAGAGCTTCTGGCTGACCGAGGCCTTCGATTGTGGTCACTTCAGCGCCATCAAGGCTGCCAATCGCTTGTTGGCACGATCTGACGGCAAATCCGTCCACATGGACTGTACAAGCGCCGCACTGAGCAATGCCACAGCCATATTTGGTGCCCATGAGCCCGAGTTGATCACGCAAAACCCACAACAATGGGGTATCATATTCAGCGTCAATTTGATGTTGGGTTCCGTTAACGGTTAAGTCCATGGCGATATCTCCGAAGCGATATCGTCAAATTGACAAATAGGGTAAAATTGTCAAGTCGCATTCTTGGCACCTTGCTTACTCTGAGTAAATGCGAACGGCGGCTTGTACCGGCCCGCATTTTGCCATCAGTAAATAAGTGTAAATTGTGGCGAGGCCTTGCTGTATTAACGCCTTTCGAATATAGGTCGACGCAGAGTTCGCGGGCTCTTTTTTTGACCAAGTGCGAGATGCTTTAAGATGGACGACAAGAAAGTTACTTCCGGTGATGCAACTTCGGACCAGGGGGCACAATCAAACGATCCGATGAACCAGGATTACACGCGCCGAGACGTCGTAAAACGTGCTTGGGTTGCTCCGGTCATCGTAGCCGTAAATCTGCCGAATGAAGTTTTTGCGCAAAGTTCCGTGAGCGTCGTTGCGACGCCTTCGCCTACCACGGCACCAACCATGTCGCCGACACCATCACCGCCGACTGTGGCACCAACCATGTCACCGACACCATCACCGCCAACTGTGGCGCCAACCATGTCGCCGACACCATCACCGCCGACAGTGGCACCAACCATGTCGCCGACACCATCACCGCCAACTGTGGCGCCGACAATGGCCCCGACAATGGCGCCGTCGCCAACTTAGGCTCCGATAAATTCGCGCGTAGGTTTACCAACCCATCGGCGACACCTTGGTTAGCCTTGTTCGCTCTCGAAGTCAGGAGACGATGCGTGCGAGGCTTGCAGTGGATTGGTGGGTTGGCCAATCTGTTGGTCGATCTGATGATGGTAAGGCTGTCACATCTACAGCGACGTTCTCATGAAGGTTTAAGCGCGGACTTTTGTGCAGCCAATTCCTTGGTGTATGCAGTTTGCTAAATTCTTGGTCGGAGAGTTTCCTAGGACATGCAAACGCAAGGTAAGCCAAGAATACGTGACGGTGTCCGCCAATTCGCCGTCAGCGATGAACTCATCGTCGTTGCTCCAAAGAAGCATGATTCGTCCGGCGTTGATGGTGAGGAAAACCAAGCTCTGGCGGTTAATCAAACCGGCAGAATTATTTGGGATCTATGCGACGGCCAAAATAACGTAGCCGACATAGTTGCCATACTCGGGCAAGAGTTCGATATCGAACTCGAGCTCCTGAAACGTGAAGTCAGCAAGGCTTTGATCAGTTTTTCCCGGCAAGGTTTGCTCGACGGTGTAACAGAACACGAGCGCGCTAAAACCGGGGCTACTTTCGTGATCGGCGTCGAGGACACCGATTACTTCCGCTGGCAAACGGCGATTTTCCTAGAGTCATTTATTGGCAAGCTGCCAGCGGGTTGGAAGACACATGTGGTTGTCTGCAACGATGAAGCGCCTCTGTCCGAAGAACTGCGTAACATCTTGGAGAGTTACGATACACTTTACACGTTGACACGTAACCACAGGCGTGGCGAGCGCATCGATATTGGTGATGGCCACGGCACCCACTACAGCGCGCTAAACAAGGTGGAAGCACTGGCTAGGGCCGGAGAAATGGCGCTCGATGACGACACCATATGTGTCTTCGACAGCGACATGTTCCTTTACGGCAACATACCTTTTGACCTTTTTCCCAAAGGATGTGCGTTACCCCGCAATTGGCACGTATCCACCAACCCGTTTTTCTCTAGCGTTGATGTCAATAAGGGCAACGGTGTTGATTTGGACAAGTTGCTGGAGGCTATTGGCTGCGAGAAGCCCCTTAAGCCAGGCGCCGTCAACCTGTTCGTCACAGGCGCGGTTGCAAAGGACAAGAAATTCGTCGCCGACTGTTTTCGCTTTGCCCATGCCGCCTTTTTGCTTGGTCGGGCTGCCGGCGCTGAGCTAACCTGGATATCGGAAATGCCGTGCTATGCTCTTGCCATGACGGCCAATGGCATCGACTATGACCTTCTAGAGGACAAGCAGTTTTTGGTTTCTGACTGCGACGAAGTGGAAATACCCGATGGTACATTTTACCACTACTACAGCGATCCCAAAGACTTTGGTCGCGCAGCTTTTCGCGACTCCAAATGGCACAAGCAGGCGTATCACGAGCGCGATCTTTTGCAGACTGCATTTGAAGAGTTTGCCGCGAGTGCGACTACAGACCATGAAAAGTATTTCTTCCAACTCGCTGAACGAGCGAGGAGCCGGCTGAATGTATGAAACCCCACCGGAGCTCGTTTCCGAACAGAACCAGATCTTGGAAGGAGTGCCATCGCTTGGCTTGGGCTTTAAAAAGGTCAAAATAGACCCGGCATTGCTTCAAATGCTGCGCACACACATGGCGAACAATGTGCGTAGGTTCGAGTCGGAACCAGGTGGGGGGTTTATCCAATCAGAAAATCCGCGCGCCTATCCTTCTTTGATCTACACTGATGGAGCGTTGAACTCTCGTCTTCTTCAGGACTTGAAGGGGCTCCATGAAGATTGGTGTGGAATGCCGCTAGAGATAGCAACGTGCTACGGCATTCGCGTGTATCAACCAAGAAGCTATTTATATGTCCATGTCGATCATGCGACGACCCACGTTGTGAGTTCGACCATCTGCGTCGACAGCCGAGTCAACAGCCCATGGCCTCTTGTGGTGGAAGATATAGATGGTACCCGCCACGAAGTGAGCGCAGAGCCGGGCGAGATGATTTTCTTTGAAGGAGCGCGCCTGAAACACGGGCGGCCTTATCCGCTCGATGGCGACTACTACGCCAACATCTTTCTGCACTACACGCCGGTCGGCTGGTCATTGGAAAAACCGGGCAGCGAACGCTGAAATCGGTACCCTCGGTAGCTATGAAGTCACTTGTTTACACATTATACCGGGAGGGCAGGGCTGGCCTGAGTAATCTCGCCATGTCGCTGGAGCTGGGCGTTGTTATGGCAACGCTAACCGACCGGCTTTTGGTGCTAAAGGGCAATAATTCTCCGGCCGCCAATGTGGTGGATTATGATGGGCTGGTCAGCAACGCCTATCCGAGCCGTATCACAGACCTGATCGACCCCGGCGTTCCGTTTGCAGATGCGCATACCGTAAATCTGAACCGGTTTGCACCGCATGAGATTTCCAGCGTCTCCCCGTTGGAGGCCGTGTTCTTCTTTCCATCACACCTGACAACAGCGACCGATGATTTCACAGCTTTCAAAGCCATGAGAGATAAACATTTCACGGTGGAACAAAGCTGCGAAAACATTCCAGTTCTTTCCTACTCAGGAGGCCCAAAAAACCAAACCCTTGGTTTCTACTCGAGCTTTTTCTATCTGGATGCGCCATCGCAGCAGCGTGCGCACCGCGCGATAAAAAACATGCGTCCAAGAGAGCATTTGGCCGCATTTGCCGAGCTGGTGGCTGCGGATTTGGGCGAGTTCAACGCGGTTCATATAAGGCGCGGTGACTTTAAAAAGACTTCGGGTACGACGACCCTAAAACGCAAACCGCAAGAGGCAATTGCGGCCATGGATCGGCATTTTGGCCGTTCGGATCGTCTGGTAGTGCTAACAGATGAGGCCAACGACCCATTTTTTGACGCGATTAAAGAGGCCTATCACGATCTGATCTTTATCGATCAACATATTTTGGGTCATCATCTTAAGGCGTTCTATGACCTGCCGACCCATGACTCCGTTGCGCTGGCCTATCTTTCGCAATTGATCGCTGCGCGTTCGCAGGATTTCATCGGTACCATGACGAGCACGTTTACTTCGCTCATTCAACGAATGCGGGGCCTCAATGGCAGCAATGAGCAGTTCAAGTTCCTTTGGAACGAGGTGCCGCTACCGGGAGCACCTGTTCAGCCCGGCAATAGCGAGCCGAACGACTCCATACCGCTGAAAAACGGTGTGATGGTGCGCAAATTCGACGGTCCCTATAGCTGGAACCTGTTTGATCAACGGCTCAACCCTGCCTGGATGCGCGAATGGCCAGAGAGCTTCCTCAACGAAACGGAAGCGGTGGAACAAGCGGCGAAACGCTCGTATTCCTTCAAGGAACATGCCGACGATCCGATGGAAGACGCGGGTCCGGTTCATATCGCTTTCCGCGGAAAAACAGTAACTGCCGGAAGCAGCCGGATGGATGTCGCCGAAGACATCCGCAAGCTCTTCTCGATGATGCTTTTGCCGCAACCGGTCAACGGCCTCGGGGAGGTCAGGCTCGATGAAGTGGGTAACCAAACTCACCTTCTCGTAGACGGCAAAAAAATCTCCGAAAACAGCGATGGTTATCGGATTTTGCGTCAACTCTATCGGGAAGTGGCGAAGCTATTCATCGTCAGCAACACTGATTTGGTTTGGCTGCATGCGGGATGTGTCGCCCAAAACGAGAGCGCTGTTCTTTTGCCCGGCAGTTGGGGGAGAGGAAAAAGTACCCTGACACTAGAGTTATGCCAGCGCGGTTGGAGCTTTCTGTCAGACGACATTGTTCCGCTCGACCCGCAAGCCGGCCAGGCAGTGCCGTTTCCAGGTACGCCACAAGTACGCGAGCCGTCGCGCAGACGTTTAAATCGAAACGAGATCAGCACGCTTGCAAAGAAGGCGATACAAATATCCGCCGATCGCCGCCAGATAAAACCGGTGCCGGTTTCAGGGCTCATCTTTCCGTACTTTAAGCCGGGTGCAAATACGGCCTTGTCGCCGGTATCGCCGGCACAATCGGTTGGCCAGTTGCTGGAAAGTTGTTTGAGTTTCCACTGCAACCCGGACAATACGATTGAAGCGCTCTGCCGATCAGTCGAAACGCTGCAGCCACATCAGTTGGTATTCTCTGATCCTAAAGAAGCCGCTGACGCGATCGTTGAATTTCACCAGAAATTGCCCGATGAAGAACAAGTTCGCAGCGCGGTGATCGGTTAGGGGGCCTGACAAAGATGCAAGATATCGAAGTAGATGTGACGCTCGTAAACGGTGAAACCCACAGCACGGTCTTGCCAGCGAATTCACAAGTACTGCAAGATCTACACATCGCACTTGTTGTCGGTTCAAAAGCCGCTGTTGCGCAAAACGACACCTTGATCCAACTGCCGCTCAATGACGGGCGCGCGGCATGTTCATTTATGTCAAGCTCCGTTATCAGTGTAAAAACGAGACCGCCAGTCTTGCTGCAACCGATGGGCACAGGTGCGGCACTACAAACTTCCCCGTCTCCAGCTCAAGTCACCCATGTGACCATCGATGACTTTTTGACGCCCGATGAAAACCAACAGCTGCTTGCATACGCCATCGAGAACGAGGCGAATTTTGAGGGAAGTACGGTCACCAACGAAGATGAGCACCCGCAAGACAATAAATACCGGAAGTCGCGGGTCCTTTTTGCGGTCAAGGACTCGCCGTGGCACGACTTGTTTCTAAAGCGTTTAAAGATCCATTTGCCGCATGTAACGGAGAAGCTTGGACGTCCCGGTTTCACCTACGAATATAATGAATTTCAGCTCACAGCGAGCAACGACGGCGACTATTTTAAGCGGCATGCTGATGCCGATCACAATGTAGAAGGTGTCGCCAACCGCGAGATCACCTTCGTCTACTATTTCCACGGCGAGCCTAAACCATATTCCGGTGGTGATCTGCTATTGTATGATTCAAGTCATGAGTCGAGCAGCGCAGTTGCTTCAGTGCCGCCTGCCAATAATTCGCTTGTCACTTTTTTAAGTGAACGCGTACACGAGGTTGATCTCGTGCGCTGCCCATCAAAAGCGTTTTCCGATAGCCGCTTCACCATCAATGGATGGCTTTGCAACAAACGCGCATAAAGGTTTTGGTAGCGTTTTATGAACCGGCAGCCAAAAATATTCATAGCCATTGCCGCCTACGCTGACCCGGATTTGCCGCGCACCTTGGACAGTTGCCTCGCCAATGCGGCCAATCCAGAGCGCCTGACTTTTGGCATCTGCTGGCAGTTTGACCCCGACGGTAAAGATTTGCTCGGGCGATTTGAAAACGACGCTCGGTTCAGCTTTGTAAAGGTGCCGATCGCGCAGAGCGGCGGTGGGTGCTGGGCGAGAAACCAAGCACAACAGCTCTATGACGGAGAGGCCTACACGCTTCAAATAGACTCGCATATGGAGATGGCGCCCGGCTGGGATGAAAGTCTAGTCCGGATGATGGCTGAATTGCCCGCGGACAAACCCATAATAAGCATGATCGCGCCCCTATTTCGCATCGATGGTGACGGTTGGGTTTCGAAAACTACCGAATTGGGCGTGCGCTCAAGCCGAATTTCCCACTGGGATGAAAGCGGCGGGTGGGCGCCATGGTTCGACTGGGGCAAACCGGTCGCAAAACCACATAGCTTCAACCGTTTTTTATCCGGCCAATTTGTGTTTGCGCCTGGTTTCTGGTGCGATGAGGTACGGCAAGATCCCGATCATTATTATTGGGGAGAGGAGTTTGCGTTGTCATTGCGTTCTTTCACGCACGGCTACGACATCTTTCTTCCGGACCGAATTGTGGCATGGCACATGGAGCATCGAACAGCGCCACCACGTCGACACTGGGAAAAGGGCACACAGATTGTCTCCGCAAAAAACAAGATCGCTTTGGAAAGGCTAAGAATGCTTGCTTTTAGCGATGATGCGACGGACCAGGAAAGCCTTGGTCGATACGGGTTGGGTGGCGAAAGATCGCGCACCGAATATGAACGCTTTTCGGGCGTCGATCTCAAAAACAAGCGCGCGCATCCTGATGTCTTCGTGGGAAGGCCTCCCGATCCAATAACAATCAAGTCTGATCGGGATTGGAATGACTGCGTTGCGCTTACACAGTCCGCAGACGACACTAACGCAATTGCAAAAGGCTGAAACGAGGCGATCCACCGATGATGTATACCGTTTTTAGCACCACAAACTCCGCCAAGATGCAGTGGCAATCCCAGCTCTTGGAGTATTCGTGGAAAAAAGCGCAGCAAGAAGGTGTTTTGATCCGTCTTGTGGCAACCGATGAGCCTCATAATTTGCCACAACATCAATATGCGCAGTCTATCGCAACCAAAAGCTGGGACGTGCACCCCGATACTGGCGACCACTACCCGATTTACAACAAGCCAGCATCATTACTGGAGTGGCTCTATCGGGAAGAACCCGACGGAACCGTCCTATTCATCGATCCCGATTGTGTGTTTCGGCGGCCGGTCAACACAAGGGTAGCGCCGGGACATCCCGTGTCGCAGAGCTGGATCGATCTTAATCTTGCGGAGCCGAGCGTTACGCATCCATTCGGATTACCCGAGGGCTTTGAGTTCCTGAACGAGCATTGTGCCAACGTGCATAAATCGATCACACCAGCCATGATCCCAACGCTCATCCACACGCGTGATCTTAAGCGCATTTGTCCACGATGGTTGGAATTGTGTTCGATCATTCGTGGTAACTACCGGGACGTGCATGGCAACCCTGCATGGGAAACGGATATGTACGCCTATTTCGTTGCTTGCGCTGAGTACGAACTTGAACATGAGACCGCTCCGCTTGGCATCATTACCGATTGGCAGCCGGAAACTGTGCCCGATGCGCCAATTGTTCACTATTGCCAGCCGGTTTCAGGCAAAGACGGCACAATCCTCTTTAACAAGCACGAATACGAGGCTTGGTCACCGGTGGACCTTTCCGCCCAAGCGCAACAACCGCATAGCGCTGACCTTATGGCTCTAATCGGGGAATATTTGGTTGCTTCAGGCGCTATGGAGCTGCCTGTCTCGCAAGACAGTCGGCCGAAATGGGCAGATGGCGTCATGGAAGGTCGGTTGCTTGATCAGCTTCTGCTGGAAAAACCTCAAACGGGTGCCAAAATCTGGCTCAACGAGTCGGGTCTCGCCATTTGGGAATTGTGCGATGGCAAACGGCTTTTCAAAGAGATTTTGCGGGAGCTATCAGCGCTTTTCGAGGTGAGTCCCGCGGTACTGGAAGCCGATGTGACCGCGACTGTGCGCGATTTGGCCAAGCAAGGTTTCCTGACGCTGAGCTGACGAGGTGCCCCCTTTCGTGGCTCCGCACGCCTTTTTAGGCAAATAAAAAAACCCGGCAGTTGCCTGCCGGGTTTTTCTTCAAATCTGACGGATCAGATTAGAAAGAACGTGTGAATGTGACTTCTGCGTCTTCCCAACCGAAGTTGCCGGAAGTACGACGGTCAGAGAAGTCGGCCTGGAAGCCGATTGTGAAGCCGTCTACGAGCTCGTAGTCAGCACCAACTTCAACCAGGATGTCGTCGTCGCCACCTGTACCGAACTGGTCGATACCGTAGTCAAGACCAGCGAAGACTGTCAGCATGTCGTTGACGTCGTAGTCCATGCCAATACCGAGAACCCATTCGTAGTCGGTTGCATAG
>JBCBYO010000022.1:0-47788 GCA_039815825.1 Pseudomonadota bacterium
GCGCGGACATCGACCATCTGGCATCAAGCCTGTGCGACCTGTGGAGCCAATGCGCACTCGCAAGGCATGTGGCGTAAAAACGTGAAAGTGATGAGCAGGATGACCTATGTCAAGGTTGACTGGCGCTCCGCGAAGTCTACATAAGACCTTAGAAACTCTTGGATAATGCTGTGAGGAGAACCATGAGCCAAATTACACGACGCACATTCGTTGTCGCGACTGCCGGTGCTGCTGTTGCAGCGACAGCCGGTGTACCTGCTATTGCAATGGATGAAGCCAAAACTATCGAAGTTGCAATGTTGAACAAGTCGACTGAAAACCCGCGCGAGCGCATGGTTTATGAGCCGGCTCTCATTCGTGCCAATCCGGGCGATACGGTAAAGTTTGTCTCTGTCGACAAGGGTCACAATGTTGAGCTCATGGAAGGCGGCGTGCCGGACGGCGTAGAACTGGTTAAATCCAAAGCGTCGCAAGACTTTGAGCTAACCGTCGAAGCGGAAGGCACCTACTTGGTCAAGTGTACGCCACACTATGCTACAGGCATGGTGGCCATCATCGCTGTTGGCGATCACACCGCTAACCTGGATGCAGCTAAAGAAGTGCGCCAGCGCGGCAAAGCCAAGGGTCGCTTTGAAGACCTTTTCGCTGAGCTCGAAGGCGGCGAAGCCTAATAGCTTCTTCCATTCGTTGGAAAATAACCCGTCGGCTTGCCGGCGGGTTTTTTATTGGGCGGGCCAGCCGTTCGGCGCTTGCCTCACAATCTCTTCGGTGTGTTGGCCAAGCGACGGTGACGACCGTAAGTTAGAGGCAGGCTTTCCATCGATAAAAAGCGGGGAACGCACCCCAGGGATATCATTAGTGGTATTAATTTGAAGCACCCGGGCTTCAATTTGCGTATCTGCAAACATGTCACCAATGGTGTTGATCGGACCGACCGGGACGCCCTTTTCGGTGCAAGCTTTTACCAGCGCGTCGCGAGTCCAAAGGCGGGTTAGCTTTTCTAGAGATCCGGTAAGCGCCTCTCTGTTTTCAATCCGCGCTGGATTGGTAGAAAAACGAGGATCTTTACCCAACATCTCTACCTCCAGCAGAGCACACAGGCGCTGAAACTGCCCGTCATTGCCGGCAGCGATGATGATATGGCCATCGCTTGTCGGCACGACTTGGTAAGGCGCAATATTGGGGTGAGCGTTGCCAAGGCGAACAGGCGACATGCCAGTTGCCAGAAAGTTCATGTTTTGGTTGGCGAGCGTCGCTGACATGACTTCAAGCAACGAAATGTCGATGTGAGATCCGGTGCCGAACTTTAACGCTTTAATGAGCGCGGCATTGATGGCGGACACAGCGTAAAGACCTGTCAGGATGTCGGTTATGGCCACGCCTGCTTTCATGGGGTCGCCGTCTTTTTCACCAGTGATCGACATAAAGCCGCTCATGCCTTGGATGATAAAATCGTAACCCGCCCGATCTTTGTAAGGCCCAGTCTGGCCGAAACCGGTGATGGAACAAAAGACGATACCTGGTTTGACAGCCTTTGCGGAGTCAAAACCCAAGCCAAGTCGTTCCATCGTCCCAACTTTGAAGTTCTCGATGATGACATCGGCCTTGACGCAAAGGGCCTTGGCAACTTCCAAGTCCGCTGTCTTCTTCAGGTCGAGCGCGACCGATCGTTTGCCGCGATTGCAGGAATGGAAATATGCAGCCGAATGGGTGGCACCATGAGGGTCTTCAATAAATGGTGGTCCCCAGTGGCGGGTTTCATCCCCGCCCACCGGGTTTTCAACCTTGATGACATCGGCCCCTAAATCGGCCAGTAACTGACCGGCCCACGGACCGGCCAACACCCGCGCGAACTCGAGGACTTTAATGCCCTCAAGCGGTTTGTGCCCGCTCACGCTAGATCGCTTTGCCGGTCTTGCGGCTGACGCCTGCCTTCTCAGCCATCAGTTTGCGCTGGTACCGGCCCTGTACGATTTCCACCAAAACCATAGTGACAAGGACGAAGTAGAAAGTCGTCTTGCTCATCGCTTCAACTTCAAAGCCGAAGAACTTCAAATGGGCCAGATGTCCACCTTCGGTAGTCAGCAGGATACCAACGAGAAGCAGCACAAACAGGCCCACGACCTCGTACATGCGGTTGCGGTTTAAGAAGTTGGCCACTGTTTCAGCCATGAGCACCATCAGCGCGCCGGAGATGATAATCGCAGCCGCCATCACGATGAAATTGTCGGTCAGCGCCACAGCTGAAAGCACTGTGTCGAACGAGAACACCAGGTTCATCGCCATGATCCAGAAAAGCGCAACATATGGCCCGCGCATCCGGCGATCACCCGGATCATGGTTCATATCATCGATGGCGAGCATGTGGGTGATTTCCTTGATGGCCGTGTACATCAGGAACACGCCGCCTGCCAGAACGATCAGGGCGTGTCCGCTGATCTCGCCTTCAACAAATGGTGGGAGATTGACCGTGTAGAATGGCTCGCCAAATGCACTGATCAGTTGCAGGACGACAAACAGCAGAACGATACGCAAAACGATCGCCGTTATAATGCCCAACCGCCGAATGCGCGCTTCGTACTGAGCGCCGGTCTTCTTGGCTTCAAGTGAGATGTAGAGGAGATTGTCAAAACCAAGCACTGTCTCCAATGCGGTCAGGATCAAGAAAGTAATGAGATTCTCGACGGTAAATAGCTGGGCGAGCATTTCCATTGCGGTTCCCCGGTGCTCCTATCAATGAAATTTCAGGTAATCTGGCGCACCATAATCAGGCACGCAAGGACGGTTTCACGTCGTCCGCGCTTAATTGTCTAATTGGGCAGAAATCCAGTCTTGAAAGAGCTTGGTGGCGGCTTCGGCGTCCAGATCGTTCAGCGTTTCATGGCGAGCGTTAGCAAAGTGATGGTGAGTAACTGAAAGTACGCCGGCTTTCCGAAGTCTGTCCGCTTGGTGCTTGACCGCGTTTCCACTGAACGTTGACGGATCTTTACCGCCACCGACAAGCATAAAAGGCAGTCTTTGGAGGGCAGAGGACGGATTGGAAAGATCCCCCCCGGCAAAGATCATCTTGAAGACGTCCTGCCACATGGAAACACTGGCATCCCAGCCGCATTCGGGGTCGGCGATATAAGCGTCCACCTCCTCATCTATGTTGCTGAGCCAGTCAAATTCTGATCTTCGATTGGGAATTTTGCGCGCCCAGTCGGCAAACGTCAGCTTTGGCATGATACGCGAAGGGACGTCGGATCCGAGCCGGAATTTTTCATAGGCTAGCAAACCTAGACCAAGACGACCAGCTACGCCGCCGGAAAAGTTCGCGTTCCATACTGCCGCGCCCGCCATTTTATCCGGATGACGCAGCGCATAATTCATAGCAATTAAACCGCCCATTGAGTGACCGAACATGAAAACCGGCACGTCGCCAAAAACAGCAAGCGCGTGGGCCTGCACGGCCGCACAGTCCATCATGACCAAATCGACACCGTTGCCGGCAAGGCCAAACACGCCGTGGGGTGCATCTGGCGCTTTCGTCAAGCCATGGCCGCGATGGTCATGGGCGATAACCGCGTAACCAAAGTCGACCAGTTTTTCGGCAAACCGGCCGTAACGTGCGCTATGTTCGGCCAGTCCGTGATTGACATGGATGACCGCGTGCGGTGCCGACTTTGGGGCGGCGATGCGCACGCCAAGCGATGCCCCGCTCGGTGAGTTGATCGTTTCTGGCTTTGTAAATGACAAAAAAACCTCCCCTGACAGATCAGGGAAGGCCATGTATCTCGTTGGAGGTCAAGCCGGAATTAATAGTCGATTTGCTTGCCCTCGGTTGCTTTGGCGACTGCATCAAAAAGCAAAGCGTATTCACGAGCGTCTGTGCCAACCCGCTTTTCGATCTCAACCATTTGTTCAAGCGCACCGCGATTGTCGCCTTTTTGCAGCAGCGCAATGCCCATGTAGGACCGAGCCAGCGTGTAGTCGGGGTTCAGGTCCAGGGCGATTCGGTAATGCATAAGGCCTTTTTCCAAGTCGCCAGCATTGCGCGTGGTGTACCCAAGATAGTTCTGGACTTCTGGCGTGTTCTGGTCGTCGATCATTGCCAGCAAGCCAAGCGCTTCATCGAAACGTTCCGCGTAAGCGAGTGCCTTTGCGTTATCTAAAAGTTGGTCGTCGTTCAGCGACTGTTCGTTTGTCGGCACACATTTTGACTGGTTGTCGTCATAAACCTGTCCCGCTTCACAAGTGGGTGTATCAGAAGCATCGTCTGATCCAGCGGCAAGTGACGGGCCGTGGATGGCCGCGGCACCGAGAAGAAAGGTTGTAGTTGCGATAATTGCGGGGCGCATAAGGATCTCCATTGTTGTGATAATGGCCTTACGCCTGAAGATAGGGCTTTATTCTTGTTTGCCAGAAAAAAGCGCGGGGCCAGCTTTGCTATATTGGGCCTTGAATAAAGTTCCTCAGTTGACGTTACGGCGATTGTGTCGAAAAGCTGCCGGCCGGAAGGGTTGGAAATGGCTGGCAAGAACGATCAAACGCCCGAGGTGGGGGCGTCCGATAGCGCGTCAGGCGATGAAGGCGGTCTTGGACTGGATGATGTACTGCGCACGGCGGCTCAAGCATCGAGCGCAGCAGGGGCTGCAAGTGAGTTTGGCGAGGAGTTGCGTGAAGGCGGCTCAACTGGGTTCGGTATCGCCCTCGGCTTCGTAACATTTTTACTCGGCATCGCTCTCGGCATTCCTTTGGCTTTCATGGCGCCAAATCTGGTGACAGAGTATGGCCGCTTTGCGCTGGCGGTTATCATAACGGTCATGTTCACCATGCTGCTCATGCTGTCATTGGTGTTTTTGCTCCGCGAACGACTTTGGCAAATGGTCTTTCGCCGCGGCGAAGTCGAGCTCAAACGTTTCGCCGAACCGCTAAGCGAAGTGGCTGTTGGCGCAGCCGATCGTCAACCTGAAAGGGCCACCAAAGCAGCGCGTACATTTATCGAAATGGCGCTGGCGCGCTATGCGTGGGTTTCGACCCGTAGATGGATCGTGGCTTCCATCACCGGTTTGGTCGCTGCAATTGCTGCGCTCTCTGGTTCTGCGCTCTTATTTGAGCAAAACCGTCTTTTACGCGCTCAATCTGGCCTGCTGGAAATCCAAAATGAGCGCATTCTGGAACAAAACTCTCTGCTGACCACGCAAACCTCACTGCTTGATACACAAACGCAACTTGCCGAAGCCGACCGAAGCGCACAGATCGGACCGCAAATTGTTCAGCTCGGTGCAGCGCTAGCCGCCGAACGTCAAGAATATCTCGACGCCAATGGCGACCCAGATTTGTTCAGCCTTGCCAACATTACTGCGGCAACGCGAAGCCGGATCGCTGCCGCTACCTTGATCGCGCGGCCTTATCGGTTTCTCGCGCCACGCAACGCCAACCCACTAGACGATAACAGCTTGATCGCCACCGCGCTTCAGGGGCGTGAAGATGCTGTCATAGACCCCTCGCGCGTGGCTGGTGTGGAAGATTTGGATCGAACAGATTTGATAGACCGGCCTGTTAGCCCTGAGCGCGGTGATCTCATCGCACTGCTCGTGGGCAATGGGCTAACCGACACCGAATTGTTGACCATTGTCGGCGCGGATTTTTCCTTTGCACAATTACGTCTTGAAATTTTGCCTGGCGTATCTTTGAGGCACGCGCGACTGTCGTTTGCTGATCTTTCATGGATGCGGATCGTCGCCTCACGTTTTGGCGGGTCGAAGCTTGAACACGCAACCATAGAAAATGCCGTCGTGCGCCAATCAGACTTTTCCGCCCTCACGACGGAAACCCGTTCGTCGCTGTTTAGCATGGATGGCGTAGACGCGCTGCCCGCCATCATGACCGGTGCCAGTTTTGATCGCTCGGTGATCGTGGACACAAGTTTTAGCGGCTCATTGGGAATAGGCATGTCTTTTGTGGAAGCGGCCGTGGCGAATACCAATTTTGACGCTGCCTCGATCCCAGTTGCTGATTTCTCAAACGCGCTGATTTTTCAAACAAGTTTCTCAGGCGCATTGCTTCAGTCAATGCGGCTTGATGGTGCGATTGTTTTCGACGGGACTTTTCTGGACCGGCTCCACGATGAGGCAGCGCCTGGAACCTTTGTTCGCGAACGTTGGACATTGGAAGCTGTACCCGCAGGGACGGTGGCTGAACATCCGCGCTATCTGGAATTGACAAACCATGTCGATGTGGCGGCATTGGTTGAACGGCAAGCTTTCCGTGTTGTGCGTGTGCAAGAAAGCGAAGAGCCTTAGCTATTTTGCGTCCGTTGCATTGCCTGTTGTCCGGTTCTTGCGTAACACGCGCAAAAACCCGTCAACCGCATAAGAAGCAGGTGCGAACAGCGCATGGCAAAACAGTTCATTTATCACATGTCTGGCTTGAACAAGGCCTATGGTTCCAAGAAGGTCCTGGAGAACATCCACCTGTCCTTCTACCCGGACGCCAAGATTGGGATTTTGGGCCCAAACGGTGCAGGTAAATCGACCGTATTGCGTGTTATGGCCGGTCTCGACAATGAGTTTACGGGCGAGGCTTGGCTCGCTGAAGGTTTCACCCGCGGTTATCTGCCCCAAGAACCACAGCTCGACGAAACTAAAACCGTCGCCGAAAATGTGATGGAAGGCGTCTCGGACAAGAAAGCCATTCTCGATCGCTATAACGAATTGATGATGAACTATTCCGACGAAACCGCGGAAGAGGGCGCCAAGTTACAAGACATCATTGATGCGCAGAACCTTTGGGACCTTGATAGCCAGGTTGAGCAGGCGATGGACGCATTGCGGTGTCCGCCCGGTGAAGCGTCGGTGACCAATTTGTCCGGCGGTGAAAAGCGCCGTGTAGCCTTGTGCCAATTACTGCTTCGCCAGCCGGATTTGCTTCTTCTTGATGAGCCAACCAACCATTTGGACGCCGAGACGATTGCATGGTTGGAAAAGCACCTGCGCGAGTACCCTGGGTCTGTCTTAATGATTACGCACGACCGGTACTTCCTCGATAACGTAACCGGCTGGATTCTCGAACTCGACCGCGGGCGCGGCATTCCCTATGAGGGAAATTACACCGCGTATCTTGAAGCCAAGGCAAAACGGATGGCGCAAGAAGGTCGTGAAGATGCTGCGCGGCAAAAAGCGCTTGCGCGCGAGAGTGAGTGGATCAACGCCTCGCCCAAGGCCCGGCAAACGAAATCAAAGGCCCGCGTCAAGGCCTATGACGAACTGGTCAAGAGCGCCAATGATCGCCGTCCAGGTGACGCCCAGATCATCATTCCCGCCGGTGAGCGATTGGGTAATGTTGTCATTGAAGCCGATAATTTGCGCAAAGGTTATGGCAACCATCTGTTGATTGACGAACTGTCCTTCAAACTCCCTCCAGGCGGTATCGTTGGTGTCATCGGTCCTAACGGTGCCGGTAAATCAACGCTCTTTAAGATGATTACCAAGGTCGAAGAGCCTGACGGTGGGGAGATCATCGTGGGCGAGACCGTCAATCTCTCATTTGTCGATCAGTCGCGTGACGCACTGAATTCCGACAAAACCGTTTGGGAGGAAATTTCTGGCGGGAACGACATTATTAAGCTTGGACCGCATGAGGTGAACTCACGCGCCTATTGCTCTTCGTTTAACTTTAAGGGTGGCGATCAACAGCAAAAAGTTGGGACGCTATCGGGCGGTCAGCGCAACCGCGTGCATTTGGCGAAAATGCTCAAGGAAGGCGGCAACGTCATCCTCCTCGACGAACCGACCAACGACTTGGACACCGAAACACTGGCGGCGTTGGAAGAGGCATTGGAGAACTTTGCGGGCTGTGCTGTTGTTATCTCGCACGACCGAATGTTCCTTGACAGGTTAGCCACACACATATTGGCTTTTGAAGGCGATAGTCATGTAGAGTGGTTCGAAGGCAACTTTGAAGACTACGAACAGGATAAAATCCGGCGGTTGGGTCCAGACGCAGTGAATCCAAAACGGGTGACTTACAAGCGTCTGACCCGGTAGCTGCTAGGGTAAGTAACCGCATCAATGCAGGCGAACAGTGAACAAGCACAAACAGGCCAAGGTGGCGTGTCATGGATACCCGTTAGCGCGCAGAACGTCTGGTTTGCGGTTTTGGCAGTTTCCGCCGTCACGGTTGTGGGGAGCGGGCTCACAGTAGCGGTTATCTGTGCCAGCGTCTGGGGTGCATTTGCACTCGCAAGAGGCGTTTACCGTTTTCATATCGCCGGGCACCAGGTGCCTTTTGTCATTGCCACAGTCACCTTTGCACTGGTCGGATTTTCGATGACAAGGTTCCACGCCGGCACGCCAATTGGCTTAGACGGTTTCGAATACCTCATCTTTCTGGCGCCTCTTTTTCTCTTGCCGCGCTATGCTGTTGGGCCATCGAAAGAAAAATTGCGCCAATTGTTCAAGGTGGCATTGGCAGCGGCTGGCATTGTGGCCGGTGTCGTAGCGGTATTCCAGTTACTCTACTGGGACATGCGCGCCGAGGGAGCTGCGGGTAACGCACTGGCATTCGCAACTGTAGCCGCCATGTTTGGTCCAGCCTCACTGTTGCTTCTCATCGAATCGGAACGGCCATCTGATAAACTGTTGGGTATTCTAGGTTGGTCGGGGGCCGTCATAGCAGTTATCCTTTCACAATCGCGCACGATGATCGTGGTTGTATTGGCATGCAGTGTTTTAGTGGCGGCGTTTAATTGGCGCGCGCTTACCCGCGACATTTCAGTTGTTTTGATGAGGTTGCTGGTCGGTCTAACCTTGGCTGTTACAGCACTGTCGGTTGTTGTCGTTCTTGACCGCACAAATACGGACGTCCAAGCTGGGAAGGCCGACGAAACGGTGCCATCTTCAGCCGGTTGGCGCGGCGTCTACTTGGAGGCCGGGTGGCGAGTTGCTTCGAACAATTGGCTCCTTGGCGTTGGAAGGTTCGAACGTGCCCATCGGGTAGGGCTCGAATTGGAATCCAAAGAGGTTCCCACCAAGCTTCAGACAAAAACCGAATATACCTCCTGGCATCGTGTTCTCCCTCAATCCGTGCGCCCCGCCGTGGTCAAGTGGCAGGTTGAACGCTGGGAACGTGCGCGAGAAAAGGAGATCGCGATTGAAGGTGTAGGTGACCAATCGCAAAGCCCACTACCGCGCCCTTTCATCGAAGCAACAACAATCGAGCGCGTGGTCAGCCCGCATAGCCATCTTCACAACGCTTATATGACGATGTTCGTTGACCATGGGGTGATCGGACTACTTAGCCTGTTAATGCTGTTTTTTGCTCCCGTGTTAGGCGCCGTAAATCACGGGCTGCACCGGACGGATCCTTCTTTACTCAGCTGTTATGTTGCAACTGTCTTAGGGTTGTCGTTTGCCGGACTAACCAACGTGCATATCGAGAATGATGTCATTGCATCCTATTTCGTCGTTTTGTCCGTTATTTATTGGTGCATCTTACGTACGAGTAGCGATCAGATTTCTTAGTTAGAACCGCTGCCGCTTTGTAGGTGATTAGCTTTTGTGTCTTGCGCGCGGCGAAGGTCACTATCGGGCACATAGTTGGGAACAATGTGGCCGAGCAAATTCATGGCAGCTTCTGCATCCCGTGCGTGCGCATATCGCTCCAGATCGTCGAGCAGTTTTCGCATTAGTTTTTCGTTGGCGGTGACAGGTGTTGCCGCCGCAAAACCGTCCTGATGCGTTTCAACGCGCGGCTCATCGGCTGCAAACAAGTCTTCATGGAGTTTTTCACCGGCGCGCAAACCAATAATCTCGATATCAATATCGGTCCCGGGTACAAATCCCGCCAATTGGATCATTCTCTCTGCGATCTCATAAATTCTAATGGGTTTGCCCATATCAAGGACGAGTACCGCCCCGCGCAGATCCGGGTTGTCCACGCCAAAGATGCTTGCTTTGAACACGAGGCGCACCGCCTCTGATATCGTCATGAAATATCGTTCAATGTCGGGATGTGTCACCGTCAAAGGTCCGCCGTTCCGCAGTTGGCGTCGGAAAAGTGGGAGAACAGAGCCGTTAGAATCCAGGACGTTGCCGAAGCGCACGGTTAAATATCGTGTCGTCTCGGAAGATTTGTCTTTGGCTTGAACATAGGCTTCAGCGGCTCGCTTTGTCGCGCCCATGACGCTGACGGGGTTAACCGCTTTGTCAGTCGAGATCATTACGAACACGTTGGCGCCATGTTTCTCCGCCATGTCAGCAACCACACGTGTACCGATGACATTCGTGCGTATGCATTCGACCCTGTTGACCTCCATTAAGGGGACATGTTTGAGCGCTGCGGCGTGAAAGATGATTTCCGGTTTAAACTTGCCAAACAACTCGGCCATACGCGCAGTATCGCGCACATCAGCGAGAGATCCTGCCAACTCCAGGTTGGGCCAATTTTCTTTGATAGCCTGCTCGATATGGTAAAGTGCACTCTCCGAGTGTTCCACCAATATGATTTTCTGGGGTTTGCGCGCAGCTACCTGTTTGGCGATTTCTGATCCAATAGAGCCGCCTGCGCCGGTGATTAATACGGTCTTTTTCTTTAGAAAACGCCCAAGCAATCTAACGTCCATCTCGACTTCCGGGCGACCTATGAGGTCTTTGATCCGAATATCGCGTGGTTTGAATTCTTGTTTCTCTCCGTGCATGTCTTTTGACAGGTCTTGAAGTTGGCGTACTGGCAACCGAACCTTCGCAGCTTCGGCCACTATGGCAGCGATCTGCTCATGACTTGCGTTAGGATCGGTGATGACGAGCTGCTTGGCCGGGCGCCCTTGGCGCTCCCAGCGGCCTTGCCACTCAGAGAGCTCAGAGATGTCACCAACTACTCTGGCCCCTTGGAGCTTAGAGCCCTGCCATTTGCGCCGGTCATCAAATATCCCTACGATGTTCAGCCGTAAATTGGTTATGCGCCTTGTTTGGCGAATGTACATGTCCGCATTGTTGTTGGCGCCAACCAACGCGATGTTCTTCAATGGCGTGGTCTCACCGCGTAGTTGCCGCTTTACGAGCCCCAGCCGTTCGCGTGACATGCGGTAGCTGATACGCAATCCCGCGGTGCTCATCATTGCAAATGCCGAAGCGAGAAGTGGGGCCGAACGAGGCAGCGCAAAACCGCGGCTGAGCATAAATGCCAAAACGGTAAAGACCAACGCACCGCCGACGATTGCCCGCAACAGCCCAACCAGTTCAGGCAGCGACGTATATCGCCAAGCCGCGCCATTGGTGCCTGCGATAATAGTGCCAATGGCGCAAATACCGCCAAACATTGCTGAATAGGCTAATACGACGGGGTCATCGGCAAAAGACGGTGCCGGCCAAATAATATTATGGGCGAGCCAAAAACTTGCGGCGCAGCAAAAAAAATCGACTGCTAAAACAATCAGATCACGCCGACTCAAAAAGAAAATACTTCTAGTATCAAAAAAACGCATAAAACCCGCCAGCATGCCCGATGCCCACTAGTACACCATTTCTATGGCATGCGGCACAATCAAATTCCAAGTCCAAACGCGACGGCCGTTGAGATATTTCATTTCAACGAAACAATCGTCTTTGCGATAATATTCAGATCGTGATGAAAGCTTATCGAAGCAGCATATTTCGAGTCACTGATTGCCAGGACCTCGGGGTTCGACATATCGATACCATTGACTTGGGAAAGGCCGGTTACGCCGGGGCGCAAGGCGACCACACCTCGTTTAGAGCGGGCATTTATGAGCTCACGCTGGCTGGGCAGGCATGGTCTTGGGCCAACCAAGCTCATTTGGCCAACAATGACGTTGGCGAGCTGGGGAAGTTCATCCAACCTCGTCTTGCGTAGCAGTCGTCCGAGCGTCGAAATATGTTGTATTGGGGCTTCGTGGGTGGGCACGTTCGGCGTCGCTTTGGGCATGGTCCTAAGTTTGAAAAGCGTGAATGGCTTGCCCCCCCGACCCACTCGCGTTTGGCTGAACAAAGGCGAGTGCCGATCAACCAACATTATGAGCACGCAGAGCGCTAAAATCACGGGAAAAGCCAGCACAAGCCCTATCGAGGCCAGTACAAAATCAATAAAGCGCTTTCCGCCGTTTTGATACCAGTCCATTGCGCTTTTTTCTGTTGAGTTGGTCATCGTCCGACCCGGATTGTCGGCAAGGAGGTTTGTAGCTAGTGCAGGATTTCTTTCATAGTAGTGTTTCCCTTTCGTAACTCTTAGGTTAGGCACGCGCATCGAAAAACGCCGACTATAGGTATCCATGCGCACTAAAGGCATAATCCTTGCGGGAGGAAGCGGGACACGACTTTTTCCTCTCACAATTGCGGTTTCAAAACAGCTTCTGCCTGTTTACGATAAACCGATGATTTTTTACCCGCTGAGTGTTTTGATGCTCTCGGGGATAAGAGACATTTTGGTCATCACGACACCGCATGATCAGCCTCAGTTTCAGCGTCTGCTGGGGGGCGGAAGCCACTTTGGACTAAACCTTCAATATGCTGTACAGCCATCGCCCAACGGGCTCGCTGAAGCGTTTATCATAGGGCGCGAATTCATCGGAAATGACAACTGCGCCTTAGTGTTGGGCGACAACATCTTTTACGGTCGGGGGCTAGGACAGCTGGGCCGCGACGCTGTTGCGCATCGTACGGGTGCTACCGTCTTCGCCTACAGTGTTCGTGACCCTGAACGCTACGGTGTTGTCGAGTTTGATGACGATGACATCGCAATATCACTTGAGGAAAAACCGGAAACGCCAAAATCCGAATGGGCGGTGACCGGTCTTTATTTCTACGACAATGACGTTGTCGATATCGCTGCTAATGTGAAGCCGTCTGCCCGCGGAGAAATCGAGATTACTGATGTCAATCGTGCGTATATGCAGCGCGGAGATTTGCGTGTGGCCAAGCTGGGGCGCGGATTTGCATGGTTGGATACGGGGACCCATGACAGTATGCATGAAGCCTCGGCTTTCGTTCGGACAATTGAACACCGCCAGGCCATGAAGATTGCATGTCCCGAGGAAATCGCTTTTGAAGAAGGCTGGATTAGTGCTGAACAGCTTTTGGCCCGCGCACGCGAATTGAAAAAGACCGAGTATGGCGCCTATTTGGAGCGGCGCGCGAAGGACGGGAACTAGTGATCAAGATAAAGCACACGGCGCTGCGCGGAGTCTTGGAAATAGTGCCGACAAAACACGAAGACGCGCGCGGTTTTTTCTCCGAGACATTCAACCCGCGCAGTTTGGCCGAGCACGGCATTTCGTTCGACATGGTGCAAGACAATCATAGCCTGTCACTTCCACCCGGCGTGCTGCGCGGTCTACACTATCAGCTGCCGCCCTATGCGCAGTCAAAACTGGTACGGGTCATTCGGGGGCGAGTGTTTGATGTTGCGGTCGACATTCGACGCGGTTCACCGACATACGCACAATGGGTAGGCGTGGAGCTATCAGCGGAAAAATGGAACCAATTGCTGATACCCGAAGGGTTTGCACACGGATTTGTAACACTCGAACCAAATACCGAGATGCAGTACAAGGTGTCAGCCTACTATTCTCGCGAGCATGATCGCTCGATACGGTATGATGACCCGGAAATTGGGATCGCATGGCCATTAGATAGTTGGGGGACGGTGATCAGCGAAAAAGACGAGAATGCCCCCTTGCTTGCTGACGCGGATAACACGTTTACATACGGACAATATTCATGAGGGTCTTGGTAACAGGTGGCGCGGGTTTCATCGGCAGTGCGGTTTGCAGGCAGCTCGTGTCCGATGATGACAATTTTGTAGTCAATGTCGACAAGCTGACATACGCCGGAAACCTAGAGTCACTGCGCGCCATTGAGAACCGGACAAATTACAATTTTGTCCAAGCAGATATTGCTGACCAATCAAAGATCGGCGAACTGTTGGCAAAGTATGAAATAGACGCCGTTATGCACCTGGCTGCGGAAAGCCACGTCGATCGTTCCATCGATGGCCCGGATGTGTTTATCGAGACCAACGTTGTGGGGACTTGTCGGCTATTGGCAGCGGCGCGACGCCACTATGAGACACTAACAGGCGAGACACGTGAACGATTTCGCTTCCATCATATTTCGACCGATGAAGTATATGGCGATCTGCCCTTCGATAGCGGCGTTTTTACTGAGGAAACGCCCTATATGCCTTCCTCGCCCTATTCAGCATCCAAAGCATCTTCCGATCATTTTGTCCGCGCTTGGTTTCACACCTACGGCTTGCCGATCGTCATAACTAATTGCTCCAACAATTACGGCCCTTTCCACTACCCTGAAAAGTTAATCCCGCTTGTAACGTTAAACGCAATCGCTGGCGAGCGGCTGCCGATTTATGGCAAGGGTGAAAATGTGCGTGATTGGCTTTTTGTAGAAGATCATGCTCGCGCTCTGGAAATGGTCGTGAAAGCCGGAAAACCTGGCGAGACCTACAATATAGGTGGCCGCGCGGAGCGCACGAACCTAGAGGTCGTAGAAGCCATTTGCTCAATCCTGGATGAGCTGCGACCGCGTGCCGATGGAAAGAGCTACAGCGCGCAAATTGATTTCGTAACCGACCGCCCCGGCCACGATCGTCGTTATGCAATTGACCCAAGTAAAATCGAGAATGAGCTAGGCTGGCGGGCTCAAGAAACGTTCGAAACGGGCTTGCGACGCACAATCAAATGGTACCTTGACAATGATTGGTGGTGGAGCCCGCTGCGCGACGCCGGTGCAACCAAAAGGCGGGGAACAGCCTAACAGCGATGAAGAACGTTCTGATCATCGGAAGTGGTGGCCAGGTTTCCACGGCGTTGCGTAACACAAAGCCGAACTGGTGTACCGTTAAAGTGGCCGGCCGCTCTTTGATTGATTTGACGCAAGCTGACATGATCCGGCCGTTTGTAGCTACCTCCGGCGCGGACCTGATTATCAATGCTGCCGCCTATACCAATGTGGACAAGGCGGAGGAGGAGCCAAAACTCGCCGAACAGATTAACGCCATTGCGCCGGGTCAATTGGCACTTGGCGCGGCAGATTTGTCCGTGCCGATCATTCACATTTCAACCGACTATGTTTTTAATGGTGAAGGTCAGCTTCCGTACAAGGAAAGCGATAGCACCGGACCGCTGGGGGTCTATGGACGAACCAAGTTAGCTGGTGAAAAGGCCGTGGCGATGGCTAATCAAAAACATGTTGTTGTGCGCACTGCTTGGGTTTTTTCCGCCTACGGACAAAACTTCGTCAAATCCATGTTGAAGCTTGGTGCTGAGCGCGATCGACTTGGGATCGTCGCCGACCAGTTTGGAAGTCCAACATCTGCAAACGACTTATCTCTAGCCATTTGGCTAATTGGGGAGCGAATTCTGTTCAACCCGCAGGTCGACGACTATGGGGTGGTACACGCCGCTGGATCGGGAATTGCAACTTGGTATGACCTGGCCAAGGCGACATTCTCGATGAACAAAAGGCGCACCGTCACAAACCCGACAGTCGAACCTATTTTGACCCGGGAGTATCCGACGCCGGCACGGCGGCCGAAAAACTCAAGGTTGGACTTAAGCCGCCTTGAGCAAAATTTCGGTATCAAAATGCGACCGTGGCACGAGTCGTTATCTGACGTGATAGATCAGATTCATGGGCTTGACTGATCGGCGTGTTTGCTTTTGTGCAAGAGGGAACAGAGTATCAACCCCACTTCCTTCATGCGCTGCCTTATCCTTCTTGCGACCTATAACGGCGAAAAGCACCTCGATGAGCAATTGGCATCGTGCGCCAATCAGAGCGCAGGGCAGATAGATGTATTGGTTTCAGATGACAACTCAACCGATCGAACGCCTGAGCTGCTGAAGGATTGGCAGGCCAGATGGGACCGCGGAGAGTTTAAAGTCATATCCGGCCCAAGGTCCGGTTTTGCAGAAAACTTTCGCCATCTGATGCTGAACTCGGCAGACGGCTATGATTGCTACGCATTTTGTGACCAAGACGACAAATGGCATCCCGACAAGTTGGCAATCGCTATTGAGGCATTGATGTCAAGTGGGGACCAAGCAGCTGTTTATTGTGGTCGAACACGATTGACAGATGAAGCGGGAAACTACGATGGCCACTCGCCAGTTATGATGAGGCCACCATCGTTCGAAAACGCACTTTTTCAATCATTGGCAGGAGGCAATACGATGGTTCTGAATGCCGCGGCCATCGCTTTGCTGCGAGAAGTCAGCCATGATTGCCACTTCGTCTCGCATGACTGGTGGACGTATATTTGGGTTACGGGCGTTGGCGGTAGGGTTATCTACGATACGAACGCGAAGGTCGATTACAGGCAACACTCCGGCAATCTAATAGGCAAGAACTCTGGGCCACGCGCTCGCCTGCGGCGCTTCGCAATGCTTTTGACCAATCAATACAGCAATTGGATAACACTCAATTTTGAGTCCATCGGTCAACATATAGACATGCTGTCACCCGAAAACCGTAGATTGGTAGAGAGTTTAATCGCAGCCAGAAAGCGCTCGGGCTTGCGGTTTGCCAAAGAGCTGTCAAAAGCACGCGTATATAGGCAATCTAAAGTGGGGACTTTAAGCCTGTATGCTGGAGCTTTTTTGGGCCGGGTTTAACGAGGGGCAAGAAATACAAATGGAAATTTCACAGGCGCAAGAGCAGCAGCTTATTAAAGCGGTGCGCCAAGCCGGTGACACTGCGCTCGGTGTTTACGAGCGAGACTTCACCGTTGAGGAAAAGAACGACAAGTCTCCGGTGACTGAGGCGGATTTGCTCGTCGATGAAATATTGTCAGACATCTTGGGCAACTTGTTTCCGGATGTACCGATAGTGACCGAAGAACAAGCCGAAAGCCATCGGGCCGACCTGGGAGATGAGCCCTATTTTTTGGTGGATCCGATCGACGGGACCAAAGAGTTTGTTAAGAAAACCGGCGAGTTCACGATTAACATCGGCTTGATCGAAAAAAGGACGCCGACTTACGGAATTGTCTTCGCTCCGGCGATTGATCGCATGTTCATCGGCTCAAAGTCGGCGTGTGAGATTTGCGACGGTGAACGAACGCAGATCACGGTCTCCGGTTGCGACGGTGCCATGCGTGCCGTCGCGAGCCGTTCACATCGTAATGAGCCCACAAACGAATTTTTATCGGCCAACGACATCGTCGATACCGTTAGCGCAGGTTCTTCCTTGAAGTTTTGCTTGCTCGCCGCGGGCGAGGCCGACGTTTACCCACGGTTCGGGCCTACCATGGAGTGGGACACAGCAGCAGGCCATGCTGTACTTTTAGCCGCTGGTGGAATGGTTTTGCTTGAGAACGGTGATCCGCTTCTTTATTCGAAGCCAGAATTCCGCAACCCAAACTTTATCGCTTGCTCGCCCGATGCCCAACGCAAGTGCGGCTACGCCGGTTAAGAACGACGAAATGACATGAAAAATCTGACCCATTTGCAACGCCTTGAGGCGGAAAGCATACACATTATGCGCGAGGTCGCGGCGGAGGCTGAAAACCCCGTCATGCTCTACTCCATCGGCAAGGATTCCGCTGTCATGCTGCACCTTGCGCTGAAGGCCTTTTATCCCGCTCGCCCCCCATTTCCACTGCTCCATGTCGACACGACGTGGAAGTTTCAAGAGATGTACAAATTCCGCGCCAAGGTGGCGCAGGAAACCGGGATGAAGTTGATCGTCCACACCAACCAGGAAGGTGTTGATCAAGGCGTCAATCCGTTTGATTTTGGCAGCGCCGCACACACCGACATTATGAAGACCCAAGCACTCAAACAAGCGCTTGATCTGCACAAGTTCGATGTGGCCTTTGGTGGTGCTCGGCGCGATGAGGAAAAATCTCGAGCGAAAGAACGCATATTCTCATTCCGTACATCTGATCATCGTTGGGACCCTAAAAACCAGCGGCCGGAACTTTGGAAGATTTACAATACACGCAAAGCGCCTGGCCAATCCATCCGCGTCTTTCCGCTGTCCAATTGGACTGAGTTGGATATCTGGCAATATATCTATCTGGAGAACATCGACATCGTACCGCTCTACTATGCGGCGGAGCGGCCCGTGGTTGAATACAACAACATGCTCATCATGGTCGACGATGACCGTATCCCAGAAAAGTACATGGGTTCAAAAAGGATGGCGACCGTTCGGTTCCGTACGTTGGGTTGTTATCCGCTAACTGGTGCAGTTGAGAGCACGGCGGCCACACTTCCAGACATCATACAGGAAATGCTTTTGACCACGACGTCGGAAAGGCAAGGTCGAGCGATTGACCACGACCAATCAGCGTCAATGGAGAAGAAAAAGCAGGAGGGGTATTTCTAATGGCTCATACCTCCGACCTTATTGCTGAAGATATCCTCGAGTATCTCAAACAGCACGAAGAAAAATCGCTGCTGCGTTTTATCACCTGCGGTAGTGTCGATGACGGAAAATCTACGCTGATCGGGCGCATGCTTTACGAAGCGAAGATGATCTTCGAAGATCAGCTCGCTGCGTTGGAAGCCGATTCAAAGCGGGTAGGCACGCAGGGCGAAGCTATCGACTTTGCGCTGCTGGTTGACGGTCTTGCATCCGAGCGGGAACAAGGCATCACCATCGATGTCGCATACCGTTTCTTCTCTACCGAAAAGCGTAAGTTTATCGTCGCCGATACGCCCGGTCACGAGCAATACACGCGCAACATGGCAACTGGTGGATCGACGGCTGATCTTGCGATTATTCTGGTCGATGCCCGTAAAGGAATTTTGACGCAGACGCGCCGACACTCCTTCATCTGTTCGACGCTTGGCATTCGCAACATTGTGCTCGCTGTCAACAAGATGGATTTGGTCGATTACAGCCAACGTGTGTTCAACGAAATTGACGAGCGTTACCGGGAATTCGCCGCTGACCTACCGGCGCTTGACCATATCGTCTCCATTCCGCTGTCCGCGCTGGAGGGCGACAATGTTACTGAACTTAGCGAAAATACATCTTGGTACAGTGGCACGCCCCTAATGCACCATTTGGAGACGGTCGAAGTCGAACAGGAGCTTGACGAAGGGCCGTTTCGCCTGCCGGTCCAATGGGTCAACCGTCCCGATCTCAATTTCCGTGGCTTTACGGGTCAGATTGCAACAGGCACTGTCAAACCCGGCGATAAAATCAAGGTTTTGCCGTCCGCAAAAGAGAGCACCGTTTCGCGGATTGTTTCAATGGGCGGTGATCTTGGCCAAGCCCAAGCTGGGCAATCCATCACGCTCACACTTGAAGACGAGATCGATATCTCCCGTGGCGATCTGATTTGCAAAGCGGACCAGTTGGCCGAGACGGGCAGCCAGTTCGAAACCACCATCCTCTGGATGGCTGAACAGAAAATGTTTCCCGGTCGGACCTACATTATGAAGGCAGGGTCGCAGACCGCACAGCTGACCGTCAATGCGCCTAAATACAAGATCAACGTCAACACCATGGCGCATGAAGCGGCCAAAAATTTGGAGTTGAACGAAATCGGTGTGTGCACTGTTTCGCTTGATCGCCGGATCGCCTTTGACCCCTATGATGTGAACCGTGAAACCGGCTCGTTTATCCTGATCGACAAGATTTCGAATGCGACGGTCGGCATGGGAACGCTGCACTTTGCTCTTCGGCGTTCATCGAACATCCATTGGCAGGCGACCGACGTGTCAAAACAGGCCCGTTCTGACATGAAAGGCCAAAAGCCATGCGTGCTTTGGTTCACTGGACTGTCGGGTTCGGGTAAGTCCACGATCGCAAACATTGTTGAGAAGAAATTGGCGGCCGCCACGATCCACACGATGCTGCTCGATGGTGACAATGTGCGTCATGGTCTCAATAAGGATCTGGGCTTCACCAATACCGACCGCGTGGAGAATATCAGGCGGGTGGCTGAAGTGTCGAAGCTGATGGTCGAAGCCGGGTTGATAACACTTGTGTCGTTCATATCACCATTCCGCGCAGAACGTCGTATGGCGCGCGAGATGTTGCCGGAAGGCGAGTTCATCACAATCTATGTGGACACACCGCTCAACGTCGCTGAAGAGCGCGATGTGAAGGGTCTCTACAAGAAAGCACGCGCCGGTGACATCAAGAACTTCACCGGGATCGACTCGCCTTATGAGGCACCCGAGAACGCTGAACTCACTTTGAACACGGTTGATATGACCGCCGAGCAATGCGCGGATCGAGTGATCGATTACCTTGTTGAAAAAGGCTTTGTGGACATCGAGTAGCGACACTTTTTCGCGTGTCGAAAACATTCCAGAAGGCCTTGCTATCGCCAAGGCCTTTGGATAAATGATCGCTCCGGATTGGGGTGTAGCCAAGCGGTAAGGCAACTGTTTTTGGTACAGTGTACCGCAGGTTCGAATCCTGCCACCCCAGCCAACCACTCCCGTAATTATGGGCCTGTACATATTTGACCGGCGTTCAGCCCGCGCCGATATGGCAGGTTGGATTTATACGTTCAGCACCAAAGCTGTGTCGTGAAACCTTCAAACTCTTCTGTCACCGTGAAGTGCATATGACCCGAATGAATTTGTGGTCGCGCGCTCCGTGCGATCATGACCGCTAACCCCCGCCCCCAAGTCTTTGGAAGTGAGGTACAAGCCATGATTATCATCTTTGCGGGTGAACGGGTGTATCTGCGCGATCAAATCATTGAAACCAACGTGATTATCGAACGCCGGCGTGATTGCAGCTGTCGGCTCTGAAACAAAGGGTGGGGTCGTGGATGGTTTTGGTGTCTAAGCGAGGTAGCTTTGAGTTCAAAAACGATAGGGCGGGCCATTACAAACGTGGAACAATGGAGTTGCGGTGCACCGCTTGATCCTCGTCTTCGCGTTACAATCAACTTTCATCCCGACCTCTTGATCAACGATGAGCTCCTTATTCAAAAGCTGGTCCGCGACAGATCCTATCAGTCACAGTTTTTGACCGGCATTAGCAATGGCGGGCTGACGGCCTTTCGCGGTGGGGATCGTTGGAATTGGGAAAGCCGGATTTTTGACACTGCCTATGACGCAGCGCCAGATGCATTGCGACCCAAATACGGTGCCTTGAACTACGAGCGCAGGGGCACGGGTGCATCGCCGCGCTTCGGCTCTTGCCACCTTCGCCTTGCCGAGCACACGCTCGACAGATGCACCTTCTGTTACCCTGACAGTCATTTGGAGCCGTCGGACTTCGGAACTAAGGATCGGATGAATTTGATTGAAAAAGCAAAAGACAACGTTGGAAACCTTGATGTCCTCGACAATTACGTAGAAGCTCATGTGCACGGCCCGGTTTCTTTAAATGACGACATAGAAGCCGTTGTTCTCGATCCGACATTTAAAGGGACGCAGATTGAAGATGCAGCCGATCAACTAGGCGTTCCAGTGGAGTGGCACGCTGGCTATCGGCTGCCACGTGAATTGGTCGACAAGGCTGTCGCGTATCGTGGCCCAGAGATTGCAAATTACATTCGCACCACTTTTGGCGATAAAGACCTAGTGCCGGCTGACTTGATACCAAAACGACAAGCGGCAGACGATTTTGCAACGTTGAAGAAGGTTTGGCACTGTATCGCCAAATTTGGTGATCCGGACGCCTTTGCGAAAAGCGAACGCGCTGAAGAGAAGTTGCCTTAACCGCATCGCCTGAGATCTGTTCGAAAGCCTCTATGCCCTCAAAAACTCGCTGGAAACGGTTTTTTACGAACGATGATCTGGTGCGGGATCACTTTTTGCCTTTGTACCAAGTGTTCGGCAATAAGCCACTGTAACCGGTCTAGGCAATATGACATCACCATTGGTGCATTTAGCCAACCTTGAACGGTAAATCAGGTGTCCATACGGTAGCATGTATGGTCAGTGGAGCTTGCACAAGGTGTGGTGGATTTCCAGCGCAGCCCTACGTCGTTGGCCGCGCTACCGCCATCCCCAGCTGGTACCACTGGGTTAGACTGCAAATCGTGGCTATGCCTTTGCCGAACGTCAATGGCTAGATGTCCGCTTTGGGCTGGAAGCGCAATTAAGCGAGTGTAGTTAGCTTGTCCGCTTCGAGCCCAAAGTGGACATTCGAGAAAGACCATTGCATTGGTAAAACCGACCCGTAGCAAACATTAGAGCTGCAAGTGCCGATTTCCGGAAAGCGGACCTTTGTAATATTGCGTGTCAAACCGTGGTAGAGGTCCGCTATGCGGACCTTCAAAGATGGGGCGTTTGACTATGTCCTGCCATTTAATGTCATTACTATGGTGATGAGACTATGGTGATGAGGCAGTGCTGCAAAAGACAATCGCCAAGTTTACCCGGGTGCTAAGACCATGCGTAATCTACCAGGGAAAGATGCTCTCCATGCGGCGCTTTGACTAAGGTCTCGGCGTTGAAATCTCCGGCGACACATGGGTTCAACCTGACGGCCGCGAATGTCTCGAGCGTTTTTTTATTTGATGACCGGTCTTTGAAAGACGCGGACCACAAGCCGTTTCACCCGCAAAAGCGGGCCTCATGGCGTTGGCGAGACTGATTGCGCAAAAACGCTAAACTGGCCCCGTTGCCCGCCGATGACTTCTCGTTAAGGAAATCCGCGCTTGCCAAGTCGGCGAGCCGCGCTTTGTCACAAAACACCACAAAACCTGTCACGCGATTGTCACGCGCTTGACGTACCCACAAATTCATTCGAATGATTTTGCCATGAATAAAATGACTTGGACCATGATCCGCGACACACTAGCGAGCGAGATTGCAGACGGGACACTCAATCCGGGTGATCAATTGCCGACAGAGCCGGAATTGGTGACCCGTTTCGGCGCTGGCCGCCATTCTGTCCGGCGCGCAATTGATGCGCTGGCGCGCGAAGGCAAACTAAGTGTCGAACAGGGCCGCGGGACATTTATCGATTCTCCACCGCTTCTGACCTATTCGGTCGGAAAGCGAACCCGCTTGCGTAAAAATCTTTTGCCGCATGGATATAAAGTGACTGGTGATTTGCTCGGCGCAGAGCAAATAGTCGCTAGTGATCGGGTCGCTGCCGCGCTGAACCTGCCGTTTGGTGCAAAAGTTATCGAAAGCCGTCGCATCACCTATGCCGATGATGTGCCGATAGCATTCGGTTCTGTGTTTCATGACGCTGAACGCTTTGCAGATATTGTTGAACGGCGTGATCTGTTGGGGTCCACAACGGAAACTTATAAATCGTATGGGATCGACGATTATGTTCGCGGCGAGACGAGCATGTATGCGCGCCCGGCAAAGCCGTTTGAGGCTGAAACCCTTCGCCAACACTCAGATATGCCGGTGATGATTGTTCAGGCATTGGACACTGAATTGGGCGGTAGGCCGCTCAGTTATTCAAAGGTTATTTGGGCAGCGGGGCGGGTGCGTTTTGCGATGAAGCCGGGGGATCAGGAAAATGGATGAAACCGATGCTCGTTTGAATGTTTTGGCGAGAGCCAATGCAGCACGGTTGAAAAAATTTGCCGAAAGCCTGATTGGGCATTTGGGTCAGATTGAAGTGCTTCACAGCCGCACCGGTCTCGTTATGGTTCCCATGCGTGACACTGCTCAAGGCACCAATTTC
The DNA here is from genome assembly GCA_039815825.1 of Pseudomonadota bacterium. GTDB lineage: Bacteria > Pseudomonadota > Alphaproteobacteria > Rhizobiales > Rhizobiaceae > JBCBDX01. Next base: position 23,589 of record JBCBYO010000022.1, read on the forward strand.
CATTTGGGGGAAGTGCTTGTGAGCGAGGCGCACATCCAAAGTGATCATCATCAAGGCTATGGAATGCGGCGCGGTCACGATCTCGAGGCTTCGATGGCTATGGCTTTGGTCGATCTGGCACTGCAGCGCGGCATCGCGAGCGACAATTGTTCTGCATTTATAGCTGAGGAAGCCGCGGCCATTGAACATGCAGACGTGGAAACGCTCAAGCGCGTAGAAGCAACACGCGTAGACATGGAGACCTTCTAATGAGTGCTCTTCCCACGCCGACCTTAGAAGAGAGGCAGGCCAACGCGACCTTCGATGCTCTAATTTGGAGCCTCAGCCGACCGGGCCTGAGCCGTTCGTTGCCTGATGAAGGTGAAACGCCGATCGTCGATGCGCTTATCGATCGGGAATGTAATGTTTTTAGCGCTGATGCGCTCCTTATGCCCGCCATCTTACGCACTGGTGCGCACATTGCAGAGCTGGCTGAAGCCGATCACGTTTTTCTGGGCCACATGGAAAGCTCCGACCCGCTTCAGGTGATCAAGCAGGGTTCGGACCTTTATCCCGATGACGGTGCCACCGTAATCGTTCGTGCCAAGTTCGGAGGTGGTGATCGGTTGCGGTTTTCCGGCCCCGGCGTGGACGGTGTTGAAGAATTATCTGTTTCGGGTTTACCCCATGGGTTCTGGCAAATCCGCGCGCAAATCATGCGTTATCCAATGGGATTTGATCTTTTTTTGCTGGATGGTTCCGACATCGTCGGCGTCCCGCGCTCTACCATTGTTGAGGTACTGTAATGGCTTATGTGGCGACCCGTGGCGGTGAGCGCGCCATTGAACAATCCGAGCGCCTTTTCCGCCAGGAGATGGGGGCTATTGATGCAGATCGCGTTGCGACAGTCAAAAAGAGTTTGCCATATCTGATCGATCGGGTGATGGGCGAAGCTTCGCTTTATGATGAGGACCTTGCCGCGCTCGCTTTGGCCCAGACGGGGGGCGAGATGTTCGAGGCGGTTCTGCTTCTGCGCGCTTGGCGGACCACCCAACCGCGCCTGGCCGTGGCAGAACCCGTTGAGCAGGATGGATTGTTCACACACCGGCGCATTTCTGCGGCGTTTAAAGACATTCCAGGCGGCCAGGTTTTGGGGCCGACGCTCGACTATGCGCACCGTATTTTGGCGACCGAAGTTCTAAAGGGCGATGTTTTTGAACCGACACCGGTTGATGTAGCTGAGAAACCTGCGCCGGCGTCGCAGCCTTCGGTTAGCGCGTGGCAAGCTGAGAACGATCTGGTCGATTTACCGGACGCTGATACGACAAAGGGTAACGACATCCCGGACCTCACCCGTGAACCGCTGCTTTTTCCTTCCAAGCGTGCGCACACGTTGCAGAGCCTAGCTCGTGCGGAAACTGGTGGCGCGCTGGCGCTCGGCTATTCGGCCATGCGCGGTTACGGATCTGCGCATCCGACGGTAAACGAAGTTCGTTTGGCAGAGGCGGAGATCGTGGTCTCGCACCCGGATGGGAGAGCGTTTTCGGCGGGCCGGGTAAAAGTCAGTCAAGCTGAAGTGGTCGACAAAAAGGGCGAGAAACTCAGCCTCGGCTATTCGGCAACCTTCGGTTGGAACGAGGTTAAAGTGATTGCGGCAGCAACGCTCGATCTAAACAGCCCCGGTGCTGAAAAGGGCTCGGCGACCGAAGAAGAATTCTTCCTTTATCATACAGAAGGTGTGGAGAGCTCTGGCTTCTGCATCCACTTCAAGCTGCCGCATTACGTCACTTTCCAATCCTCGCTGGATGCGATGCGTGATGCGAAGGCCAAAAAGGCAGCCCAACAGATGGAGCCAGCCGAATGAGCCTGAAATCACTGACCAAACCCTGGGAAGCGATGACCTATGGCTTTCTTGATCCATCAGCCAAGCGCGAACTGCGCCGCAAGATGCTCAAAGCCGTCGCAGTGCCTGGTTGCCAGATGCCGTATGCGAGCCGTGAGGTTCCTATGGCGCGGGGGTGGGGCACCGGCGGGCTGCAGGTGTCACTAACCCTGGTCAATCCAAAGACGCGGGTCAAAGTGATCGACCAGGGCGCCGACGACAGCGTGAATGCCGCATCGATCCGCCGGTTTATTGCACGCGTGGCAGGCGCGCCGACGACGATGGATACGCTGGAAGCCGACCTTATTCAGTCCAGGCACCGGATACCCGAAGAAATCATGCGCGAGGATCAGGTGTTGGTCCTTCAAGTGCCAAACCCGGAACCCCTGCGCCCGGTTCAGCCGAATATGTCGATTGCCCGCCAGATGCATGCCGATGCTGATTATGGCCGTATGTGGCTGCAGCTTTATGAGCAGATCGTACGCTCAGGACGGGTCATGCAAGGGGCCTCTTACCCATCGCTGGTGCATGGACGCCACGTTATGACGCCATCGCCAATCCCAAGATGGGATGTGCCCAAGCTGCATATGGCGAAACATTTGACGATCTTGTCCGCTGGTCGCGAGAAGCGCATTTTTGCGGTGCCGCCATTCACGAAAGTCGAGCCCCTCGTGTTCAGCGACGTACCTTACAAGGTTGAAGAGCATGCGCACCTGACCTGTTCCCGTTCCGGGACAACCGGCTTCTTCATGAACGAAATTCCGCAAGATGATGGCACGTCGACCTTTGAGGTGTCCGACAGTGAATGGGGCGTTAAAACGATCCGCGATTCTGACGGCGAGGCGGTCACCCTGGGTGAGACCTGGTACAAGGATGGGGAGATGCCATCATGACATTCTCTCAAACGGTGCCTGCGTTGGACCTGCCACGGCTTGTCACAATCGACCCGCTTTTGAAGATCGATGGTGTTTCGAAATCCTACGGTTCGGTGAATGCACTCAAAGACGTTTCAGCCATTGCCTATCCTGGCGAGGTATTGGGTATTGTCGGTGAAAGTGGGTCTGGTAAATCGACGCTCCTTCGTATGATGAATCTAGAAGAGACGCCCGATACCGGTCATTACACCCTCGATTTGCCGGATGTGAACGGTAATCTTTTTGATTTAGATCGGTTTGCGCGGCGGATGCTTTGCGCGACACGGATCGGCATTGTCTATCAAAACCCGCATCTCGGCCTCCTCATGAAGCACTCCAGCTCCGGCAATGTGGCAGAACGTTTGCTGGTCGCCGGAGAGCGCAGCTTCAAGGTATTGCGCGAAAAGGCGACCGACGCGTTGGACGCCTCCGAGTTCCCGCTTGAACGCCTTGATGCGCCGCCGATTGAGCTCTCCGGCGGCATGCAGCAGCGTGTGCAATTGGCCAAGGCGATCGCCCTTGAACCGGCGCTGTTGCTTCTGGATGAACCGACCACGGGGCTCGATGTCTCGGTGCAAGCGTTGGTGCTCGATACCCTCAAAAGGCTACAACAAGAACGCAAAATCACGATGGTGATCGTTAGCCACGACCTTGGTGTCATACGCACGTTGGCCGACCGCGTTATGGTCATGAGGCGCGGCGAAGTTGTGGAAGCCGGGCTTGCCGACCAGATCTTCCAAGACCCGCAACATGCCTACACACAGCAACTGGTGCACGCCAAACTATGACACCCGTTCTTGACATACAGGGCCTCACCAAGGGGTTCACACTTCACCATCTGGGCGATGAGATCGCCGCCTTCGACGATATTTCCTTCTCGGTCGATGCCGGCGAGTTTGTGCTTTTGAAAGGCGCTAATGGCGCCGGTAAATCGACATTGCTGCGAACACTCTATCGCAGCTATTTGCCGCAAAGTGGTGCGATCAATTTCCAATCAACGCATGGCCCGGTTGATCTCGCCCGCGCCGCTGACATTGACATTGCCTTTTTGCGAAAGACGGAAATCGGCTTTGTCACTCAGTTTCTTCAAACTCGCCCACGTGTCAGCGCGGAAGCTATCGTGGCTGAGCCGCTGCGTTTGGCAGGCATGGGCGCGAACGAAGCGTTGGAAAAGGCGCGAGAGTCTCTTGCAAGCTTTGGCGTAAAAGAAAATCTGTGGCGCGCCTACCCGACGACTTTTTCCGGTGGCGAGCAGCAAAAAGTCAATCTGGCACGTGCGCTCATCTTGCCTCAAAAACTGTTGCTGCTGGACGAGCCAACTGCGTCGTTGGATGCTTCAGCGCGTGCGGCGCTGGTCAAGCGGCTTGCCGAACTAAAAGCCAATGGAGCCGCCATGATCGGCGTCTTCCACCACCCCGGCGACGTTGAACATCTCATTGATCGTATTGTCGATCTGACCCCAGATATCCAATTGGACGAGGAGCGCCTTGATGCGCCTGTATAATGTTTCTATCGTTCTGTTAGATCGCGTTATCTCTTGCGGTAGCATTGAGATTGAAGCGGGAACGATCACCGACATTCAGGAAACCGCAGGCGAAGCTACCCACACGGTCTACCCGGGTTTCATCGACATGCATGGCGACATGATCGAACTTGAGCTGGAGCCGCGTGCTGGCGTTGATTTCCCGATGGAAGTTGCCGTCAAGCATCTGGACGCTCGGCTTGCCGCGTCGGGCGTAACAACGGCCTATGCCGGTGTATCATTCTCGCGCACGGCCAAAGACGGCGCGCGCCGTTCCTTCGAGCACACAAGTGAAATCATCAAAGCGATGAAAGAGAATATCGGCAACTTGCGCGTTGATCACCGCATTCATGCGCGCTTCGATGTAACCTATGCCGATGCCATCGAAGCGTTGGGCGGACTTCTTGACAAGAGAGCGGTCGATCTCGTTTCGTTGATGGATCACACACCGGGCCAGGGCCAGTACCGAAATGTCGAGAACCTCGTTGCCAACCGGGTCGCTGGGGGCCTCAGCGAAGCTGAAGCACGCGCTTATGTGGAAAAGAGGATGAGCGACGCAGTAGGCGCAGAACAGATTTTGAGGAATTTGGAAAAGGTCTCGCAGCTTTGCGCGAAGGGGTCAGTTGCTGTTGCGAGCCATGATGATGATACGGTGGAAAAAGCCAATCTGATGGCCGATATCGGTGCGACGATCAGTGAGTTTCCGGTTACGCTAGAAGCGGCAGAGGCAGCGGCTGAACGTGGGTTGATGATTGCAATGGGTGCGCCGAACGCTATGCGCGGCAAAAGCTACTCGGGCAATTTATCGGCCCGCGAAGCGCATGCAAAAGGGATACTCCACATATTGGCAGCAGATTATCACCCCGCCGCCATCATGCCGGCGATACAAGCGCTGGCGCCATCTGACCCCGGCGGTCTGCCCGGTGCTGTACGGTTGGCGTCGTCTAATCCAGCTCGTTGCCTCGGACTCGATGATCGTGGCGAAATTGCGGTGGGTAAGCGCGCTGACCTTGCCATTTTCGATCCAACCAACCGCGCGGTGGCGACGTTTTGTGCAGGGAAAATCGTCCATTCTGACGGCAGTTTTGCGGTTGATGAAAGCTCTGTGAAAGCGGCGGCTTAAACGGTTATCGAATTGTCATAATGGCTTAACACGGGTGTCACGAAGGCGGGCAATATTCGACGAAATTCATTCGGATGAATATTCATCACCGCAGAACTCACTCTATCGAACGTCTCCCGCCACTTCGGTGAAACCAAAGCCGTTGACCAAGTGTCTCTTTCCATTGAGCCTGGTCAATTTGTCGGCGTCATTGGCCGCTCCGGCGCTGGCAAGTCCACGATGCTCCGCCTCGTTAATCGGTTGATCGACCCCACTTCGGGGTCGATTTCATTTGATGGGACCGAAATCACGGCCCTTAAAGGCAAACAGTTGCGCAACTGGCGCCGCGACTGCGCGATGATTTTCCAGCAGTTCAACCTCGTTGACCGTTTGGACGTTATCACGAACGTACTGATCGGCCGCTTGGCTGAACATGGCTTTTTGAGCTCCATGGCGATGCGCTTTACTGATGAAGAGCGCACGATGGCGCTACACGCGCTTGATCGGCTCGATCTGGTGCCGCAAGCGCTCCAGCGCGCGGGCACTTTGTCCGGCGGTCAGCAGCAGCGCGTTGCCATCGCTAAAGCACTTGTCCAACAGCCCAAGATCATGCTCGCGGACGAACCAATTGCATCGCTCGACCCCGCCAACGCAACACGCGTGATGGATGGTCTGAAGACCATTAACCAGGAGGACGGGCTGACCGTTCTCGTGAATCTGCATACTCTCGATACGGCCCGCGCCTATTGCAGCCGGATCATCGCCATGCGCCTCGGGCGTGTGATGTTTGATGGAAAAGCGTCTGAGCTGACCGACGCGGTGGTTCGCGACATCTACGGCATCGAGGGTCTCAAAGAGTTTAACGAGGCGGTGACATCAACCCAAGCGGTTGCAGCGACCGACGCGTTAAAAGCCGCTGCCGGGGTGACATCCCCGAAGACGGATAAAATACCAGCCTAAAGCATCCCAATCGCAAAACAGGGAGATACTTCTATGCGATTTTCGACTGCAGCCCTTGCCGCGCTCGTGGCAACTACAACAAGCGCCGTTGCCATGGACGACGCTGCTTGGAAAACAGACTACCAAGTCATCAAGTTCGGCATTCTGTCGGGTGAAAACGAAAAAGACCGCATCGCGCGCTACACGCCTTTTGAAGAGTATCTTGAAGCAGAACTCGGTGTTGAAGTCGAAATCTTCACAGCCGGCAACTATGACGGCGTGATCCAGGCGATCGCTGCGGACCAGATTGAATTCGCATTCTTCGGTTCTTCATCATACGCCGCTGCTTACACAGCAACAGAAGGCAAGGTTGAGCCGCTCGTTTCCCGTATCCGCCAGGATGGTTCTACAGGCTACTACTCCGTTGTCGTAACCCGTTGTGAAGACGGTTACAGCAGCATCCAAGATCTTGAAGGCAAGGTTTTGGCTTTCGCCGATCCTGACTCAACATCTGGCTATGCTGTTCCTTACTTCAACATCGCCAAAGAAGTTGACCCAAAAACATTCTTCTCTGCAATCCCGTTCTCCGGCTCGCACGAAGCTGGTGTTGCTGGCGTTGCACAGGGCACATTTGATGCCGCTGCAACTTGGCAGAACAACGCTGTTGACGGTCGCTGGCAGCGCATGATCGAAAAAGAAATGATCACCGAAGGTCAAATCTGCCCGATCTGGGAATCACCTGAGATCACATCTGGCCCGTTCACTGCCCGCGCTAACATTCCTGATGAGCTGAAGGCTGTGATGAAAGACCTTGTCATGAACATCCCGACAAAAAATCCAGAAGCCTTCGCAACAATGACCGGCTCTGTTGAGGGTGATCCAAACCCACAAACTGGTTGGATCGAAGTTGACCACTCCCGCTATCAGTGGATCGTGGACATGCGTGACTGGCTGAAGAGCCAGCGCCGTTCATAATCAACGGTAAAAGACCATCGGGGCCTCGGATGAAAATCCGGGGCCTTTTTTGAGGGTGGGACCCTCAACCAAAGGCGCTTGACCCGAAAGAAATCGTACAATGAGCACCACAGCCGACGTCGTTCCTTTACGTCCCTTGGACCAGTTTGAGCTGGATTTTGCCGCGCTGCGTCGCCGCACCAGAACAACCTGGCTCATCGGAACCATCCTATTTATTCTCGCCTTTGCTTTTTCGGCATGGCTTGGAGATTTCTTCAAAGTCACGCAAGTGACCAACATCGACGGGTCGCGCGAATGGCGCTGGATCATACCGGCCGGTTTGCCAAGGCTGGGTGACTTTATCGAAAAGACCTTCCCCGTGTTGCGCTGGGACAGTCTCGGTGCCGATTTTGCCGAATGGTTTTGGCGCTGGGAAGTCTGGTTACGCCTGTGGTTCGAGACGGTTCTCATCGCCTTTATGGGCACCACGTTCGGCGTTATTGGCGGCTTCCTTTTATCGTTTCCGGCATCACGCAATCTGGCTCCCAACAAGTGGGTGTTGTGGATTTGCCGCCGTTATTTGGAGATTGCCAGAACCGTCCCTGATCTTGTCTGGGCTCTGATTTTCGTCTTCTGTTTTTCTGTGGGCCCGATGGCTGGCGTCTTGGCGGTTGGCCTTCACTCGACCGGCGCGCTCGGCAAGCTTTATTCCGAAGTCAATGAGAACATCGACATGCGGCCTTTGGAGGGCGTTAAGGCGGCGGGCGGTACCTGGTTCGATCAAATCAGATATGGCGCGGTGCCGCAGGTGCTGCCAAACATCATCAGCTACACACTTTTGCGATTTGAAATCAATGTCCGGTCATCGACCATCATTGGTTATGTCGGCGCCGGTGGTCTTGGTCAGGAATTCCGTGAAGCGCTGAGCCTGCAAGAATATACTGACCTTTCGGCATTGTTCCTGATCATCTTCATCACCGTTGTCGTCATCGACTACGGATCAGAAAAACTGCGCCACCGCATTATTGGACTTGAGAAAGGGCCTGCAGCATGACCCCGACATCTGATCAAATCAATGCAGCCATGGCGGCGCATCCGCTGGTGTTCCGTGATCCGCCAGCGGTCCGTGCTCGTAAGATCGCACTTTGGGTTGGCTTTGTGGGGCTGTTCTGCTGGTGCCTTTATGATTTCAACTTCTCGCCCGAACGCATCTGGGTCGGATTGCAAAGGCTTGGCCGGGTTCTCAGTTTCATGTTCCCGCCTCACTTCTGGCAGACGTGGGAAGAATGGCTCGAGATTTTCACCGCTCTGGGTGAAACGCTCGCGATGGCATTCCTGGGCACAGTGTTGGGTGCGGTTTTCGCGTTCCCGCTTTCATTCCTTGGTGCCAAGAACATCAACCGGATTTTCTGGCTTCGCCAAGGTACACGGCGTGGGTATGACATCATCCGGGCTTTCGAAACGCTTATCCTCGCACTGATATTCATCCGCGCTTTCGGCCTCGGACCGCTTGCAGGTATTCTGGCGATCGCTGTCAGTGAAATCGGTACACTTGCCAAGTTGTTTTCGGAGGCGTTGGAGAACACATCACGAAAGCCGGTGGAAGGGGTGGTTGCTTCAGGTGGCTCGCGTATCCAATCCATCCGCTACGCGATCATGCCGCAAGTTTTGCCGGTGCACCTGTCGGTCTTGCTCTACAATTTTGAATCCAACGTTCGCTCGGGCACCATTCTTGGCATTGTCGGCGCGGGCGGGATTGGCTTTATCTTGAGTGATCGCATCGCGGGATACTTCTGGGATCAGGCATGGACGATCATCTTCATCATCATCGCCATGGTTTATCTGGTCGACTATCTGTCCGGTCTGATCCGCACTCGTCTCATTGGCAAATGGGAAGGTGCGCGTTAGGTGCGTGCATGCAACGGATTATGATTATTGGCAGCCCGGGTTCGGGCAAGTCCACGCTCGCCAGAACCCTTGGCGAGCGGCTTGATTTGCCGGTTTTCTATATGGACAAGGAGATACATTGGCTGCCCGGATGGGTCGCGAGGCCCGAAGAGGAAAAGCCATCCATCGTAGCCCGGATCGTCGCCAATGAAAAATGGGTGTTTGAAGGCAGCCATTCCAAAACGTATCAGTTGCGCGCGGCCCGCGCAGACGTTCTCATTTGGTTGGATGTCCCTATTTCGCTCCGCCTTTACCGGATTGTCTGGCGTGCGGTAAGGGACAGGGGGCACGTGCGATCCGACATGCACGAAGACTGCCCGGAACGGCTGGACATGCTGCCGGAATTTATCCGCTTCATTCTCCGCACAAGACGATCAACGCGGCAAAAGCAACAGGCGCTTTTCGACGAGGCAATGTGTCCCAAATTTCGGCTCACCACGCTTGGGTCGGTCCGTACATTCTTGGGAAGTCTGTAGTGCCAAAAATTATAGTCCTTTCCGATTTGCACTTGATGAACCCCGCCGATCCAGATCGGGATCTTGGCAATCATCAACGGCTAGAAACCGCAATTTCGCGCATAAATGATGTTTATGCCGACACAGATTTGGTGGTTTTCGCAGGTGATCTTGCAGATCGGGGAAAATATTTAGAGCCATATCATGACGTGAAAGATGCGTTGACGCGGCTAGTACCACCGTATGCGCTGACCATTGGCAATCATGATTCCCGAGAATCTTTTCAAGCGGTTTTTGGTCAAGCACATTGTGATGATAATGGCTTTGTCCAATCGGCCCACAATCTTGATGGAACACACGTTATCGTCCTCGATAGCATGTGTGAGCGCCCGCCACCCGATGGCTTTCGCGGTGCGAGAAGCCCGGAGGGTGAGTTTTGTGAAGGGCGTCTGGCTTGGCTGCGGCACAGGTTGAATGAGGCGAAAGGTCGACCGACCATCATCATCCTCCATCACCCGCCACTCCAGCTACAGATTACTTCGGACCGCATGGCGCTGCAAAACCCGGAGCCATTTGTCGACATGCTCGTGGCGCATGGTGATATCAGGCAGGTTATCTCTGGCCATATTCATATGACGACCACCGCGATTTTAAGGAAAGTGCCGTTTACGACGGTTGCCGGAAGTTTCTCGACAACTGCCGAAGACTTTGGCCTGCGCGAAGGCAAGCGTCGTCACGAAGGCCCAGCCCAAATGGCGGTTGTATTTAGTGATGAAACCCAAACCACAGTGCATTTTGACAATTATGTCGACGCGCATCCACTGGTGACAGGTCGATAACATGCGCGCACTTCTTATCCGTCATGCCGCATCATCCGGCCAGGCCCCGGATGCCCCGCTCAGCGCAGAGGGCTTCGAAGCCGCTGAACGCTTGGCATCATGGCTCGCCGCACAAAAAACAGCACGACTTTTTTCCAGCCCCTATCTACGCGCACAGCAGACGTTGGCTCGGTTTGCGGCAAATGTCGAGCAGGATGTCACGATCCTTGATGATCTTCGAGAACGTCTTTTGTCGCCAACAGAACGCGAAGACTGGCAACAGCAAATCTGCCTTTCTTTCGATGACCCCGACCATGCATGCCCGGGTGGCGAGTCGGTCAACGACGTGCGTGAACGCGCAGGGCGCGCGCTGGCATTCATTGAAGAACAAGGTGGACCGGTGCCAGTATTTGTCACGCATGGAGGCTTAACCTCTGCGCTCTTCAGCGCTGTTGACCCGGCCTTCGGATTTGATGCGTGGAAGTCACTGCGGAATCCGGACGTCTTTGCCGTGCATATCGCAGGCGCGCAGATAACAAGTTTCGAGCGTATTGAGTGGGATAAGCAAGTATGAGCGGCGCGGGATCAAAAAGTCACCTTTCAGAAAAACCAACCATTCATAAGGGTGCGCAGGTAGACGATTGCGAATTGGGCGTGTGGACCGAGGTCGGCAAGGGCACGATTATGAAGTCGGCGTCTATGGGCGACTATTCCTACATCACGCGCGATTGCCATGTCGTGTGGGCGACGATCGGCAAGTTCTGCTCCATTGCCAATAGTACGCGCATTAATCCAGGCAATCATCCGACTTGGCGCGCCGTTCAGCACCATTCTGTTTACAGATCCGAAGCCTATGGCATGGGACCTGATGACACTGAGTTTTTTCAATGGCGCAAGGACCACTGGGTCACCATCGGTCATGATGTTTGGATTGGGCATGGTGTCACCATCACGGCTGGCGTTTCTATCGGGAATGGTGCGGTTATTGGTGCCGGCGCTGTGGTCACACGCGATGTTGCCCCTTATACGGTTGTTGGCGGCGTACCGGCACGGTTCATCAAACGCCGATTTTCAGAGGTTCAGGCGGAAGCATTGCAAAAGATGGCATGGTGGGATTGGTCGCGTGAGCAGTTTGTCGAGGCGCTTCCCGATATTCGCGCGCTCGACATAGATGCGTTCATTGCCAAATATGGATGACATCGCGCCGGGCTACATGATCTGCACATCGCCGCGCAGCGGCAGCACGTTTTTGTGTCGGTTGCTACGGGAAACTGGTGTTGCGGGACGCCCGGGGAGCTATTTCCATGGGGCCACGCTGAAGGACTGGGCGGAAAATCTCGATCTGCCCGGCGACCTACCGGACGTGTCTCAAATTATCGAGGCGGCCTTGGAGAAAGGGCGGGCAGGTGGCTCGCTTTTTGGTCTGCGGCAGCAGTCGCATAGCTTTGCACTGCTGCGGCAAACGCTTGCCGCATGGCACCCTGAAGCAACCGACCGTGCGCGACTGGAAGCGGTCGTCGGTCCGTTGCGCTACATCCATTTGACCCGCCCGGACAAGTTGGCCCAGGCCGTTTCGTATATCCGAGCCGCGCAAAGCGGGATCTGGCACCGAAATGCTGACGGTAGCATCTATGAAGAACTGCCGCGTAATGGCGCTTCGGGTTACGACTTCATCGCTATCAGGGATCAGGTTGCGGAGTTTGAACAAGCAGACACGGCTTGGCGTGAATGGTTTGATCGTGAGGGCATCCAGCCGCTCAAGATTACCTATGATGCGCTGGCGGCTGACCCGAAGGGGATACTTGCTGATGTGCTCGCTTGGATTGGGCTTGACCGCAGTCACGCAGATGATGCCGAGCCGCCGACCCAAAAGCTTGCGGATGCGGTTACGGTCGAATGGATGGCCCGTTATCGAGCAGAGGTTAATGCGGGTGTTGGTCATGAGTGAAAAGCAACTAGCGCTTGGACGCCAAAGTGCCTTTGATGCGTCGTTTTTGATCTTATTTTCAATCGCGGTTGTCGCAGCTTTCCTTGTCGCCTGGTTCAAGGGACCATGGCGGGTGGTGGAAATCGCGGCAAGCTACCTGGGTTTTCTGGCCATTTTGTCACCCAAAATCCTGTGCGGTTTTTTTATTGCAGCGGCGGTGCCTATCCTCGTGCCGCGGGAAGTATTTACCCGGTGGTTGGGACAGGAGAGCGGGCTCCGCGGTCTTGGTGTTGCCAGTCTGGCGGGTGCGTTCGTTCCCGGTGGTCCCATGATGATCTTTCCGCTGGCTGTCGGCTTTCGCGCGGCAGGCGCTTCTACTGCCACACTGATTACATTCGTCACGGCCTGGAGCCTCTATGGGATCAACCGGACCGTCATTTGGGAGATGTCGTTTCTGCATATTGATTTCGTACTGCTTCGGGTTTTGATCTGCTTGCCGCTCCCCTTCTTGGTGGGTTGGATTGCATCGCGGGTGTTGCGATGAATATTCTGATCGGAACCATCGTCCTGGCATTGCTCGCCGGTTGGTTTTGGCAAAAACTGGAAACCGATGCCCGTCGCACGCAAGCCTATGATGGCGTCAAGCGCATGTTGACTAACAACACGCCGCGCCTGCTTGTTGCATTGGTCAGTGCGGGGCTGTTTGCCGAGCTTCTGCCAGAGGAAGTGGTGCGCCAGTATTTGGGCGATACGTCGGGTTTCAAAGGCGTCGCGCTGGGGATGGTTCTCGGTATTCTCACACCGGGCGGTGCCTTTGTCAGTTTTGCGCTCGCGGCGGGCGCAACACAGGCCGGCGCGACTGCGCCGGCCATGATGAGCTACCTGACCGCTTGGGCATTGTTTTCGCTAACGAAAGTTATGGCCGAAGAATTCGCCTTGTTGGGACCACGCTTTATTCTGACCAGGTTTGCGGTCAGCATTCCATTGCCACTGATTGTCGGTGGCATAGCCTTGGCGTTGCCCATTTAAAAGAACATTGGAGGTTCATGTGCCCGAAACATTCTTTCCCGCGAGCCTGACAGGCGAGTCTTTCCAAGCTTCCGACGTTGTTGAACACTATATCCACCGTCCTCCGTATGCTGCTCAGATTTTCAAATCCATTGTAGAGCACGCGCCGGCGACCGACCGGCTTTTGGATTTGGGCTGTGGCGAAGGGAAGGTCGCTAGGCCTTTGGCGTCTGTTTTCCAGGAAGTTGTTGCCGTGGACCCATCGCAGAACATGATCGCCTTGGGACAGAGCTTGGCGGGCGGTGATCAGCCTAACATCCAATGGATCGCTGCAACTGCGGAAGAAGCGCCTTTGAGCGGTCGGTTCGACGTAGTCACGTTCGCTTCAAGCATTCACTGGATGGATCCGGAAGTTTTGTTCGGCAAGCTTCGCGATCATTTAACGAAAGACCATATTCTTGCGATCATTTCTGGTGACACGCCCCATGATCCGCCTTGGGAGCAGGGCTGGCAACAGTTGCTTGAAAATTGGGTGCCCATCGCAACTGGACGCCCCTACGGTTCGCAGGAATGGCGAAACTCCCGAGATAAGCATCTGACATATTTGAACGAAATTCAGTCCTACGAATTTCAATCTGAGCCGTTCCGGCAATCCATAGATGATTACATTGCCTGCCAGCATTCGCGAGATACGTTCGCGGTGCCTCGATTGGGCGAAAGACTGGCTGAGTTCCGAAAAGACGTCAAACACCTGTTGGAGCCATCTGCTGACCGCAACGGTGTCGTTGAATTCCGCGTTAAGACGAACCTGACTATTTCAACACTTCGTGAAAGATAGTCGCGGTCATCGGATTATTAGGTAAGCTCTTATCGCCAGGCCAAGTGGACGTTTTAAAACTGTTTTGTATGGCGCTGGGCCCCATCGAAGTACTCATCAGTGGCCGACATTTCCAGGCGGAGCGCTAAGGCGATTGATCGAGTGTTTTCAGGTGAAATAAATGCTTCAATCCCAGTAGCGCCATTTTCCGTTGACCATTGAATGGCTGCAGCACATGCCTCTGTCATAATTCCGCGGCCACATAGGATGGTTCGAAGGTGAAAGGCAATTTCATAAGGATTGCGTAGTGAATTGAAACCTATCGTTCCTGCAAAAAAATCCTCTTCCGGCAAAATTATCGCCCATCTAAAGCCCCATCCGTCAACAGAAGCCTTGAGCCAAAAATCAATGATAAGATCGCTTTCTGCCTGCGTTTTCACCGGCATTGCTATGGTGTTGTCGTTCAGGTCTTTAATTGTCCCGGAATATTCAAACACCGTTGTATCCGACCATAAAGCGAACATGCCGCTAGAATGAGATTTCGAAATTGGTTCCAGCTTTAATCGGTCGGTATGCAGGGTCGGGACCATTAGTGCCATAATACTTCCATTCACGCTCAATATCCCGGTGCCACCATCGATCATCTGGCACAGTTTCTAGCGAAGGCGGACACCGGATCGCCAAGCTGGTGCTTGGACATTAAAGCCCGCACGTTTCATGATTCAAATGCCCGTGCAAACCGAAGCTCGCCATGAGCCGTGCGGTCGCAAAATGACAGCCACTGAACGTGGGTCTTGGGGACTGATTTGTAAGACAACGTGCTGTCACTCACAAAGCCGAAACGCCCATAGAAGTCGGGGTTACCGATAAGCGCGCATCCTGTCGCTCCATTGCTTTCCAGTTCAACCAATCCAGTTGTTACCAGCTGGCTACCAATGCCTCTTTTTTGGTAATTCGGGCTGACCGAAACTGGTCCCAAACCGAACCAGCCATTGCCGCTCCCATCAATCGTGACTGGCGAAAAGGCGATGTGACCAACCCTTTTTGTTTTTTAAGGTTGCCACCAACGAAATCGTCAAATCTCCGTCGTGGCGAAGTTTGTGAACGATAGGTGCTTCGCGACCCGAGCTGAACCGCATGGGTGCAAAGGCAGCTTGAGTTACAGCATGAATGTCGTCGACATCGCTTGAATTTTCCGGTCTGATGGTAAGTTCAGTTTTCATGTAAGTTTTCGACACTGCCCGCTATCACCAAGCGGAGTTCTATCTCGTCGCGGATTGGAAGCTCGTCATAACCGATTATCGGTATCTTCGGTTTCAATTTACTGCGCGCTTCATCTACTGCGCCCTTGCGAAGTTCGTGCAAGTGAAATCCGTATTTTTGATAGAACCGTAAAGCCGGCCAATTGTCGTTGGTTGTGGTCGCCGTGAGGTAGCTTTTTTGCTGCTCTTTGCTGGCGACGATGAGATGATTCAGAAGCCGCGCGCCTATTCGTGCACCTTTTTCAAAGGCTTCAAGGACAACGATTTCTATGCCGTTGTCGGTCATTTCCCTGAAAATCAAAAGACCACTTTTTTCAGGCGCGACAAGGCAAGCGCACTGCATTGCGTCGATCAACTCGCCCCTGACTGTAATGTTGGTGTCGCCCCAACTTTGAACAAGTTTGTGGGCGATCCAAACGGTATCTTCGTGTTTAGCCAGACGGGGGCTTTCAACGCCGACTTTCGCGAATCGTTCCTCAATCACACCGCGAGACCGAGTTGCTGCAAATGAGTAAAGCCTTTGGGAATATCGGTCTTATGGCGAAGTTCCAGTACGAGATGTGGATCGCCGTCATTTTCACCCAAGGCGCGGAAGACGGCTTCCCATTCAATTTCCCCTTCTCCGGGCGCCCAATGGCGATCAGCGTGGCCGTCAAGGTCTTGAATGTGGACGTGCTTCAGCTGCGCGCCTGCATCGCGCACAAAATAGTCAACCGGTGGTGCGTCAGACATGCGGCGGGCCAAATGGGCATGGCCGGTATCAATCGACAATGCGATGGCGTTGCTATCAAAACTGTCCACCATCATGCGGCGCGTTGCCGGATCCACGTCCATGATATTTTCGATAACCAGGGTCACACCAAGCTCTTTAGCGCGGGCGACAACCGGCCCCAGAATTTTATGGATCAAGTCGAGCTTGTCCTGCGCATAATTCGGCTTGGCAAAAAGATTGTTCGCGTACCAGCGGTCGTAGGGTGAGTGCATGACCATCTGACGCGCGCCAATCGCGTCTGCCGCTTCCAGCGCGGCGATGAAGCGCTGGGTGATCATCGGCTGCAACTCTGGATCTTTGTTGTCCATATCGAGCCCCTCAAACGGACCATGAATGCCAACGCGACCCTTATGGCCTTCAAGGGCGTCTTTTGCTTTTGCGACCAGTGCGTCCCGATCCGTCGCCAGCGCGGTGTATGTCACAAAATCCTGGATCTCGATGTCACGGTCGGCCTCGAACAACCAATTGCGGTGGTCGGCAATTTCATCGATCAGCAAGCAGGCACCAATTTTAAGCGGGAGCATAGGAAGAAACCTCTTCGTGTTTGGGTTCATTAGGAATGAAGAAGGCCGCGCCAACGGCGAGCGCCAGGATGGACGTCTTTGCGGCAAAGCTAGCCCATCCGCCATAAGTCTGTGTGACAAAGGCGAATATGAAAGGGGCTATGGCGTTGGCTGCCATTGAAGCGGAGTTGATCCAACCCAGCCGGGCGCCATAACCCTTCGCCCCTAAAAGGGTCAGTGGAAGCATGCCGCGGGCAATCGTCTTGATGCCATAGCCCATGATTTGGGAGATACCGAGCCCAATGGCGGGCAGATGATCCCGCTGAATCATGTGCAGGCCATCGCCCGATATGCTTCGCGACCGGCAACCCACGTACCGCGAATGGCCGGAACGTGCCCGTCAGGCCAATCGACGAGCACGAGGTCAGCGCGCTTACCCACTTCGATTGTGCCGCGGTCGTCCAGCTCCATCGCCTTTGCGGGTCCAGATGAAACCAATGACCAAAGCGCCAGCCGATCGGCTCGCTGTTCGCGATCCAACCGTTCAATGGCGGCAAGCATGGCGGGGTAGTAATAGTCGGACGCCAGCACATCGCAGAGCCCGGCTTCCACCATGTCGCCGGCCCCGAGCGATCCGATGTGGCTGCCACCACGCACCGCATTCGGGGAACCGAAGATGATTGTATCGCCTTTTTCACGCGCGTGCCGCGTCGGGTCCATTGTCATAGGAAACTCAGCAGTGGTCGCGCCGAGGTTGCGGTAGAAGTCCCGTGTCTCGATCTGTGTGTCGTCATGGCTCAACATTGGCACGCCTTTTTCGCGGGCCTTGTTGGCTACGGATTCAATTGTCTGCACCACGTTCGGGCGCCGCTCCCATACCCGACGGACCATGGCCATAAAGTCATCGATTTGCATGCCGGTGCGCGTTGCAATCTTCGCCCAACGCTTTTGCGGCAGGTCCGGGTCATCCAAATCCACCAGGCTAAAATCCGGGTTGTGCTCCCAAAGCCGTTCCTGAATAGGGGTGTCATAGGAGCGCATCGCCATGGAAAGGTGATCGTTAAAAGCAAGTGATGGCTTCAGCGGCGCATCAAACGCCCAATCGAGCGTTTCCAGGGCTTCATGGGCAAAAGTCTCCCAACGCAATTGAATTCGGTTCTCAACCGTGAGCCGTGACGCGAGATCTTGGATGGCTTGCATCATCTCTCGTCCCGTTTCGACGCTGCGTAACCCCGGCTCAAACCCAAGCGTCACCGAGTGATACGCGGTCGCAATGCCGTTGGCGGCCAGTTGCCTGTCGGTCTCAAGCACAGCTGTCTCTATAGGGAAGTGCACACCGGGGCGTGGCATGAGTTGGCGCTCGAAAGCATCGCCGTGAACATCAATCAGGGCTGGCGCAAGGATCATGCCGCGGGCATCGATTATTCTGCCTTTGGTGTCTGAGCCCACAGCCGCGATCACGCCATCGTCGACCGTGATATTGGTTTCAACGATTTCATTGGGCAGATAAACCTGCGCACCCGCAAAGGTGGTGATCATCGCTTGTACCTCACCTCCGAGTATCTAGTGGCAGGGGTTAACGGGCTTAATCGCGCAGGAGGCGCGACCCAAATTCATTCGGATCATTTGCATGCCCAACTGACACGAGAGTTTGAAGGTTTAACGACACAGCGTTGGAGGCTTAACATTTAACCCCAGTTCCCCAAATCACCGCAGGCCCAACGATCGTCGAATGTTCGCTTGCCGCCCGTTACTCCACTTCGACACCCCGGGATGAAGGTCCAAAAAGTCCGTAAAGCTGAGGTTCATGCGCGTTTCCAGCGAACACCACTTTCGGTCCCTAGCTGCCGCTGGTGACCGGCCGTTGAACTTCACTAAATCTGCCGAAAGTTGCTCCGGTGCAGATTCTATATGGGAATGGCGAGAGCACGGACTTAGATTTGGGAGGTTATGCTTCTTGCAGCGAGCCAAGTATTGCTGCGCGTCGGCAGAACTGCACACCGCCATGCTTAGTTGTGCAACGCAGCATAACAATCGGAAATAGGTTAAGCCGGTCAAAATCGCAGGCCGGGCGGCCAGTCAGTCAGCGCATATACACCAGATATGGACCGTTGCGAGGCGGGCGCTATTTTGCTGCCGGTAGTCGTAAGGTGAGAGAATAATTCAATGGCAGTCACACTTTTGGATGGCGGTATGGGTCAGGAACTTGTCCGGCGCGCTGGACGCGCGACGCCGCTATGGGCAACGCAGGTGCTGCTGGACGCCCCAGATCTGGTAAGAGCCGTCCACGATGATTTCTTCAATGCGGGGGCCGATGTCGCAACCGCAAACACCTATGCTGTTTTGCCAGACCGTTTGGAAGCTTACGATCTAACTGACAAACTAACTGAGCTCACAGAAACGGCCTGCCAAATCGCCGTGGCCGCGCGCGATGCATTTGGCCATGGATTGGTAGCTGGCAGTCTTGGCCCGCTTGGTTTCTCTTATCAGCCTGATAAAGCGCCTGCGCCGGATCAAGCCGCGGAGGTATATGCAAAACTTGCGGTTATTCAGGCGCAATTTGTGGATGTCTTGCTACTGGAGACCATGTCATCGGTCGCCCAGGCGCGCGGAGGTTTGATGGGTGCGCGCATAGCAGGAAAGCCGGTCTGGGTCGCATTCAGCGTGGACGATGAAGATGGTACGCGTTTGCGGTCAGGTGAGCCTCTTTCAGAAATCGATATCCTGGTGTCCGAGTTTAGCCCCGACGGGATATTCATAAATTGTTCGCGACCCGAGGCGATTGGGCAAGGCCTGCCGGAGCTTGGTCGCTTCGGGGTGCCTTTTGGTGCCTACGGCAATGGATTTATAGAGATAGACAAGCGGTTCAACAGTATCGGATCAACCACCGATCAATTGACAGCGCGCTCCGACATTGGCCCTGAACGCTATGCAGATTTTGTCGATGATTGGGTGGCCAAAGGGGCCACTATGGTTGGCGGTTGCTGCGAAATTGGTCCTGCTCATATTTCGGAGATTTACCGCCGCCATCGTCAAACCAAAGCCAAGACGGTCGCTTACAAGTAGTTTGAGCTGCACTTAAAACCCATACCTTCGAAACTCCCATTGACGATGGCTTTCTTGTCGTCTCCGATGTCTGCTGGCTTCCGCTAATTGCCGGTCTGACAATGCGACCTCGAAGCGGACCTGAGCGTGAACAAACGTGGGAGTAATGACGACGCCGATGGAAAAAAAGAAGGTCATCATTGTCGGTGCCGGTATTGTCGGTGTTTCAGCGGCCATTTGGCTTCAGCGCGAGGGCCACGAAGTCGTGCTGATCGACAAGGCCGGACCGGGAGAAGGAGCGAGCCATGGCAATGGCGGTATTTTGGCATCTTGTTCAATCGTCCCGGTAACTGGACCGGGTCTGGTGTCCAAGGCGCCGCGCATGTTGCTGGACCCGAACCAGCCATTGTTTGTTAAATGGCGCTATTTGCCCAAGTTGATGCCATGGTTGGTCAGATATTTGAGCCATGCAAACAAAGCTGACACACAGCGCATTGCTTCAGCGCTGGCGCCCATAATCGGTGACAGTCTGAACGATCATCTGGCTCTAGCAACGCGAACGCGAGCCGAAAAATGGATTACACCGTCAGATTTTTTATACATGTACAATGATCGACGGCATTTCCATGATGACGCTTTTACTTGGTCGCTGCGCAAGGCGCATGGGTTTGACTGGGAGGAGCTGGAAGGTGATGCGTTCAAGCAATATGATCCTGCATTTGCCGACGATCAGGGCTTTGCGGCAAAGCTGCCGGGCCACGGACACATTACGGATCCCGGTCGTTACGTAAAAGATCTGGCTGCGCATGTGGAATCGCAGGGCGGCGGGATTATCCATTCGGAAGTGGTTGGCTTTGTACGCGAAAACGGCGCTGTCACGGGCGTCTTGGTCGGCGGAGATGCCATAGCTTGCGACGAAGTCATCATCGCTGCGGGCGCTAGGTCAAAGCCGCTGTGCAAGCAATTGGGCCTTGATATCCCCTTGGAGTCTGAACGAGGTTACCATCTGGAGCTTGTTGAGCCGAACATGATGCCTCGCGCACCGGTGATGGTTTCATCCGGCAAATTTGTAGTTACACCGATGGACGGTCGGTTAAGGCTTGCCGGGATTGTCGAATATGGTGGATTGGAGGCTAAGGCCTCGCGCGGCCCTTTGAAACTGCTGCGCCAAAAAATCCAGTCGGTAATGCCTGGTTTGGCGTGGGGCGAGACCGTCGAATGGATGGGACATCGCCCGGTCCCCGCCGACTCAATCCCGCTGATCGGCAAAGTGCCGGGCACATCGAACGCTTGGCTCGGGTTCGGTCACCATCATATCGGGCTGACCGGGGGCCCGAAGACCGGCCGCATCCTTTCGCAATTGGCAGCTGGGAAAAAGCCCAACATCGACCTGACGCCCTATGCGCCATCGCGGTTTCAATAGTCTATTATTGTATGAATATGAGCACGATCACGCCCGATTATCGTTGAGCTATCCGGCAATTGAAAGCAAACTCCACGACGCCGAGAAACCTGTTACCACAAACGGAATAAAAAGTTTGGCCAGCGCCACCATCCCAAGCGAGACGCACGAGCCACAGGTCATAAACCCGACCGGCAGTCATCGGATCGTGCTGATTTGCGAACACGCAAGCAATCGGGTCCCTGACCGCTTTAGCCGCCTGGGATTGGATGACGCTGCCTTGCAGGCCCACATTGCTTGGGACCCAGGTGCGTTTGAAACGGCACACAGGATGTCGGAAATTCTCGATGCGCCGCTCGTTTACAGCACCGTGTCGAGACTGGTTTACGATTGCAACCGACCGCCGGAAGCCACAAGCGCAATACCAGAGAAAAGCGAAACCACTGATATTCCCGGAAATCGTAACCTGTCGGCCGAAGCTTGGCAGCAGCGGGTTGATGCATACTACAAACCTTTTGAGGCACTAGTGAACAATGTGATCGAAAATAGGCCCAACGACACGGTGTTGGTCACCATTCACAGTTTTACGCCGAACTATTTCGGCAAGAAGCGAGACGTCGAGATTGGTATTCTCCATGATCGGGATAGAAGACTTGCTGACGCGATTTTGGATATCGCTGATGAAGAGCACATCGCGCGCAATGAGCCATATGGTCCAGAAGACGGCGTGACGCACACGCTCAAACACCATGCGTTATCACGCGATCTGCTCAATGTGATGATTGAAGTTCGTAACGACCTGATCACCACGCCTCGGCAATGTGAAGCGATGGCGGGGAAGCTCGTCAGCTGGTTGGATACCAGCTTGGTATCAATGCAAAAAGGCAATGCAAATGCATAATTCATTTAGTCTTGAAGAACTGAAAAAACGGGCTTCTGATGGATCTATCGACACGGTTCTGGTGTGCTTTGTAGACATGCAGGGCCGGTTGATGGGCAAGCGGTTCCACATTTCAAACTTCCTTGAAAGCGGCCACCAGGAAACACATTGCTGCAACTACCTGCTGGCGACAGATCTTGAGATGGCCACGCCCGATGGCTACGCATCGAGCAGCTGGGAGCAGGGGTATGGCGACTATGTCATGAAGCCGGATCTCTCCACGCTTCGCCCGATGCCGTGGCTGGAATGCACGGCGATGGTATTGTGTGATATTCTCGATCACCACACCCATGCGCCCGTATCGCACAGCCCTCGACAAGTATTAAAGGCGCAAATCGCCCGCTGCGAGACCATTGGTTTGGTTCCGATGATGGCGACAGAGCTTGAATTCTTCATTTTCCGCCAGTCGCTCGATGACATCCGCCGGGATGGCTACCGCAATCTTGAGACGCTGGGTCCTTATAATGAGGATTATCATATCCTGCAGACGACCAAAGAAGAGCATGTGATGCGGCCATTGCGCAATCATCTCTACGCCGCCGGCATTCCCATTGAAAACTCCAAAGGCGAGGCTGAACAGGGGCAAGAGGAGCTCAACATCAAATATGCCGACGCGCTAGCCTGCGCGGACCATCACTCCATCGCCAAGCATGCGACGAAGGAAATTGCTTGGCAGCACGGTCATTCCGCAACGTTTTTGCCGAAATGGGACCATAACCGCGTGGGCAGTGCCAGCCACGTCCACATGTCGCTTTGGGCTGATGGGAAAAACGCTTTCCATGATCCTGAAGGCGCGCATGGCATGTCCGAGGTGATGAAGCATTTTACAGCAGGACTGATCGCTTATGCGCCGGACCTCATGGTCTTCTTCGCGCCATACATCAATTCATACAAGCGGTTCGCGCGGGGCACGTTCGCGCCGACCAAAACTGCGTGGTCTGTCGATAACCGTACGGCTGGTTTCCGGCTGTGTGGCGCCGACACAAAGGCCGTCCGGATGGAGTGCCGCATTCCGGGGTCTGACATGAACCCGTATCTGGCGTTGGCGGCACTGCTTGCTGCTGGATTGAAAGGTATCGAGGAAAAGCTATCCCTGCCGCCATCAGCTACAGGTGATATGTACAACAACGAAGCCGTCGGCGAAATTCCCCGCACACTGCGAGACGCGATCGAAACCCTGCGCAATTCGAAAATGTTGCGCGAAGCCATGGGCGATGACGTTGTCGACCACTACACTCGGTGCGCGCATTGGGAACAGGAAGAATTCGACCGGGTAGTGACCGACTGGGAGATCGCGCGTGGCTTTGAAAAGGCCTGAACTCTATGTCTAACAACATTAAGTGTATCTCCCCTATTGATGGCTCGGTTTACGCGAAACGAACCTGCCTGACCGTACACGCTGCGCGTGAGCTTATTGAACAAGCCACGCAAGCACAGGCTTCGTGGGCCGCGCTGCCGGTCAGCGAGCGCATTGGCTACGTCAAAAAGGCCGTCGCTTATATTGGGGAAACCAAAGACCGTATGGTAACCGAGCTGGCACACCAGATGGGTCGTCCCGTTCGCTATGGCGGTGAATTTGGCGGCTTTGAGGAACGCGCTCACTACATGGCCTCGATCGCCGAAGATGCACTTGCCCCTCTAGTCGTTGAAGAGAGCGATGCCTTCATGCGCAAGATTGAGCGTGAGCCGGTTGGCGTGGTTCTGGTTGTTGCTCCTTGGAACTATCCCTACATGACGGCAATCAACACGATCGCGCCGGCTTTGATTGCAGGTAACACGGTGGTTTTGAAACATGCGTCTCAAACCATCTTGGTAGGTGAGCACCTCGCTGATGCGTTCAATGCGGCGGGCCTGCCGAACAGCGTGTTTACGAATATGGTTCTCGACCATGAAACGACAGCAAAACTGATCGCCGATGCTCATTTCGGTTTGGTCAATTTCACTGGTTCGGTGGAGGGCGGAAGAGCCATGGAACGTGCCGCGGCCGGCACGTTTACGGCAGTCTCGACAGA
>JBCBYO010000023.1:0-47147 GCA_039815825.1 Pseudomonadota bacterium
TTTTTGATTTCACAGCGTGTGCCAAAATCGCCGCCCGGCTTGCGCACAGATACGTTCACATCGGCGCGCATGGAGCCCTCATCCATGTTGCCATCGCATGTGCCTAGATAACGTACGATCTGACGCAATTTGGTCAGGTAAGCTTTGGCCTCGTCCGATGAGCGAATGTCTGGCTTGGAAACGATCTCCATAAGCGCCACGCCGGAACGGTTCAGATCGACAAAGCTCATCGTCGGATGCTGGTCGTGCATTGACTTGCCCGCATCCTGTTCAAGGTGCAGGCGTTCAATGCCGATTTCGACGTCCTCATAGTTACCCTTTTTGTCGGGGCCGACCGAAATCATCACTTTCCCTTCGCCAACGATGGGCTGTTTGAACTGCGAGATTTGGTAGCCCTGCGGCAAATCCGGGTAGAAATAGTTTTTGCGGTCAAACACGGAGTATTTGTTGATCTCGGCCTTCAAACCGAGGCCCGTACGAACCGCTTGTTTGACGCATTCCTCGTTGATCACTGGCAACATGCCAGGCATCGCTGCATCGACGAGGGACACATTGTTGTTGGGCTCGGCACCAAACGAGGTCGACGCACCGGAAAAGAGTTTTGACTCAGATGTTACCTGCGCGTGCACTTCCATACCGATGACAATTTCCCAGTCACCGGTTGCGCCTGGGACAAAGCGTTTTGGGTCGGGGTTGCGTGTGTCGACGAGCGTCATTTGTCTTCCGAAATTCGATTTGTTTGGCTCGGCTCATGCCACCATCCACGCCAAGCAGCAAGCGCCAAACGTTTGAACAAGCTAATTTGACGTAGATCAAAGCGACTCACTTCCCAAACTGGCAAGTGTTGGCTCTCCCAACGATTGCCGGGCTTGTCTTAATGACAGCCCGGTTCTTTTTAAGGCAACGTGACGTCTGTTCGCTGCCCGGCCGTGATCGTGAATTCCTTTTCCAATAGCGTCTTGTCTTCGCCGATTTCTGCCGTGGCGACATATGTTCCACTGTTGAGGACCAGCTGCATGGTCTCATCATAACGCACTTCCAAGCTCACTTGCCGGCCGGTCATGGCACTCGGCTTGGTCAATACGCGAATGACACGTGCGCCCGGTGCTGAGACGCCGACGACGCCTGCATCAATGGGAACAACCATTTCTGTTAGTTCATTTTGTTTGACTGTGAACGGGAGCTCACCTGAAGCGCGGCCCGCGCCAACTTCCATGATATAGTCACCCGGCGGCAAGATAACATTCGACTTGCCATATTGCGTCTCAATAACCTTTTGATCTCCGGTCAATGATGCCTTGGCTTCCTTGATCCGGTAACGCGCATCAGGGACGGTTTCGCCGCCTGGCGTAAAGGTCGAAGACGCTGTAACGCGGCCCGCCGGTAGGATCAATGTGCGCGCGAGCGCTTCGCCTGCGATAACATCGACATTGAACGTCTGTTCTGCGCGACCGCTCCGAACAGTGACTGTTGCCGGTCCCGCCGGAACGACAGCGTTGTAGGTGCCATACTGCGTGTCGCCCGTAGTCTGGCCAGTTTCGAGCCTGATCGACACATCTTTCGTGATCGGCTCACCTTCTTGGTAAGCCACTTCGAGCGACACCACACCCGCGTTGAGCACAATCTCACCATTAGCTGGCGTGCCATCAGCAACCGTGAAGTCGATCGCTTTTTCAACGCGATTGACCCGATACGTGATGCGGTAATTTCCAGGCGCCAATTCCTCGTTCAGAACTGTTGGATAGACTGTCTTGCGCTCGTTTGTATCAAGATTGGTCACATCCCATCGGCCGCCTTCGACGGGTGGGCCACCGGGCGTCAATACGGCGCGGACCTCTGCCGGTTGGGCCTCAACTTCCTTTTCAAACACGCCGGAAATACAGCAGTCATTGGCCACTTGGGCCGGCTGCGGGTTTTTAAGCCAGCAGCGCGCGTTCGCTCCTTGAACACCTGGTTTGACGAAGGTCCAAGCAACGCATTGCTGTTCGTCGCGGCATGTCGCCTGACAAAGTGCCGGGGCCGGCGCAGTCAAATCAAAACTGCGATAGTCGCTACCGGGTCTATCGATACCATCTTCCATCCCGTCCAGCAGCACAAATTCTGGCGCTGGAGGTGATGGCGGCGGCGCTACAACAGTCTTGGTGAGTGCCTCACCCAGCTCATTGGCGTTATCAGCCAGTATGAAGTCGCCGCCCGTGTTGTTGGCCAGACAGGCTACCTGCTGCCCCTCCTCTTCAGACAGGCCAAAGCCGACAACGTGCGCTGTGAAATCGATGCCTGCGTTTTCAAGTTCGGTGGCTGCGGCACATGGATCAGCTTCGCAGGTCTCGATCCCGTCGGTCACTAAAATCACCGTGGCTTTATCTTCTGTATATCGAAGGCTTTCAGCTGCCTGTCTCACAGCTTGTGTGAGAGGTGTTTTGCCCTTTGGATTAAAGCCATTTACCGCGTCCGTAATCTGCGAACGGTTTCCGGTTCCAACGGAAACCACTTCTTCAATGTCCGAGCATTGACCCTTTTCCCGGTGCCCATAAGCGATCAATCCCAACTCAAGATCAGTCGGCACTGTTGAAAGGACAGTTCCCAGCGTTTCTCGGGCAATTTCGATCTTGGTTTTTCCGTCGATCTGTCCCCACATGGAGCCAGAAGCGTCCATAACGATAATTGCTTTATCAGCTGCAACAGCATCGAAACTACCGGCCAGCATGAAAGCTGTCGCGGCCAAAGTTCTTAACACACCACGCATGAATGTTCTCCCGCCCAACTTCGCCTTGGATGCTAACGCAAGAACATCACATGTCTATGTTTCAGAGGTGTGGTTCCCGTGAAAAAACTACCACCATCTTTTCGGGGTAAAGCGTCCCGCAGCCTGTTCAATTACATGGGCCGTGCGGAACAGGGTTTCCTCATCGAACGGCTTGCCGATGAGTTGCAAGCCAAGTGGCAACCCCTGCCCGTCAAGACCGGCGGGTACGGATATACCCGGCAAACCGGCCATGTTGACGGTCACCGTGAACACGTCATTGAGGTACATTTTTACCGGATCGGCGGCCATTTCCTTATCGCCGATTGGAAACGCCGCAGACGGCGTCGCCGGTGTGAGGATGGCGTCCACACCGTCGGCGAAGACAGTTTCAAAGTCGCGTTTGATCAATGTGCGCACCTTTTGGGCGCGCAGGTAATAGGCGTCATAGTAGCCCGCTGAAAGCACGTAGGTGCCGATCATGATCCGGCGTTGTACTTCAGGGCCAAAGCCCGCAGCGCGCGTTTTTTCGTACATGTCGGTGATGTCATCGCCAGAAACGCGCAATCCATACTTAACACCGTCATAGCGGGCTAAGTTCGACGATGCTTCCGCTGGCGCGACGATATAGTAGGCTGGCAGTGCATATTTAGTGTGAGGCAGAGAAATGTTGACGATTTCGGCGCCCGCATCCTTCAGCCAAGCAATGCCTTTTTCCCACAAAGCGTCGATTTCGCCGGGCATGCCATCTAAACGATACTCGGCAGGAATACCGATCTTCATACCCTTCACCGATTGGCCGATCGATGCTTCGTAGTCAGGCACCGGCATATCCACCGAAGTCGTGTCCTTGGGATCAACACTCGCCATGGATTTGAGCATGATGGCCGCGTCGCGCACATCGCGTGTGATCGGTCCTGCTTGATCAAGCGACGACGCAAACGCCACAATGCCCCAGCGTGAGCAGCGGCCATAAGTTGGTTTTATGCCGACGGTGCCGGTAAGCGCCGCGGGTTGACGGATTGAGCCCCCGGTGTCGGTGGCCGTGGCGGCTGCACAGAGATGACCAGCAACCGCTGCTGCAGAGCCGCCGGATGAACCACCGGGAACCAGCGGCACATCGCTACCTTCGGCTTTCCACGGGTTTGTCACCGCGCCGTAGTAAGATGTCTCGTTGGATGAACCCATCGCGAACTCATCCATATTGAGTTTGCCGAGCATGACCGCACCATCGCGCCACAAATTGTCGGTGACCGTCGACTCATATTTAGGCTTGAAACCGTCCAGAATGTGCGAACAGGCTTGCGTGTGGTAGCCTTCGGTCCCGTAAAGATCCTTGATACCAAGCGGAATGCCTTCAAGCGCTCCTGCCTCTCCGCTCGCAATTTTTTCGTCTGACTTTGCCGCCCAATGACGCGCATTTTCCTGCGTAACCTCTACATAGGCATTTAATGGATCGGCCTGGCCGCCTATAGCTGCAAGATAAGCGTCGGTGAGTTCAACCGCTGTAAATTCCTTGGCCAGCAACTTCTCGCGCGCCTCGGCAATAGTGAGTGATGTAAGTTCAGTCATGATTTAAGAAAACCGGATAGGTAATTGG
Organism: Pseudomonadota bacterium; assembly: GCA_039815825.1. Classification (GTDB taxonomy): domain Bacteria; phylum Pseudomonadota; class Alphaproteobacteria; order Rhizobiales; family Rhizobiaceae; genus JBCBDX01. The sequence goes on from JBCBYO010000023.1 coordinate 4,344, forward strand.
TTATTCGACAACTTTTGGCACCATGAAGAAGCCGTCTTCTGATGCTGGTGCGTTTGCCGTGATGTCGTCCGCCTTGCTGCCGTCGGATACGTCGTCGATACGTTTCTTCATATCGACCGCCACCACGGCTGTCATTGGCTCTACGCCTTCAATGTCCACCTCGTTTAGCTGCTCAACAAACCCAAGAATAGTGTTCAATTCACCCTTGAGTTGCTCAGCATGTTCATCGCTCACCGCGATGCGCGCCAAGCGCGCGACGCGCTTTACTGTATCGGTATCGACAGACATTTAGTCGGCTCCAAAATTGGCTGGAAGTCTTTTGAGTGGCTATAGGCGCGCTGTGGGCATGGCGCAACCGGCTCATGACAATTGTGCAGCAAGTTCGCGCCGAACAAAGCGCCCAACCCAAGCCATAACAATTAATGTGGCGACTATTCCGATGACAATAAATGCTATTTGCAAGCGTGATAGCTCACCACCGATCGCCCTGCTCGCGCTCTCAAAGACATATATCTTTGCGATGGTGCCGGGGATGATGCCGATGCCGGACCCGATCAGATAGTCACGAGGTCGCGTTTGAAGCATGCCAAACATATAGTTCTGTGCCGCAAATGGCACGACCGGTGACTGGCGCATCAAGAACACAAGCCAGAACCCGTTTTTCATTATGGCTTTTTCAATACCCCGCGTGACCGGATAGCGCGAGCACAGCCACGTTATGTGCTTTTGGAAGTAGTGTCGGCCGATAAAAAAGGAGGCTGTCAGACCGATAAAAGCTCCAAGGCCCGTAACAATAATCGCACCGAATCCGAAAGCGACCACAGAAACAAACGTCATCAAAGACGAGGGAAATGCGATCATCGAGCCCAATGCATAGAAGACAACAACGAGGATCGCGCCGGACAAACCCCAACTTCTAATTTTAGCGCCCACCGCCCCAACAGTATCGATGTTGAATATCCCACCAATGCGATCGCCCAACATCATTGCATTGTCGCGAACGGCCATTGAAAATGGCGTGTCAAAGAAAACAGCGACAATGATCAGCCCGATCAAAATGCCAACCGCGATAGCGATGGCGGATTCGCGGTGGCTGGACATTATGGCATCACCCGTTCACTTAGACATTGAGCAGTAGCGGCCCGATGGTTTGCGCACAACGTCAAAAACGGAAGGGACATGTCGATCATGAGCAACGCATCCCAAATCGTTGACGTAACTGCGTTGCGAGACTTATTGGGCGACCGCCAAACGGCCTGTGGATTGGATTTGGGCACAAAAACAATTGGGGTTGCCGTTTCGGACCCCGACCTCACCCTCGCGACCCCGCGCCCGGTCATTATCAGAAAGAAATTCACAAAGGACGTTGAGACACTTGGGGCCCTGCTCGATAATGAGAAATGCGGAGCCATTGTCATTGGTTTGCCTTTGAACATGGACGGTTCGGAAGGCCCGCGCGCTCAGGCGACACGAGCATTTGTGCGAAATTTGCACCAACGTCTGTCCATACCTGTTGCATTTTGGGACGAGCGGTTATCGACGGTCGCTGCTGAGCGGTCACTGCTGGAACAGGATGTCAGCCGTGCCAAACGGGCCCAACGCATCGACAGCGCAGCGGCAGCTTTTATTTTGCAAGGTGCTCTTGATCGGATTTATTCGGCGGGCGACGGCGCAGGTTGAGTTTCAGCAGTCTCTTCAGGAGCATTACGCGCAGCCCACCAGGCGCGAATATCCTTACGCCGGCGGAAGCCGTAAATAGCGAAAATCAAAAGAGAATCGACGATGCAAGCCTTAATCAAAAGCTGTACGAGCCGTTCGCGCTCGATGCCGGTGAAGTGCGAATATACGAGAAAGACGAAGTCATGGGCTTCGCGCGTGAGCATCGTAAAGCCAAAACTGATGTCATAATAGGACAGGCCAAACCAAAGCCAAATGATAGACATGGGCACTAGCCAAAACCAAAAAATATAACGCATGTGGTCTCCGCCGATCTTTTGTTTGTTCCCCGCCTACCCGTTGACCAACATGTTGTACCAACCAGATCTGCGCAACGTAAACCATTTGTTAAGGTTAACGCTGCGGTGTTGAGTTGACGGTTTCCACAAGGCGAGCTAGCGGCAGGTGAGAAGGTTCCTCGATGCTCGCCATTTTTTCCTCCATCATGCCGATCTTTTTGCTCATCTTTTTGGGCAATCTATTGCGGCGCGCACCCCTGTTTGATGATGGCTTTTGGCAGGGCCTCAACCGGCTGGGGTTTTATGTCCTTTATCCGGTCCTGTTGTTCACTTCGATCTACCGGGCGAGTTTTGAAGAGCTCGATGCGATATCCATTGGCGTTGCCTTTATGATCGCACTTGCCTTGATGGCAGTTCTAATATTGGCGAGCTGGCCTTTCTTTCGGTTGCGCGGCATGCGGGGTCCGCAATTCTCGTCAATTTTCCAATCAAGCGTCCGTTGGAATGGATTTATTGCCTTAGCGATCGCCGATGCGCTCTATTCACCCGAGGCTGTGGCTCTAGTCGCACTGATAATGGCTGTGATCATCATACCGATCCAGCTATCGACAATAACGGTCATCATCGCATTGGCTGAAACCGATAGTGGCAAGCGGCCGCCGCTCCTTAAAAACCTGGCGACAAACCCGCTGATGCTCGCAGTTGCGTTTGCAATCGTGCTGAAGTTGTTGCCGTTTGCGCTTCCCGAGTTCGCCATGGGCACATTGGATTTGCTGGCCCGCGCTGCGCTCGGCATGGGGCTTTTAGGCGTCGGCGCCGGCCTCTTACTAGATGATCTGGCGCATCCCAAACTCGCCGTCTTTTTACCTATCGCTTTAAAGCTGTTTGTCTTGCCGATCCTGGTTATTGGCACTGGTTTGGCGTTTGGGGTTACCGGTGATCCTCTGACCTTTATGGCGCTGTGCGCGGCCATGCCAACAGCAATGAACGGTTATGTGGTTGCCAAGGAATTGGGCGGCGATGCTCGTTTTTATGCAGCGGTCGCGACACTTCAAACGGCAATATCTTTCTTTTCCATCCCCGCAGTTCTGACCATTACAGAGCTTATTTCCGGTGGAGGCTGACGTACGGCCCTTGCGATACCGGGCGTTTGGCCCTAAGCGACCACTTTGAGATGACAGACGCTCCAACTTTTGCGCCTTTTGCGCAGCGCCACCTGATCGGCCTGAAAGGGCTGCAATATCCCGATATTGAAAATCTTTTGGAGCGTGCCGACGCTGCCGTGGAATTGTCACGGCAACGCGAAAAGAAACGAAGCGTGTTTCGCGGACTGACGCAGATCAATCTGTTTTTTGAAGCTTCGACACGGACGCAAGCCTCGTTTGAGCTGGCGGGCAAACGGCTGGGTGCTGACGTCATGAACATGTCGGTCGCCTCCTCATCGGTCAAAAAGGGTGAAACGCTGTTAGATACAGCGATGACGCTCAACGCCATGCATCCCGATATATTGGTCGTGCGCCATGCATCCGCCGGCGCGAGTGCGCTGCTTGCGCAAAAAGTGGCCTGCTCGGTGGTCAACGCCGGTGACGGCGCACACGAACACCCGACCCAGGCCCTGCTTGATGCGCTGACCATCCGGCGACACAAGGGACGCCTCGACGGACTGACGGTGGCGATTTGCGGCGACATCCGCCACAGCCGGGTGGCACGGTCCAACATTATCCTCCTCAATGTGATGGGAGCGCAGGTTCGCGTTATTGGTCCGTCAACGCTCATGCCGTCAGGCATTGCGGATATGGGAGTGCAGGTTTTCAACCGCATGGAAGATGGCCTGAAAGGTTGTGATGTCATCATGATGCTGCGGCTCCAACGCGAACGTATGGCGGGCGGTTTTGTGCCGTCGGTGCGCGAGTATTTTAGGCATTTTGGCTTGGACGCGGCCAAGCTTTCACTGGCGAAGCCAGACTGCCTGGTCATGCACCCAGGGCCCATGAACCGGGGGGTTGAGATCGCCTCCGACATTGCCGACGGCCCGCAAAGTGTCATCGAAGAACAAGTCGAAATGGGTGTCGCGGTGCGGATGGCGGTAATGGAAGCCTTGCTGGAAGTGTCGGAAAGGATCGTGCGATGATCAGCGCCGGTGCGCCCAAGGCTTTTGTGAACGCCCGCCTGATTGATCCCTCGCGCGCTCTGGATGAGGTGGGCGCACTGATCGTCGCTGATGGCCGCATTGTGGCTTGCGGGGCGGATGCCGGCAATCAGGGCATACCAGGCGGAGCTGAGGTCCGTGACTGCAACGGCTTAGCTATTATTCCCGGACTGATCGACATGCGCGTTCACATTGGCGAGCCGGGCGGCGAGCATCGCGAGACCATCGCCTCCGCGGGTCAGGCAGCTGCCGCTGGCGGCGTTACATCACTTGTCATGATGCCCGACACCAAACCGGTGATCGACGATGTCGCGCTGGTTGAGTTCATTTTGCGTACCGCACGTGACAATGACACGGTGCGCGTTTTACCAGCGGCGGCCCTCACGCTTGGTCTTGGAGGCCGGGAGATGAGCGAGATCGGTAATCTGCTTGATGCCGGTGCGGTCATGTTCACAAATGGTCGCCATACACTTCGCAATGCAGCGGTTATGCGCCGTGCTCTCACTTATGCCCGCGATTTTGGCACGGTGGTGGATCACGAGACTGTCGATTATGACCTTGCGGCCGACGGTGTCATGAATGAGGGTCTCTTTGCGTCTTGGCTCGGCCTGCCCGGCATTCCACGCGAAGCGGAGCTCTTGCCATTGGAGCGTGATTTGCGTTTGGCCCGCCTAACCGGTGCGGCCTACCACGCTGCCAAGATTTCTTGTGCACTATCGGCGTCGGCTGTTCGCACCGCTAAGCACGAAAATTTGGACGTAACCGCCGGCGCATCGATCCACCATTTAACGCTTAATGAAAATGATATTGGCGAGTATCGTACGTTCTTCAAAATGTCGCCGCCATTGCGTTCTGAAGACGATAGGCAAGCCATGATTGCCGCTCTCAACGATGGTACTTTGGATATCATTGTAAGTGATCACGATCCGCAGGACGTTGACACAAAACGCCTGCCCTTTTCGGAAGCAAAAGATGGTGCGATCGGCTTGGAAACGCTTTTGAGTGCCGCGCTGCGTCTTTATCATGATGGTTCAGCACCACTGGCAACCATCATCGCCGCGTTGACCTGTAATCCCGCCAAAAGGTTGAAGCTTGACTCCGGCACGCTGCAACCGGGCAGACCCGCAGACTTTGCCATCATCGACTTGGAGCGACCATGGGTTCTTGATCCTGCGGGGCTTCAGTCAAAATCCAAGAATACCGCCTTTGACGGGGCCCGTTTCACCGGCCAAGTGCAAGCCACCTATGTTGCCGGTCGAGAACTTTTCCGGTTGGAGGACTAAGCTTCGATGGACAACAGCTTTATTCAGATTCTTGTCTTTGCAGCCGTGGGCTATCTGGCCGGTTCGATCCCATTCGGTTTGCTTTTGACCAAGGCAGCTGGCCTTGGCGATATTCGCAACATCGGTTCCGGCAACATTGGGGCCACCAATGTTTTGCGCACTGGAAACAAAGGGCTGGCAGCGCTCACACTCCTTTTAGATGCGATCAAAGGAATGATCCCTGTCATTATCGCAAAGCAGTTTTCGCTGGAAGCTAGCTTGGCTGCCGGCCTATTTGCCTTTTTGGGGCACCTGTACCCTATCTGGCTCCGCTTTAACGGTGGCAAAGGCGTTGCCACATTTGCTGGTATTTCTCTCGGCTTTTCATGGCATGTACTGGTTCCTTTTGCGGTGACGTGGATCCTGGTCGCCATCATCAGCCGCTATTCATCGCTGGCAGCGCTCGTCGGATCAGCAGTCGCGACGATCGCGCTCTTTTACGTTGGCCAACATGCCATCGGCGGCCTTTATGTTTTACTGTTCGCACTTATAGTGTGGAAGCACCGCGCCAACATCGAGCGATTACGCGCGGGCACCGAAGGCAAAATCGGACAAAAAGGCTAGGGCAAGCCTTTTTCAAAACAGGGGCAAGAACTTGGGGCACAACAAAGACGCCGCGAGCGCGGCGCGCGCTACTCAATTTGAACTGGATGAGCAGCAACGCATCGCTTGGTTGCGTCTTATTAGGTCCGAAAACGTCGGGGCAGCGACGTTTCGCGATCTGATCAATCATTGCGGCTCCGCACAGACTGCTTTGCAAATGTTGCCGGAACTGGCCAAACGCGGAGGGCGTTTGTCGAAAGTTCGCGTGACGACAGAAGGCGAAGCCGTTGAAGAACTGAAAGCTGTAAAGCGCTATGGCGCACGCATCGTGGGGATCGGAGAACCCGATTATCCCCCATTGCTTCGACAGATCGAACACGCGCCACCTATGGTGACAATCCGCGGTAATAGCCGTGTCTTCACACACCCCGCCATCGGGATCGTCGGTTCGCGCAATGCCTCAATGGTCGGCATCAAAATGGCGACAAGGTTGGCGAGCGAGCTGGGCGGTGAGGGATTTGCAATTGTTTCCGGTCTTGCTCGTGGGATTGATCGTGCTGCACACGAAGCATCGCTAGCTCGAGGCACCATCGCAGTTTTGGCCGGGGGCATTGATCGCCCCTACCCGCCTGAAAATCATGACCTTTTAGAAAAAATTGAGCGTGATGGTTTCGGTTGCTCCATCACTGAGCAACCAGCTGGTTGGGAACCGCGGGCGCGCGACTTTCCCAAGCGAAACCGTCTTATCGCCGGTTTATCAATCGGTTTGGTGGTTGTCGAAGCCGCAAAGCGGTCAGGATCGCTGATCACAGCGCGATTGGCCGGCGAACTTGGACGCCAGGTTTTTGCGGTTCCCGGCTCACCGTTGGATCCACGTGCTTCTGGAACAAATGGACTCATCCGCGACGGTGCAACACTTGTAACATGTGCAGAGGATGTCCTGGAAGCTGTTAATCCAACGATCAACCAGGATGAGAGCAATCAAATACAAGCGTCGCTCTTGGAGCCAGAGGACACTTTTTCATTGCCACCACCCGAAACGGTACGCGAAGAAATACTGTCCCTTTTAGGGCCGACACCCACCGACGTTGACGATGTCATCGCACAAACGGGTGCCAGCCCTTCCGAGGTATTCTTGGTAATTCTCGAGTTAGATCTTGCCGGGCGCATTGAGCGCCATTCAGGCAACCGCGTTTCGTTGATCTAGTGGTTTTGGTCTGTTCATACGATCGGGACGCTGCCCGCGCGCAATGTCGCTTGCCTCAACATACGCCATTTCAATCAGATAAGTTAGCATGTCATAACGCTCAGCTTCCGCCATCGTTCGCATTTCGCCAAGCATGGATTGTATGTAGCGCAGCCTTTCGGTGCGCATTCTTTTAATGTCATTCCGTTGCATCATATGCCCTCTTAGATGCGTAGTTTGACCGCCCTGCTCCAAAGTTAACATCCTCTGGTTGTATATCAAGCTCACATTTTACCTAAACGCGAATTTACGACGGCCTTTTTGTCGTCGCGTTGGAGGGTTAGACGACACGCCGCTCTTGACCTAGCGCCATCCGACAGCCATGTGTCGGCGCGAAAGCGGTCGATGTTTGCCGCAACGGATATGGTATTTTATGGAAGTCGTTGTCGTTGAATCGCCTGCCAAGGCGAAAACAATCAACAAATATTTGGGTAAAAACTACAAGGTGCTGGCGTCTTTCGGGCATGTGCGTGACCTGCCAGCCAAAGACGGGTCGGTTAAACCTGACGAAGACTTTGCCATGTCCTGGCAAGTGGACACCGCGTCCAACAAACGACTCAACGAAATTGCCAGCGCCGTCAAAGATGCGGATGGACTGATACTGGCCACCGACCCCGACCGCGAAGGTGAAGCCATCTCATGGCATGTGCTGGAAGTTCTACAGAAAAAGAAGGCTATTAAGGACAAGCCGGTTAAGCGGGTCGTTTTTAACGCGATCACCAAGAAAGCTGTAACAGATGCCATCGCTGCGCCACGCGATATCGACGAGCCTTTGGTGGATGCGTATCTTGCCCGCCGCGCCTTGGACTATCTGGTCGGCTTTACACTTTCACCTGTTTTGTGGCGCAAACTGCCTGGCGCGCGTTCGGCTGGACGCGTTCAGTCAGTCACACTTCGTTTGGTGTGTGATCGGGAAGTTGAGATCGAAAACTTCAAACCCGAAGAGTACTGGTCGGTTGTCGCGACACTAAAAACGGAAAGTGGTGCCACGTTTGAAGCCCGTCTTTCTGCTTTCGATGGCGAAAAGATCAGCAAAATGTCGGTCGCCGATGGTGAAAAGGCCAATGCGATTAAAGCCATGCTGGAAAGCGCCGAGTTCAAGGTCGCTTCCGTCGAGGCAAAGCCCATTAAGCGAAACCCGCCACCGCCCTTTACAACGTCAACGTTACAGCAAGCAGCATCGGGCAAGCTCGGCTTTGCGCCTGCTCGCACCATGCAGATCGCGCAACGCCTATATGAAGGTGTTGATCTTGGTGGCGAAACCGCAGGCCTGATCACTTATATGCGAACCGACGGCGTGCAGATGGCGCAGGAGGCCATAGCTGGCGCCCGCGATGCAATCGGCGCGAAGTTTGGCAGCAACTTCGTTCCTGCAAAACCGCGCGAATATTCGTCAAAGCAGAAGAATGCTCAGGAAGCACACGAGGCGGTCCGACCAACCGACTTCACGCGTTCACCGGAAGATCTCAAGGGCATTTTGGATGACGAACAGTTCAAGCTCTATGAGCTGATTTGGCGCCGGGCGATTGGCAGCCAAATGGAAGCAGCACAAATGGAGCGCACGACTGTTGAGATCAATGCGACAGGTCAAGGAAAGACCGCTGGTCTGCGCGCGTCCGGCACGGTTGTCACGTTTGATGGGTTCTTGGCGGCTTATACCGAGCACAAGGACGACTCAAAGAATGACGACGACAATGATGACAGCGACAAGCGGCTTCCGCCACTTTCGCAGGCAGACGCGTTAGCCCGCGAGAAAATCGAAGCAAGCCAGCATTTTACAGAGCCACCACCGCGTTATTCGGAGGCCTCTTTGATCAAAAAGATGGAAGAGCTCGGCTTTGGTCGACCGTCCACCTACTCTGCTACGCTTTCAACGCTTAAAGACCGCGAATATGTGCGCCTTGAAAAACGCGCCCTGCACCCGGAAGCAAAAGGCCGTCTGGTCACTGCATTCTTACAGGACTTTTTTGAGCGCTATGTTGAGTATGACTTCACCGCCAGCCTTGAAGAAAAGCTTGATCTGATTTCCGACGGCAAGCTGCTTTGGAAAGATGTCTTGCGCGATTTCTGGAAAGAGTTCTCGGCCCATGTCGACGAGACCAAGGAATTGCGCATTACCAATGTGCTAGATGCCCTCAATGAGCGGTTGGAACCATTGGTATTTCCGGCACGCGAAGATGGTTCTGACCCGCGCATCTGCCCAAAATGCGGAACTGGTAATCTGAGCCTCAAACTTGGGAAATTCGGTTCATTTGTCGGATGTTCCAACTACCCTGAATGCAACTTCACCCGCCAACTTGGTCAGGAGGGCGAAGGCGAAAGCGGTGATCTGAGCGACGGCCCCAAGGTTCTTGGCAAGGACCCGTTTACTGACGAAGAGATCACATTGCGAACTGGTCGCTTTGGGCCATATGTTCAGCGCGGCGAAGGCAAAGAAGCAAAACGAGCCAGTTTGCCCAAGGGCGACAATTGGAAAGCTGAAGCTATCGACCATGAAAAAGCTTTGGCGCTTTTGGCCCTGCCCCGCGATATTGGCGAACACCCTGAAACCGGTAAAATGATCTCGGCAGGTATCGGCCGATATGGGCCATTTGTGCTTCACGACGGTGCTTATGCTAATTTGGAAACTGTTGAAGACGTTTTCACGGTCGGTTTGAACCGGGCAGTTGCGATCATCGCTGACAAAGCGGCAAAAGGCGGTGGTCGTGGGCGCGGACAAGCGGCAGCAGCATTGAAAGAATTAGGCGAACACCCTGAAGTTGGTGGGCCAATAACTGTTCGCGACGGCCGGTATGGGCCTTATGTGAACCACGGCAAGATCAATGCAACCATTCCCAAAGGCACTGATCCCATGTCAGTTGACCTTCCCGCGGCAGTTGCGCTGATTGCAGCTCGAGCGGAGAAGGCCGGCAAGAAAGTCACCGGCACCAAAAAGAAGGCCGCACCTAAAAAGTCCACAGCGAAGAAAAAGACGCCGAAAAAAGCCAAAGCCGATGGCTAAGGCTGCCAAGCCACGAGGCTTACCGTCGCGTGACGCTATCATGGCTTTCGTGCGTGAGAACCCGCAGCTTGCCACCAAACGCGATATTGCCAAGGCCTTTAATCTGAAAGGCGATGATCGCGTCGCCCTTAAACATTTTCTCAAAGAGCTTGAAGCGGACGGCATTTTTCAACGCCGCGGCAAACGCTTTGCCGAGCCTGGCGCGTTGCCGCCCGTGACTGTCTTGAGTGTGACCGGGCGCGATAGCGACGGTGGACTGATCGCCCGGCCCGTCGAGTGGGACGAGGTGGAAAACGGTCCTGCCCCGATCATTACCATTTCGGTTCCCAAGAAGCCGTCGGCCAAGCTTGTTATTCCCGGCGTAGGGGATCGCGTTTTGACACGGATCGGTGCACCCGACGAAGACGGTCGCTACGCCGGGCGTGTTATCAAACGGCTCGAAAAGCGCAAACAAGCGATATTGGGCGTCGTCCGCCGCGCCAGTGACGGATACAGAATTGAGCCGACCGAACGCAAACAAGATGAATTGACGGTATCACGGGACGGTTTGGGCAACGCCAAGCCCGGTGATCTTGTTGAAATCAGCATCGTGAAACGCGGACGCTATGGCCTCGCGCATGCCAAGGTCGAAAACGTGATCGGATCGCTATCGTCCGAAAAAGCGGTCTCGATGATCGCTATTCATGCCCATGGCATACCCCATGTTTTCCCAGAGGAGGTATTGGCGGAAGCTGCTTCCAAGGACGCATTGAGCGACGCCGACAAAGGCCGGGAAGACTGGCGCGATAGGCCGTTGATTACCATCGATCCCGAAACGGCTAAAGACCATGATGATGCGGTTTATGCCCAACCGGATGACGATCCGAACAATACCGGCGGGCATGTGGTCACAGTCGCGATCGCCGATGTGGCGCACTATGTCCGGCCCGGCTCGGCGATGGATCGCGAGGCGCTGAAACGTGGCAATTCGGTTTATTTTCCTGATCGTGTCGTCCCCATGTTACCGGAGCGCATCTCCAACGATTTGTGTTCACTGCGTGAGGATGACGACCGTCCGGCGATGGCGGTGCGCATGGTGTTTGATGCCCATGGCACCAAGATTAGCCACAGCTTCCATCGCATCTTGATGAGAAGCCATGCAAAGCTGGCCTACGAACAAGCGCAAGCGGCGATAGACGGTGCACCGGAAGGCCGCGCAGCTGAGTTGTCGGAGCCGGTTCTGCAGCCCCTTTGGGATGCCTATCGCTGTATGCTCAAAGGAAGACAAAAGCGGGAGCCGCTCGAGCTCGATCTGCCGGAACGCAAAATTCTGCTCAACGATGACGGTACGGTTGATCGTGTTGTCGTGCCGCCTCGCCTAGATGCGCACAAACTCATCGAAGAAATGATGATCCAGGCGAATGTCTCGGCCGCAGAGACATTGGAAAAGGCCCGGCAGTTGCTCGTCTACCGCGTCCATGATTCCCCCGCGCTTGCAAAACAAGAAGCCTTGCGTGAATTTTTGCGGACGCTTGAAATACCGCTGGCGCGTGGTGCCCAATTACGCCCATCCATTTTCAATGCCATTTTGAGCAAAATGGCCGGCACAGATCATGCCCCGCTCGTCAACGCGGTCGTGTTGCGGTCGCAAAGCCAAGCGGAATATGCACCGGACAATTACGGGCATTTCGGCCTGAATTTGCAACGATATGCGCATTTCACATCTCCAATCCGTCGATACGCGGACTTGATCGTGCACCGCGCTCTGATCAACGCACTCAAACTTGGGCACAATGGTGATGGCTTGCCTGACCTTGGGCTAGACGAATTAAGAGAGATTGCTGGCCTGATTTCCACCTCGGAACGGCGGGCAGTAAACGCTGAGCGCGATACAGTTGACCGGTTGATCGCGGAACATCTCCATACCCGTGTCGGCGATGAATTTGATGGTCGCGTCACCGGAATTTCCGGTGGCGGTTTGTTTGTGACCATCGAGCAATTTGGCGCTGATGGTTTCGTACCAGCTGCCACGCTCGGTGATGAGTATTTTCGTCACGATGAAGGCCTGCATGCGATGGTTGGCGAAGTGTCTGGTGATGGCTACAGGCTTGGCGATCCTGTGGTGGTCAAGATCAAAGATGTTCAAGTGCTTGTCGGCTCGATGCGCTTTGAAATGGTATCCGAACCGCGCGAATTGGGCACAGGCATGAAGTCTCGACACAAGGCCCGCCGCGGCGCTAAAGGCATGAAACGCACCTTTTCCCGCAAGGGCGCGGGAAGAACCAGAAAACGGCGTTGACATGGCAGAGGCTCAAATATTCGGCGAAGATGAACTGAAAAAAAGACCCCTTTGGCGGGCCATGGCGCGTGGATGGCGTGGCAAATGCCCGTCATGTGGACAAGCGTCGCTCTTTTCGGGCTTTGTCGGCACTGTTGATACATGTTCGCATTGCGGTGAGCATATCGCCCACCACCGTGCCGATGACCTTCCACCCTATCTCAACATATTTGTTGTTGGGCACGTGGTAGTCGGCGCGATGTTGCTGGTGATGCAATTTACCGACTGGAATCCGTGGCTCCATCTTGCCCTATGGGGCGCCGTCACCATCGTTATGGCCATCATGCTCATGCGCCCGCTCAAAGGTGCTGTTATCGGCCTCCAATGGGCAAACAGAATGCATGGCTTTGGACCCGAGAACGATTTCGACCGCGATCCAACGGTAGTTAACCTTTCACATCATGACTGAACCTGTTGCCGCGGACTTTGATCCCCGCCACAAAGGAAAGCGGCACCGGAATTTGCGCCCCAAGCCAGCCGCCAGCCTTATCCTCATCAAACAGCATGCAGATGGGCCGCGTTTTCTGTTGGGAAAAAGGGCAGAAACACTCGCGTTCTTGCCTGGCTATTTTGTTTTTCCCGGCGGACGATTGGAAAGAAGTGATCGTGCCAACAATGTCACGACGCCAGTCTTTGGTGAAAAAATAGGACGCCATGCGGCCCGATTGGCTGCCTGTGCGCACCGCGAACTCGCTGAGGAAACGGGCTTACATCTGCCTGGGTCTACGCGTCTTAGCTATGTCGCGAGGGCAATAACGCCCCCCTACCACGTGCGGCGATATGATACGCGTTTCTTTGCTTGTGTGGTCGATGACGAATTTGGCGCGCCACAAAATATCAAACCTCAGGATGACGAACTTGATCCCATCGGTTGGTTTTCGCGCGCTGACGTCCAACCCGACAAGCTTCACCGCATCACCAGCCTTGTGCTCAGCGAAGTTGAGAAACGGCTTTCGGGCCACTCTACCCTCGAAAACGACGCCATACCGATCCCGTGCTTTCGATTTCGACACGGCAAACCAGTCGTTGAGTACGACTGACGCTTGACATTCGCGCCCCAATCCTTATTCACGGCGGCACCGAGGCGCGTCCAAACCGCGCCCTTTTGTTTTTTCAAGCTGAGTGAGCGCCATGGCCAAGGCAACAACAATCAAAATCAAGCTGCAGTCCACTGCAGACACCGGCTTTTTCTACGTCACGAAAAAGAATAGCCGCACGATGACCGAAAAAATGGTCAAAACCAAGTATGACCCGATCGCGCGTAAGCACGTCGAGTTTAAGGAAACAAAAATCAAGTAAACTTGGTTTCCTGTTTGTCTTCAAAACGCCGCTGGGTCACCTCAGCGGCGTTTTTTATGCGGCGTCCGCAATCACTTGGTTCCGCCCTGCCTGTTTGGCAGCGTAGAGCGCTTGGTCCGCTTTGCGTAGCAGAGCGGCGGGATCGGAACCGTCGGCAGCGCTTAATGTGGCGACACCAATGCTCGTGGTAAGCTCAATGGCTCTGCCGTCGCTGAACTTAAACGGATCGCCCGCGACTTGTTCCCGCAATCTCTCAGCAACATCCTGGGCGAGAATTGCCGAAGTGTCCGGCATAACAATAACGAATTCTTCACCACCGTAGCGACACGCCAAATCGATGCCGCGCACACTCGAGCGTAGCCGACGCGCAAATTCGCGCAGCACGTCATCACCGGCTTCATGACCGTAAGTGTCGTTAACGCGTTTGAAATGGTCGATGTCCGTGATCAACAAAGACAATGGTCGCTGTCGGTTTACGGCCCGTTCCACCAGTGTTTTCAGATGCGTATCCAAATAGCGGCGGTTATGCAGACCGGTCAGGCCGTCGGTAACGGCCAACTCGATCGACTCTGCCAAGTTCGCACGCAGACCATCATGGTACCGTTTCCGGCGAATTTGTGTATTCAGGCGTGCCAAGAACTCATTGGGATCCACGGGACGGACCATATAGTCATTGACGCCCAGTTCTAGAGCGCGCGCGATGAGGTTGTTGTCTTCAGTGTCGACCGAAAGAACGACAGGTAGATAACGCGTGTGGTTGTTTGAACGCATCTGACTGATAAATCGCAACGGATCATAGTCAGGCAACTCGGCCGCGACGATCACGCAGTCATGGTTCCCTTGCGCGGCAGCGGCCAAAGCATCACGGGCATCGGTAACATGCTGTGAGCGTGCATGCTTCCCGATCGCCATGACAAGCTTGTCTACAGCGGCCTGGCGGTGATCGACTATAAGTACTTCGGGCATTTGGTTTTCGGCGTCGCCCTTGGTACCGAGCAGTTCACGCAGTGCAATGTCTCGCGTGGTGTTGGCCCGCAAACGCAGCTCGTCGGTCAGCATTTTAAGCCGAACCAAGCTTTTAACCCGTGACATAAGTTGCATTTCATTGACGGGTTTTGTCAGAAAATCATCGGCGCCTGCTTCCAAACCGCGCACGCGGTCGGCCATTTGATCAAGCGCGGTCACCATCACAATGGGAATGTGCGCTAGCGCCGGGTTTTCTTTAACCCGCTTACACACCTCAAAACCGTCAATGCCGGGCATCATGATGTCCAACAGCATCAAGTCGATAGGCTCATTGTCCAAGACTGAAAGCGCTTCTGCACCGTTGGTTGCAGCAAACACCTCAAAATAATCACGCTCCAAGCGTGACGTGAGCAAATCAATGTTCACCTTAACGTCGTCGACAACCAGTATACGAGCAGTCATGAGCGCATCTTCCCCGAGCCACAACGACCACCTTTCGGCCGCTATAAATCGCCAAGATACGACTTAATGGTTTCAATAAAATTAGGAACGGAGATTGGTTTGGAAATATAGCCTTCACACCCGCCTTGGCGAATGCGTTCTTCATCACCCTTCATCGCAAACGCAGTCACTGCGATTACCGGGATCTTGTGCAATTCATCATCAGCCTTTAGCCACTTTGTGACTTCAAGGCCTGAAACCTCAGGTAGCTGGATATCCATCAAGATCAGGTCCGGCTTATGAATTCGCGCCAAATCCAAGGCTTCCAAACCATTTTGGGTCCGCACCGTATCGTAACCACTGGCCTCAATGAGATCGCGGAAGAGCTTCATATTCAGCTCATTGTCCTCAACGATCATGACCTTTTTCTTCGCCATAGGCATTCTCAACTGTGTAGTCTTAAGCGAATCAACGCAACTGACGATAGCTTACGCCAGTCGACGGCAGGCGATATACCTTCAGCTAGCAAAGAAAGCTTAACATCATGACAGAGAAAGCATGGGAATCCGATGAAGCGTTAGCTGGTGCGGCTCTTTCCTGGATCGCAGCTGATGGAGAGCAAATTAGTCGATTTATGGCGTTGACCGGCATTGAGCCTGACCAGATTCGAGCGGCGGCATCGCAGCCGGGGTTCTTATCGGGGGTTCTGGAATTTTTAATGGGTCACGAGCCGACCCTTTTGCGTTTCTGTGAAGAAAACGACATCGCCCCGCAACACGTTCAAATGGCCTATAAAAGGTTGTCTGGCGCGCCAGTGCCGGGCCCCGGAGACTTTGTCTAAGTGGACAATCCATCTATATTGTCCCCGTGACCCATCATGACGCACTACCTGGATTTTGCCGTGACTGCCTGACGCCTGTCGCCGGCGCAGAGAAACGCTGTCGCCAATGCGGCGCACCACGCATTGCCCGTCACGACGAACTTCATGACCTTTCAATCGCCCATATTGATTGCGACGCCTTCTACGCCGCGGTCGAGAAACGTGACAATCCCGCCATCCGTGACCAACCGGTTATAATCGGGGGCGGTAGGCGCGGCGTTGTTTCCACGTGCTGTTATGTTGCGCGAACCTACGGTGTGCGGTCCGCGATGCCTATGTTCAAGGCGTTGAAATTATGCCCGGATGCTGTCGTGGTTAAACCCAACATGGATAAATACGCGTCTGTAGGGCGTGAGGTCCGCGAACGGATGCTCTCCTTGACACCCATGGTTGAGCCATTGTCGATCGACGAGGCGTTCCTAGACCTTTCAGGGACTGAGCGTTTGCACCACGATACGCCGGCGCGAACGCTGGCCAGGTTTGCCAACGATATCGCCAGCGACATCGGGATCACCGTTTCAGTTGGTCTTTCATATTGTAAGTTTTTGGCCAAGGTCGCCTCGGACTTTGAAAAGCCCAGAGGGTTTTCGGTCATTGGTCGGGCAGAGGCATTGGCGTTCTTGGCTGACAAGCCGGTCACCATGATTTGGGGTGTGGGAAAGGCTTTCGCTGCCTCCCTGGAACGCGACAATATCCGTACGATCGGCCAGCTCCAGACCATGGATGAAGGCGACCTGATGAAGCGATATGGTGTGATGGGCCGTCGGCTATACCGCCTTTCGCGCGGCATGGATGATCGGTCCGTTCAACCACGTGCCGGTGCAAAAAGCATCAGCCACGAGACAACCTTCAATGAAGACCATCGCGATTTGGATGTCTTGGTTCCTGTACTTCGTGCCTTAAGCGAAAAGGTTTCGGACCGTCTGAAAGCAAAAGGTCTTGCGGGCCGTACAGTGGTGCTGAAGCTAAAGACCGCCGATTTCAAATCGCGTACGCGCAATCGCGCACTTGGTGACCCGACGCAGCTCGCCGATCGTATTTTCCGCACTGCGCTGCCACTTCTGGAAAAGGAAACTGATGGCACGGCGTACCGCTTACTGGGGGTCGGCGTATCAGATTTCGACGATCCGGAGCGCGCCGATCCGGTTGATCTGATTGATATGGACGCGGCCAAGCGTGCCAAAGCTGAATTGGCCATCGATTCATTGCGCGGCAAGTTTGGCGAACGGGCCGTTGAGACCGGCTATACATTTGGGACCGGCAACCGCGGGAAACCGATCAAGGCAGAAGATCATGAGTAAACCGGTTGCTATCCTCGTTGATGCTGATGCCTGCCCGGTCAAACAGGAATGCTACAAGGTCGGAGAACGGCTTTCGGTGCCCGTCATCATTGTCGCCAATTCGTTTATCCGCACCCCGGACCAATCGGGCATCTACACAGTCAGGGTCGGCGATGAGTTTGACGCTGCCGATGATTGGATTGCTGAAAATGCACATCCAAAATGCGTTGTGATAACTGCCGATATTTTGCTGGCTGAAAGGTGTTTGGAAAAAGGAGCACAGGTTCTTTCCAACAAGGGAACTCCATTTACAGCAGATAGTATCGGCACGCAGGTTGCGACACGGGCAATCATGGCGGATTTACGCGCGGGTGCCGTTGGTGAAAATATCGGTGGGCCGGCCCCTTTTACCAAAGCGGACCGGTCCCGTTTTCTGCAAGCTATCGATAGTGCCGTGCGACGAGCATTGCGGGCCGGTTAAACCGGCGGCAGGCCGACCGCGGTTCTCCCCTCGTCGCTCTTTAATGAGAAATCTGTACCCAGATAGTTGGCAGCACCCGCATCGGCGAGCCACGCGATGGCTTTTGCGACCCATTCAGGTGGAATATGCGCGTCTGGATCAAGTTTGGAGACCGGGTTGATGCCGGACGCTTTGATGTCGACTTGCATCTTGGTGGCAACGGTACCGGGAGATAGGCCGACACAGCGGATGCCTTTGTCGCCATATTCCTTGTGCACCATCGCGGTCAGCATTTTAACTGCCGACTTGGTGGCGCAATAGTGGCTCCACCCTTCCAGCGGTGCGTTGGCAGCACCGGAAGATATGTTGATCACCGTTCCAGAGCCGGTTTCCAACATGCCGGGCAAAACCGCGTGGATGACATTGTAGACGCCTTTGAGGTTGATATCGACGACCGATGACCATTCCTCAGGATTTGACTCCGCTAATCGCGCTATCGGATTGATAACACCGGCATTATTCACAATCAGATCAATAGACCCGAAGCGCTCTTGGGTCGCTTTGATCATGGCGGATACCGAATGGTAGTCGGCCACATCGCAAGTATTTGCGAGGGCTTTGCCCCCAATGTCCGTGATCTCCGCTGCTATTCGATCGATATCAGAAGAGGATCTAGCGGCGAGCACGACTGCCCACCCGTCTGCTGCCAAGTGGCGCGCTGTCGCTTCACCTATACCGCGTGAGGCGCCCGTAATCAGTGCAGTTCTGTTTTCTGTCATGGTCTTCCCCTACGCTGCGCGGTCTTCGCGGAAATCTGTTTCTGCAAGCTGAGCGCGCGCGCTGACTTCGTCTGTTGTAGTGCCCTCGACACCATAGTGATGGATTTCCTCAATGCCCATGAACTTCAAGATAAATTCCATGTATGGGCGGGCAAAATCCGCTTTAGAAAAAGCACCGTCGTTGAGATAACCTGAAGCACCGTACGCACAAACGACATGGGCAGTTTTGGCTCGGACCAAACCTGTAAAAGACGAACCGTCAAAGGCAAATGTCTTGTTGATACGAACCACTTGGTCAAACCAAGCTTTTAGCGTGCCTGGTATGCCGAAATTATAAAGCGGCACCGCAAAGAGAAGTGTCTCGGCTTTTTGCAATTCGTCGACTAGATCATCGGAAGCGGCGGTCGCCGTTTTCATTGCCGGCGACAGCAAATCGGGGTGCGAGAAAAATCCCGCAATGGCTGTCTGGTCGAGCGGCGGCACATGTTCAACGCCAAGGTCCCGCCGAATGATGGTGCCATCGGGATGGTCCTGGCGCCATTTGTCTTCAACGCGATCGGCTAGCATTCGAGAGAAGGAATCCTCGAGGCGCGCGCTTGCATCTAGTCTGAATAAGGTCGTCATCTTCGATCTCCATTTGGTGGTGACCGCAATATGACCATTGCTCTTAATACAATAAACTATCTTGATTACACCATTCTCATGCATATTATGCATGAATGAATATCTCAGATCTACAAACCATCATAGATGTGAAGTCACTGGGCAGCTTCGCGCGCGTTGCGCGGGCCCAAGGGGTCGATCCGTCGGTCGTATCGCGTACCGTTGCCAATGTTGAAGACGCGCTCGGCGTCCGCTTGTTTCAGCGCACAACCCGAAGACTGACGATTACTGATGCCGGCGAGAGGTATATCCGGCAGGTTGAACCGTTGATCGACGAACTGAGGGCAGCAGCTTCGCAGCTGTCGGAAGAGGCGCAAGCGGCGCAGGGAACAGTAAGGCTCAGTGCGCCAGTCTCCATCGGCCGTGCGCTTTTGCTACCCCACCTTTCTGCATTCAATGACCACTACCCAGACATTCGGCTTGAGTGCTATTTTGATGATCGCGTTACCGACTTGGTTGCCGATGGTATTGATATTGCGATCCGTATGGCGCCTTTTGTGTCAGGGGATCTAATTTGCACGAAACTGCGGCAGACCCGTTACCGGGTTGTAGCATCTCCGCGATGGCTGAGCATCAATGATGCCCCGACAAATCCAACTGATTTGACCGAACATGAGTGCGTTCTCTTCACACTTCCTGGCTTTAGGGACCAATGGATCTTCAGGAACAACGAAGATCACGAACAAACGGTTCCCGTCTCCGGCAAGCTTTTGTTTTCAAACGGCGATAGCGTTGTTGATGCGATGCTATCGGGGCTGGGGCCTGCGCTTTTGACGGACGCGCTAATCGCAGAACATCTTTCTTCCGGTCGGTGTATTGACCTTTTTCCAGACCACCGGGTGACTGCAACGACTTTCGATACCGCAGCTTGGATTGTTTATCCAAGTCGCAACTATTTGCCGCTTAAAACACGGACAGTGATCGACTTCCTGAAAGAAAACCTGGCCTAGACCAACTCGACATCCACGACGCCATCGATTGCCTTTATCGCTTTGGCGATCGGTGGATTAACAGTGTAGTTGCCTGGCAATTCAATTTCGACTTCACCCGTTCCCGCCGGCTTGATGACGACCAGCGATACGGGACTGGTGCCGCCTTTGCGTAGTTGCCGCGCAATCGATTGCGATGGCACCGCATCACGCACAAATATCCTCAGCAAATTAATCGCATCGTCGCCGGCGCGCTGTTCGAGCAGGGTGAGCGTGTTTAAAATAACGCTCAGCTGGTCGTCATCGCGTTCTCGGACGCTGACGGTCAATATGAAGTTTTTCCCGGCTTCCGCCAGATCACCATATTGTTCCAATTGGTCGGAATACATCACCACCTCATACTGGCTGGTGGCATCTGACAGCGTTAAAATCGCCATCTTTGATCCTGTACGGGTGCGCCTGACACGCTTGGAAACCACAGTCGCAGCCAGACGCCCTGCCCGTGCTCCCTGCTTCATGCTGGCTGTGAACTGGGCCCACGACTGAACGCGCATTTTTTCAAGCATCTGTGCGTAGGCATCGAGCGGATGGGCGGAGAAATAAAATCCGATCGCCTGCATCTCTTTCATCAGCATGTCATTTTCAGACCACTGCTCAGTTTGCGGAAGGTGCAAACGTTCGGGTTCAACCGCGCCGGAGCTACCGAAAATGTCACCCTGCCCGCTCTCTGCCTCCTGAGCCATGCGCTGCGATAAACCGATAATCCGGTCGATGCCGGCGACAAGAGCGGCACGTGTGTGCCCAAAACAGTCGAGCGCGCCGGCGTTAATCAGGCTCTCCAAAGTTCGCCGGTTGACGATACGGGCGTCTATACGCTGCGCAAAATCTTCAAGGCTGGCGAACTTTCCACTCCCGCGCACTTCAACGATGTGGTCAACCGCCGCCTCGCCGACGCCTTTGATGGCGGCCAGAGCGTAGAATATTTTCCCTTCCCCCACTTCAAAAGGACGGAACGAAGTCTGCACTGAGGGTGCCTCTACGGCTATACCCAAACGCTGCGCATCACGCCGGTAGTCGTTAAGCTTATCCGTGTTGCCCATATCATAGGTCATGGACGAGGCGATGAATTCCACGGGATAGTGAGCCTTTAGGTAGGCGGTGTGATAAGACACAACCGCGTATGCAGCCGCATGGGATTTGTTGAACCCGTAGTCGGCAAACTTGGCTAGCAAGTCGAAGATCCCATTGGCCTGCGCTTCGGTCAGGTCGCGTTCCTTACAGCCGTCGACAAAACGTACGCGCTGCTTATCCATCTCTTCACGGATTTTCTTGCCCATGGCGCGACGCAACAAGTCCGCTTCACCAAGCGAGTAGCCTGCCAGCTCCTGCGCGATCTGCATGACCTGTTCTTGATAAACGATAACGCCTTGGGTTTCAGCCACCAAATGATCAATCAATGGATGGATTGATGCGATTTCCTCCTGACCGTGCTTTCGCGCATTATAGGTCGGGATATTGTCCATCGGACCAGGCCGGTAAAGCGCGACCAGTGCAATAATGTCTTCGATACAGTCCGGCTTCATGCCAAGTAGAGCCGACCGCATGCCGGGACTTTCCACCTGGAAGATGCCGATCGTGTTACCCTGCGCCATCATGTCGTAGGTGGGTTTGTCGTCAAACGGCAAAGTCGCCAGATCGAGATCAATGCCGCGCCGCTTTACGAGTTTGACTGCTGTATCCAATACCGAAAGGGTCTTCAAACCGAGGAAGTCAAACTTGACGAGCCCTGCCTGCTCCACCCATTTCATATTGAATTGCGTTACAGGCATATCGGAGCGCGGATCGCGATACATGGGCACAAGCTTTGACAGCGGCCGATCGCCTATCACTATCCCTGCAGCATGGGTCGATGCGTGGCGAAACAGACCCTCAAGTTTAAGCGACATGTCGAGCAACTGGCCTACAATGGGCTCACGCTCCCGCTCTTCAGCAAATTTCTCGTCACCCTTGATCGCCTCATCAAGGGTCGTAGGATTCGCGGGATTGTTGGGAACGAGCTTACAAAGTCGATCAACTTGGCCGTACGGCATTTCCAGTACGCGCCCTACATCGCGTAGAACCGCCCGCGCTTGCAGCGTACCAAATGTGATGATCTGGCCGACCTGATCGGTACCGTATTTTTCCTGCACATAGCGAATGACCTCGCCGCGCCTCTCCTGGCAAAAGTCGATATCAAAATCCGGCATGGATACGCGCGCCGGGTTGAGGAACCGCTCAAACAGCAGCGAGAAACGCAACGGGTCTATGTCGGTAATCGTCAGCGACCAAGCAACAAGCGAGCCCGCACCAGATCCACGACCGGGGCCCACTGGAATGTGTTGCTCCTTTGCCCACTTGATAAAGTCGGCAACAATCAAGAAGTAACCCGGGAACTTCATATTCTCGATGACGCCAAGTTCATAATCGAGGCGTTCTTCGTAATCTTCGCGGGTATGGCCATTAGCTAGCCCGTTGACTTCCAGCCGCTCGACTAAGCCTGCGCGCGCCTGTCGCTTCAACTCATCGGATTCAGCCTGATCGGCTTCTTCAACTGTTGCACCTTCGGGCACTTTCGCAAAGCGCGGTAGTATTGGTTTGCGCGTTGAGGGGAAGAAGGAACAACGCTTGGCAATTTCAATCGTGTTTTCAATCGCCTCTGGGATATCGGCATAAAGCGCGGCCATATCGTCAGGCGCTTTCAGCCAGTGGTCGGCAGTCAATTGACGCCGGTTGTCGTTTGAAAGCACTTCACCGTCCGCAATTGCGATGAGTGCGTCATGGGCCTGATAGTCTTCTTTCTTGAGGAAGTGGGCATCATTTGTCGACACAAGTGGCAACCCCAACTTGTAGGCGAGCTTTACAGTCTCCAACTCAACCTGGCGATCGTAACTGCCATGACGTTGCAGCTCCACGTAAATGCGATCATCGAAAAGTGCCTTTAGTGTACTCAAACGCTGTTCAGCGAGCGTCAAATTGCCATCGCCGATGGCAACGCCCAACGGACCAAGCGGACCTCCGGACAGACAAATGACACCATCGGTTTTACCCACCAGCCATTGTTCCGATATAACGGCTTCGCCCGATGCACTGGGCTGTAAATAAGATTGGCTCACCAATTCAACGAGATTGGCATAGCCATGTTCAGTTGCCGCGATAAGCAACATCGGTGCGGCGGCATGATCCGTCTTGCCGGAGTTTGTTTCCGGTTCGCCCTTAAATTCGAGGGCAACCTGGCACCCAATAATCGGCTGAATACCTTCACCTGATGCTTTGACAGCAAACTCGAGTGCGCCGAACAGATTGCTTGTGTCGGTAATCGCGATTGCCGGCGCCTGGCTGTCTTTCGCCCATTTGATGAGCTTTTTCAGGGGCAAAGCCCCTTCGAGCAGCGAATAGGCACTATGGGTTCGCAGATGAATAAAATTGGTGGTCGACATGTCTCGCCTTGGCAAATCCGACGTTTGGAATCAGCCATTAGACGATGAAGGTGGCCAAGTGATGTGTCGAGTCTAGTGCCCGGTATTCCCCATTATCCAAGGAAACTGAGGCAAGTTGTCAGCGATACGATGAATGTTGCAACAGACAGAAAAGAGGCAAAGTCACGTACGAGTTCAGCCATGGGATCAGTCTCCATATTCGATTTCTGATCCCACTATGTTCTTGTCATGTTCCAATTGCAAGGGGAAGAACAAAAAAAGAACTTGGCGCTATATTTATGGTGAATATGGCGTTAACGGCTACAACTTAGTCGGCACCAACTTGCCGTCGTCGAGCGTGATAATACGGTCCATTTTGGCAGCCAAAGCATGATTGTGTGTCGCGATCAGGGTCGACAGCCCCGATTGGCGAACCAGTGCCTCCAGCGCGTTAAAGACGTAAGACGAGGTTTCCGGGTCGAGATTACCCGTAGGCTCGTCAGCTAAAAGCACCAATGGGGCGTTGGCAACGGCACGCGCAATCGCAACACGCTGTTGTTCACCGCCCGACAGTTCAGCCGGCCGATGCTCTGCGCGGTCGCCGATACGCATGTATTCCAAAAGCTCCAACGCGCGGGTTCGCGCTTGTCGCCGGTCGGCACCGCGGATCATTTGCGGCATCATGACATTTTCCACGGCGGAGAATTCAGGCAAGAGGTGGTGGAATTGATAGACATAACCGATGTCATTGCGACGCCGGGCCGTCCGTTTCGCGTCGTCCAACTTCGCACAGGGCACCCCACCCAGCACCACATCGCCGCTATCAGGACGTTCCAACAAGCCTGCTGTATGGAGCAAAGTGGATTTGCCCGCGCCGGAGGGCGCAACGAGCGCGACCATTTCGCCAGGTTCGATGGTAACCGACGCGCCGCGAAGCACTTCAAGCTTGCGGTCCCCTTCATTATAGGCGCGGTGGAAATTGTCGAGGATGAGAGAAGCAAACACTACTCGTACCTCAGCGCTTCTACAGGGTCGAGGCGCGCTGCTCTCAATGCCGGCAAAATGGCGGCAAAGAATGCCAACGCAAGTGCCAGCCCTACTGCGGCTCCAGTTTCCCAGGGGTCCATGCGCGCGGGAATTTCAGTTAAAAACCGGACCGTCGGATCCCAAACCTCGGTACCGGATAGCCAGTTGATCAACCGCTGGATGCCGCCAATGTTCAAGCAGACCAAGACGCCAAGTAAAAGCCCCGCACCAGTACCAACAACACCCACGCCAGTTCCCGCCATGATGAAAATGCGCAAGATTGCCGATTGCGTTGCACCCATCGTGCGTAAAATCGCAATGCCTCGGCCTTTCTCTTTAACCAACATGATCAATGACGAGATGATGTTCAGCGAAGCGACGATGATGA
The DNA here is from genome assembly GCA_039815825.1 of Pseudomonadota bacterium. Classification (GTDB taxonomy): domain Bacteria; phylum Pseudomonadota; class Alphaproteobacteria; order Rhizobiales; family Rhizobiaceae; genus JBCBDX01. The sequence continues at coordinate 29,443 of JBCBYO010000023.1, forward strand.
CGATGGAGAGGATCATGAACATCGCATTGCGCTCGATGACCAGCGCGGAAAAGAATGCGCGATTGCGCTGGCGCCAATCATTGGCAAACAGGGGTCGCGCCGCCGCCTCTTCGATACCTGCCTGATAGGCGTCGACTGAGTCGGGGTCTTCCACGAACACTTCGATAAGCTGAACGATGCCCTCTTTGTTAAAGTAGAGCTGCGCCTCTTCGAGCGGCATGAAGACGATCGAGGAATCATACTCCGACATGCCCATGTCAAAAACGGCGGTAACCTCATATGATTTCACCCTAGGGGTGGTACCAAATGGGGTTACATCTCCTTCAGGAGAAACCAAAGTAATCAAATCGCCAGCAATGAGCCCCAAGTTTTGCGCCATCCGAAAGCCGATGGCCACACCATCTCCTTCTCGAAAACGTTCAACAGACCCTTCTTGTATATTGTCAGACACCGATCCCAGCCGCTCAAAGTCATCGATCCTGATACCACGCACCAATGCGCCCGTCCCGGCGCCTATTGCGCCCGAAACAAGCGCCTGACCCTCGACCAGTGGGACAGCTTTTGTCACCCCGGGCGCCGTTTCGATGCGGCTGGCAACCTCTTCGTAATCATCGAGGGGACGCTCGATTGGCGTGATAAAAATATGACCGTTCAAGCCAAGAATGCGATCGAGTAACTCACCGCGAAAACCATTCATCACCGCCATCACAATGATCAGCGCGGCAACACCTAAAGTCACGCCGACCAATGAGATGATGGTCACTATGGAGACAGCAGCCTCTTTGCGTCTCGGCCGCAGATAACGCCACGCAACCATCCGCTCATATGCGCCAAATGGCGCGGCGCCGGCCGAAGGATTTCTCGCTGCCCGTTCGGGCGGCACATCCGCGATGGACGATTTCTCGTTCATAGGTTTAGCCACTAAAATCCGACGCGATTTTGTTTAGTGCATCGTCCAAAGACATGTCAGCTTTTTCGCCTGTTGCCCGGTTCTTGACTTCAACCATGCCATTTTTCACACCGCGCGGACCGACGATTAATTGCCACGGCGCTCCAATCAGGTCAGCGGTGGCAAATTTAGCACCGGCCCGTTGGTCAGTATCGTCGAACAAAGGATCAACTCCAGCTTTCACAAGCGCGCTGTAGGCTCTTGTCGCCCAGTCATCGCAATTTGGATCACCTGACTTCATATTGATGATCACGGCACCAAATGGTGCGATAGTTTTCGGCCAGATAATGCCGTTATCATCATGAAATGCTTCAATAATTCCGGCTACCAAGCGCGATGGACCGATGCCATAAGACCCCATCGACACAGCTACTTCCTTGCCATCGGGTCCCATCACTTTAGCGCCCATGGCATCTGAATATTTAGTGCCGAAGTGAAAGATGTGTCCAACCTCGATACCCCTGGCGGACAAGCGAGCGGTTTCCGCCAACTGCGCCCATTGAGCCTCATCATGCATCTCGTCGGTCGCTGCATAGGGTGTCGTCCATGCTGATACGATGTCGGCAATTGCCGAATCATCGGCAAAATCCACATCATCTGACGGAACGGCCATATCGAGGTATGTTCTATCGCAGAACACTTCCGATTCCCCGGTATCGGCCAGAATGATGAATTCGTGGCTCAAGTCACCGCCTATGGGGCCCGTATCCGCGCGCATGGGTATAGCTTTCAAACCCAAGCGATCGAACGTGCGCAAGTAGGCCACAAACATGCGATTGTAGGCCGCGCGAGCACCCTCATAGTCCAAGTCAAAAGAATAGGCGTCCTTCATCAGAAACTCGCGGCCGCGCATCACGCCAAACCGGGGGCGGACCTCATCGCGGAATTTCCATTGAATATGATAGAGGTTCAGCGGCAGATCCTTGTATGACTTAACATAGGATCGGAAAATCTCGGTCACCATTTCCTCGTTGGTAGGACCGTAGAGGAGATCGCGTTCGTGGCGATCCACAATGCGCAGCATTTCTTTGCCATAATCTTCATAGCGACCGCTTTCGCGCCATAAATCAGCCGACTGAATGGTGGGCATCAATATTTCAATCGCCCCAGCCCGGTTCTGTTCCTCACGAACAACGGTGTTGATCTTTTCCAGCACCTTTTTACCAAGCGGTAGCCAAGCGTAAATTCCTGCGGCCTGCTGGCGGACCATGCCAGCGCGCAGCATCAGGCGGTGCGATACAATTTCCGCCTCTTTGGGGTTTTCTTTCAAAATCGGTAGAAAATAGTTCGACAGACGCATGCTTTTTCCGAAACTGTTTCGAGATGGCAGGACTCACCATCGTTTAATGGCTATGACTTAAAGGGGCTGCATTGGGAAGTGAAGCGTCTTCTTGTAATGCTTAATCGGTTTAGTCGCCCAGCCTAACCGGCCTATATCAAAGCGTTTTTTTGCAGTGCAGCACATAATTGATAGTGACAAGCGTGTGACAGCGCTATAACCTTTTACGAGTTGCTCGACCCGAGAGGTAATCGGGTGACCGGACGGGTTAAAGTCTTGGGAGGATGTTGATTTTGCGGCGCTTTATAGCGGCCGCCTCTCCTTTGCGGTTGGAGAGTAAAATCAGCCCGTCTTTGAAATGGCAGGATGCAAATCCTGCCATTTCTTTTTTTGTGGCATTTAGGGCGAGTTGCCGTCGCAAATGCCGAATTTTTTGAACTCTACAGGTTTTCCGGCACAATCATGGGGACGTCCATCACGCCCCAACCATTTACCACCGTGATCCAATAGAACGCGCCAAACACCAACAGCGCGATCCCGGTTGTAAGCAGCAGTTTGAAGCCCAGTCGGGGATTCGTCGGCGCACCCTTCTCAGTGCCGAGAATCACATCGCTTTCCTCGGCTTGGCTGCGGACACCAAGCGGCAGCACCGTGAACAATGTCACCCACCAAATTATGAAATAGATCGCAAACGCGGAAAGCCATGACATGTCGATTAACCCTGCTCCAGTTCGATCAGCGTGCCGTCAAAGTCTTTGGGGTGCAAAAAAAGGACCGGCTTGCCGTGGGCGCCGGTTTTTGGCTCCCCATCGCCCAAGACACGAGCGCCTTTCGCCCTCAGTTGATCTCGTGCGGCAAGAATATCGCTGACTTCATAGCACATATGGTGCATCCCGCCTGATGGGTTTTTCTCCAGAAACGCGGCAATGGGTGAACTTTCACCCAGCGGCTCCAGCAGCTCGGTCTTCGTATTACCGACATTGACGAAAGAAACCGTCACGCCGTGTTCGGGCAGCGCCTGCGGTTCGGACACACTGGCACCGAGCAAGCTTTCGTATTTCTCTATCGCTTTGGCCAGATTTGGCACCGCAATGGCCACGTGATTTAATCGTCCTATCATGACGGCTCCTATACCCGATCTACCATCACCGTCGTCAGCGGCTTTTTGCCCCAGATATCCCGTGCTTTTGCCCGCACTGCCCGTGAGGCACCATCTTCGACCAAATCCAAGTCCTTACGACGAGAACGAGGCATGCTCTCGACAGCCCCAACCACGGCCTCATAGAGTTGATCTTCCAAGTCCGCACCGCGCTCGTCTTTGAGTGGCAAGCCAATCGCTACGACCTGCGGTTCAGTTGCAATCTCCAAATTTTTATCCAGGACAATTGACACCGCCACATGGCCTGCAAAAGACAGGCGTCGACGTTCGGCAACGCCGGTCTGTGTTTCATCACCAATAATAGCGCCGTCCTTGAAGATTTGCCCGTGCGGTACGTCGCCAACAATTTCTGGTTTACCCGGCGCCAACTTAATCACGTCGCCATTACGCGCGTCCATCACATCCGGTATTTGTGCTTCGCGCATGAGTTTGGCGTGAGCGGAAAGATGGGCCGCCTCACCGTGAACAGGGACGCCAATCTTGGGTCGAACCCATTGGTACATTTCACGCAGCTCAGCGCGGCGCGGATGGCCTGATACATGAACCAAAGCGTCGCTGTCCTCAACAACCTCGATACCCATATCGATCAGGCGGTTCTTTGTTTCCAATATGGCCTTCTCGTTGCCCGGAATGGTGCGCGACGAATAGATTACGGTATCGCCTGCGGTCAGGGCGACATCACGCATTTCGTCGCGACCAAGTTTGGCAAGGGCAGCGCGTGGCTCGCCTTGCGAGCCTGTGAGGATGACAACGACCTTGTCACGGGCAATATAGCCGAACTCTTCTTCTGACAAAAAATCGTCGACGCCGTCCATATAACCCAACTCGCTCGCGACATCGACAACACGCTTCATCGAGCGGCCAAGCAATAAAGTTCGGCGACCCGTTGCCTGCGCGGCAAGCGCGATAGAACGAATGCGGCCCACATTGGATGAGAAGGTTGTGACAGCAACGCGGCCTGTGGCATTTGAAATGACCTCTTCCAGCCCTTTCGAAACATCAACCTCCGACGGCGAAATTCCTTCGCGCATGGCGTTGGTGGAATCGCAAATCAACGCCAACACGCCCTCTTCGCCCAAAGCGCGAAACTTTTGGGCATCTGTTAGCGCGCCCATTGCCGGATCAGGGTCATTTTTCCAGTCACCCGTATGCAGCGCCATCCCCAATGGCGTCCTGATGGCCAAGGATACAGGCTCGGGTATGGAGTGGGTCACGTTCACCGCTTCAACCTCAAACGGGCCCAGCGCAAATCTCGTCCCAGCGTCAAATTCACGAACTGGAACCATATCGGTACCGCGTTCGCCTTGTGCTTTTGATTCAAGCATTCCGGCCGCAAAAGGCGTCATGTAGACCGGCAATGATCCATCGTTGGAAAGGCGCGGGTAAAGCGCGAGCAGTGCGCCGTAATGGTCTTCATGCGCGTGCGTAATCACGATGCCAATCAGATTGTCTTTCTCTTTTTCCAGAAACGAAATGTCCGGCAGCACCAAATCGACGCCGGGCAATTCAGGACCTGGGAACGTGACACCACAGTCCACGACAAGCCATTGCCGTTTGTCGGCAGGACCATAGCCGTAAAGCGCGAGGTTCATACCGATCTCGCCGACACCGCCCAACGGCGCGAATACGAATTCAGACATTCAATTTCCTATACAAAGCGCTCAACTGAAAAAAACATCGCCAGCGGTGATAGACCTTTTGTCGCCATTGGCCATACGGAGCATTAAACGCCCCTGCGCGTCTAACTCGTCAAATATGCCGCTCAAAGTTTCGTTGGCAAGGCGAACGACGACCGGTTCCCCAATACCTTTGGCGTGTTCAGTCCACTGCCCCGTAACATCCGCCACAAAGTCTGGCGATCGCCAATTGGCAAGAGCTTCAGCCACGCACATCGTCAAATGGTTGAAAACCGTCGACAAATCGCCTGCAAACCCGTGCGCACTTAAATGTGTCGCCGGATAAGGCGTGTCCGGCGGATGGCTCGCCACATTCAGCCCAATCCCAACGATCAAACCAACGTCGCCACTTTGGGGATGAATATGCCGTTCCAGCAGTAGCCCACAGCATTTAGCACCGTCGATGAGAACATCATTCGGCCATTTCAGCAAAACGGGATTGGCAACGAGCGACGCAACGCATTTTTGGATCGCGACACCAATGGCCAATGGCAGTACGGCCATGCTCCGGTCGGGAACCGCGCTAACATCCAAACATAGCGAAGCATATAGATTTCCTGGTGGTGAAACCCAATTCCGTTCTCGGCGACCACGGCCCATCACCTGCTCGTCGGAAGTCAGCCAATAACGGTCTAGGCGTCTTCCGCTTTCATGAAATAGCTTCGCTAATTCCAGATTGGTTGATCCGACGCTTTCGACATGCGCGCCCATCCAACTTGGTAGGTTGATGAGCGGCTGAAAGACTGCTTTTTGCACGCGGACCCGATCAGAAGAATGTCATTGCAGCTGCTTCGGCATAAACGGCCAGTGGCGCGCCGAAAACAATATAGCCAATAACAAAAACACCAGATGCAACCATTACCAGCCGTAGTTCGTTCGCCGTTGGAACAAAGCGACCAACTGGCTCGTCAAACCACATGATCTTGACGATCCGCAGGTAGTAAAATGCGCCGATCACAGACGCGAGGACGCCAATAATCGCAAGCGGCCACAGACCTGCCTCAACAGCGGCCAAGAACACATACCATTTTCCCCAGAAGCCTGCGAACGGCGGAATGCCAGCGAGCGAGAACATCAATGCGGTTAAAATAGCAGCCATCAACGTGTTGTTGGATGCAAAGCCGGCCAGATCATCGATTTGCTCGACATTCCCCTCATCTTTGCGACGCATGGCAAGGATGAAAGCAAACGTGCCCAGGGTCATGACCAGATAGATCGCCATATAAATGGCAACGCCTTGTACGCCCTGAACCGTCCCTGCGGCGAGGCCTACAAGCGCATATCCCATGTGTCCAATGGAAGAATAGGCCATTAGCCGTTTGATGTTACGCTGGCCAATCGCAGCAACCGAACCAAGCAACATTGATGCAATGGCGATGAAGACGATAATCTGCTGCCATTCGGCTGTTGCCGGGCCGAAAGCATCCACTATTACCCGGACCAGCATCGCCATGGCAGCCATTTTGGGCGCGGCCGCGAAAAAGGCCGTCACCGGGGTCGGCGCGCCCTCATAAACGTCAGGTGTCCACATGTGGAACGGCACGGCTGAGATTTTAAAAGCAAGCCCGGCGAGCAGGAACACCAAGCCAAATAACAGCCCCAGCGACAGTTGCTCTTGACCCGCGATCGCCGTTGCGATTTGGGCAAAATCGATGGTCCCTGTGAAACCATAGATGAGCGAAATACCGTACAACATCATGCCGGACGAAAGCGCACCGAGCATGAAGTACTTAAGTCCGGCTTCAGTGGATCGACCGCTGTCCCGGTTAATCGCAGCGATGACATAAAGGGCCAAAGACTGCAGCTCCAGCCCCATATAAAGCGTGAGCAGATTGTTGGCTGAAATCATCAACAACATGCCGAGCGTTGATAGAACGATCAGCACCGGAAACTCGAAGCGATCAAACTTTTCTTCGCGTGCAAAGCCCACAGACATGATCAATGCAATAACAGAGCCGGCAATCGTCAGCACCTTCATGAAGAAGGCAAACGCATCATGAACATAAGCACCGTTAAAAGCGTCACCGCGTTGATCAAAGAGTACCATCCAAGCCAGCGTTGCGATAAGCAGCGCCACTGTCAGAGACGTGACCAAAGAATTGGCGCGCTCTTTGCTGGAAAAGGCGCCAATCATCAACAACGCCATCGCGCCCACTGCGAGCATGAGCTCGGGGACGATGATTGCTAAGCTTGCGGCGAGTTGTTCGGCTGTCATAACGATCTCAATCACTCTACGGACGCGGCCATATTGGTCGCCTCTGCGGCTTCAATTGCCGCCTGATAATCGGTCAAAAGTGCATCTACACTCGGCCCTAAGACATCCAGAATTGGGGCGGGGTAGACGCCAAAATAAATCACCAGAACTGCCAACGTGATGAGCATTGAGCGCTCTCGCAGATTGAGGTCCAGCATTGATTTGAGGGTTTCTTTTTCGAGCACGCCAAAAATGATGCGGCGATAAAGCCAGAGTGCGTAACCCGCAGACAGGATGACACCCGTTGTTGCGAAAACAGCAAACCAAGTATTGACCTGAAAAAGACCCATAAGCGTCAAGAACTCACCCACGAACCCTGACGTGCCCGGCAGACCCACATTTGCCATCGTGAACACCATGAAGACCAGCGCATAAGCAGGCATTATTTGGACAAGGCCGCCGTAGGCCGCGATTTCACGTGTATGAAGGCGGTCATAGACAACGCCAACACACAGGAAGAGCGCGCCGGAAATCAGGCCATGCGACAACATTTGGTAGATCGCGCCTTCAACACCTTGGGCGTTGGCCGCAAAAATACCCATCGTCACAAATCCCATGTGAGCGACTGATGAATAGGCAATCAACTTCTTCATGTCGCTCTGCATCATCGCTACCAGCGATGTGTAGATGATGGCGATCACTGAAAGGGTGAAGACGATCCACGCCAAATCAGCCGATGCCAATGGGAACATACCAAGTGAGAAGCGGATGAAACCATAGCCGCCAAGCTTCAACAGAATACCTGCCAGAATAACCGACCCTGCTGTTGGCGCTTCCACGTGCGCATCCGGCAGCCACGTGTGGACGGGCCACATCGGCATTTTCACCGCAAATGATGCAAAGAAGGCAAGCCACAACCAGAACTGCATTTCAGGGGAGAATTCATAGGCCAACAAGTCGGGTATCGATGTCGTTCCTGCTTCCCAATACATCGCCATGATGGCCAACAACATCAGCACAGAGCCTAGCAGCGTGTAGAGGAAGAACTTGAACGACGCATAGACCCGACGTGCCCCGCCCCAAACGCCAATGATGATGAACATTGGCACCAAACCGGCTTCAAAGAAGACGTAGAAGAGAACAATGTCGAGTGCGCAGAAAACGCCGATGACCAGTGTTTCCAACAAAAGGAACGCGATCATATACTCTTTAACGCGGTTGGTGATCGTCTCCCACGACGCCAGAATACAAAATGGCATCAGGAATGTAGTCAGGATCACAAACAGCATGGAAATGCCGTCAACGCCCATGCGGTAGGTAAGGCCGCCGCCAAGCCATTCCGCCTCTTCAACGAACTGGAAACCGGGGTTGGAATAATCAAACCCGAGCCAGATTGAGAGCGAAATGAAGAACGTGAAAACCGTCGTCAGAAGAGACACCATCCGGATGTTCTTCAGGCCCATCTCGCTTTCTTCATTGATGAAAAGCAGAACAAACAGACCCACCAGCGGCAGAAACGTGATGAGTGAAAGTATGGGTACACCCGCCATTAGACTGCCCCTCTGAGCATGATCCAGGTAACGAGTGCAGCCACCCCGATAATCATTGCAAATGCATAGTGGTATACAAACCCGGACTGGATTCTGGTCGCCCGCGCCGTGAGATCAGAAATACGCGCAGCGATGCCGTTGGGTCCGAAACCATCAATCAACCAGCCATCACCACGCTTCCAAAGGAATGTGCCGAGGCGCTTGGCAGGGTTGACGAAAAGGAAGTCGTAGAGCTCATCAATGTACCATTTGTTTAAAAGGAAATTGTACAAGTGAATATTGCGCGCGGCCAAAGCTGCAGGGAATTCCGGTCTGCGGATATACATATACCAAGCAGTCACGAAACCGATCGCCATGACGATCGCTGGTGACCACTTCACCCAATATGGCACCTTGTGGAAGGTATCGAGGATCTTGTTGTCCGGCCCCACAAACAGCGCGGTGCGGAAGAACTCGTTGAACCAACCGTGATGGTGTTCGCCATGGCCGACGAAAGCGTCATGGAACAAGACACCTGCGAGGAGCGCCCCAGCCGCCAAGATATAGAGTGGGATCAACATGACATGGGGCGATTCATGCACGTGCGACATGACATCGGCCGGCGCACGCGGCTGGCCATGGAATGTCATGAAGATCAGGCGCCAAGAATAGAAGCTGGTGAACAAGGCCGCGACCACGAGCGTTACGAAAGCGAAACTTGCCGCGGGGTTTGTCGCGACAAACGCGCTTTCGATGATGGCGTCCTTAGAGAAGAAACCTGCAGTGCCCAAAATGGTGCCCGGGATGCCAAGTCCGGTCAACGCGACAGTGCCAATGACCATCATCCAATAAGTGACCGGAATATGGGTTCGAAGGCCGCCCATTTTGCGCATGTCCTGCTCATCGCTGACCGCATGGATTACCGAACCAGCGCCCAAGAACAGAAGCGCTTTAAAGAAAGCGTGCGTGAACAGATGGAAGATCGCCGCTCCGTAGGCGCCGATGCCAAGCGCCACGAACATGTAGCCAAGCTGGGAACAGGTAGAATAGGCGATAACGCGCTTAATGTCATTTTGTACCAGGCCAACCGTCGCGGCAAAGAACGCTGTTATCGCTCCAACAATGGTGATGATCGTTAGTGCGTCGACCGACAGTTCGAAAATCGGTGACATGCGCGCGACCATGAACACACCCGCGGTCACCATCGTTGCCGCGTGAATCAACGCCGAAACCGGTGTCGGGCCTTCCATCGCATCCGGCAGCCAAGTGTGAAGCAGGAATTGCGCGGACTTGCCCATCGCGCCCATGAAGAGAAGCAGGCAAACCACGGTGAGCGCGCCACCGCGGGTCAGCTCATAGCCGACGAAATTCAATACCACTTCATCGGCTAAACCGGAGGCGACGGTTGCCGCGCCTTCAGAAGCAGAGGTGGCTGCCGTGTGCATCATGTCGACTGGCGCAAACTGCGCAGCATTGGCGAAGATCGTGTCAAAATTGACCGAGCCGAACAAGACAAACACGCCGAAAATGCCCAGCGCGTAGCCAAAATCTCCGACACGGTTGACGATAAACGCCTTCATGGCCGCGTTGTTGGCGGACGGCTTTTTATACCAGAAACCGATCAGCAAATAGGACGCGACCCCAACCCCTTCCCAGCCGAAGAACATCTGGACCAGATTGTCCGATGTCACCAGCATCAGCATTGAGAAGGTGAAGAATGACAGATAGGCGAAAAAACGTGGACGATGCGGATCATGGTGCATGTAGCCGATCGAATAGATATGCACCAAAGCCGACACTGTGTTCACGACGACCAGCATGACAACGGTCAACGTATCGATGCGGAATGCCCACGAAACGTCCAGGTTACCCGATTGGATCCAGCGCAGCACCTCGACAGTGCGTGGCTCGACGTCTGAGTATCCAACCTGGAAAAACGCCACCCATGACAGGATGGCCGCAATGACCAAAAAGCCGGACGTGATGTACTCACAGGCCTTTGCGCCGATATGGCGACCGCCAAACCCGGCGATCAACGCGCCGAGCAGAGGGAGAAATACAATCAGATGATACATGTGTTAGACCCCGATCAGCCTTTCATCATGTTGACGTCTTCGACCGCGATCGACCCGCGGTTACGGTAGAAGACTACGAGGATGGCCAGACCGATCGCTGCTTCAGCCGCAGCAACGGTCAACACAAACAGCGCAAAGACCTGCCCGACCAAGTCTTGAAGATGCGCTGAGAAAGCAATGAAGTTCAGGTTAACCGCCAGCAGGATAAGTTCGATACTCATCAGGATGACGATGACGTTCTTTCGGTTCAAGAAAATGCCGAAAATGCCAATGACGAACAGCAGGCCGGAGACGGTCAGATAATGGGCGATTGTCACAGTCATGGTCAGATGCCCTTCCCTGATTCAACGTCGACAAGTTCCATCGATTCTTCGGGCGTACGGCGAACCTGAGCGCCCATGTCCTGGCGTTTCACGCCCGGCTTCGGTGGTCGCAGGGTCAGCACAATCGCGCCAATCATCGCCACCAGCAAAACGAGACCGGCGATTTGGAAGAACAGAACATAGTCGGTGTACAAAATATCGCCGAGCGCAGCCGTATTCTGGCGCGTTTCCGGATCAGGGGTCGGTAGGGCCACATTATCAGGCTTTTCAACTGCGAGTATGTTGCCGCCGACAACGATCAAAATCTCCAGTGCCAGCACCACGCCCACAAGAAGGCCTATCGGCGCATAATCGAGCATGCCGCGTTTCATGGATGCAAAGTCGACGTCGAGCATCATGACGACAAAGAGGAACAGGACGGCCACTGCACCCACATAAACCACCAACAGGATCATGCCGAGGAACTCAGCGCCAGTTAGCAAGAACAGAGCAGCTGCGTTGAAGAAAGTCAGGATCAGATACAGCACCGAGTGCACGGGATTGCGTGAGACAACCACCATGACCGCGCTAGCGACTGCGATAAACGCAAACATGTAGAAAAAGGCCGCGCCCAGTCCGGTCAACAGCATTTTATCCCGATCCCTTCATCCAGGTTGAAACCCTCAACCCGCTTATTTGTTTTGCGCTGCAATAACCCGATACCACGCAAAGTCCAGTTCTTCTTTCGCTCACCGATAAGGCGAATCAAGTGCAATGTTCCGCGCGATTTCGCGCTCCCAGCGATCACCATTGGCGAGCAGTTTTTCCTTGTCGTAGTAAAGCTCTTCCCGTGTCTCAGTGGCGAACTCAAAATTCGGCCCCTCAACGATGGCATCCACCGGGCAAGCTTCCTGACAGAAGCCGCAGTAAATGCACTTCACCATATCGATATCGTAGCGCACCGTACGGCGTGTGCCGTCATTGCGACGCGGCCCCGCTTCAATCGTAATCGCTTGGGCCGGGCAAATCGCTTCGCACAATTTGCACGCGATACAGCGCTCTTCGCCATTGGGGTATCGCCGCAACGCATGCTCGCCACGAAAGCGCGGCGACAGCTTACCTTTTTCGTGCGGGTAGTTGAGCGTTGCTTTGGGCGCAAAGAACCGGCGCATTGCCAGCCCAAAAGCAGTGACAAATTCAAGAAGCAGAAGCGATTTGGCCGCCTGTGAAATCGTGCTCATCTCTTATGCCCAACCCGTTAGTTTCAGGAATGCGGCCGTCGCAACAACCATGAACAATGAAATCGGCAAGAACACCTTCCACCCGAGGCGCATCAGCTGGTCATAGCGATAGCGTGGCACAATCGTCTTCACGATGGAAAACATGAAGAACACCAAGCACAGCTTGAAAACAAACCAGAAAACGCCGGGCACCCAGGTAAACGGTGCGAAGTCAAAGGGTGGCAGCCAGCCGCCCATAAACAGGATCACGGTCAGCGCACACATCAGCAGAATAGCGATATATTCGCCGAGCATGAACATCATGTACGGCGTTGATGAGTATTCGATCATGTGGCCGGCAACGAGTTCAGACTCGGCTTCGACCAAATCGAATGGAGGTCGGTTCGTTTCTGCCAATGCCGAGATGAAGAAGATCACGAACATCGGGAACAGGCCGAGCCAATGCCAATCAAGGAACGAATTTGGCAGGCCGAGCCATGTACCGATCCCGTCACGTTGTGCGAGCACAATGTCAGTCAGCGAGAGAGAGCCTACCAAGAGCAGCACGGTGACGATCACAAAGCCGATCGACACTTCATACGACACCATTTGCGCCGCGGAGCGGAGCGCGCCAAGAAACGGGTATTTGGAGTTGGATGCCCAACCCGCCATGATAACCCCGTAGACCTCAAGCGAGGAGATCGCGAAAACATAAAGGATGCCGACATTAATGGAAGCAACCGCCCAGCCTTCACTTACCGGGATCACCGCCCAAGCAGCCAGCGCCAGAACCGCTGAAATCAACGGCGCAAGTAAGAAGATACCTTTTGAAGCGCCAGAAGGTATGATCGGCTCTTTAATGACAAATTTCAAAAGATCGGCAAAAGACTGCAACAACCCGAAGGGCCCGACCACATTGGGTCCGCGACGGCTCATTACGGCGGCCCAAACCTTTCGGTCCGCGTAAAGAATAAATGCCGTAAAGACGAGCAACGCTACCAACAGCACGAGCGACTGGAGGACGATGATAAGGCCTGGCCAAATGATGGTTTCAAACATGGTGCCTGCCTCCCCTACTCAGCCGCCTGCGGCAGCTTGCGGTCTTTGGCCAGTTGCGAGCATTCAGCCATGACTTTGGACGCACGCGCGATTGGATTAGTGAGATAGAAATCGGCGACCGTCGAACGGAAGCCAGCCTTGTTCATTTTGCCAGGCTTTTTAGCCATTGCCTCAATATCGGCACCGTCGCCGTCAGCGATTTCATCCAACGCCGCCAAATGCGGCACCGCCTCATACATGGCGGCACGCAGCGCCGTCAGGGAGTCATATGGCAGCTTTTGCCCAAGCACATCTGAAAGCGCTCGGATAATTGCCCAATCTTCCTTGGCGTCGCCCGGCGCAAAAGCCGCGCGCTGGGTCATTTGAACGCGTCCTTCTGTGTTGACGTAGGTCGCTGACTTCTCGGTGTAGGTGCTGGCCGGCAGAATAATATCGGCATGGTGTGCACCAACATCGCCATGGGTGCCGATATAAATGGTCTTGGCACCTGCTTTTCGCTTATCGAGTGGCAATTCGTCCGCGCCAAGCAGGAACAAAACATCGGCGTCTGTCACCATTTTGGCGGCGTTCATGTGATCAGCACCTGGTACAAAACCCAAATCTAACCCCGCAACGCGCGACGCTGCCGTGTGCAGTACGGCAAAACCGTTCCAATCAGCTTTGACAGCGCCGTAAGTTGTCGCGATCTTGGCCGCTGTCGCTAGGACCGCGGCACCGTCGGAGCGAGATAGCGCCCCCTGCCCGACAATAACAAGCGGCTTCTTGGCTTTCTTCAACTTGGCGGCAAATTTCGATTTGCCATCCAAAATCTCGGCAAGCGTTTCCGGCCCGGCACCTAAATAGTCATAATCGTAGCGAAGATCGCCCAACTCTTCGCCGATCGCTCCGATCGCGATGGGGGCAGCACGCCAAGCACGGCGAATACGCGCATTTAAAACCGAAGCTTCAAAGCGTGGATTGGAACCAACGATCAAAATCGCATCAGCCTCATCAATCCCATTTATAGAAGGATTGAAGATGTAGGAGCTGCGTCCGAGCGCCGGATCAAGCTTCGTGCCATCTTGGCGGCAATCCATATTGCCAGTTCCCAGCTTTTCCATCAGCTGCTTGACCGCGAACATTTCTTCGGCACCGGCCAAATCGCCGGCGACAGCACCAATGCCTTCAGGTGCGACACCGGAGAGCGCAGATTTGACCGCCTGGAACGCCTCAACCCAACTGGCGGGTTTCAGCTTGCCGTCATCGTCTTTGACATAAGGACGATCAAGTCGCTGCGTGCGCAAGCCGTCCCAGATGAAACGGGTTTTGTCAGAAATCCATTCCTCGTTCACGTCCTCATTGACGCGTGGCATGATGCGCATAACTTCGCGACCGCGCGTATCAACGCGAATTGCGGATCCAACAGCGTCCATAACGTCGACGCTCTCAGTTTTTGTCAGCTCCCAAGGGCGCGCCTGAAACGCGTATGGGCGTGATGTCAGCGCGCCAACCGGGCAAAGGTCGATGACATTGCCCTGCAGCTCTGAGGTCATCGCCTCTTCGAGATAAGTTGTAATTTCAGCATCTTCACCGCGACCGATAAGCCCCAATTCAGAAATACCAGCAACTTCGGTGGTAAAGCGGACACATCGCGTGCAGTGGATGCAGCGTGTCATGATCGTCTTTACGAGCGGTCCGATGTACTTATCCTCGACCGCTCGCTTGTTTTCTTGATAGCGCGACGAATCAATTCCATAGGCCATCGCCTGGTCTTGGAGATCACATTCGCCACCCTGATCGCAAATTGGGCAATCCAGCGGGTGGTTGATCAGCAAGAATTCCATCACACCTTCGCGGGCCTTCTTGACCATCGGTGTGTTGGTGAAGACTTCTGGTGGCTGACCTTCAGGACCGCGACGCAGATCTTTGACGCCCATAGCGCAAGAGGCAGCTGGCTTGGGTGGACCGCCCTTAACTTCCACCAGACACATACGGCAGTTGCCGGCGATCGATAAGCGCTCATGGAAGCAGAAGCGCGGTATTTCAGCGCCCGCTTCCTCACAGGCTTGCAGAATCGTATAGTGGTCGGGGACCTCGACCTCAGTACCGTCTACCTTGATTGTCGCCATGTTTGCTCTGTTCCAATATCGCCATGGCTGGTCAACAAACGCGCTTCCCTCGCGACATTTCCCGCCAACACATAGCACCCGATCTTTTGCATGGTCGCTATTGCCAACCGAGGCCAGATAATCAAGTCGATCTTTAGGCCCAAACGACGTCTAACGACAGTTTTCTACGACCTTATGCAGATATGTTTCATTACCGCCCAATGACTTAGACGGTTTTTGCCGACCTAGCCAATGGATTGGGACCGTTGACGGGGTATAAACGACAGCGCTCTTTCGTCGCCGGTGAAAAAGCGAAACTGCTCAGCGAGGCTCTTTTCCGAAGATCCGAACATACTCTTCTCGCCCGCCACGTGACAGGGCCGACGCCTGTGCAACCCATTGTTCACGTTCAATGCGACCGGAAAAACGCAAATGTTCATCCACCCAGGCGATGTCTTCAGGCCCCCAGGCTGCGATTTGCTCATAATGCCAAATGCCAAGACCGTGCAGCACTTCTTCGAGTTTGGGGCCAACGCCGGCGATCAGTTGCAGGTCATCCCCCGCGCCGTCCAACGGTTCTTCGAGCGCACCGGGCGCGGCAGCTTTTGCGGGATCGCTGCCGCGGGCGCTAGAAAGTGCAACAACATTGGTGGGCTCGTCGGGCGTTCCGATCAGACGCGCGATGGCCGCATTTTCTTCTATCTGCGAACCAGCGCCGGTCGCGGCGAATTCGTATTCCACTTCCGTTATTTTGTCTGTTTCCTGCTTCGGTAGCTTACCAATACGCAGCGCCTTCTTGCCGCCGCCGTGCTTTGCCAATTTGGTGATCGCGCGAATTGCCCGCTTGCGGTGCTTCTTGGTCTTCTTTGACGATTTACCTTCTTTTGCGAGGCTCTCAACAACATTAATCGCCGACGCGTAGCCGATCCACAAACTCGGTTTTGCCGCGCCGGATACCACCGCTTCATATCCATCAAGCCGGCCTAAAGCAGCTTTCGATTTTTTGAGAAACTTCTTTGATTTGCTTTTCTTCGACTTCGACATGGATGCTGCCTCACAAAACCAGAACGACACAAAAAACACGGCGCCAACGATTCGGACGCCGTGTCACATTACTGTCATTTTGTGAAAAAGCGAGGCCGAACCGCGCTTCGTACGTTTCTTACCGCGGCTCTTTACCGAAACGCTTCACATACTCGTCGCGGCCACCAGTGGCCAAAGCGTCGGCTTGGGCCAACCAATCGTCCCGATCGATCCGACCCTTAAATTGCAGATAGTCATCGACCCAAGCGATTTCGTTGGGTGTCCACGCAGCGATCTGCGCGTATGTCCAGATGCCGAGGTCATTGAGGACTTTTTCAAGCTTGGGACCGACACCGGCGATCAACTTGAGATCGTCGGCCGCATCGGGTTTTGCCAGCGGCGCGGGTTTCGCGAAATCTTCCGGCATCACCGGCGTGGAGGCTGCCACCGGCGCTGGTGCTGCAACCGGCTTCACCTCAACAGCAACCGGCTCCGGTTTTGCCGCAACTGGCGCTGCAACTTTTTTCTCAACAGGCGCAGGCTTGGTTTCAACATCCGGTTTTGCTGCGACTTTTACTTTTGGCTTGGCCGCCGGTTTGGCTTTTGGCTTGGCGGCAGACTTGGCTTTAGGTGCCGCCGGCGCGCCGAACTCCGAGCCGAACCATTCAAATTTGGCAAAGTTAAAACCAGGCGCAGAAGCCGGGGCACCAAATCCCCAGTCAAACTTGATGGGATTGACGCCTTCCACCGACATGGGTGCAAAGATCGAGGACCCTTTCGTCGCCTTTTGAGCCTTAACCGCGCCGTCCATCGCTGCCGTCATCCAACCAAACCATGTTCCAACTGCGGCCGATGCCACACCAGCACCAACAGCAGAGCTAGCCGCGCCCGCAGCCATGGGATGGGCGGCCAGATTGCTCACGCTTGAAACAGGGGTTACCGGAATTTTTGAGAACTTGAACGACTCCATCATCGACTGGGTCGTTTTTTGCATTTCCTCAGCCATTGGCATCATAGCCATCAACGGATTGTTCTTGACCATGGCTTCTTGCAATTCTTGATAAGCCTGTAACATCGACAGGGACTCCTTCCTGATCCGCCCGCAGATAAAGTGCAGCCTATCTCGCACTGCACAAAGTTGGTGTGCAGTGCG
>JBCBYO010000024.1:0-45967 GCA_039815825.1 Pseudomonadota bacterium
CCGCACCAAGGCGCCTCGCTGTGGCAATGGCCTGCAAACCAGCCACGCCAGCACCCATAACAAAAACCTTCGCCGCGGGCACTGTGCCAGCTGCAGTCATCATCATCGGCATGGCGCGGTCATAGTGTGCTGCGCCTTCAACGACAGCCTGGTAGCCGGCCAGATTGGCCTGAGAAGACAACACATCCATGGACTGCGCACGCGTAATGCGCGGCATCAGCTCCATGGCAAAGGCCGACACGCCAGCCTTCGCCATTGCCTTTAAGCTATCGCCCGCGTCCCAAGGGTCCATGACTGCCAGCACAGCAGCGCCCTTTTTGTATCCAGCGACTTCTTTGTCAGACGGGCGGCGAACGCGCAAAACCACATCGGATTTTTTTGCGGCAGTGGCCATACCAATTGAAGCACCTGCTGCCTCAAAGTCTGCGTCCACCATTTTAGCTTCAGCGCCAGCACCCCTTTGAACAACAACCTGATGACCGGCGGCCACAAGTTTTTTCACCGTGTCGGGTGAAGCGCCAACGCGGGTCTCACCGGATGCTGCCTCAAGCGGCACAAATATAGATAAAGGCACGAAGTCCCCCAATAGATGATAGCAATCTAACGCTCTTTGTTAGCCAGACGTAGCGCGATGGCGCAAATGATCAAACGAAGAAATATCCGATGACTGTCAAAAGGATGAAGGCAACAGTACCGCCGACCAATCCGGCACCGGCAAAGAAGCCAAACGCGAGTGCGATAAGGAGCGTAACTGTAACCAATGTGAGAAGTTTAGAGCCTTGGAGGAACATTTTGTATGTTCTCTCGTGCTCATCATAATCCATAACGCTTTCGATAGATGCGTTTTCTTGTTCTGTCGCCATGATTTTTCCCACACACAAGCAATTGCAGTGCCGCATTAGCCGACAGTGACGAGCGCTTCAACCCTCAAGGCAAATAAGAGGGAGCGGAATACATTGTATTTCTCACGCGACCCGCGCAGCTAGCATCTCTGGTATAGCTGAAACATCCAAACCCATGACTTGCGCAGCGCTTGGCACAACAGGATCCGAGGCGCCTTCACCTGCGGGTAAATCCGCAAAAAGAGCTTCTCGCTCCGCGTCGGTGAAATGAAATATGGGATAGCGCGATTGAATTTTCTGCTCGTTGCTCAAAGCAGATCCAAGCAACAGCAAATCGATCGCGTATTCAGCTGGTTTTGCCGGGCCTGCCAGGCGCGTTGATGAAAACACGCGCCGGTAAAAAGCTTCGTGCTCCCGCTTCACCACGGACAAACACTGGTTGGCTGAGAAGTGAACAGTTGCGATAAAAGCGGTACGCAGGATGAAAACAGGCAGCGCGGGAAAAGTATCGGCCGCTGTCGGCTCAACCGCCAAACGGCTCGGGTCGATGAAACGCTGACCCTGCGCCACGAGCGGCGACAACACTTCTGGGAAAAGACCCGCGGCCTGTGTCCGTGGATTGCTTTTGTCTAGTACGCCAAATCTGACGGTCGCAAGAATGTCGTCGTCTTCATAGAGACCAAAAGTGTAAAAACCATTGTTCGCATCGTCATTTTCGACCAGGGGTTCACCTAGCTTTTCTGCAAACACCGTTTTTGAATCATAGGCTCGTTGCCTCAAAGCCCCAATCTTCTCCAACTCCGGCCCGCTGACAACGCGTCGGTAATGGAGCCTCGACAAGCTCGCAATCATGGAAAGGTGTGTTGGATTTATCGCATTCATAACTTGCCCTCTCTGCTCATGCTATTTTGGGACATGTATGTTTGCAAATGCAATTACGAGGTAACCATCTGTTATGGTTAATATATTGGATTTTATATACTTATAGACGCTAGATCCTCAACCCACGGTTGCAATTATCGGAATATCAGGCCGCTTTGGTGCTTTTCGAACGTTCGCTTTGCGCTTCCGCGAGCGTCTTAATCGCTGAACCAGGTAGCGCAGATCCAAAGAAATATCCCTGCATGCGCTGCACACCACCAAGTTTGCGAAGCATTGTTACCTGCTCTTCAGTCTCGACGCCCTCAACCGTGGTTCTTAAACCCAGGCGTTGGCAAATCGCCAGGATACCCTCAAGTAGCGCGACTGGTGCCTCGCCATTAGAGCTGTCGAGCAGGAATGAGCGATCGATTTTGATGCGGTCAAGCGGTAGCTGGTGGAGGTGATTGAAAGATGAATAACCAGTGCCAAAATCGTCGAGCGCAACCCGCACTCCTTTTGACCTCAACTGAAGGAGTTTGCGCGCTACGAAAGCTTCGTTGTGAATAAACGACGTTTCCGTGATTTCCACCTCGAGACGATCAGCGTCGAATTCAATTTCGTCGATATATTGTATAAGCCAATCCACCAACGAACCGTCGTGAAAATCTCTGGCGGACAGATTAACGCTTACAGTAATGTTGTTAGGCCACGTATTACAGTCTTCCAGGGCCTGCTTCAAAATATGCCGGGTTAATGGGGTGATGTGGCCCATTTCTTCTGCCAGTGGGATAAACTCATTGGCGCTGACAACACCAAATGCGTCGCTTTCCCATCGCGATAGCGCCTCGCACGCGGCTAAGCGGCCGGTCTTACCGCACACAATAGGTTGGTATAGAGGTCGAATTTCGCCATTGTTGATCGCGTTTATAAGTGCACTTTTCAGGAACTGGCGTCGCAATTGCTTTGTTTCCATCGCATTGCTGTAAAGACAGGTTGAGGCAATTCCATCTTCTTTGGCTTCAACCAATGCAACGCCAGCCTTGATCATCGTTTCAGAACCATCATCGTCACTTGGTTCAACGACGGCAGCACCCGCTGACACCGTTATGGCAAACTGCTCTCCGCGAACGTTAAACGGGCGCGAGAGCGCTGCCGTCAAACCCGTTGCGACTGTTTTGGTGCAAAGATCAGGCGCTTGGACAAACGCCAAAAACTCATCCGCTCCCTGTCGCGAAAGTATAGCAGACTTGCCCAAATGGCGCCTGGCTGCCAAGCCGACCGCCTTGAGCATCCTGTCACCTTGGATGTGCCCTGCATTGTCGTTGATCCGCTTGAAGTCATCAATGTCGAACACGATGATCGCTGACACAGTATTGGACGGTGCGTTGTCCAGTGCCTTGGCAACAAGGCTATGAAAAAGCTCTCGATTGGGCAGCCGTGTGACGCTGTCAGTAGTACGCATTTGTTCGAAGCGCTTGCGGGCCGCTTCTTGTTCACTGATGTCCTCAATCAAAATGACGTGCCCGCCATCAGCGCGCTTGCCACCAGACATTTCCAGGATTTGCCCGCCTTGCAGCGAACACTTAGCCTTCGGAATGTGTTCGTGAATCAGTTGGTTAAGGGCCGCATCGATCCTCCCGACCGCTGCTCGCCCATAGGGGCCGTGCTGACGAAGATATCGTATGACCGTTGGCAGTTTACGATTAACCAGGTCTAGCGCGTCAGGCACCTGAAAAATGCGTTTGGCTTGGTCGTTGACAACAATCACCCTTTGCTCGTCATCAACCAGTACAAGGCCGTGTGACATGGAGCCAACCGCATCGCGCAAGCGACGATCGAGTTGCCGCTTTTCCAAATTACCAATGACCGCAAATACAAATGTGGAGCGCACGGAGCGGGTGAGCGAAACGGCACTAAGCGTAAAAGGAAGGGCCAAAGCGGCAAGGAGGTAGTGGTAAAGGGAACCCTCCCAGAAAAAACTCAGGCTCAAAGGAATGAACAAGGTTGCCAGTGCAGAACATGCAATAAGCATGGACCCGTAAAGTCGCACCACAACGGAAGGGACCGTTGCAAAAGCAAATAGAACAGAAACCAGCGCAGAAAACTCAGTTTCACCAAACGCTACCCCGATCCCGGAACAGCAACCAATTACGGTTGTGGCAGCGACAGAAGTTGAGGCACTTCGTATCTCCCAATTTCGATACCAATCTTGCCCGGGCTCGATGCCGCGTTGTTCAATTTGGTCCTTTGCGCGGTGGAACCCGTCAATCTGACGCAGGCGCCAAAGTCCGACCAGAGAGGCAATGATTGCCAAGACAGCAAAGAGTGGATTTCGCGCGTCGGCGCAAATGCAAAGCATGACAGCAACCTGCAGACACACGCCAGCCAGCAGCTGCCCTCTTCCGGCAAAAAGCTGTTCGACAAAATTCTCGAACACAATCTTTTCTGCGTCTTGCTTTTTAAGCTCAGTCATCTCGTGCCATCACATCCCCGGTCAACTCTAAGATGCGATCTTTAATGAAACTTGAAGTGGACCGGTTAACGGCGCTCATATCGGCAATTTGGTTAATTCAATTTACCAATTATTGTCCTGAGGTTCTTTTGGTGTTAGCGAGAGGCCCTGTAGCGCCTGAAAAACCGCGCTATGGGCTAGGGAGATGCTCGCTCAGCGACAAAGGGGAGGTATATGCCCGCACTATTAAGGCTGTCGTCTTTTATTGACGCCATAACCGCTTTCATCGGGAGATCAGTGTCTTGGCTGATCCTTGTCGCTGTGTTGGTTAGCGCCGGCAACGCGACAATCCGTAAGATTTTCGACACTTCGTCCAATGCCTGGCTGGAGCTCCAATGGTACCTGTATGGTGCGGTATTCTTGCTGGCAGCAGCCTATACGCTGCAACGCAACGAGCATGTACGTATCGATGTGGCGACGTCGGGCCTCTCCAAGCGCACCAGAGATTGGATTGATCTGATCGGTCACATCTTCTTTTTGATGCCATTCGCGGCACTCATGGTCTACCTCTCCTGGCCTTTCGTGACGAATTCAATCAGAGCGGGCGACATCTCGGTAAACGCGGGTGGCCTTGTACTTTGGCCAGCGCGCATGATGGTGCTGCTTGGCTTTATCCTACTGTTTGCCCAAGGCATTTCGGAAATCATCAAGCGCTTTGCCATCATCCGCGGGATCATCGCAGACGATGCATCAACACAGCATGAGCTACCCCCGCTTGTCGAAGAGCTGGAGAGTGCCGCAGATCTCGACAAAAGGATCCGCAACAAATGATCGAGATTATTGCACAGAACCTTGCACCGATCATGTTTGTATCGGTCATGGCCATGCTCCTGCTTGGCTATCCCGTTGCTTTTACGCTGGCGGCAGGCGGCCTAATATTCTTCGTCATCGGGGTAGAGCTTTCAATCTTCGCGCCAGGTGAGATCACCCTTTCATGGCCGTTCCTGGGCCTGCATTCGAGCCGAACGTTCGATATCATGCGTAACGACACGTTGCTCGCCATCCCCTTCTTTACCTTCATGGGGCTAATCTTGGAACGGTCCCGCATGGCTGAGGACCTGCTTGACACAATCGGTCAATTGTTCGGGCCTATGCGCGGTGGCTTGGGATTTGCTGTTATCTTGGTGGGGGCGCTTTTGGGCGCAACCACCGGCGTCGTAGCGGCATCGGTGATCGCCATGGGGCTTATTTCTCTGCCCATCATGATGCGCTACGGTTACGACAGATCGGTCGCGACCGGTACAATCGCGGCTTCGGGAACGTTAGCACAAATCGTGCCACCATCACTGGTCCTGATTGTCATGTCCGACCAATTGGGGCGTTCTGTCGGCGATATGTATATCGGCGCGGTTTTCCCGGCGCTGATGATCATGGGCCTATACGCGCTTTACATTCTGGCGTTGACGATTGTCATGCCAAAGTCCGTACCGGCCCTGCCTCCGGAAACGCGGACCTTGGGCGGCGGGGTCTTATCGTTGTTCGTCATGATCGGGCTATCGATCGCAATCCATTATGGCATGTTCAATTTCGTTCTCACGGACTGGACTTATGAATGGCGTTTTGTTGCCGCTGCAACAACGGCAACAGCTTTCGCGCTTGCCGTGGCACTTGCCAACAAATGGATGGGTATCGGTATCATTTCTCGCCTCACAACCGAGGTGATTATCGTTTTGATACCGCCCTTGGCGCTCATATTCCTCGTTCTTGGTACGATCTTCCTTGGCATCGCAACGCCGACCGAAGGCGGAGCGATGGGAGCAACGGGTGCGCTTATACTAGCACTGATCAAAGGTCGATTGCGGCTGCAAACGCTCAAAGAAGCGCTTGATTCAACCACCAAGCTGACATCGTTCGTGATGTTTATTTTGATCGGCGCTCGCGTCTTTGCGCTGACATTTTATGGGATCAACGGAAAGATCTGGGTCGAAGAACTACTCCTTTCCCTGCCTGGCGGTGAAACAGGTTTCCTTGTTGTGGTGACCATCATTGTTTTCATCATGGGTTGTTTCCTGGACTTCTTCGAAATCGCATTCGTCATCGTACCGTTGCTTGTTGGGCCCGCCGAAACACTCGGCATTGATCTCATTTGGTTGGGCATCATCTTGGGCATTAACCTGCAGACATCATTTTTGACGCCACCGTTCGGATTCGCGCTCTTCTACCTGAGATCCATTTCGCCCAGGGAAGATTGGGATGACGAGGTGACCGGCGAACGCATCGAAGGCATTAAAACCGGCCAGATTTACAAAGGCGTGCTGCCCTATATTGCAATCCAGTTCGTTGCGATCATGATTGTGATCTTCTATCCGCGTCTGGTGACACACTATCGCGACGATGTGCAGGAGTTCGATCTGGACAATGTGACCATCGAGTTACCAAACCTTGGCGGAAGCAACGCCGACGGTTCACCTGTCACGCCGGGCGGCCTTGGCCTCCCGGGGTTGAATCTGAATAATTCACCGGGTGGCAATGGCGGTCTGGGCCTGCCGGCCCCGGGCGGTCTGGGTCTGCCCGGATTGAACCTGAACAATGAGCCCCCACCAACGGGCACAGAAGAACAGGACGAGGGCAGCACGGGCCTTCCCGCACCGGGAGGGTTGAGCGGTCCTCCGCCAATCCAGTAATATCTCTGACTTAAAGACGGCGCCTTTTAGGTGCCGTTTTTCGTGGTTGTTATCTCCGCATCGCATTGAAAACGCGGCCCTAAGCCCCCACCTGCGACCCGAGCCAACAAGGAGGACGCCATCTGATGTTTGATGCCAAAAAGCTGCTGAGCGATTTCTTAAACCAACAAGTGCCAGGCACAGATGGTTCAGTACGGGAAAAAGGCGGCCAAGCCGTGCAGATGGCAAAAGACAATCCCTTGGCGACCGGTGCCATTGCGGCGGTTTTACTCGGCACAGGCATTGGACGTGAATTGACCGGATCTGCGCTGAAGTTAGGCGGCGCAGCCGCCGTCGCCGGTTTGGCCTACACCGCCTATCAAAACTACAAGAGCGGCAAAGACGCGCCAAGTGGCGGCACCGCCTCCGCGCAAGAAGTCTTGCCACCACCATCGGGTTCGGAGTTTGAAATAGAGACCGCGCCGCAGGGTGCCGATGAATTTGCCTCTATGCTGGTAAAAGCCATGATCGCCGCGGCGCGGGCCGATGGCCACATTGACGATGATGAGCGCGCGCGTATCGCCGAGAAACTTGCGATGGCAGGCCTCGAGGACGATGCACAGGCATTTATCCGCGCGGAGCTGGCCAAGCCCGTCGACATGGACCAATTGGCTGGTGCTGCCCAAACTGAAGCTCAACGCGTTGAACTGTACACCGCATCACGGTTGGCAATCGAACCAACGACACGTGCAGAGCGCGGCTATTTGGATATGTTGGCTGGTCGGTTAGGTTTGGACGAACGACTGGTCGATCACATTGAAGCGACGATTGCGAACGCAACCGCTTAGTCTTCTGACCGTTGTGCCGGGCACCTTGCAAAGATGGGCGTAGGCGCCAATCGGTTTGTTGTTACCATCAATCCGGGCACCATAGAAAAAACAAATAGTACGTGTGTGTTTGGCAACCTGATTATAGGTGCCCCATGCAGTATCTAGACCTAATCGTTACAGGACTAATCGCCGCTTTCAGCAGCATTGTTATCTCCGAGATCTACCACAGGCGATCTTTAGCAGATTCGAAGAATTCCATTTCCAAGTTGCGGGAGGACACTGACAAGTTTCGCGACTCTGTCGTGAACCATATTCAGAGCATCGACCAGAACTTGTCTGAGTCCAGTCAGGCATTGCTGGGCACAATCCAAAAAGAAATTCGCATTCTTGATTTACCGTTTGAGTCAAAGAAATATGAGCGGGTCATCATAATTATGCTGGCAATATATTTTTTTATATTTTTCGCATTATCATTTTACGCCAGCTATAGAATTAATTCACCCGTTCCCATATTTGTTGTACTGACACTTTATTTCATAATATCGCGGCCAGTCTTTATATTTTTGCGCAAACCAGCAGCAAAAAAGGAGAGGCGAATGCGCTACGAAAAATTCGACGAATTAATCCACAAATACAAGCTCTCCTACAATGAAAAAGCTGCGATAGAAAAATGGATATCAAGAAGCCAATTCGACTATCTAGACCAGGACCGCCTTCTTAAGGCGGTAATGGCGGTTCCGATACACATCGACGCCGAATACCAACTCGAACCGGCATAGCTACTAATCAAATTGGCAGGCGCTACCGCAACATCAAAAAAACCTGTCGATCAATCAGCGCCGTGAACTGGTGCCATCGCTCCTTTGCCAGGCTTGACGACCCGCTGGACAAAGACCGTCAAAATAGCCGCCGCAATGCCAAGAACATCACTGATCAACCCGCCCTCAATTAACAAGAGTGCCGCGCCAATTAAAACAAGGCGCATAAACCAAACCACCCGTTTGCCTACAAACCAGCCCTGTACCCCTGCCGACAGCAGGAAGACGCCTGCAATTGCGGTAATCGACGCGCGTATGATCTCGACCCACGTGCCATCCATCAAAAGCGCGGAATTGTAGAAGAACATGAACGGCACGATAAACGCGGATATCCCGATCTTAAATGAGGCGATCGACGTCTCCATAGGGTTGGCTCCCGATATTCCCGCCGCCGCATAACTTGCCAGGGCAACGGGAGGCGTGATTGCCGAAACGACGGCAAAATAGAAGACAAAGAAATGCGCCGTCAAAAGCGGTACGCCAAGATCGACCAAACCGGGCGCTACCACCGAGGCAGCAACGGCATAGGCCGCGGTCGTCGGCATACCCATCCCCAGCAAGATCGCGATGCACATCGCAAAAAACATGGCCAACAGCTGCGAGGCTTCCGCAATATCCAAGAGAAGATTGGAGAAACGTGCGCCTACCCCGGTCAGTGAGATCACGCCAACGATGATACCAGCACAAGCACAAACTGCGATGATCTGAATGGACATCAAGCCTGACAGCTCAAATGCCTTCCCGATCGCACGGATACCCATGGCATGAGGGGTCAGCCAAGACACAACTGCCGCTGCGACCGTCGCTAGTGTTCCCGCTCGAATAACCGAATAGCCCATGAACAAAGCAACGATCAGGATGATGATCGGTATGAAGAGATAAACCTGCTTCACCATCTCGGAAAACTTGGGCAGTTCTTCCGACTTCATGCCGCGCATGCCGAGCTTGGCAGCCTCGAAGTCGACCATAAAGTATACGGACACATAATAGAGAATGGCGGGCAGGATCGCAGCGATCGCAATCTCCGTGTACGGAATGCCAGTCACCTCGGCCATGATAAAGGCGCCCGCCCCCATGATGGGCGGCATGATTTGGCCGCCCGTAGAAGCAGCAGCCTCTACGGCGCCTGAAACTTGTTTGGAATAACCCACGCGCTTCATCAACGGGATCGTAAGTGAGCCGGTGGCAACAACGTTACCAGCTGACGTACCGTTGATCATGCCCATCAGGCCAGAAGCGAAGATCGCCACTTTGGCGGGACCACCCCGCGCCCGACCGGCGGCTGCAAATGCAAAATTGACGAAATAGTCACCAACTTTCGAAGCCTGCAGAAAGCCGGCAAAAATGATGAACAGGATGATATAGGTCGACGACACAGCTGTGGTCGGCCCCAATATTCCAGCGTCCGTGTAAACCTGGCTGAAGAAGCGTTGCCATGTGATCGCGGGTGAATTCAGGACACCGGGCAAATACTGGCCGACAAAGGTGTAGCAAAGAAAAATCCCAGCAATAACCACAAGAGCCAGTCCGGCAACACGGCGTGTCATCTCCAAAATAAGGAGCGTGCCGGCGACCGCCGCAATTGACATCCCGATGGGCGCAAACGGTGTACCCGTGGCGTTGCGCATTTGAGTTCCAAATATTGTGATCAAATAGGCTGCGACTGCAAAGCCTGCGATAACAAGCGCGACATCAGGAACGTTGATAGTGCCATTTGGCTGCCGATTGAGCCAAGAAAGGGCGATCCCGGCCACCGTCGCTGCCATAAGCGGCACGCCAAATAACCATGTCTCATTGAACTTGATTTGAGGATCGACGCCATTCCACATCCGACCGTTAGAAATCTCTAGCGAAAAGGAAAATGCCATGGCGAGCGAAAAAAGCGCCGCTGCAACCGCAAGCCAGCCCGCATAGTTCCAGATGCGGGTCGACGGTTTTTCATCGGATGCAAAACCGGTCCCGGAGAACAGAACAAAGCCTAACGCAAGCGCGCCAGCAATATGGATAATTCTGAAATTCCATGTCTCCATGGGAAAAGTCGGTAGCAGCGGTATCGTGATCCCAGTCCATGCCGAGATCGATACGCCGTTCAAGGCAATCATATGAAACGCAGCGTATACAGCCGAGATGGCCGCCACGAGCAACGCTTTGCGTCCGGTAAAGAGGCGACGGTTTGTCTCAATCGGCTCATCATCGACGCCCTCTGCTAGGACAGGTTCGACGATTTCGTCTTGAGATGCTGCTTTTTCGCTCATGGCACTGTTCCCGATCTATGATTAAGTGTCGGTACAGTAGGCGAATGTCGCGCAGCTGCGCCGAAGGGAACCGCCCGGAGTTTATCCGGACAGTTCGATGTTAATCTGCTTAAACAGGCCGCTTAGCCGCCGTAGATCATTTCCGCTGAAATGGACGCACCATTTTCGTTGAACCACTGGGCAGCTCCAGGGTGCCACATCAGAACACCGTTTTTGTCCCAGTTTTCAGGTACAGTCGTACGTGCAGCTTTGTGAACACCAAGCATCCGCTCATTGTCGCTCATGACAGCCTTCGTTGCTTCGTAAACGAAGCTTGCTGGCAAGTCGCAGTTTGCAATCGCAAAGTTCCACATGGAAACAGAGCGCAAATCGCCCGGCTGTGTAGAGTAAGTACCTTCGGCCACCACGAAGTTGGCCACTGGGAACGCACCCGCGATGGTTGCTTGCTCTTCTTCCGTGAACTCAACGAAGTTAACTTCAGTTTGAACTTCCAGCTGAGATACGGCTGGGGTCGGAACGCCAGCAGCGAATGCGACAGCGTCTAAAAGTCCGTCTTGAAGCTGTGACCCAAGATCGTTCCAGGAACCATTGCGGCGCTCAAAGTTCACACCCAGTGTTTCCAGCATCGACGGGAAGTAAGTATCTGACGTCGAACCAGCAGGGCCGAAACCGATTTTCGCACCGTCAGGAATATCAGACACCGATGTGATGCCGGATGATGTCAACGCGGTTACGTTGAACGGTGTCTGGTACATTGGGAACATCGCACAAGCGTTGGACATTTGAAGGCCTGGCGCGATTGGGTTCGTACCTTCAAGCGATTCCTTTGCAGGACCCATCGTGGTCATACCAAAGGCAGCTTCACCGGTATGAACCAGCGCCATGTTCTGCATTGGACCACCGGTTACTTCGCCCGCGCCCGGCACACCAAGATCTTCTGAGACGATACCGGCCCAGCCTGAACCATAGGTGAAATATGTACCGCCTTGCGATGCGGTACCAACGGTAAACGAATCCGGCCAACCTGTCTTATCGACGTCCATCGCGACAGATGCAGATGCGGACATTACAACGGCGACGGCCGATGACACGAGAAGTGAAAGTTTCATATATTTCCTCCTTGAAACCTCTATCGGAGCCTCCAGCTCCGGCATCCAAAAGTTTGGAATAGGCGTGAGGTAAAGCGATCACTAGGCCGCGTAAAGCGTCAGAACTACTGCACCAAACAAACTGGCGGATTCTCGCCAGTAAGTGATCATTAACCAACGTTAACTGCTGATTAACTTCTAAGTGCCAAAATAAGACATCTGCTGAATCGGACCCTCCCACCGTTTTCGGCACCTGTTGGGCGATTGTCCTCTTGGATAATCGCCCGATGCTTGTGATCAAGCTCCACCGATAAAATCTTCAATTCGGTCGCAAGCGCGCTCAATATTTTCAAGCGAGTTGGCATACGATAACCGGATGTAGCCCTCGCCCAACACACCAAAATCTGGGCCGCCGATAACCGCGACCCCCTTTTTTTCAAGCAGGGAAGTCGCCAGAACCTTAGCTGGTTGGCCCAAATCGCCAACGTTTACAAAAGTGTAGAATGCCCCAGACGGCAAGATCGCCGACAGGCGATCGATAGCCTTCACTCGATTATCGACAAACAATCGACGCTCATCGAATGCCGCCATCATCGCTTCAACATCGTCTTGAGGGCCATCAATGGCTGCGATCCCGGCGAACTGGGCCGAAGCATTGACACATGACCAACAATTGACAGCAAGTTTGCGCATTTTGTCGATTAAAGCATCGGGCCAAATGGACCAACCCATGCGCCAACCCGTCATCGCCCACGTCTTGGACCAACCATTAAGAACGATCAGCCGGTCACGGATCGCCTCATAGGTCAACAACGATGTGTGTTTGGCGTTGCCATAGGTCATGACATCATAGATTTCGTCGGACAAAAGCGCGACTGACGGCCAGCTATCCATACCAGCAATGAAGATGTCGAGTTCGGACTTCGGCGTAACGCCACCTGTTGGATTGGCTGGTGAGTTAATAATGACAAGACGGGTCCTATCCGAGATCAAAGCCAGAGCTTCTTCAGCGGAAAAGGCAAAACCGTTCTCTTCACGGACCGGAATGGGCACTGGCGTTGCACCAGTTGCCTCAATCATGGAGCGGTAAATGGGAAATCCCGGATCAGGGTACATGATCTCGGCACCCGGCTCTCCAAGCATCAAGATTGCTGCAAACATGGCGGGCTTGCCGCCAGGCGTGACCATCACATTGTCGGGCGAAACCTCGACACCGGTTAGCGCCAGTGTCCGGCGCACTACCGCTTCGCGACAGGCAACTGTACCGCTGGCCGGCGTGTAGCCATGATGGCCGTCACGCAATGCCTTGATGCCTGCCTCAACGATATGGGCGGGCGTTGGAAAATCCGGCTGACCGATGCCCAGATTGATGACATCCCTTCCCTGCGCGGCAAGCTCATTCGCACGAGCGAGTACCGCAAAAGCGTTTTCTTCTCCAAGGCGATCGAAGAAGGACACGGTTTTCATGAAGGTTCCCCATGGCAATTCAAACTCCTCACCTTTATGGGCATGCCATCCGACTGTCGTCAACGAGCCCACTATGATCCGCGATCCGCTGAACTGGACACCGCCACCCAGACCAGAAGCACCAAGGCTGCAGGGGCAACATATCGACATCGCACCGTGGGACGCATCAATCCATGGGCCATCCCTTTGGGAAGCTTTCGGCGGCAAAGAAACCAATGATCTGCTTTTTCATTTTGGCTGGCCGCGGATGGAAAATTGGGAAGACTTGGCGGCGACAATTGACGCGTTCAACCAATCCGGCGCGTTTGTCACCTGCATATTTGCTGAACAAAAGAGTGGCTCAGCGTTGGGGATGGCGAGTTATATGTCGATCGTTCCCGAACATGGAAGCGTTGAAGTTGGTGCTGTTGCCCACGGCAGTAAGATTCGGAACCGGCCAGCCGCCACCGAGGCACACTATCTCTTGGCTGAGTATGTTTTTGATGAGCTGGGTTACCGCCGTTACGAGTGGAAACTGAATAATCCCAACGAGGCATCGCACCGCGCGGCAAAGCGATTGGGCTTCACATTTGAAGGCGTTTTCCGCCAGCATCAGGTCAAGACCTATGGCAACAGGGATACGGCGTGGTATTCGATGCTTGATCGCGAGTGGCCAGCGCGAAAGCGCGCAATGGAAGCTTGGCTCAAACCGGAAAATTTCGTGGCTGACGGGAAGCAAAAACAAGGTTTGGCCCAACTACGGGAGGCAATGGCATGGCAGGAAGACTGAGCGGAAAAATCGCTGTTGTGACGGCAGCGGGACAAGGCATCGGAAAAGCCATAGCGGACCGTTTTGCTGCGGAGGGCGCAGAGGTCTGGGCATCAGATATCGACGCATCAAAACTAACGAACAACAGTTTTGCTGATGCATCCAATTTGGATGTCACCGATGGCGGTGCCGTTAATGCCTATGCCCAGCGGATCGGTCACATAGACATCTTGGCAAACATAGCGGGCTTCGTTCATCACGGGACCGTACTCGACGCCGATGATGACGCTTGGGATTTTTCTTTCGACCTGAATGTTAAGAGTATGCATCGCATGATCCGCGCTTTCCTACCTGGCATGCTGGAGCGCGTCACTGATAGCGGCAAAACCACTTCGATCATCAACATGTCGTCTGGCGCCTCTTCGATAAAAGGGGCCCCAAACCGCTATGTCTATGGCGCAACCAAAGCTGCTGTAATCGGCCTGACCAAGGGCGTTGCGGTTGACTTTGCTGCGCGCCAAATCCGTTGCAACGCGATTTGCCCTGGAACGGTTGAGTCGCCGTCCCTTGAAGACCGAATGCAGACGTTGGGGGAACAAGTAGGCGGCTATGAAAAAGCCTATGACATGTTCCTGGCACGCCAACCAATGGGAAGGATTGCGACAGCCAGTGAAATTGCATCACTGGCCACCTATCTAGCTTCCGATGAGGCGGCCTTTGTGACAGGTGCCGAATACAAAATTGATGGAGGCTGGACCCTGTGAGCGAAGATAAGAAATCTGAAGATGAGGCGATGTCTCCTGCCTACAGTCGGTCTACCTTACTCGTCGCTGCAGCGCTGTTTATAGGCTTCTGTCTGCTGCTTTTCTTCCTGCCGCAAATCATGCTGGCCATTGGCGGTGACAATTCCTGGGTTGCCGGCTCGGTGATTGGCGCGGTTTTGATACTACCATTCGTTGGATTTTGGCTACGGGGTCGATCTCGCCGCAAAGGGCAAAACTAGCGCGCTAAGCTTAGCGCGAGATCGCGCCACCGAGCAGGCTGATCCCGATCAAAAGGATCAGCAAACCGCCTACAATTTCGATGCCGTTGATGACCGCGGGTCCGAAAGCACTGACGCCGGCATAACGTTTAGCCAATCCCTTGGCACCGACTGCCATTGCGGCAAGCGTGGAAACAGTGATCGCAGTACCGAGCGACATCACAAAGGCCGAAACCACACCCGCCCACCAAAGCCCGTTCATGAATGAAAATGTCAGAACGACAAGCGCGCCGGTGCACGGGCGTAAGCCAACAGAGAAAATCGTTGCGATCGCCTCACGCAAACTGCCAGCGCGCTGTACCTGGCTCGGGCTCGGCATATGCACATGACCACATGAAGAACAGGCCTCGCCATCTTCATGATGATGATGGTGATGGTCATGGTGATCATGCACAACCACGGCTGCAGCGGATAGTGAAGCAAGGGGTTTTTGGCGCAACCGGATGAGCGAACGAACGACCAGCCATGCGCCCAAAAGCGCAACGAGGGCATAAGAGGCCAATTCAAAACCCTGGGTGGTATCGGTGATTGTAATAGACAATCTTCTCAAGACCAAAAACCCTAGACCGACAATGACAATCGCCGACACAGCCTGAAGCACAGATGACCCGAGACTAATCAATATACCGCGGCGCAGCTGCGTATTCGTCGCCAACATGTAGGAAGAAATGACCACTTTCCCGTGGCCGGGCCCGGCGGCGTGCAAAACGCCATAGGCAAAAGAAAGCCCTATCAAGGTCCACGGCACAGAAGGATTGCCGCGCAGCTCACCCAAGGCATCTGTCATCAAACGATAAAACTCGGCCTGCTGCACAGCGACCCACAAAAAGAAACCTGAGAACGGGCCAGAGCCGGGATTGGCAACCGGCGCCTCAGCCGCACCAATGCCCAATGACGACTGGGCCACAACCGGGCCCACCGAAAGCAGCAGCAATGCCAGTCCAAGGCTTACCCGGCCGGAGAACATGACACCTCCATACGCGTTGCGAAGATGCGCGACAAATCATTTCCTTCCGGATCGCTAAACCAGGCATCCGTCAATGACTGCTGGTTTTGCGCAATCGCTTCATCCGGGTCGGGAACTATTTTCTCAAATCCGCAACCGCCAGGTGCATTTACCAACTGCATGTCCTCATCGGTATAAAATTCGATCGACGTGTAGAATGTCGGATCATAAACCGAAAATGACGGATTGTCCGCTAGGTCAACGGTCTCCACGGTCTTGGAGGTAAAAAGCATTATCAGCTGCCCGCCAACGACATCCACAAGCATATCGTCAACAGGTGCAATCGTCATGTCTTCACCCTTAACTGACACGGATTGAAAATAGCCGAAATCGGCGATCGAGGTTGTTACAACACTGGCGACCTCTGCAAGTTCACCGCCGTCAAGTTTATTATTCAGGTTCTCATCAAACTCGAAAATAACAGTCGATGTGAAAAGCTCATCAAATCGCCAAACGTGCCGTAACTCTTCCAATTGGCCGGTAGCTGACGCCACAACTTCAAGACGCGCTTCGGCAAACACATGCGGATGCGCAAAAGCTGGTTTGCAAAACGCAATGCCAGTTACCAAAATTGTCGCCGCTGCCGTTACCCACCTAGCCATGGTTCTTTTATGGTCTCCAATTTGGGCGCAGAAATGACACAATACCAAATCACTCGCCTATATTGGCCCGTTTTTCTTAAACCAATCACTTAAAAAATCGACCAGAGCCCGCACTTTGGACGGCAGATAGCGGCGGTGCGGATAAACCGCATAGATTCCAGCGTCATTTTCAAGCGCTTCCGGCATGACTTCAACCAAGGAACCATCGGCCAGATCTTTGGCCACGATAAAGTCCGGTGAGAGCACAAAACCCATATTCGCGAGCGCCGCCGCACGCGCCGCCAATGGTGAGTTCACCGTCAATCTTCCTTGCACGCTGACATTGGTATTGCCACCGCTTTCGTTGCGCAGAGGCAGGCTGTTGCGCCGCCGTGCATTGCTGTCAATCACAAAAGGTAGCTTCTGCAGATCCTCCGCTTTTTGGGGCATACCATATTCGGCGATCACCTGCGGCGTTGCGCATAAAACAAGGCGGAACGGTGCAAGCCGCCGGGCGATCATCGATGAATCCTGCAATTTGGTAATACGGATGGCGATGTCGAAACCTTCTTCGACCATATCAACGAACCGGTCATCGAGAACGATTTCCAATTCCAACTCAGGATTGGCTACGGCAAAATCTACCAGCGACTGTCCGATGGCGACATCGGCAAGCGTCCGCGGCGCTGAAATGCGCAACTTGCCAGAAAGCCCGGAACTGGAGTCGCGGATCTCATCTTGCAGATCATCAAATTCACGCAACAAATCGATGGCGCGGCGGTAGTAGATATGTCCCGCTTCAGTTGGTGAAAACTGCCGGGTTGTACGGTTCAACAACCGCGAGCCGAGCTCGTCTTCAAGCTCACGGACATATTTAGACAACAGCGCCTTGGACCGCCCCAACGCCCGCGCTGCGGCTGAAAAACCTTCATGGTCAACCACCGCCACGAAGGCGCGCATGCGTGTCAGTGTATCCATGGAGTGAACCTTCGTGCAGAACTGTTCACCGCTACTTAAGCGACGCGGCACCGCTTTTCAAATGATCCGCTAACTTTCGTGCACTTTCAAATGCATCTTCCGCGCGTCCACCAAGCATCCCATCACCAGCACAGAAAACACGATTGGAACGCGAAGCGAGAAACGGTGTTCCCAAAGGCCTTTCGACTAATGCATAGCGCCAACGGTGCGCACTGAAATAGACCGGGTCGACCCAACCGAACTTGTCGCCCAATGCATCCAACATCAGCTCGGCAACATCGTCTTTGGAGTGTTCTAAATACTCCCGGCTCCAGCCGGGGCAAGCCTGCACGACCACGCCAAAAAGGCTTGCCCCTTCAAACGACAAAGTCATCCAACCGATGGGCCCATCATCAACACCACGCTCTATCGCCGCCACTCTTCGCGGTCCTCCAAAAGCTGCCATCAAGGTCCAGCATGGTGCATACCGCACCGCGGCGAGCGATTGAAAAATGGGATCGAATTCAGCGAGTAAATCATAGGCCTGCGGCGCCGGTGCGGTTATCACAAGCCGGTCAAAGGCGCCTAGATCGCCCTCTTCTGTGCCGAGCGCTACATGCTCTGCAACAGCATTCAAGGAATCGACGCGGGTCCGACCGACGACATTCACATCTTTCAACAGAGGTTTGACAAGGCCACTCATACCCGGCGCGCCGACATGCCACACGGCCTCCCTGTCTTTGCCTTCCGGCGCCCATTCACGCACCGCGCCTGCATGGGAAAGTCCTGTCAACATCGCGCGGAAACCCGGTGTTTTTGCAGTCAGATATTGTGCGCCATGGTTAAACGCCCCGTGATCCGTGCGTCGCGTAGCCAAGCGACCACCCGTCCCGCCCGACTTTTCAAAAACGGTCACATCAAACCCGGCATCCACCAAAGTGCGCGCCAAAACAGCGCCACTCAGCCCCGCGCCAACAATGGCAATTTTCTCTGTCGTCATTTTGCCTCACATGACAGCCGATCCAACCGCTCTAGCTAGCGTTGGATACAAAAAAGCAAACTCGAACGCCTAACTGAAAACCATGCCCGACCTTTTCCCTCAGACCGTCGACTTCACGCCCACACGCAAAGCGGGCCTTGAACGCCTAAAAACATTTATACCTTCGGTGGGCGCCAAATACCGCAACGAGCGGAATTTCGATTACGGTCCCAATGACAGAAGTAATGTCTCAGCACTCTCGCCATGGATACGGCATCGCCTGATCACAGAGGAGGAAGTGTGCGCAACAGTTCTTGACCAATACGCGCTTTCATCGACGGAAAAGTTTATCCAAGAAGTGATGTGGCGCACTTATTGGAAAGGATGGCTTGAGTTGAGGCCAAGTGCCTTCGACATCTATCAAGCCGACTTGGAAACCGCACTTGACGTTGCAGAAGCCAACGGCGCCATCCGACGCGACTATCATGCGGCCATTGAGGGCAATACCGGCATAGATTGCTTTGATGGCTGGGCAAAAGAATTGGTCGAAACCGGCTATTTGCACAATCATGCACGAATGTGGTTTGCCTCCATCTGGATTTTCACACTTCAGCTCAATTGGGCGTTGGGTGCCGACTTCTTTTATCGGCACCTGCTGGATGGAGACGCAGCATCCAACACACTCTCATGGCGCTGGGTGGCCGGGTTACAGACGCTTGGCAAAAACTATATCGCGCGAGCATCCAATATCCGAAAGTTCACCAATGGTCGCTTCAGTCCGGCGGGGCTGAACGAGACGGCTCAGGCATTGCCCGGTGAGCCACACGGGAAACCGGGACAACTAGAACCATCGCGACCGCTGCCATCAAACAAGAAAGCATATTTCATATTTGCCGAAGATGATTGTCGTCCCGAGCAGCTACCGCTGGGCACAAATGAGGTTATCGGCGGCGCTTCATGGAACCTATCTGAAAACCGCTCAGACCTTGCGCTCGGTGATGTGGTCGCCAGCTTCACCAGAGGCGCGCTGGATGACGCCAATAGTCGTTGCTCGGCTTATTTTGGCTCGACCTTTTCTAGCCATACCGGCGCTTTAGCCATTGATGATATCGTTCAAGAGGTGGTGCTTTCCGATGCACAGATGGTCGTTGCACCCTACAGTCCGGTTGGGCATGCCCGACCGTTTATGATGCAGCTTGCTGCCAATTTTCGCCGGAACAATATCGATTTCTTCGAACTGAGACGCGATTGGGATACCCGCGCTTGGCCGAACGCTACAAAAGGCTTTTTTCCCTTCAAGGAGAAGATACCCAGCCTGCTGCTCGATGCCGGATTTGATATAAAAGGCAAGCAAAAGCGGGTGGCCTGAAGCTCAGCTAAGAAAAAATCTGTGCCGCCTTGGCATGCTCTGCCCGCAACCGCTCGACATCAATGCCAACCGGCTGGCCATCGGCAACTGTCCATCGACCCGCTATCATAACCCGGTCGGCGCGGTGAGCCCCGCATAGCACGAGTGCGGCAAGTGGGTCATGGGCGCCAGAGAAACGGAGTTCATCTAACTTAAAGAGCGCAAGATCGGCCTGCTTTCCAACCGCGATTTGCCCCAGATCATCGCGATTGATGCATGCCGCCGAACCTTCGGTGGCCCAGCGCAACACATCAAGATGCGTAAGGGTCGCGTCATAGGTCAGGCGATTGACCATCAACGCGTGGCGAATCCCTTCCATCAGATTGGATGAATCGTTCGAGGCTGAGCCATCGACCCCAAGGCCGACTTTCGCCCCCGCCGCTTCCAGGTCGCGCGTTCGACAATGACCCGACGCCAAGACCATGTTTGATGTTGGGCAGTGGCAGATGCCCACACCTGCGGCGCCCAGACGTGACACTTCCTCATCTTTAAAATGAATCCCGTGAGCTAGCCAAGTTGAGGAACCAAGCCAGCCAACTGACTCCAGATAATCCACCGGGCGCATGCCGAATTTAGCCTCGCAAAAGGCGTCCTCATCATGGGTTTCACCAAGATGGGTGTGCAAACCACAACCACACTGCGAAGCCAAAAATGCAGTGTCTTTCATCAGCTCTCGGGTGACGGAAAATGGCGAGCACGGTGCCAATGCAACTTGGGTCATCGCCCCTTCGTCCGTACAGTGAA
The DNA here is from genome assembly GCA_039815825.1 of Pseudomonadota bacterium. Taxonomy (GTDB): domain Bacteria; phylum Pseudomonadota; class Alphaproteobacteria; order Rhizobiales; family Rhizobiaceae; genus JBCBDX01. The sequence goes on from JBCBYO010000024.1 coordinate 20,742, forward strand.
ACTTGGAGATGACCCGTTCACTATCGGCCATAATCTCATCATGGGTTTGAACGACGCTGTCCGGCGGTAGACCTCCGTCTTTTTCACTCAAGTTCATTGAACCGCGGTTGAGGACAATACGCATGTTCAACGCTGCCGCCACCTCAGCTTGTATGTCCATCGCGTTCTCGAGGCCGGGCGGAAACACATACTGATGATCGGAAGTGGTCGTCACACCACTCATCATCAATTCAACCATAGCCAGCTCGGTCGCAGCGCGAAGGCCATCGGGGGTCAACCGCGCCCAAAGCGGATACAATGCCTGAAGCCAAGGAAAGAGCTCCTTGTTGATGGCAGAGGGATGAGCTCGAGTTAACGTCTGATACATATGATGGTGTGTGTTGATCAGCCCCGGCAGGACAACATGCTCGCTGGCGTCAAACATGTCATAGTCGTCGCTTGTCACCAAAGACGGCACACCACCAGCGGGAACAAGCTCCACAATCTTCGGGCCATCGAGGACGATGCCCCCACCGGCATCAACACCATCTGCGACGAGAATTGCCATTGGGTTCCGCAGCCACGTGCATCTTTTTTCGCGCTGTTTCCCCATCGGAACCTTTACAGGATTTCTTTTGTCGGCTTATCAATTAGCATGAATAAATATTATATTCCCATACAAGACACGGATGAACCGTCAATTGTTGAACTGTTGCAGGAAGCAGCGCGACACGCAAAGACAAAAACCGCCCAACACCTCGCTGAAACCGGGACCTATGCCGGGCAGGAAAAAATATTCACTTTGCTCGCCGTAGAGGGCGCGATGGCGCCAGGCCAACTGGCGGCACGCTTAAATGTCAAACCACCGACAATTACCAAAACGATTATCCGCTTGGAAGAGCAAGGATATGTGAAACGAACCGCTTCACCCGATGACAAGCGTCAGATATCGGTGAGCTTGACAGAAGCGGGTGGAGAAATTGTTTCGAAAATTCACCACGCTACCCACACCGCAGAAAAAGAGATCCTGGACGGATTGCGCAAGAAGGAACGTCGCGAGCTGTTAGCAATTCTAACGAACCTCAATCAGCATCTGTTGGGAAAAGGATCCAAGAAAAATAAGAAGTCGGCTAAGAAAAAGAAATCGACCTGACCTCTTTACATTGTCTTATTTAAAATTTTAAGAACGACGCCCGGCCAGCGTTTTTCGGCGGTATCGATGAGCCAAAAAGTAAAATTATCTACCATTGGCGAAGCGTTGAATGTTTCAACGGCGACGGTATCGCTGGCTTTACGAGATAGTCCTCTTGTTGCGGAGCTGACAAAAGAAAAGGTCAAGGCGTACGCCCGCGAAATCGGATATATCTATAACCGCCGGGCAGCATCTCTGCGTACTTCAAAATCCGGGATTTTGGGTGTGGTTGTCCATGACATAATGAACCCCTTTTACGCGGAAATTCTGCGGGCAATTGAACATGAGTTAGACCGCAACAAGCAAACTTTCCTTCTGTCCAATCACTATGATTCCACCGAAAAGCAGCGCGACTTCCTTGAGACTTTGATGCAGCTGGGAGCCGACGGCGTGATTATGTCACCTGCCATCGACACCACACCACAGGACATTGAGTTTGCCAGGAAGAACGGTCTGCCATTTGTATTCGTTGCGCGTTCGGTTGAAGGGGTAAGCGCGCCGGTTTTCCGAGGTGATGACGCCTATGGGATCGGCCTTGCAACCAATCACTTGATCGGTCTTGGCCACAAGCGCATCGCCATGATTGGCGGCACGGATGAAACGTCGACAGGGCGTGACCGATATCAAGGCTATGTCGATGCAATGACATCATCGAACTTGGACGTTGACCCCAGTTGGCGCATCCCGGGGCCACGTACAAAGGATGCCGGCTTTGGCGCGGCCAGCCAGCTTCTCTCACTCAATCCGCGCCCCACAGCTGCCGTATGCTGGAATGATCTTGTGGCGATTGGATTGATGAGCGGCATTGCACGCGCCGGTCTCGTACCAGGGGAAGATATTTCTGTTACTGGTTATGATGATCTGGAAGAAGCTTCTATCGCGACACCTGCACTGACCACCGTGTGGAACGGGCAACGTGATGTCGGTACGATGGCGGCTCGCGCTCTCTTAAAAAGAATAGAAGGCAAGCGACCTCCATCAGGTGAATTGACACTTATCAAGCCAGAATTGCGGGTCCGCCAATCCGCACGACCAACGCAGAAATAGATTTATGAAAGACATCGCGATCCTTGTCAGTGCACGTGGTCACCAAACAACACGTGATCGTCTGTTTTCGATTTTCGATGCGATAAGCATCGCCAGCCTTGAAAATATGACGACTGACGAAAGCGGTTCTGTGCGCGCCGTTGCAAGCTTGTTTGACCCGCTTGGTGGAAGCCAGTTTGACCAGCTACCAAATCTGGAGATCGTCGCCAGCTTCGGGGTGGGATATGATCACATTGATGCGTCAGCTGCTGCAGATCGCAATATTATTGTCACCCACACCCCAAGCGTTTTGGACGACGAAGTTGCCGATATCACCATCGGCCTTTTGCTTAACACGATACGCGAAATTCCAAAGGCAGAAGCCTATCTACGTGATGGAAAATGGGCCTCATCGGGCCCCTACCCGTTATCAAACCTCACATTGCGAAACCGTCATATTGGCATCTTCGGCATGGGCAGAATTGGCAAAGCAATAGCCCGTCGCTTGGAGGGTTTCGGCGTTTCGATTGCCTATCACAATCGGTCTATCGTGAAAGATGCGCCGTATCGATACGCAAACACACTGTCTGACCTTGCAGCAAGCGTAGATACTTTGATCAATGTCGCGCCAGCGACCGACCAAACCAGCAACGCGATCAACGCCGAAATACTCAAGGCACTGGGTCCAAACGGCGTATTCATTAATGTCGGGCGAGGCAGCACGGTCGTTGAAGATGATCTAGCCGCTGCGCTCGAAAATGGCACCATCGCTGCGGCTGGTTTAGATGTTTATGCAGACGAACCCAACGTGCCCGGTTCGCTCTTGAGCGCACCCAACACCGTTCTGTTGCCGCACATTGCATCCGCATCCCAGCACACACGTACAGCGATGGGGCAGTTGCTTATCGACAATCTTGTAAGTTGGTTTGAGCGCAAAACGGTACTAACGCCCGTTCCGGAAACTGCGCACCTGCTCGGTGGAGGCGAGCCGGTTTAACCTGCCATTCACCTTATTGGTTCACCATCGTCGCCATATTGTTTTGAGTGCGAGTGTTGGGCCAATGCAAGTAAACGGGCCAGAAGTTTTTAACGCGTTAGCTGTAACGGGTGTTGTTTGTATGCTGCTTGCCGCGCATGGGCTGCAAGGCTCACAAGTCGACCCTGTTACCACAGCTTCGGTACCAGCGGTCAGGCCGTTGGAGGGCAACCGCTTTGTTGCGGTCAACCATCTAAACAATGAAAGCTGCGTTTTGGCACTTCACAGGGCGCCAGGCTACGCCGTTCATCGGTTGGAGCCTGCGCACAATTGTGCAGCCGTTGGAAATGAATTTGCCGTTGCACGCGCTTGGCAGGAATCCAATCGAGGCGAAGTCGTTGTCACGGATCATCGCGGCAACGAACTCATGACACTCATACGCGGCGACGGCTTTGAATGGGAAGTGGTCAAGCCAACTCGAATTCAAGCCTCTTTGGCAGCCTATTGAGATTTGGTGGCGGCGTAAGCACGCACCGCGTCGCCAAACGCTTCAAAAAGCATTCGAGACCCTTCTTCCGTGCGCGCCCAATACTCCGGGTGCCATTGTACGCCCAACGCGAACGCTTTTGAATTTACAACCGACACTGCCTCAATTGTCCCGTCTGGCGCACGTGCTTCAACCTGCAAAACAGGTGCGGGCTCATCAATGGCCTGTCGATGCAAGGAGTTAACCGGTCGGTCCTTATTACCGAAAATAGCGGCAAGTTGACCGCATTTTAGTAGCTCAACATCGTGGCGCAGCGCATAACGTGCATCCAAATCGGGCGTGTCCGGCTCACGATGATCGTCTACACCGGGTCGCTCCTGGATCTCACTGCCCAATGAGCCACCAAGCGCAACATTCAATTCCTGTATGCCCCTGCAAATCGCAAACAAAGGGACGCCTTTGGCGACAGCGCGCCGGATCAGCGGAAGCGATGTGGCATCGCGGCGCTCGTCGAAAGGCTCCTGCTTTGCAGTACTTTCTTGTCCGTAGTTTTGCGGATGGACGTTACTTTTATGCCCCGTTAGCATCACCCCATCAACACGCTCGAGCAAACCATCAAAATCGATCGCTTCACCAAAAGCAGGGACCAAAAGCGGCAATACGCCAGCAACGTCAAACGCAGCTGAAAGGTACGAATTCTTGCCCGCGTGCCAGTGATATCCGCTCTCGATCAAAGTGTCCGAAACGACAGCGACAATGGGAATCATGACGAAATTTCCTTCCTAGAAGGGTCTATTTTGCACGCACACACCAATGTGACCAAATTCAAATCGATTAAGTGGCCAACTAATTTTACCAATTCCGCTTCAACCTGTGGACACCCCACCCAAAAGATGACTAAAGTTGCACAGGCCTGCGTATGGGATGGAAGTTTTTACGCAGGTGGAATTCCATAGGGAGGATCATATGGATCGTCGTTCGTTTATGAAAAAGGCCGGCGTTGCCGGCGCTGGCGCAGCTGCCGCCACGACACTTGCAGCACCTGCCATCGCGCAATCTTATCCAAAAATCACATGGCGTTGTTCATCGGGTTTCCCGAAAGCTCTGGACACCATCTACGGCGCAGCTGAAGTTTTCTCTGCAGCGGTTGCAGAAGCTACCGACGGAAACTTCGACATCCAAGTCTTCGCTTCCGGCGAGATCGTTGGCGCGCTTGAAGGCGCTGATCGTGTTGCTGATGGCACCATCGAAATGGCGCACACAGCATCATATTATTTCTGGGGTAAAGACCCATCCTACGCTTTCGGCACCGGCGTTCCTTTCGGTCTAAACCAGCGTATGACCAATGCGTGGATGTACGAAGGTGGTGGCCTTGAACTGCTCAACAAGTTCTATGGCTCACAAAACATGATCGCTTTCCCGGCCGGTAACACAGGCGCCCAGATGGGTGGCTGGTTCCGCAAAGAGATCAACACGCTTGAGGACATGCAAGGTCTGAAGATGCGTATCGGTGGCTTCGGCGGCCGCATCATCGAAAAAGTTGGCGTTGTGCCGCAAGGTCTGCCAGGTGGCGACATCTACCCGGCGCTTGAGAAAGGCACCATCGACGCGGCTGAGTTCGTCGGCCCTTATGATGACAGCAAGCTCGGCTTTAACAAAGTCGCTCAGTACTTCTACTACCCTGGTTGGTGGGAAGGCGGCGTTGCGCTGATGAACATGATTAACCTGGACAAGTGGAACGAGCTTCCATCGGCCTATAAAGGTGTGATCAAGAACGCATCTGCGCTGGCCAACTCAGTGATGATGGCACGCTACGACACGCTGAACCCAACAGCGCTTAAACAGCTTGCAGCGTCTGGCACGCAATTGCGTCCATACAGCCAAGAAATTCTGGAAGCTTGCTTCGATGCAGCGACAGAAACATACGCTGAGATCGCAGCTGAAAATGCAACCTTTAAAGAGTTGCATGACTCTTACATGGGCTACCGCCGCGACGGTTACCTGTGGTTCCAGCTGTCAGAGTACAACCATGACACGTTCATGATGCTCCAGCAGCGCGCAGGCAAACTCTAAGCTTTCCAGGTTCGCACAGCGACACAGGAAAAGAAAAACCCGGTCTTTGGACCGGGTTTTTTGTTTGGTTTGGGTGTTTGACTAAGCTTGCAGTGTGCTTGCCTCTTTCGCCAAAGCCTCGATCGTCGCCCAGTCACCTGCTTCGACAGCAGACTTGGGGGCAACCCACGACCCACCGACACAAAGAACATTAGGCAAGCTGAGATAGTCCTTGGTATTTGACACTGAAACACCGCCTGTTGGGCAAAAGTTTACGCCGCCAAAAGGTGACGCGAGAGACTTCAAAAAGCTTGAACCACCAGATTGCTCTGCAGGGAAGAACTTTAGCAACGTATAGCCCAATTCAATTGCCCGCATAATTTCACTGGCTGTTGTGCTACCCGGCAGCAACGGCACTGCGCTGCCGAGCGAGGCTGCCGCTATTTCACGCGTGAAGCCCGGCGATACGGCAAAACGGGCACCCGCTGAAACCACTTGCTCATATTGATTGCCGCTCAGCACCGTACCAGCCCCCACTATGGCGTCTGGCACTTCGTTGGCAATACGCTCGATAGCCGACATAGCAGCGTCAGTGCGGAGCGTAATCTCGATGGCGGGCAAACCACCAGCAACCAGTGCTTTCGCGAGCGGCACTGCATCATCAGCATCATCAATCACAATAACCGGAATGACTGGCTGCCCGGTCATGATTTCGTAAAGGGCGTCCCGGTTCTGTGTCATGGCGATCTCCAACAGCGAAAGTGGCTTCTCTTGGCTGCGCCCTAAGCGGAACCTGTCACCTTGTCCAGCGCCGTAACTGACTGAGAGCGCCCACAAGAGCAGGAATATGCGATAAGCAATGCATCAAAACGCTAATCCAGCCGCTTTCTCGCCCTTTTCGCGCAAGCGCCAATCGCAGTTCTTTTTGGGTTCTTGGGCCGAAAATTCCATCGACATGAAGCGCCCGGTCACACTGGAATCGCTTTGTCACCGCTTCGGTTTCAGGCCCAAACACACCATCAACTTTGAGCGGATATCCCGCGGCGAGCAGATGTCGCTGCAGGTCTTTGACCGATGCGCCACGCATACCACGTCTAAGGTCACCGTTCACAACCCGAACTTCACCATGTTTGGTCGGGTGTCGGTAACGAGCGTAGGCTGCGGCTAGCTTTTCATCATAGCGATTTTTCTTATAGGCGGGCCCGTTATATCGACGAGCGAAGGCGGCCCAATTATGGCTGTGAAGCAGAGGCAAAAGGCCGTTTTTCTCAATGAAACGCACCATCAACATAACTTGCCCAGAGACACCTGCCCGTGCCTCGCGCACCAAAGCCTGTGGCGAGGAATAGCCTAACGCCCGCCAATGGGCGCCCATTACTTGGCCTATACCCCATGAGCAAGACTGCAGCGCCGCCGCATCATCTATGGCGCGTGCCCGGTGCAATAAAGCCCAACGTCCGGCCTGGGAACGCGGGTTTTTAACTGCGCCTGCACGCGGGCTAGACAGTCCGCGCAAGCGCGCCTTGGACCGCCCGACGCCAGATAGTAACCGATCAAAATAATGTCCCTCAAATCGGATAAGTGGCTCCCTTCGATTGTCCACCACCGCAAAGGCTCGCCCACCGCTTTCAACGGTGCAAACCGCCAACAGCGCAGCGGGCTCTATGCCGCGCGCCTTGGCGACCCGCTCTATTTCAGCTTTTGTCTCTTCAGAAAATTTAGCCATGCGCACTCCTTATCGAGCCAAAGCATGGCGCAGCGCGGCTAGCGGTGGATAAGTCACCAGCGATGAAACAATCGGATGGTTTTATCTGGTGAAGGTTCGCGCTATGAGCCGTCCATGACAGAAAAAAGCACAGATATTGTCGTCGCGGCGCTCTATCATTTTACCCGATTGCCGGAATTCGCTGAACTGCAAACCCCATTGCATTCACTATGCGAGGAAAGCGACATTAAAGGCACGCTGCTGCTAGCGTCCGAGGGCATCAACGGCACAGTTGCCGGAAGTCGCGACGCGATCGACACTTTGATAAACTGGCTTCGGAAAAAACCTGAGTTTGCAGGACTTGAGCACAAGGAAAGTTATGCACCCGCCATGCCTTTCTACCGCCTGAAAGTGCGGTTGAAGAAAGAGATAGTGACGATGGGCGTGCCTGGCACAGATCCGACCAAAATCGTCGGAACATATGTTGAGCCCGAAGACTGGAACGAGCTGATCAACGATCCAGATACAATCGTTATTGATACCAGGAATGATTACGAAGTTCAGATCGGCACCTTTGATGGCGCTATCAATCCGCACACCGACGCGTTTCGCCAGTTCCCCGATTGGGTGGCTCGCAATGAGAATTTGCTGAAGGGTAAGAAAATAGCGATGTTCTGCACAGGCGGGATTCGCTGCGAAAAATCCACCGCATTCATGAAGTCGCAGGGCTACGACGATGTGTACCATCTGAAGGGCGGGATCCTCAAATATCTAGAAAATATGCCGAAGGAAAAAAGCACCTGGAATGGCGAGTGCTTTGTATTTGATGAACGGGTATCAGTTGGTCACGGCCTGCGCGTTGGTCCGCATACGCTATGCCGCGCCTGCCGGCACCCGCTATCGCCAGAAGATCTGCGTTCACCGCACTTTAAAGAAGGTGTGTCCTGTGCCCATTGCATCAATAAGTTTTCAGAAGAAGACCGCAAAAGGTTTGCTATGCGGCAGCGACAAGTGGAGCTGGCACACAAACGCGGGCAACGCCATATCGGCGATGGAAACTGGCCGATTGAAACGAAGTTTGAACTCGAGGACGAAGGCTAAGTAACCGCCTTGCGGGCGTGAAATTCTGGCTGGTCCCAAGCCTTTGTTTGTAAAATGTCGCGCAGCACAACCGCCGCCCGTCGCACTTCTTCTTCGGTATTATAAAGCGGCGCAAAACCAAACCGCAGAAAGTCAGGCGCACGCATGTCGCCGATTACGCCGTTCGAAATCAGCGCTTGCATCACCGGATAGGCATTGGCATGCCGCAGGGAAACATGGCTGCCCCGTTCACTGGCGATACTTGGTGTGACCAAAGACAAATCAAACATATCGGCGAATACCGAAATTTCGTCGATGAACAACTGCGTCAGATTTTCTGATTTCCGCGCCAGATCCGCCATCTCGACATCGTCGAACAAATCCAACGCTGCATCCAACGCTATCATGGAGAGAACGGGCGGGGTTCCCACTGTAAAGCGATCAATACCGGAAGAAGGCCTAAACTCTGTTTCAAACGCAAAGGGTGCGGCATGGCCAAACCATCCGGACATATCAGGCGCTGCCTCATGATGGCGATCGGCTACAAAAATAAAAGCTGGAGCGCCTGGCCCGCCATTGAGATATTTGTAGCCACAGCCGACCGCAAAATCCGCATCGACACCGGCAAGATCAACCTCGAGCGCACCGGCAGAATGCGCCAAATCCCAAATGACTAAAGCGCCAACATCATGAGCGAGGCGAGAAATACGGGCCATATCGTGGCGACGCCCGGTGCGGTAATCGACTTGTGTCAACATAACCACAGCAACATCCGGTCCAATGGCACTCTCAACATCGTTTGGTTCCACCAGCTTCAAATCGAAGCCTCCGCGCCGTGCAACCAAACCTTGCGCGATATAAAGGTCGGTTGGGAAGTTGCCGGTATCAGACAATACCACACCCGAACCACCAACACGGTCCAGCGCAATGGAAAGCACCTTGTACAGATTAATGGACGTGGAGTCACAAACCCGAACAGCGCCTGTTGGCGCCCCGATCAATCGCGCAATTCGCTCTCCGGTTCGCTGTGGTAGACCAATCCAATCATCTTCGTTCCACGCAGTGATCAGGTTTTTGCCCCACGCCTTATTGACAGTTGCGTCAAGCCGCTGCGGCACATGGGCTGGCAACGGACCAAGTGAGTTTCCGTCCAGATAAATGATGCCATCTGGCAGGTTAAACTTGTCGCGGCGGTTCGGATCAGTCATCAAATAAGTCTCAACGTGAACGGTGCTAAATGACATCTCCGGCATCAAAAACAAGCGCCTCGAAGCTGCAACGGGCTATTGGGGCTGGTCGCCTCAGGACGATGCAAGTCGCCGGAAAGACCCGCATCGCCGATCTCTACCAGAGCGCTAATGCGAAAATCCGGGTACCTAAACAGCATGACGACCACTTGGACGCGGTTCTTATCAACACCGCCGGCGGCTTGACAGGTGGCGATGTGCTCAACTGGGACATGGATGCCGGCCCGACCACAAAAACAATATTATCGACCCAGGCTTGTGAACGCATTTATCGCGCCCAAAGCGGCACCACACGCGTTGCAACCAAAATCAACGTTGAAGCCGATGCTCATTTTCTCTGGTTGCCTCAGGAGACGATACTCTTCGATGGTTCGTCCCTAACGCGAGCATTGAATGCGACGCTCGCCGATAACGCCCGGCTCACCGCCTTGGAAGCGATCGTACTCGGCCGGGAAGCCATGCGTGAAGAGCTACAAAATGTGTCACTAATCGACAATTGGCGTATCGCTGGCAATCAAGGGATCCTACACGCTGACGCGTTTCGCATGCACACAGCACAAATAGCCAAAATGGCCAACGCAGCCCATCTTCATGGCCATCGTGTTTTTGGGACATTGATTGATCTGGAACCCTCGCGACAAGTAATTGATAGCCACCAGAAACAGATTTTCACCAACCACCTTAACAGCAAGTTTGAAGTATACGAGAATTTGAACCTTGGCGTTTCAAGCTTCGCTCAAAAGACGATTGTCCGTTTCACAGCGCGAACCAGCTATGACCTACGTCTTCATCTGCCAGACTTGCTTAACGAAGTTGTGCCAGGATTGAACGTGCCCAAAGTATGGCGGTTGTAGCTTTTGCTATGGCCGGTGGGTTTAGTTTGATCGCAGGAGACGGGGATTATGCGAGTTCTTTTAACCGGTGGCGCCGGATACATAGGTTCTCATACTTGGACAGCCCTGCGGGAAGCGGGCCACGAGCCTATCATTCTTGATAGTTTCGAAAACGCGTCGCCAACGGTGTTGGAGCGGTTGGGCATGTTGTTTCAGACCAAACCCGTTTGTGTCGAAGGCGATGTGCGCGACGCAGACCTGGTTGAGAAAACGCTTCGAGACCACAAATGTGATGCCGTTATCCACTTTGCCGGCCTGAAAGCAGTGGGCGAGAGCATGGACATGCCTCTTCGCTATTTCGACTTTAATGTGAACGGTGCCGAGCGGCTCCTCACGGGCATGTCTAACGCCGGCGTAAAGAAGATCATTTTTTCCTCCTCGGCAACGGTTTACGGGACACCGCAATATCTGCCGATTGATGAGGAGCACCCCCTCTCTACTTCTAGCGTCTACGGCCAGACGAAGCTGATTGTTGAAGACATGCTTCGCGCGCTTTTCGCATCCGATCCAACTTGGTCGATCACAATCTTACGCTACTTTAATCCGGTAGGAGCTCACGCCAGCGGCATGATTGGGGAAGACCCAGCCGACATTCCCAACAATCTGATGCCGTATATTTCTCAGGTTGCCGTAGGGGTGCGCGAGAAACTGTCCATTTTCGGCGATGACTACGATACAAAAGATGGCACCGGCGTGCGCGACTATATCCATGTCAGTGATTTGGCTGCGGGGCACGTCGCGGCACTGCAATTACTGGATGAGGCGCACTGCACGCCGATCAACTTAGGCACCGGCACAGGTTATTCGGTATTGGAGATGGTCGAGGCGTTCGAGGCCGCCAGTAAGCGACCTGTACCTTATAAAATAGTCGATCGTCGGGCGGGCGATGTGGCAAGTTGCTATGCAGATGCTTCACGGGCCAAGAAACTGCTCGGTTGGGAAGCAAAGCTGGGGCTGGAAGCCATGTGCCGGGACGCTTGGCATTGGCAATCGCAAAACCCTAATGGTTATGATGACGGTTCACATCCAAATGTCCGGAAAACCGCCGCCGCCTAGCATCAGATCGCGGCAGCTTTGACTAACTGGGCGAACTCTTTAGCAGTCTCCGGATGCGCAAGGCCCAATTCCAGATTGGCCTGCAAGAAACCCACCTTCGAGCCGCAATCATAGGTTTTGCCTTTAAATGGCACCGCGTGAAAAGGCTGTTCGGCCATTAAAGCTAGCATAGAGTCGGTCAGTTGTATCTCACCCCCGGCACCCGTCTCATGTTTGGCCAAATAGTCCATAACTTTGCCGTCAAGAATATAGCGGCCATTGATGAAAAAGTTTGACGGTGCAGTGCCCTGCGGTGGTTTCTCCACCATGCCAGTTACTTCAAAACATGTCTCTAACTGAGCGCCCATGGAGACAATCCCATATTTGTGCGCCAGATCGGGATCGCATTCTTCAACTGAAATAATATTGCCGCCTTTCTCGGCATACACAGCTGCCATTTGCGCAAGACAGCCCGGCACACCATTCATAACCATATCGGGCAGCAAAACCGCAAAGGGTTCACTGCCCACAATATCGCGAGCACACCAAACGGCGTGGCCTAGGCCAAGCGGTTTTTGCTGGCGGGTAAAACTGATCTGTCCAGCTTGGGGAATGTCAGCAAGCAACGCTTCAAGTGGCTCGGTTTTACCACGCTCCTCGAGGGTCGCTTCGAGTTCAACCTGATGATCAAAATGATCCTCAATGACATGTTTGTTGCGCCCCGTAACCAGCACCACATGCTCGATGCCGGCCTCAAAGGCTTCCTCTACCGCATATTGAATGACCGGCTTGTCGACGACAGTCAGCATTTCTTTAGGAACGGCCTTCGTAGCGGGTAGAAACCGCGTACCAAGACCCGCAACGGGAATAACGGCTTTGCGAACGGTTTGGGCCAAAATCAACTCCAGATGTTTTGGGTATCGGAGTTGTTCAAGATTCAGCACCGTCTGTAAAGGTCACTGCCACAGACTGGTTTGATTTAAGATGTACCCAGTGGATATTGCGGACCGTAAACGCGTAAAAGCGAGTCGATCTCTTCTGGCGAAAACCCCAAATCTTGGGCACGACGCCGAAACTCGCCGACAGACTTAGCGTCTTCGCGCGCGTCATACCGTTTGCCCAACGGCGTGTGATCGTCAAATTTCTGATCTACCATGGTCAGCCGAACGTTGTTCGAACTTACAAAGTAGGACTTTCGGCCACATCTTCAATCCAAACGAATGAATCCAGAACGTTTGAGCCATTTAACCGGCATACCGCGCTATTGTGTCCACCCTCACCGCGCTTGCTAAAATGGAAGCGAGATTGTATCTAAAGCTTCCTGTGGCATGGGCGGCGGCGCTTCCACAACGAACGCACGCCCGATGGTAATGTCCGGAGATGATCCGGCAAACCCTGTGCCGCAACCCCTATATGCTAAATTCTGCCGTTCTGGCCGAGCGTTAGTAAAGTGTCCGAAGGAGGCAATTGCCAGATGTCGAACCTGAGCAATCAGAATGTGGGTCTCTATGATCCATCGCTCGAAAAAAGTAGCTGCGGCGTAGGCTTTCTCACGCGTAAAGACGGGAAACAAACGCACGAATTACTGCTGAAGGGTCACGAAGCTCTGTGCGCTGTACCACACCGGGGTGGCATGTCATCTGAGGGCGTTGGCGATGGCGCGGGCATTAGTGTCGATCTGTCAGTCAAGTTCTTTTCGCGCCTGACAGAGCGTCCGCTGAAGGAAGGTTCGTTCGGGGTCGGTAACTTCTTTATGTGCGACGATCAGTCAAAGCACGCGGACGCAGAAATCGTTATCGAAAATGCGCTGGCCGAAGCAGGGATGCCAATTATCCTCAAGCGTGACGTGACCGTGGACAACAGCGTCATCAACGAAGCTTCCCGACGTTTGCAACTTCCCATTCGCCAATGGATTTTTGAAGCGCCCAAGGGCATGAACGGGAAAGAGTTTGAGCGTGCGATCTATGACGTACTGCTCAAGATCGAAGAACAAGCCTATTTGCGCCCCGAGTTGGCAGGTCTCTATCCACTGTCGCTCTCATCGCGTACGCAAGTTTTCAAAGGTCGCCTCAACTCGCATGAGTTGGTGCCCTACTTCGCAGACTTAAGCGAAGACGATCACGATGTGCGTATGCTGTATTTTCATACTCGCTTTTCCACCAACACTGATCCTCATCCGACAATGGCCCAGCCATTTCGTTTGATGGCCCACAATGGCGAACTAAACACCGACAAGAAAAACCGTCTGTCAGAGATCGCAGTAGCGCGCGCCAAGAACCGATCCATTATTCGCCCCAAGGGACAGTCTGACTCGTGTCGCCTGGACCAAACGCTGCATGGCCGGGTTATCGAAGATGAGTTTGACCTGGTAACGGCTGTGGTGTCCATGATGCCGCCCGCTTGGGAAAATGATCAAACGCTGTCCGAGCCAGTGCGGGCGATGCTGGAGTTTTTCTCGCTATATGAGGAGAAAAATGATGGCCCCGCAGCGCTGATCTTCGGCGATGGCAATATAGTCGGCGCGCGCTTGGACCGCCTCGGGTTGCGTCCCCTGCGATCGATTGAAACCGACGAATATATCGCGGTCATGTCAGAAGCTGGGCAAATATCGTTCGATGAAAAAACAGTCATCTCACGCGGACGTATCGAAGCGGGCGGCATGCTCTATTTTGACCACTCTAAAGGCAAAGCCTTTACGACGGTTGAAGCGCTCGAAATGCTGGCCGCAGCGCATGATTACGAAAAGCTTTTAAAAGATGCGCGTGTTCGTCTGGGCGAACTACCGGACACCAGCATCGATCCGGCAATGGCCGCAAAACGCTATGACGGCGATCTGGACACGCCTGCTCGCTATGTTGCTTACACGCACAACCAAGAAAGCTTCCGTTTCTTGATGGACCCTATGCTGCAGAGCGGCTCGGAGAAAGTCTCTGCCATGGGTTATGGTAACGCCATTAACGCATTGTCGGACAATGAAGGCGGCGTCGCCAAATATTTCTCGCAACGGTTTGCGCAAGTGACCAACCCACCGCTTGATTCCATTCGCGAAGCGGACGGGATGTCGCTGCGTGTCGCGATTGGATCCAAGCCATACAAGGGACCAACGAAAACCAAGCAGATCGTTCTTGATACGCCGATCCTGCGCATGGCGGATATGCTCAAAATTCGCGCGCAATCAGACACACCTGTCGGCGAATTTGCGTCGCTCTACACACCCGACTTGGAGAACGCAGAGCGCAACGAAAAAATACTGATCGATGCGATTGATGCGTTGGCCGATGAGGTCGTCGAATTCGCACGCGTTGGTGGTGGCATTGCAATCGTCTCCGATCGGCATGTCTCTACCGAACGCGCGGCAATGCCAATGACGATTGTCGTATCGGCCATTAATCAGCGCCTTATTGAGGAGGGATTGCGACTAACAACTTCGCTCATTCTGGAAAGCGGGCAGATTTCGTCGTCGCATCACATCGCCTGTGCGCTCGGCTTTGGTGCATCCGCTGTTTACGCGCTTGGTGTTCGCATTCGCGCTGAACAAGCCTTCGCCGACAACCCAACCGAAGCCTACAAGAAATTTGCAAAGGCCGCTGAAAAAGCCCTGATGAAGACCATGGGCAAAGTCGGCCTTTGCACCGTTGAAAGTTACTCCGGCGGCGAGTTTTTTGAGCCTAACTTCTTGGATACAAGCGATCCGGTACTGAACAGATATTTCCCGAACATGGTGTCACCTGTTGGCGGCGTTGGGTTCTCTGTTATCGCAAAGTCCGTCGCTGACTGGCACCGGCGTGCACTGGCAGTGAAGTCAGAAGGCGATATTCCAATCCTCGGATTGTTCAAAGAACGATCAGAAGGCGCAGGCCACTCATATGGGACAACAGCCGTGCGCGGTTTTGTGGACCTGACCGAAGAGGCAATCCAATTTGCCGACGCCGACAATGATGGCGACGATAACGAACAAAAGCGCCTTTTGACCCTCAATAAGATGCGCGACGCCTTCGGCATCGATGAAAAGGGTTACGTAAACACCTCATTTGATGAATTGTCAGAAGACGCAATCAACGGGTTCTCGATAACACCCGGATATCGTGATTTCTCGCGTATGATGAGCGATGAGCGTGCAAAACGCCCAGCCGCACTGCGCGATGTCTTGGCTTTCCCAGCTGATATCACGTTTTTAAGCGACGCCGACGACATCAAACGCGAGATGATGTTGTTTAATCGGGCGGGCAACAATGACTTCGTGATCCGGGGTCTGGTCTGCCAACAGATTGGACCGGGCAAATTTGAGCTCGAACTGACAGGGCCAAAAGCAGACCAGCTTGCCCGCCTTGACGCGTTGTCGCAATCGCTGGTTGAGCGATTCAAAAAAGAAATCACAGCGCACTGGATTGAAGCAGGCAAGCTGCATATCGACGCCGTTGGCTGGGCGTTGGATTACCTATCCCGCATCGTTCCAGCGCCGACATCCATCGAGCTCGATGACGTGCAACCAGCATCGGAAATCACCCCTTGTTTGACGTCCGGCGCCATGAGCCACGGTGCACTGGTAGCAACAGCTCATGAGGCAGTAGCGCACGGCACCAACATGGTTGGCGGACTGTCAAACTCTGGCGAAGGCGGCGAGCATATTTCCCGCTATGGCACCATTCGCGCCTCGCGCATTAAACAGTTTGCTTCAGGCCGTTTTGGTGTGTGGGCCGGTTATCTTGCTGATCCAAACCTGCGCGAACTGGAAATCAAAATCGGCCAGGGCGCCAAGCCCGGCGAAGGCGGCCAGCTGCCCGCGCCTAAGGTCAATGTGGAAATTGCTGCCGCCCGTGGCGGCACGCCCGGTGTTGAACTGGTTTCACCGCCGCCGCACCATGACACCTATTCAATCGAGGACCTCGCTCAGCTGATCCACGACTGTAAGGCGGCTCGTGTGCGGGTGATCGTGAAGCTGGTTTCTTCTGAGGGCATCGGCACGATTGCGGTGGGCGTTGCCAAGGCAGGCGCAGATGTCATTAACGTGGCTGGCAACACCGGTGGTACCGGTGCAGCTTCGGTGACGTCGTTGAAATATACGGGCCGCGCGGCGGAAATCGGCATTGCAGAAGTCCATCACGCGCTAAGTGCGAACGGCATCCGGCAAAAAGTGGTGCTTCGCTGTTCTGGCGCCCATCAAACGGGATCTGATGTTGTCAAATCGGCAATGCTTGGTGGCGATTCTTTTGAATTTGGAACCACCGCGCTGATGATGCTCAAATGCGTGATGGCCAAGAACTGTAACATCAAATGCCCAGCTGGTCTCACAACCAACCCTGAAGTGTTTGACGGCGATCCTCGTGCACTGGGTCAATATCTTCTGAACATCGCCCATGAAGTACGCGAAATCTTGGCATCGCTGGGCATGACGTCACTGCGTGAAGTTCGTGGGCGCTCAGATCTTCTGCATCTGCTCGATCATCCTGCTTCCGTTGGCAAGCTGAATCTACGCAACATGCTAACAGTTGTGCCTGAGCGCCAGGTTGAGAACCCAATTTACGTCGAGCGTGATTTTGCCGTCGACGATAGTCTCTTGGAAAAGGTCCAAGCTGCTCTGTTCGACGGTGATAAGGAAAGCATTGTCATTGAGGGCGAAGACTTTTTGCACCTCAATAACCGCAACAAAACGGTTGGAGGTCAGCTGTCAGTCGATATGGAGCGCATGCTGAACCATAGCGACGTCGAGACCGCAGCTGCTTATACCGACGTGCGCGGCCGTCAATACCTGAAACCGGGCGCGATCACCGTGCGCACAACGGGGTCAGCGGGCCAATCCTATGGCGCTTTTTGTAACGATGGCATAACGCTTTCACACACCGGCACCTGTAACGATGGCGTTGGCAAAGGTGCGTGCGGCGGTGAAATCATTGTCAAAGATCCAAAAGGCGCGAGCAACAAAGCGAGCGGTCCGAACGTCTTGATCGGAAACTTCGCCCTCTTTGGTGCCACCGGCGGTCGCACATTTGTTCAGGGACAGGCAGGTGACAGGTTTGCCGTTCGCAACTCCGGCGCTACTGCCGTCGTTGAAGGCGTGGGCGACTTTGCGTGCGAATATATGACCAACGGCACCGTCCTCAACCTCGGTCATTTTGACATGGGCTTCGGCAACGGCATGTCTGGCGGTTTTGCCTATCAATATGATCCAGAGGGTCGACTGCCCTCCATGATGAGCAAGGATTCTGTTCTGGCCGGCTCGCTGGCTGGCAATGACGAAATCGCTGAAATCCACGCCGTGGCCGTTTTGAAACTGCTCGAGTGGCATGTGGAAGCAACTGGCTCAAAGCGTGCGGAAGATATTCTGTTCAACTTTGCCAACGAACGCGAAAAGTTCGCCTGGATCATGCCTCGGGCATTGCTGCAATATCAGGATGCAGATGAGATCCTGGCAGCCAAGTCGCGCAAAGAACTGGCGGAAGAACTGGCAACAGCCCTCGCCGCCCACCAAGTCAACAAAGTCAAGAAAGCCTGGCGTGACGGGCAAGTTGTCGTGGGCGGTGCCGTACCGGCCTATGGTGACGGTGCGTCGGAAGAAATGTATCGCCTACTCAACTCTTGGACGGTGGTGAACGCCGCTAACGAGTTAGCACTCAAGCGGGTGAAAGATGCATCTAGCGTTAAAGACCCGCGTGTCGTTAAAGCAGCGCGCAACTTGGTCCTGACCGAAGACTTCTACCTGATGAACCAGCTCTTGAAACACGCGCGCACCGCTGTGGCAGAGTATTCGGAAAAGGAACTGGCCGTAATGGTATCCGACAAGCGATTGACGGATTTCAAACAGGCGCTGTCTTTGCGGAACATATTGTCGATGGATAGCCCAGGAACCTATGGCTGGATCTTGCACCAAGACGCCAAAAACATAGAAGCTGTGGGTCATATTCCAAGCTTTGAAGAGCTGTTCTCAAAGCATGCACTCACCGAACTGGCACCCGCCGCCTAATGCCTGGACCTATTGGAACTAGTCTCATGAACGCTCCTTTTTTCCCAGATGATGCACCCTTTTCGGAGGATCAACGCACATGGATCGCCGGCTTTATGGCCGGCATGCGGGCACAGGCAGAACTGACGGGTGCTTTGGCCAACGAGGGCGCGAAAGCTGCCGTTGAACTCAACATCCTCTATGGCACCCAAACGGGTAATGCAGAAGCTGTCGCGATGGACGCCGCTGAAGTGGCCAAGCAAAACGGTTTTGCGCCCAAAGTTGCCGGGCTTGATGACATATCCATGGAAGCGCTCGCCGAGATGAAACAAATTCTTGTTGTCATCTCCACCTATGGCGAAGGCGAAATGCCAGACAATGCTGAGCTGTTTTGGCAAGCACTTTCCGCCACCACGGCTCCACGGTTGGAAGAGATGGTCTACTCCGTGCTCGCGTTGGGTGACACCAGCTACGATGAGTTCTGCCATGCTGGCAAACTGGTCGACATGCGCTTGGAGCAGCTTGGCGCAAAACGCATCAACAACCGCGTCGATTGTGATGTTGATTATGAGGATTTGGCCAACACCTGGATCGAAACAACAATGCCTTTGGTCGCCGACGTCGCCAAACCGACGGAAGGCTTGGCCGCGCCGACCAACCTGGAAGCCTCGGCACCTAAGAAATCTAAATATAATCGCAAAAACCCATACGCCTCGTCAGTTATCGAAAACCGTCTGCTTTCGGGCAAAGGTTCCGGAAAAGAAATCCGGCACTTTGCCTTTGCACTCGAAGATGAAGGTCTCGATTACGAAGCGGGCGACGCCATGGGCGTTATCCCACTCAATGGACGTGACTATGTCGAGGCAATTATTGATCGCCTTGGCGCCGATTGGGAAACCGCCGTCGATGGTCATGACGCACCATTGGGCGAATTGTTGACCAGCAATTTCGAAATCATGACGCCAAACAAGGAGACGATCGCCCAGATCGCGGACCGCGCCAACGATGACGAACTTTGCCATGTCATCACCAATGGCGACAAGGAGGCCATTGAAGCCTTCATGTGGGGCAATGATACGCTCGACTTGTTGAACCTGAACCAGAAAGCGAACTTCGGCGTTGATGAATTTGTTAGCTGGCTCAAACCGCTTCAGCACCGCGCTTATTCCATTTCATCGAGCCCGAAGGCGCATCCTGGCGAGGTGCATCTAACGGTAGCTGCCGTTCGCTGGCAAAAAGCGGGTCGCGAGCACCGCGGCGTCGCATCCACATTCCTTGCTGACCGCACCGAAGAGGGAACCAAGGTCGGTGTGTTCATGTCGCCTAATAAGAGTTTCCGTCCGCCCGAAAGCGACGATGCGCCCATGATCATGGTTGGCCCGGGAACAGGCGTGGCACCGTTCCGTGCGTTCCTGGAGGAACGGGAAGCCCGCGAAGCAAAGGGTAAAAACTGGCTCTTCTTTGGTGATCAAACCCGTGCTGACGACTTTATCTACGAAGAGGAAATCGGTGCCTTCTCCAAAAAGGGACTTTTGTCACGCCTCGACTTGGCTTTCTCTCGGGACCAGAAAGAAAAAGTCTACGTCCAGCACCGCATGCGGGAAAATGGGCGTGAATTGTACGCTTGGTTGGAAGATGGTGGCTACTTCTATGTCTGCGGCGATGCCACGCGCATGGCAAAGGATGTGGATCAAGCCCTGGTTGATCTGGTTGCCGAGCATCGCAGCTGTGATGCAGATGCAGCACGCGAATACGTCGACAATTTGAAGCGCGAAAAACGTTATCTGAGAGACGTATATTAGGCCTGCTGTCTTTGTCGGGATCAGAATTTTCGCTGGTTCATTGGCGTCAGCTCATGTTTGACATCTACGCACAAGTACGTGCGAAGGCGGCGACAGATCCAGAGGCCGCTTGGCGTTATTGGTGGACTAAAAGATCTGAGCTTTATCAGAAACACGCTATGTCACCTGTGCCGGGAGACCAAGCCGGTGCCTTTGTGCATATTCCCGCCTTTTCCTATAATCCGGCATTTCGGCTCCATGTCGAAGTGCACCCGCATTCAGAACCCGTTCTCGAGTATGATTTGGCAGATGACGGCCGATTGCTGACCGAGCCTTTTGCGCGCACTGTTGGCTTGAAGAAACAACTGGGCGCTGAACTGGTGCTTTATCGGCTACAAGGCTATGGCGGCGGTGTGTTTCTACCATTCAAAGATGGAACATCTGGCGTAAGCACATATGGCGGCGGCCGATATTTGTTGGACACGATCAAAGGCGCGGACCTTGGTATGAGCGACAAAGACGAACTCATTATCGACTTCAATTTCGCCTATTCACCAAGCTGTGCGTGGTCTCCCCAATTTGTCTGTCCATTGGCCCCTGAAACGAACACTCTGGCGATGAAAATTGAAGCCGGCGAAAAAACGCCGACTGCCCTCCATCCAGCCTGATGTGTTTCGGCACCGCATCCCATCGCGAGCAACCGAATACGACCTGCCCGACTACATATGCCGGGCAGGAACCAAACCGTCTTTAGCCTAGTGTGGGCATCACAAACTCAGGATCACTGCGCACACCCGTCGGCCAACGCGTCGTAATTGTTTTCAGGCGCGTATAGAAGCGCACGCCCTCTGGCCCATGCATGTGGTGATCACCAAACAATGACGCTTTCCATCCGCCAAATGAATGGAAGGCCATCGGCACGGGAATCGGAACGTTGACACCGACCATGCCCACTTCAATCTCACTGGCAAATGTACGTGCAGCGTCCCCATCACGCGTGAATACGGCTACGCCGTTTGCATATTCATGGGAATGGATAAGGTCGACAGCCTCCGCATAATCCTTGCGGCGAACAACGGACAGGACAGGACCAAAAATCTCTTCCTTCCAGATCGTCATGTCAGGGGTCACATTGTCGATCAAAGTTGGGCCAACGAAGAAACCGTCTTCATATCCCTGCGGGCCTTTGAAACCACGGCCGTCCACGACCACATTTGCGCCTTCCGACTCACCCTTGTCGATCAGGCCCAAGATTTTCTCTTGTGCGGCTTTAGTGACAACTGGCCCCATCTCAGAAGCGCGATCTGCGGCGGGTCCAACTTTAAGCGCTTCGATCTTCGGCACGAGCCGCTCGACCAGGGCGTCAGCCACTTGGTCTGTGACCGGGACGGCAACGGAGATCGCCATGCAGCGCTCACCAGCCGAACCATAAGCAGCACCCATCAAGGCGTTGGCCGCCATGTCCAGATCAGCATCAGGCAAAACAACCATATGGTTCTTCGCCCCACCGAGCGCCTGTACCCGCTTTCCATTCGCGGTGCCGGTCTCATAGATGTATTTGGCAATCGGCGTAGAACCAACGAAGCTGACCGCTTTGATGTCTTTATGTCCAAGCAAAGCATCGACAGCTTCCTTGTCGCCTTGCACGACATTGAAGACGCCAGCGGGCAGGCCGGCTTCTGCAAGCCACTCACCAATCAGCAAGGAGGGAGACGGATCACGCTCGCTGGGCTTCAAAACAAAGCAATTTCCGCACGCCAATGCCACCGGGAACATCCACATCGGCACCATGGCGGGAAAGTTGAAGGGAGTAATACCTGCCACAACGCCCAGCGGCTGCCGTGTAGAATGGCTGTCGACATCAGTACCGACATTCTCGGTGTATTCACCTTTGAGCAATTGTGGCGCACCCACAGCAAACTCCACAACCTCGAGGCCGCGCGTCACTTCACCGACCGCATCGTCATGCGTTTTACCGTGCTCAGCTGAAATCGCTTCAGCCAATTGTTCGTTGCGCTCCCACAGGATCATCTTGAAACGGTCAAGGATACGAGCACGGCGCAGCGGCGGCATCGCAGCCCAAGAAGGCCAAGCCGCCTTCGCGGAAGCAACCGCCCGGTCCACTTCTGCAGCCGAAGCAAGCGCAACTGTCTTCTCTGGTTGGCCGGTAGCAGGGTTGAAAACTGGCTGGCTACGACCGGATGTGCCGGCAACTTGGGCATTATCAATGAAATGGGCTATCTCGGTCATCTTGGTTCCTCCTGATTGCGGCCACACTTTCGCTGATACGTTTTTAAATATAAAGTGCCAAACATGATAATCCGATATGCGAAAACGATATAATGGACTGGGACGATCTTCGCTATTTCCTGGCAGTTGCGCGTGAAGGTCAAATGCTTTCTGCCGCAGCACGCATGGGCGTCAGCCAAACCCGCCTTAGCAGACACATAGCAGCCCTTGAGGACGCCATCGGCGCCCGGCTATTTGACAGGACAACACGAGGATCGACCCTAACCGACGACGGTATAAAGCTATTAGCAACCGCTGAGCGGGTTGAAGCCGAAGTTATGAATGGACTGGCAGGGATAGGGGGCCGCGAGTCGGTGGCAGGCACCATTCGTATTGGCGCACCCGATGGTTTCGGCGGCGCATTCCTGGCCCCCCGACTTCATCAATTCAGAGCCAACTATCCTGATCTGCGGGTACAACTTGTTCCAGTGCCCCGCAGCTTTTCTTTGTCAGAACGAGAGGCCGACATCGCCATCATGGTCGGCCGCCCACAGAAAGGGCGCCTACGCGCGCGCAAACTGATCGACTATTCACTCGGGCTGTATGCGTCAAAATCATACCTTGCAAAACAGGGGCATCCGGAACGGATCGATGACATACCAGCGTACACTTTGATTGGTTATGTGGAGGATTTAATCTACACGCCGGAACTCAACTATGCACGCGAACTCGTTCGCGATTGGCGTTCTGACATCGAGATATCGACTGCTATCGGTCAGTTTCAGGCAATCAAATCAGGCGCGGGAATTGGTATCTGTCACGACTTCATGGCTGCCGATGAAACAGATTTGGTTCGGATATTTCCAGAACGCACAGTTATTCGCAGCTACTGGATGGTATGGCACGAAAACATGCGTGTCGCCCGCCGGGTTCAAGCGGTGGTTGATATACTAGATCAGCTGGTTCGTAGGGATCGCAGCAAATTCGACCGAACCGCGTAAGGTTACGCGTCACGCTCCATAATCCATTCAACTTCGGGGGCTGGCACAAAGCGCCATTTGCGCAGTGGTCCTGCCATCACGTTAAGATAGTACATCTCAAATCCATAGGGCGCCCCACAAGGATGGTGCCCGCGTGGCACAAGCACAACGTCGCCATCACTCACCGCCATTGTTTCATCAAGCTGACCATCATCAGTGTAGACCCGTTGTATGCCGAAGCCATTTTTGGGGTTCAATCGATGGTAATAGGTTTCTTCAAGATAGGTGATCCGTGGATAATCATCTTCATCATGTCGATGGCTCGGATATGAAGACCAATGGCCGGCGGGCGTAAACACCTCGGTGACCAGCAAGGAGTCGCAATAGTCTTCATTTTCCATTGCGATATTGTTGATGTAGCGGGTGTTCGAACCTTTGCCCCGTTCAGTGAGTGAAATTCCGTCAGGGCCGATGCGCCGGGCTGGGTGCCCACCACTTGCCGGGGCCGTGCAAACAGCGATCACACAATCGGTCTTCGCGACCGCTTCCCATTTTGTTTCGCCGGGCAAATAAAGACAATGCGGTGGCGATTTTTCAAAAACGTTGAGACGGTCACCAAGAATGCCCCAGTCATCGCCACTACTTTTCAGATGCGCTTTCCCCTCCACCATCACCAAAATGGCTTCTCGATCGCCTGTTGCTTCTGACGCACTCTCACCCGCGCGAAGCCGATAAAGGCCAAAACCCACATAACGCCAACCTGCACTTTCAGGGGTGATATCGTGGACTTTACCGTGCGCTCCAAAAGGCCTTCTTAAAAGATCATGCATCAATTAGCTCCTCCAAGGCATGTGATGCCGTCGAAAAACCAGATGTCAATGGCGGGATTTTGGAACAAAATTTTCAGAAAAGGGCCGGCCGTAAAAAACCATTCAATAAGTAAAAAATTTAAGGAAAATATTTTCACAATAATAGCCAAAATAATAAATCTGCAAAATCCTAAAAACCAAAATTCAAAGTAGAAAATCGATCCATATGCAACTTTTATACAAGCCTGAATTTTAATAAAATTATTAACGAATAAACAGTTTACAAATTTATTGTGCCGTAGTATTCGCACGACGGGCCGGGGAATTGAGATAATGAGTGCGTGTGTCGGGTCGATGAACCTCGATCGCAGCTTTGGGCGACTTAAATATAAGAAGCGCCTTCCAATACTACGGCAGTTACTTTTTCGGGTAGATGCCCAAACTCGGACATTCGGTCGGATTTACGATAAGCAGCCGCCAGACTTGACCATGCGGCATGAAACAATATTACGCTTTGCATGGGCCTGAAATTGCCGAGAGTATTGCATGTCTTCAAACTCTATTACCCCGAAAAGTACGGCGGCGTTCAAAGGGCAATTTATGAAATCGCCAACCACACAGTTGACCATGGCTTTGAGCCCACGGTCTTTGCACTGAGTTCACAGCCGTCCCAAGGTATTTTCAATGTCGGTCGACATAAAGCTATGACCGTGAAGCAGCAATTGTATGTTGCATCGACAGGGTTTTCTTTCGCCGCTTTAAAAACATTTCAAACATTGGCTGCAGACGCCGATATCATCCATTATCATTTCCCG
>JBCBYO010000025.1:0-45665 GCA_039815825.1 Pseudomonadota bacterium
CTGAAGCTTACATTTTGACGAAAGAAGAGGGTGGGCGTCACACACCATTCTTCAACAACTACCGTCCTCAGTTCTACTTCCGCACAACCGACGTGACGGGTGAAGTTCAGTTGCCAGACGGCACCGAAATGGTGATGCCAGGCGACAATGCTGAGATGAATGTTGAGCTGATCACACCGATCGCGATGGAAGAGCGCCTGCGCTTTGCTATCCGTGAAGGTGGCCGCACCGTCGGTGCAGGCATCGTAGCGAAAATTATTGAGTAATTTAGGCGAGAGACTTTATGGCGCGTCAGAGACGCTGGCGCGCCTTTCTCATTGGATGGAGCCAAATAAATGAACGGCCAAAACATTCGCATCCGCCTGAAGGCGTTTGACCACCGTGTTCTTGATGCATCGACCCGCGAAATCGTGTCTACTGCCAAGCGCACCGGTGCGGGCGTACGTGGTCCAGTACCGCTGCCTACACGCTTTGAACGCTTTACAGTGAACCGTTCGCCGCACGTTAATAAGAAGAGCCGCGAACAATTTGAGATGCGCACACACAAACGTCTGTTGGATATCGTCGATCCAACGCCGCAAACAGTTGATGCTTTGATGAAGCTCGACCTGGCTGCCGGCGTGGATGTCGAGATCAAGCTCTAAGAGCTTGCAGACCAATTTGAGAGGAATGAACCAATGCGTTCAGGAGTGATAGCACAGAAGCTGGGGATGACCCGGGTTTACACCGATGAGGGTGTGAACTTGCCGGTCACCGTGCTTCGCTTGGAAAATTGTCAGGTGGTTGCACAGCGCACAACTGACAAGCATGGCTATGATGCCGTGCAGTTGGGTGTCGGCTTTGCCAAGCCTAAAAATACGTCAAAAGCCATGCGCGGTCATTTCGCCAAGGCTTCCGTTGAGCCAAAGCGCAAGCTTGCCGAGTTCCGCGTGTCTGCCGACAATATGTTGGATGTGGGTGCGGAGATTATTGCGAGCCACTTTGTCGCTGGCCAAAAGGTTGATGTGACAGGCGTGAGCCAGGGTAAGGGCTTTGCCGGTGTTATGAAGCGCCACAATTTTGGCGGTGGTCGGGCTACACACGGTAACTCGATCTCACACCGCTCGCATGGTTCGACAGGTCAGTGTCAGGATCCAGGTAAGGTATTCAAGGGCAAGAAAATGGCCGGTCACATGGGCGCAACGCGCGTGACCACGCAAAATTTGGAAATCGTTTCCACTGACGAAGATCGTGGTCTCATTTTGGTCAAAGGCGCGATCCCCGGCTCAAAAGGGGCATGGATCCTGGTGCGTGATGCTGTGAAGATGTCCGCGCCTGATGGTGTCCCGATGCCTGCTGCGCTACGCGCGGCGGCTGCTGCTGAGGCACCGGCCCAGGAGGGAGCTGAATAATGGAACTTTCAGTTAAAAAGCTGGACGGGAAAGCTGCGGGCAAGGTCAAAGTATCTGACGCTGTCTTTGGCTTAGAGCCGCGCGCAGATATTTTGCAGCGTATGGTCAACTATCAGTTGGCAAAACGCCAGCAGGGCTCGCATCAGACGCTTGGTCGCTCAGATATTGCTCGTACTGGCGCGAAAATGTTCCGCCAAAAAGGCACCGGTAATGCGCGTCACCATGCTGCATCTGCTCCACAGTTCCGTGGTGGTGGCAAGGCGCACGGTCCTGTGTCGCGCAGCCACGCTATTGACTTGCCTAAGAAGGTTCGCGCGTTGGCGCTGAAACATGCCATCTCGTCAAAGGTGAAGGGCGAAGCACTGATCGTCGTTGATGATCTCGCCGCAGATGGCAAGACAAAGACATTGGCTGCCCACTTGAAGGGCCTCGGCCTTGAAAATGCGCTGGTGATTGGTGGTGCAGAGTTGGATGCGAACTTCGCAAACGCTGCTTCAAACATCCCAAATGTGGATGTGCTGCCGGTACAGGGTATCAATGTTTATGACATTTTGCGCCGTAACACTCTGGTGTTGTCCAAGGCGGCTGTCGAAGCCCTTGAGGAGCGTTTCAAATGAGTGATTTGCGCCACTATGATGTGATCGTTTCACCGGTCATTACAGAAAAATCGACGCTTGTTGGCGAAAACAATCAGGTTGTTTTCAATGTTGCAAAGGACGCCTCCAAGCCTGAAATCAAAGCGGCAGTCGAGGCACTTTTCAGTGTCAAAGTTGCAGCTGTGAACACGCTGGTCCGCAAGGGTAAAACCAAGCGCTTCCGCGGCATCAAAGGCCGCCAGT
Source organism: Pseudomonadota bacterium (assembly GCA_039815825.1). Taxonomy (GTDB): domain Bacteria; phylum Pseudomonadota; class Alphaproteobacteria; order Rhizobiales; family Rhizobiaceae; genus JBCBDX01. The sequence continues at coordinate 2,231 of JBCBYO010000025.1, forward strand.
CAGATGTCAAAAAAGCGGTCGTCACATTGGAAGACGGTCAGGCAATTGACATTGCGACCGGTCTTTAAGGGGAATTAGAGCGATGGCTTTGAAGACATTCAATCCGACTTCTCCGGCGCAGCGCCAGCTGGTGCTTGTCGATAAGTCGCACCTGCACAAGGGCAAGCCGGTCAAGACTTTGACCGTTGGTCTGACAAAATCAGGCGGCCGTAACAATGCAGGTCGCATGACCTCACGCCACATCGGTGGTGGTCACAAACGTTCTTATCGGATCATCGACTTCAAGCGTCGTAAGTTTGATGTCGGTGCCACTGTTGAGCGTTTGGAATATGATCCGAACCGGACTGCTTTCATCGCGCTCATCAAATATGATGATGGCGAGTTGGCTTACATCTTGGCGCCTCAGCGTTTGTCTGCGGGTGACCGGGTTATTGCGGGTGCAAAGGCTGACGTTAAGCCGGGTAATGCGATGCCGCTTCAGGCGATGCCAGTTGGTACCATCATCCACAATGTGGAAATGAAGCCGGGCAAGGGCGGTCAAATCGCCCGGTCTGCGGGAACTTACGCGCAGCTCGTTGGTCGTGACCAAGGCATGGCGATCCTTCGCTTGAACTCCGGTGAACAGCGCCTGGTACAGGGTACATGCATGGCAACAGTGGGCGCTGTGTCAAACCCGGACCATGGCAACACAAATCTTGGTAAGGCCGGCCGTAAGCGCTGGTTGGGTCGTCGCCCCCACGTTCGTGGTGTCGTTATGAACCCGGTTGATCACCCCCACGGTGGTGGTGAGGGTCGTACCTCTGGTGGCCGTCACCCGGTGACACCTTGGGGCAAGCCGACCAAGGGCAAGCGGACGCGGTCTAACAAGCAGACTGACAAGTTCATCATGCGCTCACGTCACCAGCGCAAGAAGTAAGGAATAGAGGATAAGCCATGGCGCGTTCAATTTGGAAAGGCCCGTTTGTTGACGGCTATCTTCTCAAGAAAGCTGAGAAGGCTCGTGAAAGCGGTCGTAACGACGTGATCAAGATGTGGAGCCGCCGCTCGACAATCTTGCCGCAGTTTGTTGGCCTGACATTCGGTGTCTACAACGGTCAAAAACACATTCCGGTTTCCATTTCTGAGGAAATGGTCGGACATAAGTTCGGTGAGTTTGCACCATCGCGTACCTATTATGGTCACGGTGCAGACAAGAAAGCGAAGAGGAAGTAAGGATGGGCAAGCCCAAGGCAGAACGCCGGTTGGCTGACAATGAAGCACGTGCGGTAACCCGCAATGTGCGTGTTAGCCCGCAGAAGCTGAATTTGGTGGCAGCAATGATCCGCGGCAAGAAAGTCTCGGCTGCGTTGGCGGACCTTGAGTTCTCGCGTAAGCGGATCGCTGGCACCGTTAAGAAGACGTTGGAAAGCGCAATCGCGAACGCGGAAAACAATCATGATCTTGACGTCGACGCACTTGTCGTTTCCGAGGCATGGGTTGGCAAATCGATTGTGATGAAGCGTTTCATGGCCCGTGGCCGTGGCCGCGCTAGCCGTATCGTCAAGCCGTTTTCGCATCTGACAATTGTTGTGGCTGAGAAAGCCGACGCTGAGGAGGCCGCATAATGGGTCAGAAGATTAATCCAGTTGGTTTCCGTCTTGGTATCAACCGCACATGGGACTCGCGTTGGTTCGCCAATTCAGGTGAGTATGGTTCCCTTCTGCATGAAGATCTGAAGATCCGCCGTTTCCTTGAGAAGGAACTCAAGCAGGCAGCTGTCTCAAAGATCGTAATAGAGCGTCCGCATAAAAAATGTCGTGTGACAATTCACTCTGCGCGTCCTGGTATCATCATCGGTAAAAAAGGTGCTGATATCGAGAAGCTGCGTCGCAAAATTTCAGCGTTCACAGATGCTGAAACGCATCTGAATATCGTTGAAGTGCGCAAGCCAGAGATTGACGCAAACCTTGTTGCGCAATCAATCGCGCAGCAGCTTGAGCGCCGGGTGGCTTTCCGTCGCGCCATGAAGCGGGCTGTTCAATCTGCCATGCGTTTGGGTGCCGAGGGTATCCGGATCAACTGCGCGGGTCGCCTCGGCGGCGCTGAGATTGCCCGGACCGAATGGTATCGCGAAGGCCGTGTGCCGCTTCACACTTTGCGCGCTGACGTTGATTACGGCACAGCCGAGGGTTCAACGGCCTATGGCATCATCGGCATCAAGGTCTGGATCTTTAAAGGTGAAATTCTTGAGCACGATCCGATGGCCTCTGAGCGCCGCGCGACCGAGCAAGACAATCAGGGTGGCGGTGGCAACCGTCGCCGCGAGAACGCCTGATACAAGCGGGCGGTGGAGTAAAGAGCAATGTTGCAACCAAAGCGGACGAAATTCCGTAAGCAGTTCAAGGGTAAGATCCGTGGCGTGGCCAAGGGTGGTTCAGACCTGAACTTTGGTGCTTACGGTTTGAAGGCATTGGAGCCTAACCGCGTGAATGCCCGTGAGATCGAGGCTGCACGTCGTGCCATCACACGTCACATGAAGCGTGCTGGTCGTGTTTGGATCCGTATCTTTCCAGACGTTCCCGTAACGTCGAAGCCAACCGAAGTTCGGATGGGTAAAGGTAAGGGTTCGGTCGATTATTGGGCTGCACGCGTCAAGCCTGGCCGGATCATGTTTGAAATTGATGGTGTGCCTGAGGATATTGCGCGTGAAGCGCTTCGTCTTGGGTCGGCAAAGCTTTCTGTCAAAACGCGCTTTGTACAGCGCATTGCCGAATAAGGAGTGGATGACATGAAATCCGTAGACATTCGCGCAATGACCGCCGACGAACTGACCACAAAGCTGGCTGAACTGAAAAAAGAGCAGTTTAACCTGCGCTTCCAGTCTGCAACAGGTCAGTTGGAAAATTCCGCCCGTGCCCGTCAGGTTCGCCGTGACATTGCACGCATCAAAACGATCGCGGCTGAAAAAGCCAGCGGCCAGAACGCACAAGCATAAGGACGACCGCTATGCCAAAACGCATCCTGCAAGGCACTGTGGTGAGTGACAAGAACGATAAGACAGTCGTTGTGCGCGTAGAGCGCCGCTTTTCTCACCCGCTGTTGAAGAAAACAGTTCGTCGCTCAAAGCGCTACCAGGCGCATGACGAGAACAACACATTCAAAGTTGGCGACAAGGTTTCTATCCAGGAGACGGCGCCAATTTCGAAGAACAAACGCTGGTCTGTTGTTGAACAGGCAGCTGCTGAATAGGACCTGTTGGTCCAAAGGAACCGCCGGCAACGGCAAGTGAAGACAAAAGAATTAGAGGCATCCAGTCATGATTCAGATGCAAACAAACCTCGATATCGCCGACAACTCTGGCGCGCGTCGTGTTCAGTGCATCAAAGTGCTGGGCGGATCGAAGCGCAAATATGCGTCTGTCGGTGACATCATCGTGGTGTCCGTCAAAGAAGCGATCCCCCGGGGCCGCGTGAAAAAGGGCGACGTCATGAAGGCGGTCGTTGTGCGTACTGCCAAAGATATCCGCCGCGCGGACGGCTCTGTCATTCGTTTTGATGGCAACGCAGCCGTTTTGGTCAACAACAACAAAGAGCCTATCGGAACGCGTATTTTTGGGCCGGTACCGCGTGAGCTTCGCGGTCGTCAGCACATGAAAATCATTTCGCTGGCACCAGAAGTGCTCTGAGGAGAACAACAATGCAAAAGATCAAAAAAGGCGATGAAGTTGTTGTTCTGACCGGCAAAGACAAAGGCCGCAAGGGCAACGTGATTGCAGTGATGCCGAAAGATGGCAAAGCGGTGGTTTCCGGGATCAACATGATCAAGCGTCACCAGCGTCAGACGCAGTCAAGCGAAGCTGGCATCATTAACCGTGAGGCGCCTATTCAATTGTCCAATATCGCGATTGCTGATCCTAAAGATGGCAGCCCGACCCGTGTTGGCTTTAAAATTGAAGATGGCAAGAAGGTGCGCGTAGCGAAGCGCTCAGGAGAAGTGATCGATGGCTAACGCTCAAGGATATACACCGCGGGTAAAGACAGCCTATCACGAGGCTGTACGCGGCAAACTGCAAGAGCAGTTTAACTATGCCAATGTCATGCAAATCCCAGAGGTGACGAAAATCGTCGTCAATATGGGTGTTGGTGAAGCTGTGGGCGACTCCAAGAAGCCGACACGCGCAGCAGACGATCTTTCATTGATCACAGGCCAGAAGGCTGTGATCACGCGTGCGCGCAAGTCTATTGCTGGCTTTAAAGTGCGTGAAGAAATGCCATTGGGCGCAAAAGTAACTTTGCGCGGTAATCGCATGTATGAATTCATTGACCGCTTGGTGAACATTGCGCTGCCGCGTGTTCGCGATTTTCGTGGTCTGAACCCCAAGTCTTTTGATGGTCGTGGCAACTTCGCTATGGGCCTGAAAGAGCACATCGTGTTCCCCGAGATCGACTATGACAAGGTCGATCAAATGTGGGGAATGGACATCATCGTTTGTACGAGTGCGAAAACGGATGACGAGGCGCGCGAATTGCTGCGTGCACTCAACTTCCCATTCCCACCGGAAAAGCACTAACGGCAAGCGTAAGGAAGGACACTATCCATGGCCAAAGTAAGTGCCGTAGAGAAGAACAATCGTCGCCGCAGACTGGTCAAAAGCCATGCTGCGAAACGCGCTGCGCTAAAAAAGATCACCAAAGACCGTTCTTTGCCGATCGAAGAGCGCTTTAAAGCAACATTGAAGCTGGCTGAAATGCCTCGCAATGGTGCCAAGGTGCGTGTGCGTAACCGTTGTGAAGTTTCAGGTCGACCACGCGGTTTCTACCGTAAGTTGAGAATGTCGCGTATTGCACTTCGCGAACTTGGTAACCTCGGCAAGGTGCCGGGCGTTGTGAAGTCAAGCTGGTAAGGGAGATCGATTATGTCCATGTCTGATCCCGTCGGCGATATGCTGACACGTATCCGCAACGGTTTGCATCGTTCAAAGAGCTCTATTTCAACGCCGGCTTCCAAGTTGCGCGGTCGCGTTCTGGATGTACTGCAATCTGAGGGCTACATCCGCGGCTACTCCGAAGTGGAGTATGGCTCTGGTAAGTCGGAGTTCGAGATCGAGTTGAAATATTATGATGGTGCGCCTGTTATCCGCACGATTGAGCGGGTCTCCAAGCCTGGTCGTCGTGTGTATGTTGGCGCGAAATCAATCCCAAGCGTTTCCAATGGGTTGGGTATTTCCATTCTGTCGACGCCCAAAGGCGTGATGGCGGACCATGAAGCGCGTGATCAAAACGTAGGTGGTGAGCTTTTGTGCCGCATCTTCTGATGTGTTTGCAAGCTGACTGAGTACTAACGAACGGAATTGAACAATGTCTCGTATTGGTAAGAAACCGGTTGCTGTACCCGAGGGCGTTACGGCGTCACTTGATGGCAATAAGGTCACCGCGAAGGGCCCAAAGGGTGAATTGCATTTCGTTGTTAACGAGGAAGTCCTCGTTAAGATGGAAGGCAGTGAAATCACCGTGTCGCCGCGCGACAATTCAAAAGATGCGCGCTCCAAATGGGGCATGTCACGCACCATGATCGAAAACATCATGACAGGCGTGAAAAGCGGTTTTGAGCGTAAGCTGGAGATCAACGGTGTTGGTTATCGCGCCGCTATGCAAGGTAAAAACCTGCAGCTGTCGCTCGGTTACTCACACGATGTAATTTACCCCATCCCCGAGGGTGTTTCTGCGGCTTGTCCAAAGCCGACAGAGATCGTCTTGAGCGGCATTAACAAGCAACAACTCGGTCAGGTTGCAGCTGAGATTCGTGCTTTCCGCTCACCGGAGCCGTATAAGGGCAAGGGTGTTAAATATGCGGAGGAAGTTATCGTCCGCAAAGAAGGCAAGAAGAAGTAAGGAGCGAACAGCATGGCTGGTTCAAAAGCACAAATGATGCGCCGCGCTCAGCGTGTTCGTCGCCAACTCAAAAAAGTGGCCAATGGTCGTCCGCGTTTGTCGGTCTTCCGTTCATCGAAGAACATTTATGCGCAAGTTATCGATGACAGCGCAGGCAAAACAGTGGCGGCCGCTTCAACATTGGATACTGGTTTGCGCAAGGACCTGAAAACAGGCGCTGATACAGCTGCTGCTGCCGCAGTTGGGAAGCTGGTTGCTGAGCGTGCATCAAAAGCTGGTGTTGAAGAAGTGGTCTTTGACCGCGGCGCTTACATTTACCATGGCCGCGTGAAGGCTTTGGCTGATGCAGCGCGTGAAGGCGGCCTCAAGTTCTAGAATTTCACCGGGCTTTTCGTCCAAAACATGAAACCCCGTGCTACCGGAAAAGAATAAAGGACAAGGATAATGGCACAGCAAGAACAACGTGGTGGTGGCCGTGGCCGCAACCGCGAACAGCGTGAAGAAGTTGAAAGCGAGTTTGTAGATAAGCTCGTCCACATCAACCGCGTGGCCAAAGTGGTCAAGGGCGGCCGTCGTTTCGGTTTCGCCGCACTCGTGGTTGTTGGTGACCAAAAAGGCCGCGTTGGCTTTGGACATGGCAAGGCTCGCGAAGTGCCTGAAGCTATCCGCAAGGCCAATGAAGCTGCCAAGCGCGATATGATTTTCGTACCGCTACGCTCCGGTCGTACTTTGCACCATGATGTCGAAGGTCGTCACGGCGCGGGTAAAGTGCTGTTGCGTGCAGCGCCTGCTGGTACCGGGATCATCGCAGGTGGTCCAATGCGTGCGGTTTTCGAAACAGTCGGCATGCAAGACGTGGTTGCCAAATCGCTTGGTTCTTCCAACCCATACAACATGGTGCGCGCGACATTTGATGCGTTGAAGCGTCAGATGCACCCCAAAGATATCGCTGCGCAGCGTGGCCTGAAATATTCAACGCTGCAGGATCGCCGTCGCGACCTGATCGGCGCGGAAGACTGATCCGGTAAAGGAGCAAGAAACCGATGGCTAAAGAAACCAAAGGCGCGACCATTACCGTAGAGCAGGTTGGTAGCCCAATTCGTCGCCCGAAAGACCAGCAGCAGACGCTTGTTGGCTTGGGCCTGAACAAGATGCACCGTCGTCGTACGCTAGAAGACACACCAGCGGTTCGCGGCATGATCCGTAAAGTCAGCCACCTCGTTCGTATTGTCGACGAGACCGCCTGATTGACGTGAGAGGCACGAGATAAATGAAACTCAACGAAATCAAAGACAATGAAGGCGCACGCCACAGCCGCATTCGCGTTGGTCGTGGTATCGGCTCCGGCAAGGGTAAAACCGGTGGTCGCGGCGTGAAAGGTCAAAAGTCGCGTTCAGGTGTATCCATTAATGGATATGAAGGCGGCCAAATGCCGATCTATCGCCGTCTGCCTAAGCGCGGCTTTAAGAACATTTTTGGCAGCGATTACAACATCGTATCTATTGCTCGCCTTGAGCAGGCAGTGGAAGCTGGCAAGTTGGATGCAAAAAAAGCAATCACTGTCGAGGCGCTGATCGATGCTGGCGTGGTTCGCCGGGCAAAGGACGGTGTTCGCGTATTGGCTGATGGTGACGCCAAAACGAAATTCAACCTGGAAGTTGCTGGTGCTTCGCGCGCTGCGGTTGAAAAAATTGAAAAAGCAGGCGGTACGGTTACGCTTCTTGGCGGCACTCCGTCTGAAAAATCTGACGCCTAAGTCTTTCTGATAAGGGTGAAAAGCCGGGTCGTCGATCCGGCTTTTTTTGTGACTTGCACCGGCCGCTTCGAGCGCTTATCTCCTCGGGCTTGAGGGTGCCATTTTTTTCGCGCATACCTGCCGCGTATAACAGACGGAATTTTTCATGGCTTCAGCTGCCGAACAACTTGCTTCCAATTTAAACTTCAGCGCGTTCGCAAAAGCGACAGAGTTGCGTCAGCGGATCTGGTTCACGCTTGGTATGCTGCTGATTTATCGGTTGGGCACTTATATCCCGCTACCAGGTTTGAACGCGGAAGCCTATGCGGCAGCTTTTGCTAACCAAGCGAACGGCATCCTGGGCCAGATTAACATGTTTGCCGGCGGCGCGATCGAGCGGATGGCGATTTTCGCGCTCGGTATTATGCCGTACATCTCGGCTTCGATTGCTATTCAGCTGATGACGTCCGTCATTCCGACCCTTGAACAGCTGAAGAAAGAGGGTGAGCAGGGCCGTAAGGTCATCAACCAATATACCCGCTACTTGACTGTGATTCTGGCGACACTGCAGGCTTATGGTATTGCAGTGGGCCTAGAAGGTGGTGTCGATATTGTTACTGACCCGGGCTGGTTCTTCCGTATTTCAACCGTCATCACGCTGGTTGGTGGCACCATGTTCTTGATGTGGCTGGGCGAACAGATCACCGCGCGTGGTATTGGTAACGGTATTTCTCTGATCATCTTCGCCGGTATTGTCGCCGGTTTGCCAGGTGCCATTGCCGCCACTTTGGAGTTGAGCCGTACCGGTGCTCTGTCTGCGGGTTTCGTTGTTGCCATCATCGTGATTGCGATTGCTGTGATTGCGTTCATCGTCTTTATGGAACGCGCGCAACGGCGTCTTTTGATCCAATATCCGAAACGGCAAGTCGGCAATCGGATGTTCCAAGGTGATACGTCCCACTTGCCGTTGAAGCTGAACACAGCAGGCGTTATTCCGCCCATCTTCGCTTCATCGCTGCTATTGCTACCAGCCACCGTCGCCGGTTTTTCCAGCACTGAGAACATGCCGGAGTGGGCGGGCGCCATTTTGGCAGCGCTTGGTCACGGACAGCCAATGTACATGCTTTTGTATGCGGCGCTTATTGGCTTCTTTGCTTTTTTCTACACAGCCATTGTCTTCAACCCGCAAGACACCGCAGATCAGCTCAAACAGCATTCCGGCTTTATTCCGGGCATTCGTCCTGGTCAGCGGACGGCAGAGCATATCGACTATGTGCTAACCCGCATCACAGTGGTTGGCGCGCTTTATCTGATTTTGGTCTGCTTGTTACCCGAATTCCTAATAGCGCAAACTGGCGTGCCATTTTATCTCGGCGGCACAAGCCTGTTGATTGTTGTCAGCGTGACGCTGGATACAGTCGGTCAGGTCCAGGGACATCTGTTTGCTCATCAATATGAAGGGCTTATCAAAAAGTCCAAGTTGCGCGGCGGCAAGAAGGGTCGTCGCAGATAATGAGCGTGCTATTCGGCCGTTTCGGGGAGGACAAGCAATATGAAAATGATTCTTTTGGGCCCACCTGGCGCAGGAAAGGGCACCCAAGCGCAGCGATTGGTTGAAGCTTACGGTATCCCGCAACTTTCAACAGGTGACATGCTACGTGCTGCTGTCGCAGCGGGAACCGAAATTGGCAAACGTGCAAAGGCGGTTATGGATGCCGGTGAGCTGGTTTCTGATGAAATCGTCAACGGTATTGTTTCAGAGCGGCTGGATCAGGGCGATTGTGCCAACGGTTTTATCCTTGACGGCTATCCGCGCACGCTTCAACAGGCCGATTCTGTTCAGGGTATGCTAGCTGAAAAGGGCAAACAGCTGGATGTCGTCATTGAGTTGACGGTCGATGATAAGGCGCTGGTGGGCCGTATCGTCAAACGTGCTGAAGAAGCTGTCGCCCGGGGGGAGACGCCGCGCAAAGATGACAAAGCGGAGGTGTTCGACGAACGCTTGCGCGAATATTACAAAAAAACAGCTCCGTTGATTGGCTATTATTATGCCAAGGGCGTTTTGAAATCAGTTGATGGAATGGCATCGATTGATGGCGTGACCGAGCAAATCCGCGAGATATTGGAAGACATGTGATTGTGTGTCTTTCACTAAATATTTGGCGTTGACATGAACATGACGCGGGCCTATATGCCCGCTACTCCTGACTGTTTTGGTAGGTAGCCTTTCGGCTGCCTTTTTGTTTGGAGAGCTCGCAAGGGCCGGCCTCCACCGGACGCGGGTTAGGTTTTACCGCTGGACAGGGTTCAGCCGACATGGAGTTGAGAAATGGCTCGTATTGCCGGGGTTAACATCCCTACGCAAAAGCGCGTAGTTATCGCGCTTCAATATATTCACGGCATTGGCAAGAAGTTTGCCCAGGAGATTGTTGAGAAAAACAATATCCCGGCCGAGCGTCGCGTTCATGAACTGACAGACGCAGAAGTTTTGTCGATCCGTGAAACGATCGACCGTGACTATCAGGTAGAAGGTGACCTGCGTCGTGAAACATCCATGAACATCAAACGTTTGATGGATCTTGGCTGCTACCGTGGTCTTCGCCACCGCCGCAATCTACCAGTTCGTGGTCAACGTACGCATACCAACGCGCGTACGCGCAAAGGTCCTGCCAAAGCGATTGCTGGCAAGAAGAAATAATTTTGCGGGCAGGGCTGTTTGGGCCCTTTTGCCGCATAGGTGTAGCCGCTGGAACTACGGCGGCGCTTGATATCGAGAAGGAATAAAAATGGCTAAAGCTGAAACACGTGTTCGCCGCCGCGAGCGCAAGAATATCACCTCTGGGATTGCCCATGTGAATTCAACATTCAACAATACGATGATCACGATTACCGATGCCCAAGGCAACGCGATCGCTTGGTCATCGGCAGGCATGCAAGGCTTTAAGGGCTCTCGCAAGTCGACACCATTTGCTGCGCAGGTTGCTGCCGAAGATTGTGCCCGCAAGGCGCAAGAACATGGCATGCAGTCGTTGGAAGTTGAAGTCTGTGGTCCAGGTTCCGGCCGAGAGTCCGCGCTTCGCGCTCTCCAAGCTGCTGGCTTTACCATTACATCTATTCGCGACGTTACACCCATCCCTCATAATGGTTGTCGTCCGCGTAAACGCCGCCGGGTCTAAACCTGACGACATCACTGGGTCTGCTGTCGCCTTTAATGTGACGGTGGGCACAAGCTCTATTGCCACGATTGGATAGTGGCAAAGAAACTTGAAGGACAAATAGCGTGATTCAAAAGAACTGGCAGGAACTGATCAAACCAAACAAGGTAGAGTTCAAGGGCTCTGGCTCGCGGGTGTCACTAACAGTGGAACCGCTTGAGCGTGGTTTTGGTTTGACCCTTGGCAACGCCCTTCGTCGGGTACTGCTTTCATCATTGCGTGGTGCCGCTGTTACGGCGGTGCAGATTGACGGGGTTTTGCACGAGTTTTCTTCAATCCCTGGTGTACGTGAAGATGTCACTGACATCGTCTTGAACGTCAAGGAAATCGCGATCCGCATGGATGGCGACGGTCCCAAGCGCATGGTTGTGCGCAAGCAGGGACCTGGCGTTGTCACTGCCGGTGACATTCAAACAGTTGGCGATGTTGAGATTTTGAATCCTGACCACGCCCTTTGTACTCTCGATGAGGGCGCTGAAATTCGCATGGAATTCACAATCGATGCGGGTAAGGGCTATGTCGCTGCTGAGCGCAACCGTGCCGAAGATGCCCCGATTGGCTTGATCCCGGTTGATAGCCTCTACTCACCGGTTCGCAAGGTTTCCTACAAGGTTGAAAACACCCGCGAAGGTCAGGTCTTGGATTATGACAAGCTGACTATGACGATCGATACCAATGGTGCGATCAGCGGAGAAGATGCAGTCGCCTTCTCTGCGCGTATTCTGCAGGACCAGCTTGGTGTGTTCGTCAACTTCGATGAGCCAGAGCGTGAAGTTCAAGAAGAACAGGTTCAGGAACTCGCGTTCAACCCTGCGCTTCTAAAGAAGGTGGACGAGTTGGAGCTGTCCGTTCGTTCCGCCAACTGCCTGAAGAACGACAATATTGTCTATATTGGAGACTTGATCCAGAAAACCGAGGGCGAAATGCTGCGTACGCCTAACTTCGGTCGCAAGTCGCTCAATGAGATTAAGGAAGTGCTGGCGTCTATGGGCCTCCATTTGGGTATGGAAGTACCAACTTGGCCGCCAGAAAATATTGAAGAACTCGCAAAACGTTATGAGGATCATTACTGAGCGCTTGTGCGCCAGTAAGGTTAGACAAGGAGAAGGCTCATGCGCCACCGTAAATCAGGCCGCAAGCTAAACCGTACAAGTTCACATCGCAAAGCCATGTTCGCTAACATGGCGGTGTCGCTGATTGAGCACGAGCAGATTGTGACGACACTGCCCAAAGCCAAAGAGCTGCGGCCGATCGTTGAAAAGCTGGTTACGCTGGGCAAGCGCGGTGACTTGCATGCCCGCCGCCAAGCGATCAGTCAAATCCAGGACCAAAACCAGGTCCGTAAGCTGTTTGATACGATCGCCAAGCGCTATGCGGATCGCAATGGCGGCTATACGCGCATCATGAAAGCGGGTTTCCGCTACGGTGACAGCGCGCCAATGGCGGTCATCGAGTTTGTTGACCGTGATATTGACGCCAAAGGTGCTGCGGATTTAGCGCGGGTTGAAGCCGAAGAGGCGGCGGAAGAGGAAGCGGCTGCAGCAGCCGCATAATATTTGTAAAATCGTGCTGCATACAAATTCTAGGGGCCACAATGGCCCCTTTTTTGTACCCTAAAGTAGTCGCAATATGGCCATGGAGGTCCCTTATGATTCCTCGGCATACGCTTTTGCTGGCTTTAGCCGTGTTGGTATTTGTCCCGATGTACGCGCTAGCGGTACATGCGCAAGAAACACCGTTTGGGCAGCTGTTGGACAGTTTGCGTGGGACGCGTGAAGCGCCCGATGTGGTGGAGCGCCGCGTTCCGGCAAATCGCACGCAAATTCAATTCTCGTACGCACCTTTAGTGCAGCAAACAGCACCATCGGTTGTTAACATCTATACGGCGCGATCGGTTCAACGGCGCTCACCTTTTGCTGGCGACCCGTTCTTTGAAGAGTTCTTCGGTGATCGCTTTCGCGGCCCATCACGGGTGCAGTCTTCGCTTGGATCGGGCGTTATTGTCGATGAACGCGGTTTGGTGGTTACCAATGACCACGTGATCAGTGGGGCTGATGAAGTGCGGGTCGTTCTATCGGACGGTCGGGAGTATCAAAGCGATATAGTTCTGCGGGATGAACGGACAGACCTGGCGGTTTTACAGCTTCGCACAGATGACAGCTTTGTACCGCTCGCATTTGCGAATTCAGATGATGTGCTGACCGGTGATTTGGTTTTGGCGATTGGCAATCCGTTTGGCGTTGGGCAAACGATCACGTCTGGTATTGTCTCCGCGACAGCGCGTACTCGAATTGGTGTCTCTGATTTCGGCTTTTTCATTCAGACCGATGCCGCGATCAATCCAGGAAACTCTGGCGGCGCCTTGGTCGATATGGCTGGCCGACTAGTGGGAATAAACACGGCGATTTTTTCGCGGTCGGGCGGATCTAACGGTATTGGATTTGCCATTCCTGCGAACATGGTACGCGCCGTTGTGAATCAAGCGCTCGGCGGTGCCGATGCGTTTGAGCGCCCATTTATTGGCGCTTCGTTTCAGCCCGTTGATGCCGCCATTGCTGAAAGTTTGGGTCTGGCACGACCTTATGGCGCTCTAATTGTTGATGTGTTGCCCGATAGCGCGGCGCAAGATGCAGGATTGCGACGCGGCGACGTTGTCTTGCAAGTTGATGGGGAAGCCATCGAACATCCCGATGCGCTGGGCTACCGCTTGGCGACGATCGGGCCTGGCGGCGAAGTTGAAATGCTTATCTTGTCGGGAAGCCGTCAACGTTTGGTCCGCGTCCGGCTTGATAGCCAACCCGAGCCTTCGCCAGATGAGACTTTGATGATAAACGGTCCCAACCCTTTTGACGGGGCAATAGTCACCACGGTCACGGCGGCGCTCGCCCAGCGTTATGGTTTGGTAGCTCAATCAGGGGCCTTGGTTTTGGAAGTCGAGCGCGGCGCCATCGCCAATCGGTATGGGATCAGGCCCGGTGATGTGGTTTTGGGCCTTAATGGTGAAGTTATCCAAACCGCTGATGACTTGCAGCGCTTAACAAATGTCGGGACGCGGTCATGGCGATATGAAATTGACCGACAAGGGCGACGTCTTCGTCAGTTTATTCGGTTTTGATCATTGGCTGACTTATTTGTTGAAAGATCAAACAAAAAAGAAGCAGGCCATCGGCCGCTGGCGGACCGATTGCGTCCAGCGGCTCTTTCAGAGGTCATCGGCCAGGACCATCTCGTTGGAGAGGAGGGTGCTTTAACGCGCGCCCTTGAAACCGGATCATTGGGTTCGATGATCTTCTGGGGTCCCCCGGGAACCGGTAAAACCACGATTGCCCGTTTGCTGGCTGACCATGTTGATATGCATTTTGAACAAGTGTCTGCCATCTTTTCTGGGGTTGCAGACTTAAAAAAGATCTTCGACGCCGCCCGCATGCGCCGCACCAATGGGCGGCAAACACTATTGTTTGTCGATGAAATTCATCGTTTCAATCGCTCGCAACAGGACAGTTTTTTGCCGGTTTTGGAAGACGGCACGATTGTTCTGGTGGGTGCGACGACTGAGAATCCATCTTTTGAGCTGAACGCAGCACTGTTATCACGGGCGCGGGTGCTGACCTTGAACCGGCATTGCGATGAAAGTCTGCATGCTTTGCTGGAACGTGCTGAACGGGAAGTTGGCGCTTTGCCTCTTGAGCCCGACGCGCGATCAATGCTGGTGTCGATGGCAGACGGTGACGGTCGGGCGTTGCTGTCATACGTAGAGGAAGTCGCGCGACTATCTACGCAGTCACCGCTGTCGCAGGAAGAGCTTCGTTCCTTCCTGCAACGCCGGGCTCCAATTTATGACAAAAGTCAGGACGGGCATTACAATCTCATATCGGCGCTACATAAATCGGTGCGTGGCTCGGATCCCGATGCTGCGCTCTATTACCTTTGCCGCATGTTCGATGCGGGCGAGGATCCGCTTTATATAGGTCGACGTCTTGTTCGAATGGCAGTCGAGGATATTGGAAATGCGGACCCCCAAGCGTTGAGCGTCACGTTGGCGGCCAAAGACGCCTATGATTATTTGGGCTCGCCAGAGGGTGAACTAGCGTTAGCCCAAGCATGCGTTTATGTCGCGACCGCCCCCAAATCAAACGCGGTGGATAAAGCCTTTAAGGCTGCGTCGGCTGCAGCAAAGCGCCATGGCTCACTTATGCCGCCTAAGCACATATTAAACGCGCCCACAAAGCTGATGGGCGAAGAAGGCTATGGCGAAGGCTATCGATATGATCACGACGAGGACGAGGCTTTTTCAGGACAAAACTATTTTCCCGATGAAATGGGCCGTCAAACATACTACACGCCTGTCGAGCGTGGATTTGAGCGCGACATCAAGAAGCGTTTGGCGTATTGGGAACGTCTACGCAAAGTGCGCAATGACGGCAGCTAGCTTGGAGCAGATGGTATGAAACGTGAGACGAAGAAGGCGATCAAACGGACGGCTATTGCCGTACCTGTTTTTGCCGTTCTGTTTGTGTTCATCCCTTGGGTCACCTTGTTTTTCATTGCATGTGGTCTGATCGATGTGGGTCGCAACAAAGGGAAAACGCGGCTCATGTATCGACGCTATTTTTTCGGAAACGGCATTCCCACTTGGCTGCTGTCGCCGTTTAATCTTGCCGTTGACCTTTTTTCAAAACGTAATCCCGGTTTGCATACGCTTGATGATTTCCCAGATGAATATCGCGGGGAGATAGAAGCGGTTTTGGATACGTTCAAAGAGCGCAAAGACGACATCATCGCCGATATTGATGCAGCGCTCGGCGACAGCAAAAGGGGGATGTATGTCTATCGCTGGTTCGGCAAACGTCAGATCGAAAATATTGACGCGCTCAATGGTGATTTCAAATATCTGAAGACCATCGCTGTTTCTGTTTTTTCGGGTAAGGAATCAACGACTTGGCACTATGGCCCGCTGCGTTTGAGCTACCGGATCTTATACAACCTGACGCCGGTGGAAACGGATCAAATATACATCGAGTGTAACGGCAAGAAGCATTTCTGGCACGAAGAGCCGCTTTATATCTTTGATGACACGCTATTTCATCGGTCCGTGAACCAGCTGGATTCGTTGCGTTATTGCGTATTCATGGACATTGCGCGTCCATCACGTTTTCCAGGCGTCATCGACTTCCTGCTCGGTTTCGTATCCGCGGTCGCTGATCGTGTGAAATCAATGTTCTATAAAAATTGGCGCATGATTGGGGCGGGTACAAAGGCGCCGGCAGCGGGCGAATGATATCGTTCGTCCTTGTTGCTTTGGGTGGCGCGCTTGGCGCAATGGCTCGCTTTGGTACAACTTCCGCTTCCGCGCGTTTGTTCGGTCACGGATTTCCTATTGGAACAATGGTTGTGAACGTTGTGGGTTCGCTGGTCATGGGTTTGATCATCGGCTGGCTAGCGAGCCGATCTGCGGGCGATCAGTCTTTTCGTATGTTTTTCGTCACTGGTTTTCTTGGTTCTTTCACGACATTTTCCGCTTTTTCACTCGACTTTGCCACGCTTTATGAGCGGGGCGCGTTGTCGCTTGCCATGGGTTACGCCGTCACAAGCGTTTTGGCATCCATTGCAGCCGTTTTTGTCGGGCTTGCACTTTCCCGCTCTTTGCTGGGGTGAAAATGGCAGCCGTTGGAGAGAAGAGAGTTCTGATCGATGAGAACGGTATGCGTTTGGACCGCTGGTTTAAAACGCATTTCCCGGGACTTGGATTTGGTGCGCTTCAAAAACTTTTGCGGTCTGGTCAGGTGAGGGTGGACGGCAAACGGGCAAAATCCGACACGCGAATTGCAACCGGCAATATCATTCGTATTCCACCGCAGCTTTCAAACGACAAGCCCTCCGGCGATGGTCCCGCCAATCCGCTGAAAGGGGCCAATGACCGCGAAGCGCTTGCGAAGATGACGCTATTTGAGGACGCGAAGGTTCTTGTCCTAAACAAACCACATGGATTGGCTGTTCAGGGTGGCTCTGGTGTGTCGCGTCATGTGGACGGCATGCTTGAGGCCCTGCGCAATAAAAAGAGTGAAAAACCGCGTTTGGTTCACCGTTTGGATAGAGATACCACCGGTGTGTTGGCCATTGCGAAAACGCGGAGTGCCGCACAATCTTTGACCGAGGCATTCCGCAAGCGTGACACGGAGAAGATTTATTGGGCTCTCGTCAAAGGCTCACCTCGCAAAGCTGAGGGTCGTATCTCCACGTGGCTTGCCAAAGAGCAAACACCCGACGGTGATCGTATGCGGGTTGCCGAGCATGGTGAAAAGGGCGCTGACCATGCGGTTTCCTACTACCGGCGGATTGAGACAGCTGGCCAGCGGCTGACATGGATGGAACTACAGCCTGAAACAGGACGTACACACCAATTGCGCGTCCATTGCCTGTCTTTGGGCCTCCCAATTCTGGGTGATCCAAAATATTTTGAAGACGATCCGAATTGGGAGTTTCCGGGCGGTATTCAAAAAAAACTGCATCTGCATGCGCGTCGTTTGCGCATTCCGCACCCGGATGGTGGAAAGATAAATGTCACCGCCCCATTGCCGCCTCACATGATACAGTCTTGGAATTTACTCGGTTTGGATGAGGCCGACGGTGTGTTTGAAGATGAGTGAGACACGAACTGGAAGCTGTCATTGCGGTGCCGTAACTTTTAGCATTTTGGGTGAAAGTAACAATGAGCGTTATGTGCGTTGTAATTGCAGCCTTTGCACCCGCAAGAACCGGGGTGTTGTCTTGGTCGCGTCTGACCGTTTCCAACTAAACAGCCCGCTTGAAAATTTGAGTTCCTATCGTTGGAACACAGGCCGCGAGACACACTATTTTTGCAACACTTGCGGGATCCATACTCACCACACGCTGGCCGATGCGCCGGAACGCATTGGGGTTCATGCCGCTTGCGTCGACGGCATCGATCTGGATTTGGTCGATTGGGAACATGGAGACGGTGCTTCCATCCCCGTTGTCAACTAATGGATGAGCTGCCGAAACTGGCGCTATCCGTTCGCCAGCCATGGGCTTGGGCAATCATCCATGGTGGCAAGAAGATCGAAAACCGTTCTTTGGGTTCCATAAAATCTGGCAATATGGATTGCCGTACGATCTGCATACACGCAGCCTCATCGATGAAACGTGATGAGTTTGAGTGGGGTTTCTGGCGGCTGGCACGTCACGGGGTGGCGTGTCCTGGGCCGGACAAATTGGTGTATGGTGCTATCATCGGCACCGTCGATGTGGTCGATATCGTTACCGAGAGTGACAGCGAGTGGTTAGGGGGTCAGGCTGGCCTTGTATTGGAAAATCCCAAAGCCGTTGAGCCTGTTCCGGCCAAAGGTGCGCTGGGCTATTTTATATGGGAGAAAGCGCCACAAGTGGCGTCGCCTGCACCATGGATGCTTGACTGGGACAAGCCCAACAATGACCCCGACACGCTCAATCTTTTCGACGACGCGCCGCAGTTTGGGGCAGATCCCAAGAAGCCGTTCAAGACACCGAAAAAGAACGTTTAAAGGACGCCGTGTAGCGACTTGATCAATGCGCGTCGCTCGGCGTCATTTTCCGCGCCGCTCAGCCTTTGCGTGAGTGCCACAAGAAACGCTGCATAGTCATTGTTCCAGTCCGTCAAAAGCTCATCGTGCGGAATCCGGTTTGCAACTTTGCCGGTCGAGTACGCACGGCCTTTGGTTTCCGCACTCGCCGCTACCAGGTCAAAGCTCTCGTCAAATTGGGGAAGGTAGATGTTGTCGGCGTCAATTCCGCGTTGCGCCAAAAGCCGTGCGAGTTCTTCGCGCGCATCATCATCGCCATGGTTGAGGAAAACGCCGCCGGCGATGGGTGATCGCTCGAGAACCCAGTCAATCAATTCTCCTTGGTCGGCATGCGCCGAGTAGTTGCCTAATC
Source organism: Pseudomonadota bacterium (assembly GCA_039815825.1). GTDB lineage: Bacteria > Pseudomonadota > Alphaproteobacteria > Rhizobiales > Rhizobiaceae > JBCBDX01. The sequence goes on from JBCBYO010000025.1 coordinate 20,983, forward strand.
GACGGATCTCTGCGTTGACCACAAATTCCTTACCGTGGATGCGAACCATATCAGCGCCGCTCGTGATGATGTGACCAAGTGTTCCGGGTGCTTGATAGCCGACAAACAGGATTGTGGCGTTCCGCTTCCAGATGTTGTTTTTGATATGATGTTTGATCCGGCCCGCGTCTGCCATGCCTGAGGCTGATATGATAATGGCGCCGCCATTGATGCGGTTTATGGCTTTTGACTCTTCGACGCTTTCCACCAAACGGAATTGTTCGTCGCGAAAGAGCCGGGAATTGTCTATGGCAACATCATCAAGCGTATGGGCGTGTTTGATAAATACTTCGGTGACGTTTTTGGCCAGAGGGGAGTCCAAAAAGACGGTCGCTTGTGGCAACTCACCTTGCGCCAACAGCACGCCTATATCGTGCAGCAACTCCTGGCTGCGCTCCACGGCAAAGGCTGGAATAACGACGTTACCGCCCGCAGAAAGCCCTCGGACCAGCTCTTTGCGCAACATATCGCGGCGCTTTTCGAGCGTGTAATCATCTCGATCGCGGTCACCGTAGGTGGACTCGCATACAATATAATCAAAGCCTGCTTCCCCGCCGGGTTCGGGGTGGAATACTTTCTCTTCCGGGCCGATGTCGCCGGAGAACAAGATGCGCATCAGGTTCGCACTATCGGCGTCTTTAAACTTGATCTCAGCAGATGCTGATCCGAGGATATGTCCCGCGTTCCAGTAACGAACGTGAATGCCCTCTGCCGGTTCAAACCATTGATCATAGCCATTGATCGGGTGCAGCAATTCTAAAACGCGTTTGGCGTCTTCGTCGGTGTAGAGCGGTTCGACCGGATCAAGTCCTTTACGGGCCCGTTTTCGGTTTTCACGCTCATTGTTCGACATTTGAATTTTAGCCGAGTCCTTCATCATGAAGGTGAGCAGATCGCACGTTGGCTCGGTGGCGTAGATCGGCTTGTCGTAGCCATGCTTTGTTAGTTTTGGGAGCAGTCCGGAATGGTCGATGTGGGCGTGCGTAAGCACGAGGAAGTCCAGATCATTCACCAAGAAAGGGAAATCCTCGTCATTGAGTGCTCGGATGGTTTTGTTGCCCTGGAACATGCCGCAATCAACCAGAAAACGTCTGCTTCCTGTGTCGACCATCGAACAGGAGCCCGTGACGGTTCCTGCGGCACCAAAAAATGAAAGCTTGGCCATGTTGATCTTGCCTCCCAACTTGGTGTGGAGACTAGCTGCGCCAGTCAGGCAGGCAAGGCCAATTCGGTAATTAAGATGTTTAGTTCAAAGACAGCTTTTCTGCCTGAAGTGTATTGGCCAATTGCTCAGTCTCTTGCGCGGTGCAAAGTTCAGTGCCCGGCTTGGTGCAGGCAACCGATGCTGCCGCTGCGCCACGGGGCAGCGCCTGTTCCCAAGAATGACCTTTAGCAAGCGCCAGAACCATGGCACCAACAAAGCTGTCACCGGCACCAACGCGGCTGATCACCTCGACTTTTGGCGCCGGTACGAAAAGCGATTGACCTCCTTCGGTCACCACCAGGTTGCCCTTGCCACCGACGCCGAGAACCACGTTCTTGGCCGCGCCCCGTTCGATCATTCGAGCTGCTGCAGCGGCGAAGTCCGACGGTGTTTCAAGGTCACGGGTCGTGCTGTACTGCGCCTCATCACGGTTTGCGCGTAAAATATCGATGCCAACGCTTTGTTCTTGAACAAGGCTAATAAGCGTTGGACCTGACGTATCAACGACCAGTTTGCAGTCCGCATTGTGGCAGATGGTCGCCAACTTCCGGATTGTATCGACCCCGGTGCCGGGCGGCATCGAGCCAGACAAAACGCAATATTGTGCCGGGCCAAGAAGTTCGGCCACCTTCGCGAGAAAATGCGCTTCGATCATCTGTGTCCAAGGTGTACCTGGCAGCATGAAGCGATAGAGCTTTCCGCTATCTTGATCACGCACTGTCAACGAGTGACGCGTTTGTACGTCAAGGCTGACCGGCGCAACGTCGACACCTTCAGCGCGCAACAATAGTTCCAGCGACTGGCCATTTGGACCACCCAAAGCAACGCAAGCTGTCGCATCTCCGCCCAAATTGCGGATGGCGCGCGCGACGTTTACGCCACCGCCACCCGGAAACATGCTGGGATGGTCACAGCGTAGTTTCTCGTTCGCTATCAGCTCGGGAACTTCAGCCGCAAAATCCAGAGCCGGATTGAGTGTGACCGTGACGATTTGGTTTTGTCGCATGGTATCGTTTCACGTAAGGGCCGCTTTCAAAGCACGCCAACTTGCTTTTGGCGTGCGTTCAAGCGTTTCATAGTCGACATGAACGATACCAAATCGCTTCTCATAGCCAAGGGCCCATTCGTAATTATCGAGCAACGACCAAACCGTATAACCTTGAATATTGGCGCCATTGCCCACAGCGCGAATGGTGGCCTGTATGTGCTTTTCAAGAAAGTCGATCCGCCAAGGGTCGTCGACATCTGTTCCTGATTTAACCTCAGGGCCAGCCATTCCGTTTTCCGTGATGTAAAGCGGTAGGCCACCTGTTTGTTCACTGACCCAATTGAGCAGCCATTCAAACGATTGGGGAGAGACTTCCCAATCCATCTCCGTTTTTGGAAGAGGGCCCGGCACTTCCTTGAAATGAGGCCAAACGCCCGTCCCGTCATCGTCCAGCAATTTGCGTGTATAGTTGTTGATGCCCAGCCAATCGAGCGGTTTGCTGAACGAGGGAAGGTCAGCTTCCCAATTGGCTGGCAAGTGCGGTTCAATCGCCTCCAGCACTAAATCGGGATAGTTTCTGCCCATCAAAGGATAAAGAAAGCACTCGTTATAGTAAGCATGATAGCGTGCAGCTGCAGCTTTAGATTGCGGTGTGTCTGCTGCCGGTTCCGCCGGTTCGAAATTCAGATAGATACCCAAATTGTCCATGCCTGCTGCGCGCATCACGTCGATTGATTTCGCATGTGCCAACAATAGGTGGTGAATTGCGCGTGCTGTTGCGCGGATATCGCGGAGGCCAGGGGCGTGTGCACCGTGAAAATGAGACAGCCAAGTGGTGCACCACGGCTCGTTAAATGTTCCGGTTGCCCACATGCGATCGCCGATGCGTTCAACAACATTTTGGGTCAATTCGGCAAAACGGTCGGAAACGTCGCGGTTGCGCCACCCGCCGAGATCGGCAAGTGCGGCTGGTAAATCCCAATGGTGCAAGGTCAGCATGGGTTTGATGCCGCGCGCCAAAATGGCGTCAGCCAGCCGGTCATAGAAGTCTAGTCCGTCAGGGTTGACTGATCTGCCATCTGGCATAACCCGTGCCCAAGAAACCGAAAAGCGATAGTGATCAAGGCCGGCATTTGCGATCAGGTCGAGATCTTCTTCGTAGCGGTGGTAGTGGTCGCAAGCGACGGCGCCATCTTCTGCGTTCTTTGTGTTTCCCGGTGTTGCTGCGAATGTGTCCCAATGAGAGGGACCGCATTTTCCAAAGCTCGAACCTTCGATCTGGTAAGCAGATGTTGCCACCCCGAATTGAAATGCAGTTGGAAAATCGCGCCGCGAAAAGCTGAATTGACCCGCCATATGGGTTCCTCCCGTTCTGGCGCATAAGAAACGCTCAAAGCGCTTTGGCTGCAAGCGAAAACAGTGTGACCAACAGAAAAACCGGCGGCTGGCATAGCCAGTCGCCGGTCTTAACTTCATCCATGGGAGGTCGGATGATTATGCAGAGTAGTAAAGGTCGAATTCGACGGGATGAGGTGTCATCTCGTAGAGTGTGTTCTCCTCGTCCTTCAGCTCCAAGTAGGCGTCGATTTGATCATCGTCGAAAACACCGCCTGCTTTGAGGAAGTCACGATCCGCATCAAGTGCTTCCATGGCTTCACGCAATGAACCACAAACCGTTGGAATGCCAGCCAGCTCTTCTGGTGGCAGATCGTACAAGTCTTTGTCCATTGGATCGCCAGGATGGATCTTGTTCTTAACACCATCGAGGCCGGCCATCAGCATGCCTGCAAACATCAGGTATGGGTTAGCCATTGGGTCACCAAAGCGTACTTCTACGCGCTTACCTTTTGGTGAGCCGGAGAATGGAATACGGCAGGAAGCTGAACGGTTGCGGGCAGAGTAAGCCAGCAGGACCGGTGCTTCGTAGCCAGGTACCAGACGCTTGTATGAGTTGGTGGATGGGTTTGACAGGGCGTTGAGCGCTTTGGCGTGTTTGATGATGCCACCGATATAGTAGAGGCATGTTTCAGACAGACCTGCATAACCATCACCGGCCATCAACGGCCTGCCTTCGGACCAGATGGACTGGTGCACGTGCATGCCGGTACCGTTGTCGCCATAGACTGGCTTGGGCATGAATGTCGCTGATTTGCCGTAGGCGTGTGCCACGTTTTGAACGACGTACTTATAAAGCTGAACTTCATCGGCTTTACGTGTCAATGTGTTGAACAACATAGACAGTTCGTGCTGAGCAGCGGCCACTTCGTGGTGGTGCTTCTCGGTGGCAACGCCCATTTCTGCCAAAACAGTCAGCATTTCAGAACGAATGTCCTGTGCGCTGTCGACTGGGTTTACCGGGAAGTAGCCGCCTTTTGTGCGTGGGCGGTGGCCCAAGTTGCCATTGTCATATTCGGCGTCCGTGTTGATTGGAAGTTCAACGCTGTCGAGTTGAAAGCCCGTGTTGTATGGATCGGATGCGAATTTAACGTCATCAAAGATGAAGAATTCTGGCTCTGGTCCGAAATAGGCGGTGTCACCAAAGCCGCCCGATGAAATGTAGGCCTCTGCGCGCTTGGCAGTCATGCGTGGATCGCGGTTATAGCCTTCGCCGGAAATCGGGTCGAGGATGTCACAGAAGATAGCCATGGTGGACTGCGCGTAAAACGGGTCCATGTGGGCTGTTTCTGTGTCAGGCATCAAAGTCATGTCAGACTCGTTGATGGCTTTCCAGCCAGCGATTGACGAGCCGTCAAACATAACGCCATCGGCAAACATATCCTCATCAACGACGGCACAGTCCATCGTGACGTGCTGCATTTTGCCCCTCGGGTCGGTGAAGCGCAGGTCAACGAACTTTACGTCGTTGTCCTTGATTTGCTTCATGACATCACTTGCACTCATAGTTTTCCCTTTTCCTTATGCGTGTGTTGATTCATTTGATCTGTTGTTGGCGTGATCAAACAGCGTCTTTGCCCGTCTCGCCTGTGCGAATGCGAACAACATTCTCAATTGCTGAGACGAAGATCTTGCCATCTCCAATGCGGCCTGTCTGGGCCGCTTCGCGAATAGCATCCATCGCCGCGTCGACAGTGTCGTCGGTCACGACAATTTCAATCTTCACTTTGGGTAGAAAATCGACGACATATTCGGCCCCGCGGTAGAGTTCCGTATGGCCTTTTTGACGACCAAAACCCTTCGCTTCAGTCACCGTAATGCCTTGCAAGCCGACCTCTTGCAGCGCCTCTTTCACCTCATCAAGCTTGAACGGCTTAATGACGGCCTCGATCTTCTTCATGAATTGCCCTCCGGTCTTTTTCCACTTTGATGCATGCCGCGTGCCAATCCGTACACTTCCCGAACGAGTGCGAAAAACGCGTCTTGCAGTGTGATACACAGGCTGCTTTACCGGTAAAAATACCAGTTTGAAACGGCAAGCTATGCCAAATATGCTGATCTGGTAGGCAATGTGACCAAAAAATATGCAAAATTGATGGGCGCTAATTGTGCAACATACTGACGACACAGATTGCTACCGATTGCTGACATGCGCCCAAATGGCAGAGGCGGATCGGCAGACAATTGCCTCAGGATTGGCAGCTGGTTCGCAGCTGATGGACAATGCTGGATACGCGATCCTTGATGTCATCTTGAAAGATTTTGGCCAAGCACCGCGCGTGCATGTTTTGTGCGGCACTGGCAATAATGGCGGCGATGGATATGTAGTGGCCCGGCTTTTGGCGGAGCGTGGACACCCTGTTTCGCTTTATGCGTTAGGCGCGCCCAAAAAGGGCACGGACGCGGATGCGGCTGCTGCGCGCTGGACTGGCCCTGTTTTAGATTTTTCGTTCTTTGAGCCGGGTCGAAGTGATCTGGTTGTTGACGCCATCTTTGGCGCAGGCGGAAAGGGCGATTTGCCTGAAATTGTCATTTCGGCGCTCAATAAAGCCAAACAGCCCTCGGTACCAGTGCTGGCAGTTGATTTGCCCTCGGGTGTAGACGGCGATACCGGGCACATTCGGTATCAAATGGCTTGCGATGCCACGGTCACATTTTATCGCAAGAAGCCAGGCCATGTTTTGGAGCCGGGTCGCTCAGCCTGCGGTACTATCGTCGTTGCCGATATTGGTGTGCGTGGTGGGACGTCGGAAAACGCTTCAAATCAGCGATACGAGAACGACCCGACGTTATGGCGTTCTGCGATGCCGAAACTCAGCCAAACAACGCATAAATATCAGCGCGGTCATGTGGCAGTTTTCTCCGGTCCGGCATTGGCAACGGGCGCTGCTCGACTGTCGGCCATTGCCGCGCAGAAGGTTGGTATCGGCGCTGTTACTTTGCTGGGCACAGAGGCGGCGTTGCATGTTCAGGCAGCTCATTTGACCTCGGCGATGGTGCACACTTACGCTGATCCCGAGGACGCCATTGGAGTCCTTGCCAAGCTAAATAATCCCCGCTGTGTGGTTTTAGGTCCAGGGTTTGGCGATATGAACGCCGCAAGGCAAATCGCAACCAGCATCCTTCGCCAAGAAGAGCAGACGCTCGTATTGGATGCTGATGGATTGACGGCTTTTGTCGACGAAAGCCAGGCTCTCTTTGGTGCGGCCGCTTTGCATGATGAACCGCGTTTGATTTTGACACCGCATGAAGGAGAATTCGGCAGGCTTTTTCCGGACATCGCCGACGATGGGTCACTCAGCAAGATCGATAGGGCAACAAAGGCGGCCGAGCGTGCGCACGCGGTAGTCGTATATAAGGGGCGTGATACAGTGATCGCCGCGCCCCGAGATATTCGTGTCGGAAAACCCTGCGTTATTGTGAATGGCAATGCGTCGCCCGCACTTGCCACAGCAGGCTCCGGCGATGTGCTCGCTGGTATTATTGCAGGTCTTTGTGCCCGTGGCACGCCGGTTTTTGAAGCAGCGGCGGCCGCAGTTTGGTTGCACGCCGAAGCTGGGAGCAAGGCGGGCGCATTTGCGATCGCAGAAGATATAGCTGACAGGCTACCGGACACCATGTCTGCAGTCGAAAACCAATTTTTGTTAGAGCCTATTCCGCGGCTTCAATGCGACTGATCGGCCGCCTCTGTAAAAGCTCTTTCAAAAATTGGCCGGTATAGCTTCGCTCGACGTCAACGATGTCTTCCGGCGTTCCCTGGGCAACAATTTCACCGCCTCCATCACCACCTTCAGGGCCCAAATCGATGACCCAATCGGCGGTTTTGATGACTTCAAGATTGTGCTCGATGACCACGACAGTATTGCCCGTATCGACCAGCTCGTGGAGCACTTCCAGTAACTTGGAGACATCATGGAAGTGTAACCCGGTTGTGGGTTCATCGAGGATGTAAAGTGTTCGCCCTGTCGATTTGCGCGATAGCTCTTTGGCCAGTTTGATCCGTTGAGCTTCGCCACCGGAAAGCGTTGTCGCCTGCTGGCCGATCTTAATGTAGCCAAGGCCGACCCGTTTCAGTGTCTCCATCTTGTCGCGGACGGCCGGAACGGCAGAGAAGAATTCAACGCCTTCTTCAACCGTCATTTCCAACACATCTGATATGGATTTACCTTTGAACTGAACATCGAGCGTTTCGCGGTTGTATCGCTTGCCGTGGCAAACATCGCAGGTCACATAAACATCGGGCAAAAAGTGCATTTCGATTTTGATTACGCCATCGCCTTGGCATGCTTCGCACCGACCGCCCTTGACGTTGAACGAAAAACGACCGGGCTGGTAGCCACGTGCCTTGGCTTCCGGCAGCTGCGCAAACCATTCCCGTATCGGCGTGAAAGCGCCGGTGTAAGTTGCCGGATTGGAACGGGGCGTGCGCCCAATCGGAGACTGATCGATGTCGATAACTTTGTCGATATGTTCAAAGCCGGTGATGTGATCGTGTTCCGCCGGTACTTCGCGGGCACCATTGATCCGTCGTGCGGCGGCTTTGTAGAGTGTTTCGATAAGAAATGTCGATTTGCCGCCGCCAGACACGCCGGTCACACATGTAAAAGTGCCGAGCGGTAAAGCGGCTGATACGTCGCGCAAATTGTTACCTTTTGCGCCATGAACAGTAACGGCACGCTTCTTCAAATCCACTGGCCGTCGTTCGGCGGGCACATTGATTCCCATGGCGCCGGCAAGATATTGCCCGGTCAATGATTTGGGATTGGCCATGACTTCGCTCGGCGTGCCTTGAGCAATGATCTGACCGCCATGGACACCTGCGGCCGGTCCTATATCGACCACATAGTCGGCGGTTAGTATGGCATCCTCATCGTGTTCAACCACAATGACCGTGTTGCCGAGATCACGAAGGCGCCGCAGTGTCTCAAGAAGTCTTGCATTGTCGCGCTGATGAAGGCCAATCGAGGGTTCATCGAGCACATAAAGAACGCCCGTCAGGCCAGAACCGATTTGTGAGGCAAGGCGAATACGCTGGCTTTCCCCGCCTGAAAGGGATCCTGAACCCCGTGAGAGCGTCAGATAATCGAGCCCAACATCGACGAGGAATTTCAATCGGTCGCGGATTTCCTTTAAAATGCGTGTCGCGATCTCATTTTGCTTATCCGATAAATGGTTTGGCAGATCGTCAAACCAAGTGTTTGCGTCACGGATCGACATTTCTGCCACTTGGCTGATGTGAAGCTTGTTTATTTTCACAGCCAGAGCTTCCGGCTTCAGGCGATATCCATCACATACGGAACAGGGCGATTGCGACATGTATCGCTCGATTTCCTCGCGCATCCAAGCACTGTCAGTCTCTCGCCAGCGCCGCTCCAAATTGCCGATGACGCCTTCAAACGCCTTTTTGGTTTTGTACGTGCGCAGGCCGTCGTCGTAGGCGAACTCAATCTCTTGTTTGCCGGTGCCATAGAGTACTGCATTTTTGGCTTCATCAGTCAGATCAGCCCAAAAGTCTCCGAGCTTGAAGCCATAGGCTTTCGCAACCGCCTCCAGCGTTTGGGTGTAATAAGGCGACGGGTTGGATGATTTCGACCACGGCGCGATCGCGCCTTTGCGGATCGACAGGCCAGGATCGGGCACAACCAGATTGGGATCGACGCCTTGCTCGGTACCCAGCCCATCACAATGAGGGCATGCGCCGAACGGGTTGTTGAAAGAAAAAAGCCGCGGCTCAATTTCCGGGATCGTAAATCCAGAATCCGGGCAGGCGAATTTTTCTGAAAATGTCAGCCGTTCATGCGTTTCATTCTTGTTCTTGTTGGCGCCCGATGTTGCTGATTCAGCGAGTGGTTTGTCGGCCATTTCCGCGATGGCCAGACCATCTGCGAGTTGCAAGCACTGCTCAAGCGAATCCGCCAGCCGCGAGGCGATATCGTCACGAATGACCACACGATCGACGACAACATCGATGTCGTGCTTGTATTTTTTATCGAGGGCAGGGGCGTCGGCTATTTCGTGAAACTCGCCATCGATTTTCACGCGCTGAAAGCCCTTTTTCATCAACTCGGCGAGTTCTTTTTTGTACTCGCCTTTGCGGCCACGCACGATGGGTGCCAAAATGTATAGCCGTGTGCCCTCATCGAGGGTCAAAATTCGGTCGACCATCTGGCTCACGGTTTGGCTTTCAATCGGCAGGCCGGTCGTCGGTGAATAGGGTATGCCGACGCGCGCAAACAGAAGCCGCATATAGTCATATATTTCGGTTACGGTTCCGACCGTCGAACGCGGGTTGCGGCTCGTCGTCTTCTGTTCGATGGAAATGGCCGGTGAAAGTCCCTCAATCGCATCTACATCCGGCTTTTGCATCATCTCCAGGAACTGACGCGCATAGGCGGACAGGCTCTCCACATAGCGACGCTGGCCCTCAGCATAGATCGTATCAAAGGCAAGCGATGATTTGCCCGACCCCGACAAGCCGGTCATCACGATGAGCTTGTCGCGCGGAAGGTCGAGGTCGACATTCTTCAGATTATGTTCGCGTGCGCCGCGGATGGTGATCTGTTTTTGGTCGCTCATATTTTTGGCCCGTTCTCCTGACACGGTGATTTAGCTTTCTTGTCCGACATGTCGACCCGCTTGGCATTCATTCCTGCCACGCCTGTGGAAAGGTCGCAAAGCTTGACCAGAAGGATTACACCAAATAGAACATTAAGTGAACATAATTGCGCTGTGGATTGATGCTCGCTGAGGTGTTTCGGACCCTGGCGACGTCGTAGACATAGTAAAAATAGGAGTTTTCGCCATGGCAGGCAGCGTAAATAAGGTGATTTTGGTCGGCAACCTTGGTGCAGACCCGGATATCCGGCGACTCAATTCGGGTGAACCTGTGGTGAACTTATCGGTCGCAACGTCCGAAACATGGCGCGACAAAGCGTCAGGTGATCGGCGTGAGCGCACCGAATGGCATCGTGTTGTGATTTTCAACGAAAATTTGGCCAAGGTGGCGGAAAACTATCTCAAGAAAGGTTCAAAGGTATATTTGGAAGGCCAATTGCAGACCCGCAAATGGACCGACCAAAACGGAGCGGACAAGTACACGACTGAGATCGTGCTGCAGCGCTATCGCGGCGAACTGACCATGTTGGACAGTCGTGCCGAAAGTGAGGCCGGCTTTGGCGGTGGGCGCTCGCAAGGCGGATATGACAATAACCGCATTGGCCAGGGTGCTGGCGGCATGGATCAAGGCGGTATGGGGGGTGGTGCACCGTCTGGGGGCGGCGGCGACTTTTCCCGTGACTTGGACGACGAGATTCCGTTCTAAAAATGGACACATAGACGTGTTTGGCATTTGATCATGTTTTCGAGAACGATCGGCTCCATGTCGAATGCCAAGAAAAGCGACATTTTTGTGCTGGTTGCGGTGACCGTGTTTTTGGTCGCTGCCATATGCGTAAGCGGTACACGTTTGGCCAGTATGGCTTTTGCCGGCGAAGCGGACGTTGTCGACGTTGTCGCTGTTCAGGAAAGCGCCGGGACTTGGCGCTTTGATGTGACAGTTATGCATGAAGATGAAGGTTGGGATCATTATGCCGACCGTTGGGATGTTTTGGCGCCGGACGGATCCGTATTGGGTGAACGCGTGTTGCTTCATCCTCACGTGAATGAACAGCCGTTTACGCGGTCGCTCCGCGGGGTTTCGATACCTGTCGACATGGAGAGCGTTGTTGTTCGCGCGCATGACAGCGTTCATGGGCTTGGCGGCAAAGCATTTAGCTTGGACTTGCCGCGCTAAGTGGCGGCCAGCGCCTTGACGCCATCGGCGACAAATTGCACTGCCAGCGCCGATAGGATCACACCCAAGAGGCGCGTTAATACCGAGCGACCGGTTTCCCCCAACAACCCGTCGATGCGCTCAGCGGCGATGAAGATGACCCATGTGATAGCCAATATGGCAAGGACAATGGCGATAAGCGCTAACCTGCCCACCAAGCCAGGCATTTGCCCGGACAACAAGATGACAGCTGAAATGGCGCCAGGCCCGGCGATTAACGGGATTGAGAGAGGGAAAATTGCGACCGATTTAATATGATCGGCGCTCAGTGCTCGCTCGGCCACATTTTCGTGCCGCTCCTGACGTCTTTCGAAAATCATTTCGAACGCGATCCAGAACAACAAAAGCCCACCAGCGACACGAAATGCGCCGAGTGTTACACCGAAAAGGGCCAAAATCGCGGTCCCGATCAATGCGAAGAGGACAAGGACAACAGCGCTTGTAATGATCGCCCTTGTGCCCACTTCCCGCCGTTGTCCACGATCCATGCCGGCCGTAACAGCCAGGAAGAGCGGCGCGAGGCCGATGGGGTCAATTGTCACGGCTAAAGTGACGATCGCATTTACGAGTATGTCGGTGGTCATTCTTGCCCTTTAAGTCGACATTTCGGCATCATGCAACACCTGTGTCAAACCGGCGCTGAACCTTGGTTTTCACAGTTTCGACGTTTATTGTCACATAAATGATTCCTGCAATGAAACAGGGCACTTCCTTTGAGTGACGAAACACCAATTAACGGCGGCGCAGACGGCTCCAACCCCGGCATAGAACCCATCTCCATTTTGGAGGAGATGCAGCGTTCCTATCTCGATTATGCAATGAGCGTGATCGTTAGCCGCGCGTTGCCTGACGTCCGTGACGGACTGAAACCAGTGCACCGCCGTATCCTTTATGCGATGCACGAAAGCGGTTACCACTGGAACCGCAAGTATGTGAAATCGTCGAAAATTGTGGGCGACGTGATGGGTAACTATCACCCGCACGGCGACAGTGCGATCTACGACTCACTTGTGCGAATGGCACAGGATTGGTCATTGCGTCTGCCTTTGGTCGATGGCCAAGGGAATTTCGGCTCGATTGATGGCGATCCGCCTGCTGCGATGCGTTATACCGAATCGCGGCTTGAAAAAGTTGCGCATGATCTTTTGGAAGATATCGACAAGGAAACGGTCGATTTCCAGGAGAACTATGATTCATCGCGCAGTGAACCGACCGTTCTACCGGCACGGTTCCCAAATTTGCTGGTCAACGGTTCGGGCGGGATTGCCGTTGGTATGGCGACCAACATTCCGCCGCATAATTTGGGCGAAGTTATCGACGGGTGCGTCGCGCTCATCGACAATCCAGCGATTGATCTCATTGAAATGATGCAGATTATTCCGGGACCAGACTTTCCGACCGGTGCGCTCATTTTGGGTCGTGCAGGCATAAAATCAGCTTATGAAACCGGTCGTGGCTCGATCATCATGCGCGGTAAGGCATCTGTTGAGCAGCGCCCCAACGATCGCGAAGCGATCATCGTCACGGAGGTTCCTTATCAGGTCAACAAATCGTCGATGATCGAAAAGATGGCTGAATTGGTGCGTGACAAGCGCATTGAGGGTATTTCCGACATCCGCGATGAAAGCGATCGACAAGGATACCGGGTCGTCGTCGAATTGAAGCGCGATGCGGTTGCCGATGTCATCTTGAACCAACTTTACCGCTATACACCGCTTCAGACGTCGTTTGGCGCCAATATGGTGGCGCTCAATGGCGGCAAGCCTGAGCAAATGAACCTCTTGGACATGCTTCGAGCATTCGTTGCGTTCCGCGAGACGGTCGTTAGCCGCCGGACAAAGTATCTTCTGAAGAAAGCGCGTGAGCGCGCGCATGTATTGGTCGGTTTGGCGATCGCGGTCGCCAACATTGACGAAATCATCGCCCTTATTCGCAATGCTCCTGATCCCGCGACCGCACGTGAGCAATTAATGACGCGACGCTGGCCAGCCAAAGACGTTGAACCGCTGATCCGGTTGATCGATGATCCGCGTCACAAGATAAACGATGACGGCACGTACAATCTGTCTGAAGAGCAGGCTCGCGCCATTCTCGAATTGCGCCTTGCCCGTCTTACCGCTTTGGGCCGTGATGAAATCGCGGACGAGTTGAACAAAATCGGTGCAGAAATTACAGATTTCCTCGACATTTTGTCTTCCCGCAAGCGTATCCTCGATATTGTCAAAGGCGAGCTGATTGCGGTCCGCGACGAGTTTGGAACACCGCGGCGCACCGAGATCACCGAGGGTGGTCCCGACATGGATGATGAGGATCTAATCGCCCGTGAAGACATGGTCGTGACGTTCTCGCACCAAGGCTACATTAAACGCGTACCGCTTGATACGTACCGGGCACAACGCCGTGGCGGTAAAGGCCGCGCTGGCATGGCAACCAAAGATGAGGATTTTGTCACGCGTTTGTTTGTTGCCAACACGCATACGCCCATACTTTTCTTCTCATCGCGTGGGATCGTCTACAAAGAAAAAGTGTGGCGTCTGCCGATCGGCAACCCGCAGTCACGCGGCAAGTTCCTGCGCAACATGCTGCCGCTTGAGGAAGGTGAGCGTATTACGTCGATTATGCCGCTGCCTGAAGATGAGGAAAACTGGGCAGAGCTTGATGTCATGTTTGCCACGCGTTCCGGCGGTGTTCGGCGCAACAAGCTGTCAGACTTCGTTCAGGTGAATCGCAACGGCAAAATTGCGATGAAGTTTGAAGATGATTCCGATGACGAGATCCTTGCTGTCGCGACTTGTTCGGAAAATGATGATGTGTTGCTGACCACCGCTGCAGGTCAGTGCATCCGCTTCCAAGTGACCGATATTCGTGTCTTTGCTGGCCGCAGTTCAACGGGTGTGCGCGGTATTTCGCTCGCTAACGGCGATAAAGTTATCTCCATGGCGATTTTGGCGCATGTCGAATCGACACCAGACGAGCGGTCAGCCTTTCTCAAACTGGCCGCTGCTGCGCGGCGAGCGGATACGGCTGACGACGATGGTGCACCTGAAGAGGAGCTGGAAGGCAATGCCGATACCGCACTTCCCGAAGCGCGTTATGCCGAACTGGGTGCGCGTGAGGAGTTCGTGTTGACGGTCTCGGAAAAAGGTTATGGCAAACGCGCTTCGTCCTATGAGTTCCGCGTTTCAGGACGCGGTGGTAAAGGTATCAAGGCAACCGACACCAACAAGGTAGGTGAGATTGGTCCGTTGGTAGCGTCCTTCCCGGTTGAAACGGATGATCAGATCATGCTGGTTTCTGATGCAGGTCAGGTGATCCGTGTGCCGGTCGAAGGCATCCGATTTGCGGGGCGAGCCACTAAAGGCGTAACGATCTTTAATACCCGTGACAGCGAAAAAGTGGTGTCGGTCGAGCGTATTTCAGAGCCTGTCGATGATGGTGACGACGGTGACGATGATATCGTCAACGAAGGGTCTACAGAGTAAATCAAAAACGACAAGGAGTTGGCATGGCAGACTTCGCAACGCTGATAACGTTTACGCTCGCTTGTATAGCGATCATCATCGTGCCGGGGCCCACGGTTACTGTTATTATTGCAAATTCTTTGTCACGGGGTAGTGCCGCTGGCCTTATGAATGTGGCTGGCACACAGGCCGGTCTTGCTATCATGATTGCTGTGTTGGCTTTTGGCCTGCAAAGCGTCGTTGCCTTTGTCGGCGAGGCGTTTTTCTACCTCAAATTGGTTGGTGCACTTTACCTTATTTGGCTTGGCTTGCAGCTCTGGCGGGCCAACGGTTCGCTGGCCGATGTCGATGACGCCAAACGTCCCGTTCGCTCAATGTCGGGTTATTTTTGGCAGGGCTTCTTTGTGATTTGGTCCAACCCGAAAGCGCTGTTCTTTTTTGGTGCCTTTATCCCACAGTTTGTCGACCCAAGCGGATCGCTGGTAGTCCAGACACTCGTGCTTGGCGGCATTTTTATGCTGTGCGCGACGCTTTTCGACGGGCTTTACGCTTTGGCGGCTGGTAGTGCAGGGGGCTGGCTCAGCCGCAATAAAATCAGACTATTAGAGCGCGTTTCCGGTACTGCGCTGATTGGCGGCGGGATATGGATGTTGGTTTCTGGACGCGGCTCTACGGCTTAATTGTCGTCTTTAGCGCGTAGCAATAGCGCAAACGCAATCGCGGCGCTGGCTGTTAGCACAGCCAAAGCGGTCGTTGTGAACATTACAATGAACATCGTCATTCCTCTTTCGCCAATCAAGCAGTTGGCCAAAATCTAGTTTGCCGCCCATTTCACGCAAAACACATCGCAACACATGATAGTGATAAAAGAGTGAGCAAACTTGCTAAAACTGTAATGATTGAAAACTAAACCGCCGCGCTTATATCGGCGCCACTGATTTAAACTCGGCTGGAGCGGGGTTGTTGAAGCCCTTGGCTCTTTGCATTCGGGCGAGAAGCCCTTAAAGCGCTTGTATGAACGACATTCAGACTCACAAAGCGGTCTACGCGGGCTCTTTTGATCCCATGACAAATGGACATTTGGATGTTTTGCGCGCGGGCTTACGCCTGTTTGACCATGTCGTAATTGCCATTGGCGTTCACCCGGGTAAGAAGCCGCTTTTCGGATTTGAGCAACGCAAGGAAATGATTGAAGGTGTGTGCGCAGACCTGGGGTTTGTTGACATGGTTTCTGTTGTTTCATTTGACAACTTACTCGTCGACATGGCGCGCGACCATGGTGCCGGTATTATCCTGCGCGGATTGCGTGACGGGACAGATCTTGACTATGAGATGCAGATGGCTGGAATGAACGAGACCATGGCGCCGGACATTCAAACGGTGTTTGTGCCCTCAAGCCCAGCGGTTCGCACTATTACTGCCACATTGGTCCGACAAATTTCGGCCATGGGCGGCAATGTGAAGTCTTTCGTTCCGCCCCAAGTTTATGCGGAACTTCAAAAAATTCATTCAAACTCCTGAAATATGAGGCTATTTATGAAAACGCTTAAAGCGCTTCTCATTGCTCTTTCAATCGCGTTCCTGGGAATCTTTGGTCCCGCGCAGGCAAATCCAGAAAACACGATGATCATCACGCTTGACAGTGGTGAAGTTGTTATCAACCTGCGTGAAGATCTCGCACCCCAGCATGTTGAACGCATTAAAAGTCTGGTCCGTTCCGGTGAATATGACAATGTAGCGTTTCACCGCGTAATTCCCGGGTTTATGGCGCAAACGGGTGATGTTGAGTTTGGTGACATGGCCGACTCAGCTTTCAGCATTCGTCGCGCTGGAACCGGCGGATCCGATCAACCAGATTTGCCGGCGGAATTTAGCGATGCTCGCTTCCTTCGCGGTGTGGTCGGTATGGCGCGTGCACAAAATCCAAATTCTGCCAATTCGCAGTTTTTCATCATGTTCGCCCCAGGCGAATTTTTGAATGGCCAATACACGGTTGTGGGAGAAGTGACCTCTGGCATGGAATTTGTTGACGGGATCAAAAAGGGCTCACAAGCCAATAATGGCGCGGTTAGAGAACCGGACCGTATGGTCAAAGTTGAAATTGCAGCAGACCGCTGACGAATAGTGTAATAAAAAAGGGGGCCGATAGTGGCTTACAAAGATCCAGAAAACACGCTTGTGATGGAGACAACCAAGGGCACGGTTGTGATCGAAATGCGTCCCGACTTGGCGCCTAAACATGTGGAGCGTATCAAGGAGCTTGCGCGTGACGGTGACTATGACGGCGTGGTGTTCCACCGTGTTATAGACGGTTTCATGGCGCAAACCGGAGACGTTAAGTTCGGCAACAAGAACAAGGATAGTTTTGATCCCGGGCGCGCGGGCATGGGTGGATCGGCAAAGCCGGACCTCGGTCAGGAGTTTAGTGCCGAAAGCCATCAGCGCGGTGTGTGCTCCATGGCGCGCGCGCAAAATCCGAACTCGGCCAACTCCCAGTTCTTTATTTGCTTTGAAGATGCCGGTTTTCTAGATCGCCAATATACGGTCTGGGGCAAGGTTAGCGAAGGCATGGAGTTTATTGATCAGATCAAGCGTGGCGAGCCAGTTCGCGATCCTGACAGCATCGTCTCAATGAAGGTTGCCGCCGACATTCAATAGTTGATGTGAAGCTTTGAGGCGGGCAGGACGCTTAGTGTGTCCTGCCCGTCTTTATGTATCGCCATGCGTGTAGATGAATTTGATTTTGAGCTTCCAGAAGAACTGATCGCGCTGCGTCCGGCGGAGCCGCGTGACAGCGCGCGCCTTTTACGTGTCGATGGTGAGACGCTAAGCGACCATATCGTTTCAGCTTTGCCGGACTTCTTGAGCGCCGGCGACCTAATGGTTTTCAACGACACGCGTGTGATCCCAGCGCAGTTTGAAGCAACCCGCGTTCGAGATGGTGCGCCCGGCGCGCTGGTTGGGTTGACCATGCATATGCGTGTTTCCACGGACTGTTGGAAAGCCTTTGCCCGCGGTGCGAAGAAACTAGCGGTTGGTGATGCGGTCGTTCTGGGCGACGGTTTTGAGGCAGTTGTGGCTGCGAAAGCTGATGGCGGTGAGATCACTCTTCAATTTGACCGTGGTGGCGCTGATCTTGATGCCGCATTTGCAAAATGCGGGCATGTTCCGTTGCCGCCTTATATTGCGTCAAAGCGTGCAGAGGACGAACGCGACCGTAAGGACTATCAGACCGTTTATGCGGCCCATGATGGCGCAGTTGCCGCGCCGACTGCGGGTTTGCATTTCACGCCCGCGCTTTTCGAAGCTTTGAACGCCAAAGGCGTGAACCGAGCGTTCGTTACACTCCATGTAGGCGCCGGAACATTTTTGCCGGTGAAGGTTGACGATACGGCCGACCATAAGATGCATGCAGAAATTGGCGCGATCAGTGGGGAAACAGCGGCCTTGATCAATCAAACGAGGATGAATGGTGGGCGGGTCGTCTCGGTTGGCACGACTTCGTTGCGATTGCTGGAATCGGCCGCACAAGATGACGGGACGGTTTCGTCCTGGTCCGGCGCGACTGATATCTTCATCACACCCGGTTACCGCTTTAAGTGTGTCGACATGCTGATGACTAATTTTCACTTGCCGCGTTCAACGTTGATGATGCTTGTGAGCGCATTTGCAGGACTTGACGAAATGCGATCAGCTTACCGCCGTGCTATTGATGAACGCTACCGGTTTTACTCCTACGGTGATTCAAGCCTGCTGACTCGGAAAGAGCAATGATCGAAGAATTTGGCTTTACGCTGCACAACGCCGACGGAAACGCGCGCCGGGGTACCGTCCAAACCGGTCGTGGGGCAATCGAAACACCGGCCTTCATGCCTGTTGGTACGGTCGGTACTGTGAAGGGATTGTACCTTGATCAGGTAAAGCAATCAGGGGCCGATATCATTTTAGGCAACACCTACCACCTTATGCTGCGCCCGGGCGCAGAACGGGTGCAGCGGCTTGGCGGCCTCCATGATTTTATTCGTTGGAACGGGCCTATCCTGACAGACAGCGGCGGCTTTCAAGTCATGTCTCTGTCGGGTTTGCGCAAGATGAACGAAGAGGGCGTGACGTTTAAGAGCCACATCGACGGTTCCACCCATCACATGTCGCCGGAACGGTCCATCGAAATTCAGACTTTGCTGGGCTCCGACATTCAAATGCAACTCGATGAATGTGTTGCCTTGCCCGCAGAACGGGATGTCGTGCAGGCGGCCATGGAATTATCTTTGCGCTGGGCTGAGCGATCGTGGGCTGCTTTTGGAAACCAAGCGGGCAAGGCGATGTACGGTATTGTTCAAGGCGGTGACGACGTCTCGCTCAGGGAGCAGTCAGCCGTTGCGCTAAAGGCCATGAACCTGCCTGGTTATTCGATCGGTGGCCTCGCAGTTGGCGAGCCACAGGAAGTGATGCTGGCCATGTTGGATGTCGTCTGTCCAATCCTCCCCGCTGACAAGCCGCGTTATTTGATGGGCGTCGGGACCCCGCAGGACTTGCTACGTTCGGTGGCGCGCGGTGTAGATCAATTCGATTGTGTCATGCCAACGCGGTCTGGCCGCCATGGCTTGGCATTTACAACGCGCGGGCGGGTCAATTTGAAAAATGCACGGCATGCTGAAGATATTCGGCCATTGGATGAAGAGCTCGATTGCCCAGCATCGCGCGGCTATTCGCGCGCCTATTTGCATCATTTGATCCGGGCGAACGAAATGCTGGGCCAGCTGCTTCTGAGTTGGCACAATACTTTTTACTATCAATATCTGATGGCTGAAATGCGCAAAGCAATCGAAGAGAACCGCTTTGCAGTGTTTGCGGAAGAAACAGAAGCGCGTTGGACGGCTGGTGATATTGATCCTTTATGATCAGGTCAGGCCGGCAGCACCCTTGCGCAGGCTCACACCATCTACCTTCCAACTCCCATCCTCCTGCTGCTGCATATAATAGAGCGCGGTCCAATCTGAGCCATCGGGCGCACGGATGGTGACTTCCTGTAGAACACGGCCATCTGGCGCGGTTTCCACCCGTCCGAATGCATAGTTGCCCGGTCTCAGCACCGGTAGATATCCCGACTGCACCATGGACATGAATTGGTTGAGCGTTGGGAAAAGGCGTTTGATGTTGGGTGAGGCGTAAGAATAGGCGTTTTCGAAATCGCCAGCCAGAAAGCTCTCCAACTGCTGCGAAATGATCGCCCGCGCCGCGTTTTCGTCTGCCACTGCCTTTGTAGGTATCAGGTTCAAACCAACGAGCAGCACCGTGACGGCTGCGATTTGGCTAAGTATATTTCTCATCATCACAATCTCCGCTTCCTAAGGTCTACGTTGATGGCGGTGCGTGGATTAAAAACAGTTCTCTACCGCCCCGCGCTTGCGTGACTGCGTGAAATGAGGCAAGCGCTCGCTATGATGAAAAACCCTCGTGCATTTGACCATGCTATATTGCCGGTCGAGAGTCTTGCGGCCGCGCGCGAACGGCATGAGGCGCTGGGTTTTACTGTCGCTCCTGATGCGAAGCACCCATTTGGCACCGAGAATTGTTGCGTCTTTTTTGATGACGGTACCTATTTGGAACCATTGGCGATTGCCCAACGCGAGGATTGTGAACGCACCGCGTTGCGCGGCAACCAGTTTACGTTACGCGATCAGACCTACCGGTTCCGCAATGGGGAGAATGGTTTTTCGGCCATCGCTTTGAAGTCTGATGATGCCGATGTTGACCATAAGCACTTTCGCGCGGAAGGAATTTCCGCTGGACGGAAACTCTCTTTCGGTCGCACTTTCACAACGCCCGACGGCGCAAAGGCAAAGGCATCGTTTAAGCTGTCGTTCGCGGCCGATTTGCGCGCACCTGATATTTTCGGCTTTACGGTTCAACGCCTTCAGATGCCCGTGGCGGGTGCATCAGGATTAACCGAGCACCAAAATGCTGTGGTCGGTATCCGGGAAGTGGTGCTATGCGAGACCAATCCGACCGATTTCCAATATTTCCTTCAAGAGCTGACCGGGCAACGTGAAACCGAGGCGCATTCATTTGGCATGGAGCTGAGGTTAGGCGAACTGACACTGAATGTTATGACGCCGGAAGGCCTTCGTGCCCATTTTGGCGTTGAGCCGACTGTTATGGGCCGAGGCCTGCGCTTGGAGGGCCTCATATTCAACGGCGGGGCACCGGAAGGGTTGCGATCACACGGTCCCTATAAGATCGCCGATCGTGCGCCAGGGCAGGGCGCGTTTTACGCATTTATGGAAGAAAGATGACGGATACCATTCAACCGCCGGCAAATAATACGGTTCATGTAACGGATGTTGCATTCGACAACAATAAACCGATCTCTTTGTTGGCTGGGCCTTGCGCCATGGAAAACCGCGATCATGCGATGATGATGGCTGAGGCGCTCAAAGAGATTTCGGAGCGTTTGAATATTGGCTTGGTTTTCAAGACATCTTTCGACAAGGCTAACAGAACTTCACTCAACGCCGGACGTGGTGTTGGCCTTGAAACGGCGATGAAAGTCTTTGCCGAGATCAAGGAGACGTTCGGGCTGCCTGTCGTTACCGATGTGCACTCGGCGGAGCAGTGTTCTGAGATCGCCAATGTCGTTGATGTTCTGCAGATACCCGCTTTTCTTTGCCGTCAGACGGATCTGTTGGTCGCGGCGGCTCAGACCGGCCGGGTCGTGAATGTCAAAAAAGGCCAGTTTCTCGCTCCTTGGGACATGCGCAATGTGATTGCCAAAGTGACCGGTTCAGGAAACGCCAATGTTTTGGCCACTGAACGCGGCGCGAGCTTTGGATACAACACGTTGGTATCCGATATGCGGTCTTTGCCCATCATGGCGGATATGGGTGTGCCGGTGGTATTTGATGCGACGCATTCTGTCCAACAGCCGGGTGGCAAGGGTAATTCCACGGGAGGCGAACGTCGGTTCGTCAAGACCCTTGCCTCGTCTGCTGTTGCCGCCGGTGTCGCCGGTTTATTTATCGAAACCCACAATGACCCGGATACCGCGCCTTCCGATGGGCCGAATATGGTGCCGCTGGACGCGTTTTCCGATCTTATAAAACGGCTCATGGACATCGATGCCGTCGTTAAAGACCTGTGACGATTGTCATGAGGGTGACGTCTCATTGTTGTTTTGATCCAGACAAGCGCATATGCGCATAACCGTTAAATCGATTTAACCACGCAAGAGGGTGAACTTATGCCAGCCATTATCGACATCATTGGACGCCAGATCTTTGACAGTCGCGGAAATCCAACCGTTGAGGTGGACGTCGTACTTGAGGACGGAACACTTGGACGCGCAGCTGTGCCGTCAGGTGCATCGACCGGTGCCTATGAAGCTGTCGAGTTGCGTGATGGTGGCGACACTTATATGGGCAAGGGCGTGGGTAAGGCGGTTGCAGCCGTCAACGGACCAATCTTTGATGCCATTGGCGGCATGGAAGCATCACTCCAAAACAAGATCGACCAGGCCATGATCGATTTGGACGGGACGCCGAACAAGGCCAATCTTGGCGCCAACGCTATCCTCGGTGTTTCCTTGGCGGTCGCGAAAGCGGCGGCAGCAAGCGCCGGTCTTCCGCTCTATCGCTATGTGGGCGGTGCCAACGCTAACATATTGCCGGTACCGATGATGAACATCATTAATGGCGGCGCCCATGCGGACAACCCAATCGATTTTCAAGAGTTTATGATCATGCCGGTGGGCGCCAAGTCGCTTGCTGATGCGGTGCGCATGGGGTCAGAGACGTTTCACACGTTGAAAAAGAAATTGACGAAAGCTGGTCATAACACGGGTATTGGTGACGAGGGTGGTTTTGCCCCGAACCTTCAAAGCGCTGTCGAAGCGCTGGACTTCATCATGGAGGCTGTCTCCGAGGCAGGGTACAAGCCGGGCGAAGATATGTATCTTGCACTTGATTGTGCCGCGTCTGAGTTCTTCAAAGATGGTGCCTATGTTTATGAGGGTGAAGGCGTGACGCGCTCGCCTCAAGAGCAGGCCGACTATCTGGGAAGCCTGATCAAGCAATATCCGATCATTTCTATCGAAGATGGCATGCACGAAGATGATTGGGACGGCTGGGCTGCCCACACAGCGGCCAGTGGCGATCATTGTCAGCTTGTCGGCGACGATCTTTTTGTTACCAACACTGAACGCCTTTCAACGGGCATTGAAAAAGGTGTTGCCAATTCAATCCTGATCAAAGTCAACCAGATTGGTACGCTGACCGAAACTCTGGCTGCCGTAGAAATGGCGCACAAGGCTGGCTACACGGCTGTGATGTCCCACCGTTCCGGTGAAACCGAGGATGCAACCATTGCTGATTTGGCAGTTGCAACCAATTGCGGGCAGATCAAAACCGGTTCATTGGCTCGCTCTGACCGTTTGGCAAAATACAACCAACTAATCCGTATCGAGGAAGAGCTTGGTTTGTCAGCCCGCTATCAGGGGCGGGACATGTTGCGCGGTTAGACGCTGCACTGTTATTTTTGATGAGGAAGCCGCCATCTTGGCGGCTTTTTTATTTAGGGGCTGGTTAACCATCCTCCTGTTAGCTTGATGCGAGTTTTTGCGTGCGTTGAGTATGAGTGATGTGGACCCGTCAATATCGTAAATCTTGGATTCGGTATTCTTGGTTTCCCGTCCTTGCATTTGCAGCAAGTGGTTACTTTTACTACCACGCTATCGAAGGCCGGTATGGCTTGGAGCAGTCCAAGGTTTATCAGCAACAAATCATCTCTTTGCAGGCGCAAGTGGACGAGCTTATCGCGGCACGCAAGTTGTTGGATTCGCGTACAGAAGCGCTCAGTGATGGCTCTTTAGAACGCGATATGATCGATGAGCAGGCGCGGACAATGTTGGGATTGTCTCGTAATAATGAGCTTGTTTTGTTGCATGGCAGCAATTAACCGACTTTCGGTTAATTCGCAAATATTCCCTTTATTTCCGACATTTATCGCATGATCGTTATGCCGATTTGTGCATTGTAAGGTGTGTTTTGCCGGTTATGCTATCGGCATAAACATTTAGGGAAGAGACACCAATGGCGACGCGCGCACGCAAGACGCCGGCACCTAAGAAAAAGGTTGTCGGTATTGGCAATAATTCCGTTACACCCCCGGATCCTGCTGATTTCACAAAAGATGAAGAGCTAAAGGCATATCGCGATATGCTGTTGATCCGGCGTTTCGAGGAGAAAGCCGGCCAGCTTTACGGCATGGGCTTTATCGGTGGTTTTTGTCACCTCTATATCGGACAAGAAGCGGTTGTAACCGGCATGCAGATGGCGATGGTTGAAGGTGACCAGGTCATTACTGCGTACCGCGATCACGGCCACATGCTCGCATGCGGTATGGAAAGCCGCGGTGTCATGGCCGAGTTGACGGGCCGTAAAAGTGGATACTCCGCCGGTAAAGGCGGATCGATGCACATGTTCTCCAAGGAAAAGCACTTTTATGGCGGCCACGGCATCGTGGGTGCGCAGGTGTCGCTTGGTACGGGTCTGGCCTTTGCCAACAAATATCGCGGCAACGGCAATATCTCCGCGACATATTGTGGTGACGGCGCTGCGAACCAGGGCCAAGTTTATGAAAGCTTCAATATGGCGGCGCTTTGGAAGCTGCCGGTTGTCTATGTGATCGAAAACAACCGCTACGCGATGGGTACATCGACCGAGCGTCACGCCGCTCAAAACGATTACTCCATGCGCGGTGTTTCCTTTG
>JBCBYO010000026.1:0-44600 GCA_039815825.1 Pseudomonadota bacterium
ATGTTGCGCGCTGTCCTGCCTGTAACGGGCCTTATGCTCTCGACATTCTTCCTGGTGGCCGGTAGCGGCCTGACGGGTGTCTTGCTTCCTTTGCGCGCTGGTCTTGAGGGCTGGGGCCCTGTCACGATTGGTTGGATGGGTTTCGGGTACGCACTTTGCTTTACCGGTGGCTGCGTTATCGTTCCGCGCCTTGTGCTTCGCGTCGGCCATGTGCGGGTGTACGCTGTGTTGGCAACGGTTCTCTCAATGGCGTTGCTCTTACATGCGCTCGTCATCCACCCCCTCACCTGGATCTTGTTTCGCGGATTTGCCGGCTTCGCTCTTGCTGGCAGCTATATGGTGGTCGAAAGCTGGTTGAACGAAAAAGCCACGAACGAAACGCGCGGGCAGATATTCTCGATTTATATGATCATGAACATGGTTGGGTTGATGGCCGGGCAATTCATGCTCGTTCTGGGTGATCCTGCGACCACCTATTTGTTCATCGTTGGTGCGCTTTTGTACGCGATGGCGGTTATTCCAACTGGCCTATCTAACGCTACATCGCCGCAACCGCTCACCCAGGTTTCTTTTGACCTTGCCAAGCTTTATCGCAATTCCCCCGCCGCGCTGGTTGGGATGCTCTTAACCGGCGTCATCGCGGGTGTTTGGAATTTCCAATCGCCGGTGTTTGCAGGCCTAATCGGCTTGGAAGGGTCGCAAATCCCGCTGATGCTTGCGCTTGCTATGATTGGCGGCGCGATTTTTCAGTTCCCACTGGGGCGCATCTCGGATCGCATGGACCGGCGTAATGTGATGGTCTTTGCCGGAGGCTTTGGTGTCATCATATCGGCCATTTTTGTCTTGACTGCGGCATCTAGTTCGGCTGCGTCCGTCTTCATCCTTATGTTTTTGTTTGGAGCCGTGTTGTTTCCCATTTATTCGCTCGTCGTTGCCCACGCGAACGATTTTGCCGAGCCCTCCGATTTTGTGGAGCTTTCGTCGAGCCTTTTGATCGTCAATGGTATTGGCGCCATGATTGGGCCCGTACTTTCCGGCTGGTTGATGACAAGTATGGGTGCAAATGGTTTTTTTCTGGCAATGGGCATGTGTTACGCCATCTTTGGTGGTTATGCCGGTTGGCGCATCACCCAACGCGAAGCCGTGGCAACTGAAGACATGACTGATTTTACCTATATGCCGACTACGCGGAGCCAAACACCGGAAACCTTAAACTTGGACCCCCGTTCCGAAGACAGCGAAAGCGTCGTCTAAGAGAAACCGCACCTTATGAGAACAGACAAAGACGCAACCGACATCTTCTTAAGCGACTACAAACCGCCATCATATTTGGTGAAAAGTGTTGAGATGCGTATCGAGCTCAACAAGCAAAATACGATTGTGCATTCAAAACTCGTTGTCGAGCGACCGGATTACACATCCATCGATACGCCGCTTTTCCTGGATGGGGAAGAATTGACACTGGTCTCTGTTGCTTTGAATGGAAGCGAAGTAACGAGGCAACAAATCACGGTTTCGAAGACTGGTATGACCTTGCGCGGCCTTCCCCTTGAAGATCGCTTTATCGTTGAAACCACCGTCCGCATACATCCCGAGAAAAACACCCAACTGATGGGACTCTACGCCACGCGGGGGAATTTCTGCACCCAGTGCGAAGCCGAGGGGTTTCGTCGCATCACATTCTTCCCTGATCGTCCGGATGTGCTTGCGGTATTCACGGTTCGTTTAGAAGCCGACAAAGTTGAAACGCCGTTGCTGCTTTCCAACGGCAACAAAGTCGAGCATGGCGATTTACCGGCCGGCAAACACTTTGCCGTTTGGCACGATCCGTTTCCCAAACCGGCTTATCTTTTTGCCGTTTTTGCCGGCGATCTGGGCATGATTGACGATCAATTTAGAACCATGTCCGGGCGGGATGTTCGCCTTGAAATCTATGTCGAGCATGGAAAAGAAGAGCGGGCGCTGTACGCAATGGATGCACTCAAGCGGTCCATGCGGTGGGACGAAGAGCGCTTTGGCCTCGAATATGATCTCGACATCTTCATGATTGTTGCCGTTTCCGATTTCAATATGGGCGCCATGGAGAACAAAGGCCTCAACATCTTCAACGACAAGTATGTTTTGGCAGACCCACAGACGGCCACCGACATTGATTATGCCAATATCGAAAGCATAATAGCCCACGAGTATTTCCATAACTGGACAGGAAACCGCATCACCTGCCGTGACTGGTTCCAATTATGCCTGAAAGAAGGTCTGACGGTTTATCGTGACCATGAGTTCACCAGCGACATGCGCTCTCGCGCTGTTAAGCGAATTTCGGATGTAAGGGCACTACGTGCGCATCAATTCCCGGAAGATGCGGGGCCCCTCGCCCATCCAGTCCGACCACAAAAGTACAAGGAAATCAACAATTTCTACACAGCGACTGTGTATGAAAAAGGTGCTGAACTAGTTCGGATGCTTGAAACGATCGTCGGCACCGATGGTTTTCGGGCCGGTATCGACCTCTATTTCGAACGCCACGATGGTGACGCTGCCACCATAGAGCAGTTCATAACCTGTTTTGCCGACGCAACCGGCACCGATCTCGGACATTTTGCTAAATGGTATGACTATTCGGGAACACCAAACATTTCGGTCTCGACGGCTTATAATGGAGAACACCAATCATTTAGTGTTACCCTACAACAGTCGTTGCGGAGCGGGGTACCGCAGGCCAGCGGCATTGCGATGCATATTCCGGTTAGCTTTGCGCTGATGGCGGAAGACGGGACCCATCTTGGATGGGATGACGTTTCGGGCGGTGATGTGGCCGATGGCGTTATGCATTTGAAAGACCCGAACCAGACATTCATTTTCGAAGGTGTCACCAAGAAACCGGTCTTGTCAGCATTCCGCGGATTTTCCGCTCCAACGACGTTGATCCCGGAGCCCGCGCTGGACGAAACCCTTTTCACCGCGCGCTTCGACGATGATCCGTTTAACCGATGGAATGCGATCAACAGTCTTTTCATGCGCACAATGCGCGAAGCCGTTGCTAAAAACGCTAACGGCAAACAAATGTTGGTAGATAGCCAGTTCGTTGCTGTATTGGAGGCGGTGGCCGCCGACAACAAACTGGACGCTGCCTACAAAGCGTTGTGTTTGACCCCGCCAACCGTCAGTGAAATTGCCCGCGATATCAACGTGTCGATCGACCCCTCCGCCATTCACGCGGGGCGCGAGATTGTGCTTGATGAAATTTCCGGGCTTTGCGCTGAACGGTTTACCGATCTCTATGATTGCGTGAGGGTTGAAGATGCGTTTGCGCCAACCGCCGAGCAGGCTGGTGCACGGGCGTTTTCCGGAGCTCTTATCGCCTATCTGGCCAGACAGACCGGCGGCATTGATCTCGCCGCATCGCTTTTTGAACGCTCTGACAATATGACCGACCGCTTGGTCGCTTTGACCACACTTGCGCATCAATTTCCTGGTCACGAGAAAACAGTCGAAGCGCTCGGGCAGTTTCAAGATACATACAAGGACGAGCCGGTGGTGCTAGACAAATGGCTTTCCGTGCAGGCAACCGTACCGCGCGAGGAAGCACTGTTGGACGTCCAAGCGCTCGCCAATGATCCTGTATTTTCCTGGAACAATCCGAACAGAACGCGCGCGCTCTTGGGTGCGTTCGCGACCGGAAATCCAGTGGCTTTTAACCGGGCTGACGGCGCGTCCTATGCTTTCTTTTGCGACAGCATTTTGCGCCTTGACGCGATTAATCCCCAGGTCGCCGCCCGATTGATGACAGCCATGCGTTCCTGGAACGATTTGGAGCCCGTGCGAAAAGCGGCTGCGGAGACACAGCTCAAGGCGCTTTTTGAAAAGAGCGGATTGTCCCGGGATTTGCGGGATATTCTTGGCCGTACCATCGGTCGATCAGCCGAAAATTGAGAAACAGACCGAACGGGCTGGACAGACAGAATCAGTTTTGATTCATTATGGGTGATTCGGCAGTTCGCGTTTCGGCGTTTTCAAGCAAATATCAGCGCTTCAGCGCGTGACTTGGCATGTTTGCTGAGAGGGGGAATTCGTGACATCAATCGGCATGGCAGCGAAGATCGGTCGTAACGGCAGTTCGATTCGCGGCCATGCGCGCTTCATGGCACAACCGACAATGCAGCGGCTTCTCGCTATGGAACCCTGGCTGAAAAGCGCGGTTCCGGTTCTGATTTTCATTTTTCTGATCATCGTCATGGCTGCGCGAACAATGTGGTTGCTCGATAACCGCGCTAATATTGCCGAGAGCGTAAAATCAGATGTGGAGCTTATAGCTGGGCGCGCCGCAGATGCGCTTTCGCAAGCTTCAAGCGAGCGCGATGTCCTCAGCGATCCGGGCGTTGTAGAACGTATTTTGGTACGCGAATTACCTCGCAACGCCACTGCCCTGAACCGCGAAGTGCTGGTTGCTGATGATCGGGGTGTGATCACTTGGCAACGCGGCGGTATGCAGGACCGCCGATCATTAGATCTTGCCACATTAATTGAAGGCTCGCAGGCTCTTTTGCTTTTTGGCCTTGGCGCGGGGGTCGAAGATGTAACGGTGGCTGGACAACCAGGCTATGCTGCTTGTGCGACTATGGCAGACGGGCGGGGAACCGTCTGCGCGCTCCAACCGACGAGTGCCGCGTTTGCTCGCTGGCGGCAGGATGTCTCGCTGAACCTATCGCTGTTTTCGGCCATGTCGGGCATCATGCTTGTGTTGCTGTACGCCTACTATGCACAAATCGCCCGGACCGCAGAAGTTGATGCGCTTTGTGAAGAGGTTCAATCCAGTGTCGATACCGCATTGCAACGTGGGCATTGCGGCCTGTGGGACTGGGACTTGGCCCGAGGGCGAATTTTCTGGTCCAATTCCATGTTTGAGCTCTTGGGTTATGAAGCGCGGGAGGAAGTCCTTTCGTTTCACCAAGTATCGGCGCTTATCCATCCCGATGATGGTGACCTCATTGATGTCGCCGAACAGGCGATTGCCGGAGAAATCGAAGCGATAGACCGTCAATTACGCATGCGCCATCATGATGGTCGATATGTGCGCATGCGCATCCGAACAGAAATAGTTGAGCGTAACGGCGGGCGCCACCTTGTGGGCATCGCAATGGATATCACAGAGCAAGCCCGGCTTATGGCGATCAGCAAGACGGCGAGCGCCAACCTGCAAGCGGCCATTGAGAGCACATCGGAGTCCTTTGCCATATGGGACAGCGATGATCGGCTGATCCTGTGCAACCAGAAATTTTATGAGTTCTATGGCCTTTCGCCGGACACGCTGCCACCTGGCACCGATCGGGCTGCATTTACCAACATCATGCGCCAACCGATCAGCGAAACAATTATACAAAATGGTGGCACCCGTGGCCGCAGCCGCACGGTTGAGCGCCAAATTGCCGATGGCCGTTGGCTTCAAATCAACGACCGGGCGACACCCGACGGTGGAACCATTTCGGTTGGGACGGACATTTCGAAATTGAAGGCGCAGGAGGAAAAACTGCGTATTTCCGAGCAACAGCTGATTGCTTCGCTTGATGGCTTATCGCGGGCGCAACGTGACGATCAGGAAAAAGCCTCGGCGCTTGCTGACTTGAACCGCAAGTTTCTGCGCGAAAAAGAAAAAGCCGAGGCGGCCAGTCGGGCTAAAACAGAATTCCTTGCTAATGTTAGCCATGAACTACGTACGCCGCTTAACGCGATCATCGGGTTTTCGGAAATGATGACCTCGCAGATTTATGGCCCACTTGGCTCTGAAAAATACGAGGAATATATCGGCGACATTCAAAAGAGCGGTGGATTTCTGCTCAATGTCATCGACGATATTTTGCAAGTCTCTCGTATCGAGAGTGGTAAATTCAACCTTGATATTGAAAGTGTAGATCTTTCCGGCATCGCACAGGAAACGGTCCAAATGGTCACCGTTCAAGCCAAACGGAAAGACATTGAGATCAATACCGAAATCAGCGCCGACATGCTGATCGAAGCCGATCGTCGCGCGCTCAAGCAAATCTTGATGAACCTGTTGTCCAACGCAGTGAAGTTCACTGATCCGGGTGGACAGATTAATATACGAGCCAAGTGTGTTGGTGGCCGCTCCATCCAAATCTCAATTGAAGACAATGGGTGTGGGATTTCAAAACAGGCGCTGAAGCGAATCGGCCGGCCATTTGAACAAGCGCAGCGCCAGTTCTCGAAAAATCATACCGGCACTGGTTTGGGGCTCGCCATTTCCAAATCTCTGGCCGAGCTACATGGCGGCAATCTGCGTATAAAATCAGAAGTTGGCGACGGGACCATCGTTTCCGTTCGCCTGCCCGTAAAATCAAAAACGGCACCCGCCGCCGAGCCAAACAGCGCGGCGGCAAGTTAGGTCTATCAACGGTTTCCGCGCTTACCGCGCATACCCGCGAACCGCTCTCTTGGGAGCTCGTCTTCGGTAATGAAGCCAGAGTCATCAAAATCGGCCAAAGCAAAGAGCTTTTGCTGACGGTTATTCAACTCTTCGAGCGAAACCTGCTCGTCTTGATTAATGTCGAACATTGCAATCAGGCCTCGGACCATTCGGCCACCTCTGCGCCCATCTGCCACTTCTTCGATTTCTGCCTGCGTCACCAAATTGTCGTCATCGGTGTCAACTTCAGCGAAACGCTCAAGCATCAGGGTTTGAAATTCTGCGAAAGTCACTTGCCCGTCATTGTTGGCATCCATTTGCTCAAACCGTGCGGCACCACCGTCGCGGTCTCGGTTTTTTGCTTCGGCAGACGCAATTCCTGTCGTGGCCAATACGATGGTTGCCAAAGCAGCGAGGGCAAAGCGGTTTTTCTTGAGATAGTTCATAGTCATATTGATGTATCCTTGCATCGTTGGTGCCATCCCCGATGCAGTTGCTTCAAACCAAACGTTTCCCGGCGTTCAGCTCGTCACATCACCGACATGTGTGCGGAAGATCTCCGCAACAGCAAGTTGGCCACTCATCAGACGCTCCTGTACATGCGCCAACGAGGGTTCGTTGAGCATTTGACAGATTATGTCCACCAACCCGGTCGGCATTTGTGCGGGGTCCAACCCGTTCGACGTACACAGCCGGGATAGGTGAAGCACCGTGTTAAGGTCAGAATGAGCTTCCAGTAATTGGGTCGCCGCTTCTTGGCCTAACGTTGCTTCGCCGAGCATTGACAGAATATCCCGGGCACTCGCGCCATCCAACTTAAGCTTTGGTAAGGTTGCCAGAAAAACGAACTGCGCCAGAAACTCGATGTCGGTCAAACCACCAACAATGTTCTTCAGATCAAACACACCGTGTGCCGGCTTGTCTCTCAACAGCCGCTTTCGCATGGACAGTATATCTTGACGTGTTTTTTCTTTATCACGTGGCATACTCAACACTTCATCGATGGCGGCTCGCACCTTCGCCATTAAGTCAGGATCACCAGATATTGGCCTTGCCCGGGTCAGCGCTTGGTGTTCCCAAGTCCAAGCCTCTTGGCGCTGGTAGCGTTGAAAAGCGGGCAATGATGTTGCCAACGGCCCTTTGTTTCCCGAAGGGCGCAATCGCATGTCAACCTCATAAAGAACACCTTCAGCCGTCGGGGCAGAGAGTGCCGCAATTATTCGCTGGGTTAACCTTGCGTAGTAGCCGGAAGCGGACATTGGTTTTGCGCCGTCACTTTCATCAAGCGCGTCGACCCCATCGTAAAGCGTGATAATGTCCACATCACTGCCGGCGGTCATTTCGCGAGAGCCAAGGCGACCAAGCGCAACGACGCAAAAACGACCGTTTGGAAACCGCCCATGTCTGACTGCAACTTCTTCGCTGGCCGCTTCCGCAGCGGTCGCAATGGTCTTTTCGGCTACTACCGTCAGCGCGTGACCCGTCTGAAATGCATCTGCGTTCCCGGTTAGCAACCTGGTTCCGATGCGAAACCGTTGTTCTGCCGCGAAAATTCGCAGTCGATCCAATATTGCCTCGTACCGATCGGCGTCGAAGAGCATTCCCGCAAGCGCGTCTGTCACCTCTTCATCTGGCGCATTCTGGTCAAAGAAAGCCGGTTCGAGCAAGCCTGCGAATACCGAGGGTCGACTGCTAATGATTGAGGATAGCCTCGGCGCACTTGTTATGATGGTCGTCAGCAAGCGCAAAAGATCGGGATTGGCGTGCAGCATCGAAAACAATTGGACACCACCGGGTAACCCGCGGACGAAACTATCAAAAAGGACGAGAGATTCATCAGGCTTTTGGGCTTGCGAAAACGCCTCTAACAATGCCGGCGTTAATTCCGTCAACCGTTCACGCGCACGCTCAGACTGAACAGCTGGATAGCGCCCAAAATGCCAGCCACTTACGATGTGCCACATGTCGCCGGGTCGGGTGAAGCCCAGACTTGCAAGTGTATCGATAGTATCAGGGTCAGCACTTTCACCGGTAAACACCAGACTACCGTGTAGGGCCGATAGGGTTTCTCCTTCACGAAACAGCTGGCTGAAATGGGTTTCGACACACTTCAAGGCAGTCAGCAGGTTTTCAGAAAATTCCTCAATAGAGGCATGCCCCAACAAAGCTGCCACGGACTGAACTTGCGCGTCGTTATCGGGAACTTTGTGCGTTTGTTCATCGTTGATCATTTGGATGACGTGTTCAACGCGCCGGAGATAAACATAAGCGCCGTCCAGCTCTTTGCAAACGCGCTGCTCGATCCAACCTTCCGCTTGAAATATGCGGAGCATGTCGCGCGTCGCCCGCTTTCGAAGCGACGGGCTTCTTCCCCCTGCAATCAGCTGTTGGGTTTGAACAAAGAATTCGATCTCCCGGATACCGCCACGTCCTAATTTTATGTTGTGGCCGCGCACTGCAATTTGGCCGTGGCCTTTATGCGCGTGGATCTGGCGTTTAATGGACTGCACATCGGCGATCGCCGCATAATCCAGATATTTGCGCCAGATAAACGGGCGCATTTGCTCCAGAAAACGCGACCCGGCGGCAAGATCACCGGCTACCGGCCGGGCCTTTATCATCGCCGCTCGTTCCCAGTTTTGTCCGCGCGCCTCATAATAATGCAATGCCATGTCTACTGTTATGGCAAGCGGCATCGCACTTGGATCCGGTCTCAGCCGAACGTCGGTCCGGAATACATAGCCATCGCCGGTCCGCTCCTGCATGATTTGCACCAACTGGCGAACCATCTTTGAGAAAATATCAACAGCATCGGTTGGATCGGTAAAAATCAAACCGGATGCATCATGCTCGAAAAAGATGATAATATCGATGTCGGATGAGTAGTTCAGCTCCACTGCACCCAACTTGCCCATACCCAAAACAATCAGGCCGCTGCCTTCTTGCGGCATTGCGGGATCAGAAAGTGTGATCAAGCCACGGCGATCGAGGTCGCGTAATTGCCAATCAAGCGCGGTATTTAGCGTCGTTTCTGCTAGCTCACTCAAGCATCTTGTGATGCCATCAAGCGACAAGATGCCCGCGACATCGCCAATCGCGATCAATAAATGCGCTTGAGCCTTTGTAATCCGCAGCGTTTTTTTCAACTCAGCTTGCGGGAGATCGGTGTCGACGACAGTCAACGGAGACAGCAGATCAGCGATCTGCGCTTCCAGCGTGTCGTGCGCTGTGTCGCCAAGGACTGACCCGTGTTTTTCAATCAATGTGGCGAGATAGGGTGAGTTTTCGCGTAGAAGACCTACGACGGACTCAAGTCCATCAGGGAAACGAACCGCGTCAATCTTTTCCTGCCAGCTCATTTCCCGCCAGTCCAAGCAACCCAAAGAGCACGATGATAGCGCTCCTCGCTCGTTATGACGCAGCGGCGCCGAACGCGCCAGTGGGAAAAATAAGGCGCGCTATCAATCCGGGGTTGGCGTCGTCCAGCTCAATCTTTCCATTGTGTTGGCGCATGATCGCTGAGACCAGCGATAGGCCCAACCCAGAACCGCGGGCTGCATCGTTGCTTGTTCGGCTGGCGTCCAATCGAACAAATCGCTCGAGCACCCGTTCGCGGTCTTCGCTTGAAATGCCGGACCCACCATCGGTTATGCTGAGCGTAATCGCATTGGCGGTTTTTGTGGTCGCGACAGTCACCGTGCCGCCGTCCTTCAGCCCGTACTTTGCTGCGTTATCCAAGAGGTTGGTCAGCGCCTGTCCAATCAACTCGCGATTGCCTTGCACGATTAAATCCGCATCTACTTCATTAACAATCAGGCCGCCGGCATCTTCCACCACTGGTTCATACAACTCGCACAGATCAGCGGCGACCTCGCTGAGATTTACGGGAGATGGTGTGAACTTTGTGTACCCTGCTTCTACCCGGGAGATCAGCAACATCGCACTGAAAATAGCGATCATATTGTCAGCTTCGCCAAGCATATCGTGCAGCGCTTCGCGGTAGTCTTTTTCTGACGCCCCATTTCGGATGGCATCCTCGGCGCGATTGCGTAAGCGCGTCAATGGCGTCTTCAAGTCATGGGCGATAGAGTCAGAGACTTCCCTAAGTCCATCGTTCAATTTTTCTATCCGAGCCAACATTTGATTGAGCGAAATAGACAAGCGATCGAACTCGTCGTTCGTGTTGCTGACGGGCAGCCTCTGGCTCAAATCGCCAGCGACAATGTTATCGCTAGCTGCAGCGACAGCATCGATACGCAGCAACGCTCGTCGCCCGACCAAAAACCAAATCATCAAGCTACCAATGCCCATGATCGCCAATGCCAGGCCGACTGACCGCAGCATAACCGAACGGACCCGAATTGGGTCCGCCAAGTCGCGCCCAACGATAATTCTAATGCCGTTTTGAAGCGGCAGAACATATGCGACCGCCCGCGGCGCGTTTTCACCCAGTTCTGTAAGTGGCGTGGTGTCGCCAACGCGGACATAGTTAAACGGGCGGCTTTTCCAGCCCGGCTCTTCAAGAATGCCGGGTTGCAAATCACCAATATTGCCCGCCAATGGTCTGCCGCGGGCATCGGATATCAAATAGACAAAAGCGCCCGGCCGCCGTGATCGACGTTCAATATCTCGGACCAATGAGCGTAAGCCACCGCGAGAGTACACGCTAGCGAGTTCGCCAATCTCCGATTCGACAGCGGTTCGTGTTTCTCTGATCACGAAGCTCGCCGCCATGGCTGTCATGTATAGGACAATAAGAAGCGCACATATGCCAAAGAGCACGATAAACATCGCAGACAATCGAACTGCAGTGGTGTTTAAGGCACGCGGAAGAGTTGCCATTGCTCAGTCACGCATCACATACCCTGCACCCCTCACGGTGTGCAGAAGCGGCTTTTCAAAACCTTTTTCAATTTTCGAGCGCAATCTGGAGATGTGAACATCAATCACGTTGGTCTGAGGATCAAAGTGATAGTCCCACACATGTTCCAAGAGCATTGTTCGCGTTACAACGCGATCGGCATTGCGCATCAAGTACTCCAGCAAACGAAACTCGCGTGGTTGCAAGACAATTGATTGATCTGCCCGCTTCACTTCACGCGACAGGCGATTAAGCACGAGATCCCCGACCTGATAGACTGTATCGGCCTCGGCGCTGGATCCTCGCCGCTGAAGCGACTCAAGGCGGGCCAGCAATTCGGTAAAGGCGTAAGGTTTTGTCAGATAATCATCACCGCCAGCACGCAGGCCAGTAACGCGGTCATCTACTTCTCCGAGCGCGGAAAGGATCAACGCAGGGGTCATATCGCCCGTTCCGCGCAGTTCGGTAATAACTTGTAGGCCGCTTTTCTCCGGCAACATTCGGTCGACAATGAGCGCGTCATATGTGCCGGACTGTGCCATGTGGTGGCCGGTTTCCCCGTCGTTGGCGATATCGGCGCCATGTCCGGCTTCACCAAGTGCTTTTTTCAAATAATCCGCCGACGTCTTGTCGTCTTCAATAATGAGTATCTTCATGGCAACAGAGCTATGCTAAATTAAATGTGGCGACAACGGGCGCGAGGGGGAAACCCGTTGCCGCCGCCTTTCCGACCGGAGGGGATGACATGGACGAAAGACCTGCCGGAAAGGTAACTTGATTAAAAGGTGTTAGCCTGCATCCAGTGACAAAGCCGCGAAACGACTTGAGTTTTCACCTTCCACGCGCACCAACGCTGCCTTGCGTCCTTGCGCTTTGACAGCATCAATCTGCTGAGTGACCTCTTCTGCCGATGTCACCGGGCGATTATTGATCTCCCGGATAATGTCACCGGCGGCGATTCCAGCCTGCGCTGCAGCGCTTTCAGGAACAACATCGGTGACGAGAACACCGTTACCATCTTCAGACGGCAAAACAGTAAGGCCAAAATCCTCCATGGATGTCGGGCTCATCGCTTCCGGCTCATCACCGGGCGCAAGGTTCGCCAGCTGCTCACGTGTCGGCAACTCACCAAGGGTCACATCAACGGTTTGCTCCCGTCCATCACGAAACACTTTGATCGAAACGTCAGCGCCAGGGTCAAAGTCTGCAATTGCCCGTGAAAGCTCTCGGGGGCCTTCAACGTCGGTTGTGTTCACACCGGTGATGACATCACCAATACGGATACCTGCTTCTTGTGCAGGTGTACCAGGGGTCAACTCAGATACCAGAGCACCGGAAGCTTCTGTCATGCCCAGAGATTCGGCAATGTCGTCGGTGACCGGCTGAATAGAAACACCAAGCCAGCCCCGTTGAACGCTTCCATCATCGATCAAATCATCGACAATATCGCTTGCAACACTTGCCGGAACAGCAAATGCAATGCCCACGTTACCGCCCGATGGTGAGAAAATGGCAGTATTTACGCCAACCACTTCACCATTCAGGTTGAACGTTGGACCACCAGAGTTCCCGCGGTTTACCGCAGCATCAATTTGCAAGAATTGATCATATGGTCCAGCGCCGATGTCGCGCTCAAAAGCCGATACGATGCCTGCAGTAACTGTGCCGCCCAGGCCGAATGGGTTACCAACCGCAACAACCCAGTCACCGACCCGTGTTTTCCCTTCTGGCGCAAAATCAACATATGTGAAGTCAACAGAGGCATCGACCTTTAGGACCGCCAGATCCGTGCGGGGATCGGTGCCGATCAGTTCGGCGTCATATTCGGTTCCGTCGTTGAGAATGACGGCGAATTCCTCGCCATTTTCGATCACGTGGTTGTTGGTAACAATAAAGCCATCGCCGGAAATGAAGAAGCCTGACCCTTGCGATACCGGGCGAGCGCGGCGGCGCTCATTGCGCGGACCACCGCGACGTTCGCCAAAGCCAAACTCACGCTCAAACTCACGGAAGAAGCGGCGGAACGGATGGCCGTCCGGCAGGTCTTCAAAGCCCCGCGGGATCATATTGTTCAGGCGATCGTTAACTGGCTGTACAGCGGAGCGGACACGTACCGACACCACGGCGGGAGAAACAACATCAACAACGTCGGCGAAGCCGGGCGCTGCAATTTCGGTTTCCACACGAACGGGTTCAGCGGTTGCGATAGAAAGGGTGGCGGCATTGTACCCAGCAAAACCTGCGCCAACAACAGCACCGGCAATCAGAATATTGCTCAAGCGGGATTTTAGCATTCTGGAAGCTCTCCTTAATTAGTGCGATGACGACATCGCGATAATGATAAAGTAGGGAGCCGATCCTTGCTCAAACATGGCGAGAACATGAAATCTTGGTAAGGTTGGCGATAATTACGGTTTAACCCGCGTTATCACGGTTGCCTTTCCCTCCAGTGTTTTATGCACCGGACACTTGTTGGCAATCTCAACGATTTTTTGTTCGATTTCGGGCGCGATAGTGCCTTCAATGGAGATAACACGCTCAAACCGATCAATTTTGCCACCAGCGGCAATACTCTCCTGGGTGCAATCCGCACAGTCTTTGGCGTGAACCTTGTCATGGCTGACATCAACTGTGACCTTGCCCAAATCCAGCTTTTTAAAGTCCGCATACATGCGTAACGTCATCGACGTGCATGCACCCAATGCCGTGGAAAGGAAGTCATAAGGCGATGGACCGGTATCGGTTCCACCAACAGAAGCAGGTTCATCTGCAAAGAAACGATGCTTGCGCGCATGAACTGTGTTTTGAAACTTTGACTGCCGTGTTTCGGACACACGGACGTGCTCCAACGTATCTTCTGCAACCGCCTCTTCTGGCTCTTTTGGCAACAAACGCGATGCCCAAGCTGAAATCATTTCGGCCGCAAACGTGGCGTCTTCGTCTTTTGTGAGCAAATGGTCTGCGTTACCCAAAGAAACGAAACTTTTTGGATGTTTGGCGGCGGTGAAAATGCGTGTGGCATTGTCAATGCCAACCGTGTTGTCGATCGGCGAGTGCAACACCAACAGGCTCGCGCGAAGATTGGCGATCTTTTGGTCCAAAACGGTCGAGCGCGCGGCGTCGACAAAGCCTTTGCCGATACGAAATTTTCTTCCCGCCAACAAAACCTCAGCCGAGCCTTCTCGCTCGATATCGCCAATTTTGTCCTCGAACATGTGCAACACATGTTCTGCATCGGATGGCGCTCCGATGGTCGCGACGCCTTTTACACTCTTGATACGTTCAGCTGCCGCCAGAACAGCCGCACCGCCCAGCGAGTGCCCGATGAGCAAGGTCGGCGCTTCGCCCTTTGAGGCCAAATAATCGGCCGCAGCGACCAAGTCGTCTACATTGGAAGCAAAACTCGTATTGGCGAATTCACCTTGGCTGGAACCAAGGCCTGTAAAATCAAAGCGAAGAACGGCAACGCCCAAATTTGCCAAGTGGCCCGCGATGCGGCGGGCTGCAATGATGTCTTTGGTGCACGTAAAGCAATGGGCAAATAAAGCGTAGCCCCTAATACCGCCATCAGGTCGATCAAATCTGGCCGCCAAGGTTTCGCCCGCTGCAGAGCTAAATTCGCGCTTTTCAATGGTCATCGGTGGGTCCCTCAATTCGTTGGGGGTACACTAGCGATCTGCGTCTTCACCATCATCCAAAATTTTTGCGATGCGCTTTGCTTCATCCTCACTGATTTGTGAGGTACCGGCAATCGGCCGATTGCGCGCATAGGTAAACGCAAAAGCTCCACCCAATAGCAGCACGATTATAGGGGTCGCCCAAAGGATGGCATTTTGGGTACTGAAAGTCGGCCGCAACAATACGAATTCCCCGTAGCGGTCGACTACAAAAGCCAACACCTCCTCATCACTATCACCGGCAACAAGGCGCTCCCGAACCAACACACGCAGGTCCTTTGCAAGCGCGGCGTCTGAATCATCGATCGACTGGTTCTGGCAGACCAAACAGCGCAATCCGGCCGACAGATCGCGCGCACGCTCTTCAAGCGCGGGATCGTCTAATATCTCTTCCGGTGTCACCGCGTAAGACGGCAACATCGAAGAAGCCAAGATGAGGAAAAAACCGAAGAAGAAGCT
This sequence comes from Pseudomonadota bacterium, assembly GCA_039815825.1. Taxonomy (GTDB): domain Bacteria; phylum Pseudomonadota; class Alphaproteobacteria; order Rhizobiales; family Rhizobiaceae; genus JBCBDX01. The sequence goes on from JBCBYO010000026.1 coordinate 15,419, forward strand.
TCTCATTGTCAGCCTCACTCGGCCGGTTGCGGCGGCTGCATGCCCAAATCTGGCCGCCTGGCGCGCGCTGGCCTTGGCGCACCAACTCGCAAGCGTCGATCACTTAAAGAGAGCACACCAGCAACACACATCAGGAGTGAGCCATACCATATGAGAGTGACATATGGCTTCCACCAAGCCCTTACGACAATAACGCCAGGCGTTGATGCCGGATCACCGAGCGAAAGGTAAAACTGGTGAACGCCAAGCGTCAGGATGCCCGCTTCCGTTGTGGGCATGCGACTGGCAACGTAAACGCGCTTTTCTGGCTCAACCTGACCGATTTCAGTTCCGTTGCGGAAAATCGTAAACACCCCTTTGGTGTAGTTATAATTTGGCCCTATCCCCGGTTCGAGTTGCTCAAGCCGCGCCTCATAGCCCGACAGTTGCAACGTATCACCCGGCTTCATGTTCAAGACCGTTTCGCTCTCGAAGATGGACACCCCAACGACACCCAATGTCATCACGCCAATTCCGGCATGAGCGATAGCCGTACCCCAAATCGACCTTGGCATGCCTCTAAGACGGGCCCATGCAACGGAAGGTGTTGCTTTGGGCAGACCGGCCTTGAGCCACAAATCGGCGGCCGCGCCAAAGATCAGCCAGAATGACAGGGCGAACCCCAGAAGGGCTAAGACCGGTGCACCCGTTTGCCAATATACCAGAGCCATCGCCGCCAAAATGGAGAGCCCTGCGGCGACCCATAGACGTTGAAGCGCGCCGTAAAGATTTCCGCGCTTCCATGACAGAAGCGGACCTAATGGAACAGCCATAAGCAACGGAATCATGAGCGGAATAAAAGTAAGATTGAAATAGGGTGGACCCACTGAAATTTTTTCGCCGGTAACCGCTTCCACCAGCAGTGGATACAATGTGCCGATGAAAACGGTTGCTGTTGCCGTTGTAAGGAACAGATTATTCAGCACCAAAGCACCTTCGCGCGAAATCGGATGAAACACACCACCGTTACGCAAAGTCGAGACGCGAAGCGCAAATAGCACCAGAGACCCGATGATGAAGAACATCAAAATCATCAGGATAAAAAGGCCACGTTCCGGATCAGTCGCAAATGAGTGAACCGACGTTAGAACACCAGACCGCACCAGAAACGTTCCCAGCAGCGAAAATGAGAAGGCCAAGATCGCTAAAAGCACTGTCCAAATCTTCATCGCGTCGCGCTTTTCCATGACCAAGGCCGAATGTAGTAGCGCTGTCCCGATCAACCACGGCATGAAGGAGGCGTTTTCAACGGGATCCCAAAACCACCAGCCACCCCAGCCCAGTTCATAGTATGCCCAGTAGGATCCCACTGCGATACCTGCTGTCAGGAACACCCAGGCAGCCAATGTCCAAGGCCGCACCCAACGGGCCCAAGCGGCATCGATACGACCTTCGATGAGCGCCGCTATGGCAAAAGAAAAGCAAATCGATAAGCCGACATAACCCAGGTAAAGAAGTGGCGGGTGTATCGCCAAGCCAACATCTTGAAGCAAAGGGTTCAAGTCTCGCCCCTCAAGCGGCGCTGGGACCATTCGTTCAAACGGGTTAGAGGTCAGCAGTATGAAGAGGGTAAATGCGACGGTGATCGAACCTTGAACGCTTAAGACCGCCGCCTTCAGCCGATGCGGCAGGTTGCCGCCAAAGAAAGCTACCAAAGCTGCAAACAGTGTCAGCGTGAGGATCCACAGCAGCATCGATCCTTCGTGGTTCCCCCAAACGCCGGATATCTTGTAGATCATAGGCTTGGCTGAGAACGAATTCTCCCACACGTTGCGCACTGAAAAATCACTTGTCACGTAGGCCCAAGTGAGCGCAGCAAAAGCCAAAAGCACCATTAAAAAAGCGGAAATAGATAGGCTCGGAGCCAATGCCGTCAAACGGTCATCATCTGTTTTCAATCCCCAAAGCGGAACGACGGACTGAACAATTGAGAGCGCTAAAGCGAGCACAAGCGCATAGTGACCCAGCTCGATGATCATTGGTCGTAGGCCTCCCCTGACCCTGCCTCGGCGCCCTTCCAATGGCCTTGTTCTTTAAGTGCGTCAGCTACTTCCCGTGGCATGTAGGTTTCATCGTGCTTGGCGAGCACCGTATCGGCTTCAAAATAGCCCGCCGGGCTTAGTTTACCCTCGGCCACTATGCCCTGCCCTTCACGAAACAAATCTGGGAGGATGCCCGCATATCGTACTTTGATTACGTGGTTGGCGTCTTCGACGGCAAACTCAACTGTCGCATCGCTAAGGTTCTGCACGGAACCAACCGCAACCAGCCCCCCCAACCGGATGCGGTCAAGTTGACGCGAACCCTCGGCCTGCAGGTCAGTCGGCGTCCGAAAAAACGTGACCTGTTCACTTAACGCCGTGAGCACAAGAACGGCCGCCAGCGCTAACACGGCCAAACCGGAAAATATGACAATCGCGCGCTTTTGCTTGCGGGTCATGATCCTTCCTCCTCAAGGGGGATATTCAGCTCCTCTGCCAGGGAACGGAACGAACGTTGTGCTTCGACGTCGTTGGCAAACGCCTTGTTTCCACCGGATAGCGCAGCTTTCGCCAGTTCGACTTGGCCCAAAACGACGCGGGCCCGGATGAGTCGCAACCAGCCATCAAGATCATTTGGATCGGCTTGAAGACGCGCGTCCAAACCTTCAACCATGGATAGGATCATCTCGTTGCGCTCGTCATGGGGTAGTTGCGTAACGGCATCTCGCTGCTGCTCGTCAAGTTGGGGTGCGGCACCGGGTGCGGGTGATGTCGAGAGTCTGGAGAGCGCTTCCTGGGCCATTGCGGTCCAACGTTCTTGCTCACCATCTGCAACAAGCGCCTGCCAGCCTCGCTCCGCTTCCGCCAAATTGCCCGACTGCGCGGCAGCAAGCGCTACAAAAAATCTAGCACGCCTATCGGTTGCATCCAGCTGCTGCGCTGCTTGAAATCGCGTGAGCGCCTCGCCGGCAATGATACCACCGTTGCCTGAGACCAACGCCTCTCCTAAACCAGAAAGCCGACGCGCTGTTGCACCATCCAATGCAATCGCATTGTTGTAGGCTGTTACCGCTTTGTCGTAGCGCCCGATCTGCACATAAACCGGGGCCACCACATCCCATCCACGCACATCGTTTGGGTTCACCTGAAGATGTTCTTCTGCACGTTCAAGCATTGCAGCAATTTCATCGGAGATATCACCGGGGACTGCTTGTTCAAGGCGGGCCGATAAAGGTTGCGCATCAAGCTCGGGGGATCCTGTCTCAAAGTAAAAGAGCAGAGTAATCGCCGGCACAAACAAGAGCGCAAATGCGGGACCAATAGTTTTGTTTTTTGGTGTGACCGGTTTGGTAGCTGCCGCATCTTGTCGATTCTCTACGGCGATGATGCGGCGGGCCACTTCAATGCGTGCCTGCTCATACTCAATGCTATCAATCGATCCACGTGCGCGATCTGCGTCCAGTTCCGATAGTTGGTCCTGATAAACAGCTGTATCGAATTCACTATCAGCCGTCGAAACATCTCTCGCGCTCGCGCGCGGCCGTATGATCGGCATGAATGCGACCAGTAAGGCTATTATTGTCAGCGCGGATGCGAGTATCCAAAACATTATTCGCTCTTAGCATGGCGGAATTTTGTACGCGCCCACTTTCGTAACATATGCGACAACTGCCCGCATCACTTTGACTTAGCTCAAAAGGCTCCAACTACCGTTCGCGTTTCTGCACGCCGTTCCGCGTGCCGATGCGCGCGGTGTCTGGTTTGACGCAGCCTGCGCATTAAAGATGCGCAAGGTATACTGACGGCAATCTTGAGAACCTACGCGGTACGGTTGAGACGCTGACACAAACCCAGCGAAAACGCCGGCAGAAGACTTCCAAGTCACAGATTCGCCAGGCGCTGCATACTCCAGTGCACGATATTCGCTTGCCAATGCCTGACGTTGATCACCTTGGGAAATTTCGAGATCTGCGACCTGGCCAATCAAGCCGCCATCGAGCGCCGCGATCAGCTCAGGGCTTGTCGCATTGCTGCCGCCGGCAAACAAAACGTTCGTTGTCTGACATCCCGTCAAAACCAGCGGCGCAGCCAAGCAAAAGCCTGCCGCAACTTTTGAGCTTCCAAGTTTCATCGCACTTAAATAGTTAGACCATCGGTTGCTTATCAAGCAGCTATTGAAGGTTTTTTGAACGGAACACGTAACCTTCTTTATGATGCCAATGGCAGATTTATGGCAATTTTCAAGCCATTCCATTGCGACTGCTGAAGCGAAAGAGTGCCCCGGTATGCATCTACCGTGTCTGTTACGATGGATAGGCCAAGGCCTGTACCAGGCACTGCCTCATCAAGACGCTTTCCTCGCTTGAGCGCTGTTTGGCGTTTTTCTTCCGGGATGCCGGGACCATCATCTTCAATTTCAATCGTGAAATTGTCTTTTGAGTTTTTGTCTCGGCTTAAACTGCACCGTATGTGTTTACGGCCCCATTTGGCGGCGTTCTCAAAAACGTTGCCCAATATCTCTTCCAAGTCGCTCTGTTCTCCGGCAAAAATCACCGGGCCGTCGATGTTATTGACCAGCTCAAACTGTTTGTCGGGGTTGAGCTTTTGCATGACACGTACGAGCTTCTCCACCACCTCAAGCGCATCCGATCTGAAAACAGCGCCGCCCGCCTGCGCCGCTATTTGCGCGCGTTTCAGATAGTTTTGTACGTAAAGGTTCATTTCCTCGACTTGCTCGCGCACCATCGATGCAGGCACCTGTTTGCCCGCAGCCTCATTGCGCAAAACTGCAATCGGCGTTTTAAGCGCATGCGCCAGATTACCGACTTGAGTGCGTGCGCGTTCAACAACGCGTTTGTTGTTGTCGATCAGAGTATTAATCTCGCTGGCCAACGGCGCAATCTCAGCGGGATAATCGCCTTCAAGCCGCGCCTGCTTTCCGGCCTGTACTTCGACAAGTTGCGAGCGCGCCGATGATAGCGGCCGCAAACCCAATCGGATGAGGATCGCGTTCAACACCAGCAACCCAAAACCAAAAGCGGACAGCACTCCAATTATGTTGCGGCGTAGCGCTTCGATACCCGCTTGAAACTGGGAATAGTTGGCGGTGGTTTGCAGCCTGATGGCTGTCGACGCCTCACCCACTTCAAACTCGGTCTCGACAACACGCACCAAAACACCGTTCTGGTCCGGAAGAACGTAAGTGCGTTGAAACCCTGCGTCGAATGGTAACTCTTCAAGGGACAGGCGCCCAATCGTGTCAGAGCCTAACGAGCGTGAACGCAACGTTGGCGCTGATTTGGCGTCGATAATGGCGGCTTGCCAGTACCAGCCACTACCGGGATCATTAAACCGTCCGTCGCCTAGTCGGGGTCGGCCTACCAAGCGTCCGTTTGCATCAATATCGACTTCACCCAAAATGTTGAAAAGGTGTGCTTGTTGAACGCTTGCGAGCGACGCGAGCGCATTCTCGCGAAACTGGTTGATCAAAAACCAGGCGAGTAACGCAAATGCGACGATGGTGAACATGCTTGTGACGACGATGATCCTATTCGTCATCGACGCGTAGCCGAGGATCACGCGCTGCCAGCCCCCTCGTTGGGTTCGTTAAGGCGATAGCCAAGTCCACGGATGGTCTCAATCAGATCGACGCCCATCTTTTTACGCAGGCGTCCGATAAAAACCTCAACGGTGTTGGAGTCTCGATCAAAGTCCTGATCGTACAAATGCTCGATGAGCTCAGTACGTGAAATGACTTTGGCTTTATGATGCATCAAATAAGATAATAGACGGAACTCATGCGAAGTTAGCTTGAGCGTAGCGCCATTGACCGACGCCTTCGATAGTTTGGTATCCAGCACCAGAGGACCGCAAACCAGCTCGTTGACAGCGTGACCAGCGGCTCGGCGGATCAGGGCCCTTACCCGCGCCAACACTTCCTCGGTGTGAAATGGCTTGGTGACATAATCATCGGCCCCGGCATCAATACCGGCAACCTTATCGCTCCAGCGATCGCGCGCTGTGAGCATTAAGACAGGCATCGCCCGCCCATCTTCGCGCCAACGCTGCAGCACGCTTATGCCGTCCATCTGCGGTAGGCCGATATCGAGAACGACACAATCGTAGGGCTCGGTGTCGCCGAGGAAGTGTCCCTCTTCACCGTCAAAGGCGACATCAACGACATAGCCACCCTCTTCGAGTGTTGATTTCAGTTGGCGGTTCAAATCTGTATCGTCTTCAACCAGTAGAAGGCGCATATGGTCACTCCGCGCAAGGGTGGCATTCATTCATATCGCAATCTGAGGTAACGATGCAAATTAGAAGCCGCAAACTACTTTGCGACTTCGATTGTCTCGCGCTTTGGCCTTTGTCCGCCCTGCGCGGGCTTCAGGATTACGACACGGCAAACCGTGCGACCGCCTGAATTGACTTCCTGGACGCTTACCAGTGTCGCGCCATTTTGGGCGGCAACCCTATTTCCGACCGCTTGACAGCTACCGCTTTGTGCCAACAGCAAATTGCTAGCGGTTGCCTGGACCGGCAATATTAATATGGCAGCAGACAGCATAAATGCGGATATGTAGCTTTGTTTTCTCATCATGGCGCTTTTCTAGCATTTGCAATCTGAACGGAAGCTGAATGTATTACTCCAGTTGATGCGTTGCGGTAACGCGGCCAAAAATCGCAACGATACCGCCGGCAGCGGCAACTGCTTGGAGCAGCGCTTCTGTCAACGCTGTCTGGTCAACACCGCCGACTGGCAGCCCCAACATAACGCCAAACGGCGGCGCGACACTTCAAACACCGGGCGGTCAAATGCTGCAACCTGCCGAATACCGGACGGACCATCGATCATCACTTCTCGAACATCGTGCACCGTCTCACCAACCAATGCGATCGGTTCAGTAGGCGTGGACGCGGCCGGTCGCATGCCGGTTGCCAAATAATGCACCCAGGTTGCGCCAGCGAGCGTCTTTCCCGAGCCGCGTCCGCCTATCAAAAGCCAAGTCAACCAATCTTGTTTGCGCGGCGGGCGTTGGCTTCTACGCAGGCGCCAGCTCTGGCAATTGAGCACCGCATTGTGGACATTTGACGGGTATGCTTTCAGCAAACGCCGCCACGCGTTCGGCGATTGTAGCCTCAATTTCCTTTTCCAATCTCATGAGCAGTTCACGCGTCTTCGCTTCGTTTTGAGCGGTCGCGCGGCCATCTTCATGCATCGCGATTTCTTCCATCGCTTTGCGGAGTCGATCCAGTGCCGTCGCCAAACGCACACCATCTTCTGTCAATTTCGTATCATAGGTATCGGCAGCAAAAACACGTGTCTCATAAAGCTTGGCCGCGCGCTCAAGTGCACGCACCAGCATGTCCGCCACCGAAGCAACAGCGTTTGAATCTTGCACCATTTTGTTTTGAAACTATTTCGCCGACCGCTTTAGTCTGATCGACGCACTTTTTTGATTATGACATATGTATACTCGGCAAGCGTGACGCTGTCAAGACAATATTCCTATCATAGAGGACTTTTTTCATATGACGTTAGGCGTTGACAAACAAGCAGAACCGCTTTCGCCGTTCGAAACCGGCTTTCGAGGAAAATGCCCCAGATGCGGATCAGGCGAGTTATTTGAAGGGTTTTTGACGGTTCGCCCCGATTGCCGCGCTTGCGGCCTCGATTTCAGCTTTGCCGACGCAGGTGACGGTCCAGCGTTCTTTGTTCTCAGTTTTGCGTGCCTTATCGGATTTGGTTTCGTCCTTTGGATGCACTTTAGTGTCGGCGCACCGCTCTGGCTGAACATTATTGTATCGGCGATCGTCTTGGCCGTCGCCTGCTTGGCGCCCTTGAGGCCGTTAAAAGGACTGATGATCGCGCAGCAATATCTCAAAGATGCCCATGAGGGAGAGATAACCAAGCCGGATCATTAGCTTAGCAATTGGAAAGTTTACCCTTGAGTAAGCATACGGCTAGGCGGTACACCCATAACTGGAAAGGGGACTGTTTAGCCAAGCTATGAGCGATAATTTTGACCCATTTAAGGAGGAGCCGCGCGCTCCACGCAAGAAAAAGTCCACATTCTTGCTGGGCTTGGACGCGTGGATCGACTCGACCTTATATGAATCAAAGTTTGCTGCCGGTGAAACGTGGGAAGAGATTGTCATCTTCTTCAGGCGTTTCCGCGTTTATGGATTTAATCGCGCGCTCGCCGAGCTTTTTGGCGAAGCTGCCACCATTGGAACTGCAGGCGCCGTTCTTCTACTCGCTTTCGCCTTACCTGCTGAGGAAGAAGTGTCATCGAACTGGCGCGAACGCGACGAATTTGCCGTTACCTTCCTTGACCGTTACGGCAACGAGATTGGACAACGGGGTATCTTGCATGCCGATGCCGCCCCGATTGAGGAACTCCCCGATCATTTGCTCAAGGCTGTATTGGCTACGGAAGACCGCCGTTTTTACGAGCATTATGGGATTGACCTAGTCGGCCTGACACGTGCCATGACAGAAAATGTGCGCGCCAATGATGTTGTTCAGGGCGGCTCGACGATCACGCAGCAATTGGCCAAAAACCTCTTTTTGTCCAATGAGCGAACAATTTCACGAAAGATCAAAGAGGCCTATTTGGCGCTTTGGCTGGAAGCCCATCTTTCAAAAGATGAAATTCTGCAGCTCTATCTCGATCGCGCCTATATGGGCGGCGGCACATTTGGGGTAGCGGCAGCGGCCCGCTTTTATTTTGACAAGGATATCAGGCAGATTTCATTGGCCGAAAGCGCGATGCTGGCTGGTCTCTTCAAGGCGCCCGCACGTTATGCGCCGCACATCAACCTGCCCGCCGCACGCGGCCGCGCCAATGAAGTGCTTACCAACATTGTGCAGGCCGACTTTATGACCGAAGGTCAGGTGACTGGCGCGCGCCGCAACCCGGCAGATGTCGTCCTTCGCGTTTCGGTCGACAGTCCCGACTACTTCCTCGATTGGGCTTTCGCTGAGGTGAAAGATTTCATCCTGCAAAACCGAATTGCGACCCGTTCTGTTGTCGTTCGTTCGACGGTCGACCTTTCCATGCAACGGGCAGCCGAGGAATCGGTTGAATTCCATTTGCGCCAGTATGGCGGCAACTACCGGGTCACACAGTCGGCTGCGGTTGTCATCGAGAATAATGGTGCGGTACGGGCGATGGTCGGCGGCCGGGATTATGGTGAGAGCCAATTTAATCGCGCCACCTCGGGTAGCAGGCAGCCGGGTTCTTCCTTCAAACCCTATGTTTATGCCGCGGCCGTTGAGACCGGCCTGACTGCAGAAAGCGTTGTGCGTGACCAACCGGTCACGTGGCGCGGCTGGTCTCCACAAAACTACAACAGGCGTTATGCGGGACGGGTGACGCTTGCCACAGCGCTTGCCCGCTCGATCAACACAGTTCCTGTTCGCCTGGCGCGAGACAATATCGGCGGCACAAAACCAATTGTCGATTTGGCACACAAAATGGGTGTTGAGAGTGATCTTATCACCCACCATACGATGATCCTTGGGACCGGTGGGATGACTGTCATGGATCAAGCCACCGGATATCTAACATTTGCGACCGGAGGTGTCAGCAATAAGCGCCACGCCTTTACGCAAATGTTCAGCTCTAATGGCGAGCTGATTTATGACATCCGCACCGAGCAACCCAGCGAAGAACGCGTGCTGACCGAGGCAAGTGCGGAATCAATGAACCGCATGCTCGTTAATGTGACCGAATGGGGAACGGGACGTCGCGCACAATTGGAGCCGGTCAAAGTTGCTGGCAAGACGGGCACCACCCAGAGTTATCGGGACGCATGGTTTGTCGGTTATACAGGGAACTTCACGACTGCGGTTTGGTACGGCAACGACGATTATTCGCCAACCAACAATCTGACGGGTGGACGGCTGCCTGCGCAGACTTTTCAACAAATCATGGCCTTTGCGCATCAAGGTGTTGACCTTAAGCCAATGCCGGGTGTGGAGGGCTCCATCAAGGTTCCGGTTGATGCCGATGGTGATGGTGATGGCGAGGTCAATGACCCATCAGGTTTGCTCGCTCTTAGAGCCGTTCCGCTATCAACGGCGATGTCGGAGTACTTACAGGGTTTATCAAGTCGTTTCGCGGCAGAAGCACCCCTGTCACGTGACCCCGGCACAGTCGCCAGCACGCAGTAGGCCGGTAGTTCATTTAAGATGGCAAAACAGGTGACAGGCACCCAACTGCAAGTCGACAGAGCCTGCCAATGAGGTTTTTGTTTCGAGTTTTACTGCTTCTTGTAGCGGCATCAGGTGCGATCGCTTTTGGCGCTTTGAGCGCTGAACGGGTGACGCGATCTTTTCATGGGTTTGTTCCGATCGACACAGGCACTTGGCGCGCTTATCCAGGTCTGGCAACGAGTGCCGCCGACCCCTATGCGCGGGCGCACTTGGCTCGGAGTGGCAAGCTACCGATTGCCGATACTGAAGGAATTGAATTTACCGCAACACGCGACACGCAAGGTGACCTGCTTCGCGCTGCGTGCGACTATTACGTTGTCGGCAATTTACCAGCAAACCGCCTTTGGACATTTCGCGTAGCCCCAATCGACAGCGCGGCCACGCGCGATGTTTGGAACGAAACCGTCGCAAACAGTCGCCTCCACGCGCGCACCGGACAAAACGATGTAAGCCTCTATGTGGGACAAACTCCTGCTGGCATAAATTGGTACCCGCTTGATGCTTCAGATGTTCAAGCAGTCATGTTCATCATGACGTTTTACGATTCAGCCGTTGCGACCACCGCGAGCTTTACCGACTTGGAAATGCCGGTCATCGAACGCCTAAGGTGCGCCGATGGCTAGACTGTTCTATCTGTTTGTTGTCATTGCGGTCGGCGCTGTCGTTGCGCATTTGTCGGTGATTATTTTGCTTCCTGTCACCGCGCCCGCGACCGCCGCGCGGCAACTTGAGAGCGTTTTGTCTATCTCTGCCAGTTCGCCTCTTGACCTTAGTGCCCAACAGCGCTCCGGAGCCATTGAACTTCGACTTGATCCCGCATTCCGTACGATCGGCTGTCAATTCGACGTCAGCGATGCGCCTTTTCGCGTGTCCGGAAGCGGACGTGTGGATTTTTGGTCAATCTCAATACTCGACCCGCTCGGTGTAAGTATCTTCAGCGCCAATGACCGTATTGCACCGACAACAGGTATCGACCTGACGGTACTCAGTCGGTCGCAATTGCGCGTATATCGCCAATCGCCAGACCCGCGGTTGCAAAACTCCATTATTGTCACGACAGAAGAAACAACGGGCTTCGCCATTATTAGATTATTTGAACCTGATGAAAGCTGGCGTTCGCTCATCGACGCCTTTGTTGGATCAACCGCGTGCGGTTCGCTGGAGGAATTTGGCTTGGCCCCTCGCGAAGAAGTCGTTGACCCTAGCGGTTAACGCGCGTTTGCGGGATACCGGTAACCGAATTTGTAGCCTTTGCTTTCGATATATCGGCTTTGTCTGCCTGGATTGTTTCGTAGCGAACACCATCAAACAACAGGATCTCAGCTGAACCGAAGAAGTCCGGTTCGTTGCGCCTGGCCGGCCGCTCCGCAATGCGTTTACGCAGATTGATGATCTCAGCCATCGCGACTGCTCCTACTGATGAACGCATATTTAATGGGTATGGTTAACCGTTCCCTAACTGACGATCGCTAAGTTTGCGGCAGTTTTTGGAAGCCACCCATGAAAGATCATTACGACAATCAACATGGCGTCATAGAAGCGATCGAGAGTTTGCTGCGCGACGACATGCCTAATGCAAACGCACAGCAAGTTGGAAAACTTCTGGCGGCAAGCATTTCACAGTTGGTCCCGCGCGATCAGCGGGCTTTGTGCGCGATGCTCGTGAAGAAGAAAACTTGTTCCGTTGATATAATGCGACAGTTATTGGCTGCCAAAGTTGACGGCATCGAGCATTTGGTCGCCAACGCACCTTGGGTTTCTCATGAGCACGCATTGGAGGTTATTCGCATTGCCGGTGCGTCGTCGGCCTCGCGGGCTCTCGCGCGTCGTGCAGATCTTGATGTTGTCGCGAAACGCGCCCTGCGCGAACTGAATGATCCAGCGATCGATCGAGCGCTGGAGCTACGGCAAGTTGGACCAACTGGTGCACCGGTTGTTGAACATCGGGAGCCCGCCATTGACCTTGGCACACCGCGACGGATTTTCTCACTGGCAGATTTTCAAGACTATCTGAACCACGCGAGCGAAGAACACCCATCTTTGATGGCAACGGCCATTTCCGATAACTATGACATCGCGTTCGGCTTGGCACTGAACATATTGTCTGGCGATGATCTGAAACTGCTGGCGGCTCTGATGCGCGCGATTGGTATGCATAAAGATATGGCTGAGCAGCTCTTGGCGAGGCTTCGCTGGCGCTCTTACCCAGATCGTGCACAAAAAACGGAATTTGTAGCCGCGTTCGAAAGCATGTCCGTTAATGCAGCTTTCAACACCTTGGACGACGCGGGGCGTTCGGCGGCCTAGGTAAAGTTATTTGTGCCTATCCATCTTTGGTCAACGTAACCAAAACTTCCATTGGCAACGGGCAATGTTCAATTTCCACGACCCAAAAGTCGGGATCAAATGAAGCTTCGCGCCCGATCCTCTCAGCAAGCTCGTCTTCAGCGTATCGCTGCTCTAATTGTCGAAACAATCGGCCACCGATCGGACTCACACTTTCACCCATCACAAGGGCTGGTTCGTAGAAGACATATTTACGATCAGTAAGTTGCCAGTGGCTGATGAAGATAGCACCGGCTTCGGGGGACCCTTTGCGCGCAATCACCGCACTACCGCCGGCAGCGTTAATCTGCCTTACAAGCCCCGATACAAAGATATCGCTCGTCAGGCGGGCCATGGCAGCGTTAGTCGATCAGCCCGATGGCAACCATCTTGTCGACCAATTGCTCATCAATCTCGCCTGTGACCGGCAACTCGAAGAGTGCCTGGAATTCACGAATGGATGCGCGTGTTTGGCTACCAAAGACCCCATCAATCTCGATAGAATTGTTCCCGAACGCACGCAAACCTGCCTGAACACGTTTAACACGCTGATCCAGGCTAGACGGCCCAACGCGCTGGGCTATAGGTTCAGGCGCGGTCTCACTTGGACGCAAGGCGGGCGAAGGCAGCTTTTGCAGTGGCATTTCTTGACGAGGAATAGCCGCAAGAACCGCATTACTACGCCGCATGTTATTTAGGAGCTGCTCATCGGTCATTTGAACGCCCGCAAGACCTGTACTTGCCTTGTAGGCCTCGATCGCAGCGCTCGTCATCGGGCCGGTTAGACCATCCAACTTCCCGTTATAAAAACCCATCGTTTGCAAAAGCATCTGTATCTCCGCAACGAGGTTTTCCGACGCAATCGGAGGGGTAATTACACCCAAATCTGGACGAGGTTGTTCAATGATCGGAGTGACCCGCTCCGGACGCGTAGCCGGTGGTTTTATAAGCGCTGTCGTTTGCGGATCAATCAAAATCCGCGTGACATCCTTCTCCGGCACTGATGCCTCGACGATACGTTCATCGGGCTCCAACGTCCCGCTTGTTTGAAATGAGCGTGTCTCAAACCAAGCGGACGGATGCTTATAAGACTGCATGAAAAGCGCGTTGACGGCGAAAATCAAAAACGCAGAGCCTGTAATAACAGAAGCCGCCATCGTTCCCGGATTAGCGCGCAATACGGATAGCCAGAAAGGCTCCATGCGCTCTTCATCGTCATAACCCAATTCGAAAGGTTCATGCTGATCGTTGAAGTGCATGTTCGGTGCCTCCTTGTGGTTCTTGGGTTTTCGCCGTGGATTGCTCGACCGCATATGACTGGCGCGCGTGCGGGATTTGCACGAGCATTTTCGTGCCTACATTTTTCGATGAACTGACCGCGATGTTGCCGGAATGAAGCTCTATCAAGCCTTTGACAAGACAGAGACCTAGTCCTGTTCCCTCAACTTGGCGGGTTGTTCCATTGTCGACTTGATTGAAAGCAGAAAAAATTCCGGCCTGCTCGTCATCATCCATGCCGATGCCGGTGTCACTAACTGCAAAGGCCAGTGTATCGTGCTCGAACCACGCATCGATGTTTATGCATCCGCCTTCGGGCGTGAACTTGACGGCATTTGAAAGCAAATTAATCAGCACTTGTTTGATGGCGCGACGGTCGGCCGTCACATGGTCTGGACCATCAAGGTCAGTGCGAACATTGACTTTTATGAGCTTGGCATGGGCCTGACGATCGATGAGCGAAACGGCTTCTTCAACGGTGCGCTTGAAGTCAAAAGGTTCAGGGTGGATTTCATACTTTCCGGCACCAATTTTTGACACGTCAAGGATACCATTGACCATCGCAAGCATATGTTCAGCGGCATCGCCAATGAGGGCGACATATTCCGATTTCTGGGCATCTGACAGACCGTCCGCGACGGTGTGGTTCAGGAGACCTGAAAAACCCACGATTGCGTTTAGTGGAGTGCGCAACTCGTGTGACATGATCGCCAAGAGATCGCCCTCGGATCGGTTGGTTTCGGCTGACATCTGAAGGTCGTTTTGGTGCTTCCACATATCGAGGCGCACATAACCTGGAACAAGGCTTTCCAAGTCTATGCAGACGTCAGTGAACGCCTGTGGCATGTGGTGGTCAGCACGGTTTAACCGCAATGTCACCGGACCTGTATCGCTTTCCTGCTTAAACCCGGCCAGTGCCGTCATCCACTGAATGCGGTCAGCGATATGGACAATGTCTAAAAGCTTGGTGCCGGGTTTTAATCGGGGCAGCCGCTGTTGCCACCACCGACCGACGCTCGTCACTTGACCGTCAAAGTCGACAACGATGCTGCGAGCGGTAGCTTGCGGAATAGTAAAATGTCGATCCGGAAGTTTTTCAGCTTCCTCAACTGCAGGTGTCGCGCTGGATGCGTTAGCACTGGCGCTGATCACCCCGATGGCGTGCTGCAAATGGTGCAATATTCCCGCTGACATACTCAATACAACTCGTCGGATAATGACTCAAATTGCACCGCAAGCTTTAATGTTTGGATAAATCTTCGCGCTTGAAGCGCTTTGCAGGTTTGCGTACGTCCGCAAAGAAGCCGTTTGTGGATTTATGGTTAACCATTTGACTATGCAAAACAGCCTGAAAATACGGCATTTTCTGATCCCCTAACCCGCATTTTCCCGAGATCGCTAAAATTGTGCAGATATTGCCCACGGTTCGTGAATGGGGTTCTGCCATAGTCATGGTGGGAAAATGGGTGAAAACAATGCGGTTCTTACTGAAACTCGCGACACTGTGTTTTTTGGGACTACTGATCCTGCCAAGCATTTATCCGGATGCAGAAGCAGATGATGAGAGCGGTGTGGGCGAGCGCGTTACAGCGATGCAACTTGCAGTAAGTACGGCCACATTTGCTGCCAGCGTCGCGGCGGACATGAAACAATTGTGCGAACGCGATGAGTACGCATGTGCTCACGGTAATCTTGTTTTCTCCATGGCGATGGAACGCGCTCGACGCGGTGCAAACATAGTAATGTCAATGATCGGTTCTTCGGCCCCGACGCCAAGCATCGACCGCGAGACGGCGACCGGTAGCGTAAAAGCGGAGTGACCTGATATCGCAGCACTTGCCGATAGTCGGCCTTGCCACTAGTTCATGGGCAAGGAGTGGCCGATGGACACAAGCATAGACGATTTGGTCGAAAATTTTTCGATGTTGGACGATTGGGAAGATCGCTACCGGTACGTGATCGAACTGGGGCAAACACTTCCAGCTTTCCCAGACGAATTTCGTGATGATGCGCACAAGGTCAATGGTTGCGTCAGCCAAGTGTGGCTGCATGCCGACGTTGAAGATGCAGATGACCCGACCATCCGCTTTATCGGCGATTCTGATGCCCATATTGTTAGAGGCTTGGTTGCGATCATGATCACGGCGCTCTCAGGCCGACGTGCCAGTGAGATCAGCGACTTTGACATTGAGGGTACGGTCAAATCTCTTGGCCTTGATGAACATCTTACACCGCAACGCTCAAACGGCCTTCGCGCGATGATTGATCGCATGAAAACAACGGCAGCTTCGGCCACGAAGCATTGATGCGTCATGCATCCATGTTAACACGCCATGTTTTCAGCCGTTTGGTGGTTTGAACAGGTTGGACGTTGTAGTGACGATCAAGGTTTGCAAGCGCCACTTTGAGCAGCAATTTGGCAGACCTACGCGGCCATCCACGGTCAGCCTCAACCCGCTCCAAACCTTTGAGGAAGCAGCACACATCGAGCAACAAGTCTCCCATTTCCGGCCCAACAGCGTTGAGCGCAGCGTGCAATCTGGAGCGTGCACCGTCAGCGAAGTCGCTGGCGTTTTCAGCCCCGCTTGCGCCACGCGGCTTTCTTGGCATTCCGAAGGCGTCCCAGTTTGCTCCGAGGCTTGGCGAAACCTGGCTTTTTTCAAAATCAATGCGCAGGCGCTCGCCCGCATGGAACTCTTCTTTGCTAAGCCAACCGTGGGTGGCGTTTCTTTTAGTAAAATAAAGCCTGGCTAGTGGCGAACCATCATTGACGACGAGTACGTTATCAGACTGAACACTACGACCTACACTCGAAGAAGGTGTTTTCAACTTTTGTGCCCTTTCACGCCCCTCCGCACTGAGCTTTACCTGAAAATCCACCTCCTTAACTGTCGAACTATATTGTGACACAAGACCGTCGCTCAATGCCGATCTTAGTATTTCCATTGGCACTTTGATCTTTTGGCTATTACTCCTCTCAACGAGTGCGTTGAGCCGATCACGGGTGACAACAACCGTTGCGTCACCTTTTGCCAGATGTTTAACCAACCTGTTCTTAAGCTTGGTTATAGCCTCTTCATCCAACAGCTTGGACATCCCAACGCCCCTCCAGTATGATTTGAATAATGCGCTCTTGACGGGCAACGAACCTGTCAAAATCTTCGTCATCACGCAGGTCTTCAATTGTGTGGCAGGCATGAACTACCGTGCTTTTGTTCCGTGCAAATCCCGAGGCGACCTGCGCCATGGATAGACCGAGAGAAACATGCGCAAGGTACATTCCCGTCTGGCGGGCCCGCGCCACCGAAGCTGAGGAGCGCGAAGTTGCCCTAAAAAGCTCGGAGGGGATTTCCATCGTTTCTGAAAGAAGACTAATCAACCCGTCGCACAGCGATATGGCTCGCTCATTTTCCCAGACTTTGTCGACTTGTGGTCGGCTCTCTTTTGGTTGCTTGTTTTTTGTGTGGGTGCGCGTTTGCACAACCAAATTTTTGGCCAATCGGTGCCGTGCCCCGGCAAGCGAAGTGTCATTCATATCAACCCCATTTATGACAATTTTCCTATCATCACACGGTCAAGATTTGATAGGAATATTATCTTATATATGAGATCGCCTTGAATTATCTCGTTTTTTTGCCCTTGCGCTCGCGGAATTGTCGAAATTTATCGACCGGGCTGACTATTAAATAAAAAGGCAGCCCTCGTTGACGGGGCTGCCTTCTTGTTATTGAGCGTTTGCTTGAGCCGTAAATCAGCGGCCAGCAACCTTGTTTTACTTACCGCGCTTGCGACCCAAGCCAGACTGGCGGGCCAACTGAGAGCGCTTCTCTGCGTAAGAAGGTGCCACCATTGGATAGTCAGATGGCAAATCCCAACGCTTTCTATATTCCTCGGGTGACATGTCGTAATGGCTGCTCAGATGGCGCTTTAACGACTTGAACTTTTTGCCGTCTTCCAAACAAATAATATAGTCTTTGGTGACGGACTTCTTAGGATTAACGGCCGGCTCAGGGCGCTCTTCTATTTCGGGCTCTGCAGCACTCGCTGCCGTTTCTCCCAGAGCCTTATGCACCTGTGTAATAAGTATTGGCAAATCTGCCGCGGTCACCGCGTTATTGCCGACATAGGCGGACACGATATCTGCAGTCAGTTCTACGAGAACCGACTGTTCAACAACATTGTCCGCTTCATCATAATTTTCCATCTGAGGCTCCGTTTTTTATGATTCTTATTGCCCCTTGAGCCGTTGTATACGGTTTCTTATTGAATACATCAATACTTAATTTTGTAATCTAACAAAGCAATCAATTGAACAAATAATAACTGAGTCGCTACAATATTACTCAAATATTATTCCATTTCATCGCGAACACTGCG
The DNA here is from genome assembly GCA_039815825.1 of Pseudomonadota bacterium. Taxonomy (GTDB): domain Bacteria; phylum Pseudomonadota; class Alphaproteobacteria; order Rhizobiales; family Rhizobiaceae; genus JBCBDX01. The sequence continues at coordinate 33,641 of JBCBYO010000026.1, forward strand.
CTTATCAAGTTTGTACCCTACGGTATAGGCAGCTTTTGCAAGCAAATGTGCAGAAATAGGCGCCGTTAATAAAAAGAATAACACGCCGGCCGACGCCCGTAGCACAGTAGACGTTTCACCATCATGAACCGCTATTGCGATTAAAAGCAGTCCTGAGCCTAGTGTACCTGCTTTTGATGCGGAATGCATCCTTGTATAAATGTCCGGAAATCGCCACAGGCCAATTGCGGCAGCTAAACCAAAAAATGACCCAACAAGAACTAAGGTGCCTGAAACTATAAGTGCGATGTTCTCAAGCATTATCGGCACCCTTTGTACTCATCGCGACAGGTTCAGCGGCAGGTTGAGTAATCAGGTCTTGCGTCTTGGCGTTTACCGGTTCGCAAGCCGGAGTTCCATCTTCACGCTGACCGCGCGACAAGATAAATCTTGCAAAAGCCACGGTCGCAAGAAAGCCGACCAAACCGAGCGCAATCGCGATATCAATGTACAGTGTAAAACCGGTTTTAATGCCCAAAACCGCGATAAAGCCAATTGCCGCGGCAACCAAAAGATCAAGTGCTAGCACTCGATCCGGCAGCGTCGGACCTGATATCACACGAGCGACCGTGATGATGAAAGATAGACTCAGCAGGACAAAGCCAACTTGTACGGCAAAATCCAGATAGGCTTGGGGCGTCATCTGAATGCCTCCAAGATCTTTCGCTCAAATCCGTTGGCGATGTCATCTTTGATTGTTTCTGGATCTGAACAGTCAAGTGCATGAATAAATAGCTGAGTTCGGTCAGCCGAGACGTCGACCGACAGGGTGCCTGGTGTCAGTGTTATGAGGTTCGCCAACAAGGTGATTTCAACATCGCGGTCCACTTTCAAGGGATAGGCGATGATCCCAGGTTTAAGGTTCATTGGTGCCGGGTTAACGACCATCCAAGCCACACGTGACGCAGAAAGGATGAGCTCATAAATGAACAATAATGCGAGTGAAGCGACGCGACGCAATCTTGAGAAATAGCCGACCGAACCGACCTGTTCGCGAATGAGTGAAAGCGCCAAGGCGCCAAGCACAAATCCAAAAAGCAGATTAGCCAACCCGAACGAACCAGATACACCTGCCCATGCGAGCGCTAGTAGGACATTTGCAAGGAGCAAGTTCATTGGTTCGCCTCAATTGTTTGGCCAGCTGCCTCAGCTGTCGTGGGACCGAAGACCGCTTCAATATAACCCACCGGATGTAACAGCTCGAACGCCACCCGATCGGCAACTTGTATGAACGGTTCGGGGTACAATCCAGCTACAATACTCGCCGCGATAAGAACCAATGTTGCATAAAGGCCCGGTCGGTCGATCGCTCTTACGTCTGCCGGGGCCGCTCCGTCCGGGCTTTCGCGCCAAAAGGAAAAGCTGAAAATACGAACAAGTGCGATCGTTGTAAGGAGACCGGACAGCAATATCGCGCCGGCAAGCCACCAAATGCCAACATCAATTGACGCTTTCACAAGGTAGATCTTGGGCCACAAACCCGACAGTGGCGGCAGCCCGGAGGCTGAAAGAGCCAGAATGAAAAACGCGAAGGCTAACAAGGGAAAACGAACATAAAGGCCGCCGGCTCGATGAAGATCAAAGGATCCCATCTGTTGCCCCATAATACCAACCAGCATGTACAGTGCGGTCATGATCACCATTGAGTGCATGGCATAGAAAACCGTGCCGGTAAGGCTTGTCTGTGAAGCCAAAGGCAAACCCGCCAGCATTATGCCGATCCCTGAGATAACGATGAAACCAAGCGCCCGGCGCATGTCGGTTTGTGCGAGCGCACCCATTGAACCGAGCACCATGGTCACCGCAGCAACGACCGCGATTATCATCGACAAATCTGGCAGGTCGCCCGGGAACATGGTCATGAACAGCCGCAACAGCGCGTAGACGCCGACCTTGGTTAAGAGCCCTGCAAAGACTGCAGAAACCGAAATGAGCGGCGTGTGGTAGGAAGCCGGTAACCACGCGTTGACAGGGAATGCCGCGGCCTTCATCGCAAATGCGAAAAGGAATAATGCCGCAATGGTAGCGCGTGGGCCGACGTCGCTCATATCAGCGGATTTGCGGGCGATATCCGCCATGTTGAGCGTGCCGAAAATGCCATAGGTGTAGGCGACAGCGATAAGGAAAAGTGTTGTGGCAACCAAGTTCAGGAACGAATAGCGTAGCGCGCCGTCGAGCTGCGCCTGCCGCGAACCCAAAATGATCAGGCCGAAAGACGAGATCAGGAGAACTTCAAACCAAACATATAGGTTGAATACATCGCCTGTCAGAAACGCGGAGGCGACTCCACCCAACATCATCAATAAAAACGGATAGTAGCCGTAACGGCGCTCCGACTTATCGGCATCCGCCACCGAGTATATACCGACCGCAAGACCTACAAACCCGGTCGCCAACGCGAAATTCGCACCGAGCAGGTCAACGGTAAATGTTATGCCAAAGGGCGGCAACCAACGGCCCATCGCCATGACTGTCGTGCCGTTTTCCAACACATTGAGAAACAGGCCGACTGTGCTGGCAAAGAAAAGAACCAATCCGGTCATTGCAAGGCGGGTTTGTAGCCGGACATCCTTGCGCAGCATTAGGCAAAGCGCGCCAAAGGCAAAACCTATGCACAACGGTGCGACAACCAACCAATCCGCCAAATCGGGTGATGGCAGAACCAAGGCGTCAGCCAGATCGATTTTAGGCTTGTCTTCACCGGCCATTGATCAATACCCCATCGGCGGCGCTGGTTCATCGACCGGCTCAGCAACGCGCATCTTTTCGGAATCGTCCGAGCCCAACTCCTGGTACGCCCGGAACACCAAGACCAACAGAAACGCGAAAAACGAAAACGCGATCACGATCGCCGTCAAGACCAGGGCTTGTGGCAGAGGATTGGCAATTCCCTCAACGGGAAAGTTGGCATCGGGCGCAATAAAAGGAGGCACTTCGCGTGTCAGTCGACCTGCTGTAAAAATGGTGAGATTCACACCATTCGATAAAAGCGCGATGCCAAGAATGATCCGCACCACATGCCGCGAAAGCATGAGGTAGAAGGACACCGTGAAAAACAGGCCGGTCAATGCGACCATTGCGACTTCCATCAGGTTCGCTCCCGTTCTTCCAGGGCGAGCGCTGTGGAAGCGAGCGAGCCCAAGACAACAAGGTAAACGCCAATATCAAAGATCAGTGTAGTTGATAGTTTGAGGTCTACGCCGAAGATGGTCGGATAAATCCACAGGCCGGTCATGAACGGCACACCGGGAAAGAGGGACATTAACCCGGCGATTGTTGCCATAAACAAACCGAAACCGGAAATAGCCATGGGGTGAAAACGGATGGCACGGCGCACCGGCGATACGCCGACTGCTACGCCATAGATCGCCAACGCCGATGCCGCGATCAACCCGCCGATAAAGCCGCCGCCCGGTTCATTGTGGCCGCGCAGCAAGACAAAGATCGAATAAAGCATCATCAATGCCGACAGATAGGGAGCGGAAGCTCTAAAAATCAGCGTGCGCATCATCATTCATCCTCCCCACTGTTGGTCACGCCGGCCAAAGCTGACCGGCGCCGCTCCTTTGGCACAATCCTGATCAATGCCAGAATTGCCAGGCCCGAGACCATCACAACACCGATCTCGCCGAACGTATCAATGCCACGGAAGTCAACCAGGATCACGTTTACGATATTTTTGCCCTGCGCGACGGTGTAAGAATATTGCGCAAAGAAGTCAGACAACGTCGGGTCGAGAGACTGCTGCAACACACCAAGCAAGATGAGGCTCAACGCAACGCCGCCAGCTAAAGCAATTGCACCGTCCAACCAAACCTGTGGCCATGAACGGTGGTCTGCGGGTGACAGCTGCAGACGCGTCATCACCAATGCCAGCACAACAACTGACAGTGTTTCGACCATAAATTGCGTGAACGACAAGTCTGGCGCACCGTTCAACAGGAAAATAACCGCAACCGCAAAACCCTGAATGCCGAGCGAGACGATGGCGGTAAGCCGGTCCTTTGCCCACACAATGGCAATGATACCCACCGCAGCGATCAACACGATGGCCCATTCATAAAAGAACATTTCCGGGATTGCCGGCATCGCGGGCCATTCACCGTGGGCGGCCATGGTTACAAGTGTAAATGCTGCAAAAAGGGCGAAAGTTGCTGTCAAATAGACTTCCAAACGGCCGCCTTGAACAATGCGCGTGACAGCCACAGATGCACGGATCAACCCGGCGATCATTTGGTCGAAGCCTTGGTCGGGGCCCCAGAACCGGATTGTGCGCGCGAGAACAAGCCGGATCCGGTCAACCTGCAAATAAAGGAGAACGCCCAACGCGATAGTAAGGATCGACAAATAAAGCGGCACGCCCAGTTTGGGGATCAGCGATATTTTGATCTTGACCGCTTCGCCGATCACGGCGCTTGCCATCGGGCTTGAGAAATAGGCGTGATACGCAGAGGAAAAAAGCGCCGAAAACAAGCTCGCCGCAGCCAAAACCACAGGCCCTGCCAACATTAAAGTTGGCGCTTCATGCGCGGTCTTGGGCGTCTCGACTTTTGGTCCCAAGAAGGGTTTCAACGCAACAACAAAGCCGATCACAAACATCAGCGCGTTGCCAGCAATCGCTACAATGGTGATAAAAATCGACCATGGGTCAGCAAGTGCGGTGCCGTAATAAATCTCTTCCTTGGCCAGGAAGCCCGTCATCGGAGGCAGTCCGCCCATTGAGAGCGCGGACAAGATCGCAGCGCCAAAGGTGAGCGGCATAAGCGATAAGAGGCCGCCGAGTTTGCGCACATCACGGGTACCTGCCTCGTGATCGACATTCCCCGCCACCATGAAGAGCGCACCTTTGAACAGCGAGTGCGCGATCAAATAAAGCACCGCACCTTCGACCGCCTTGTGGGTGCCAAAGCCGGTGAGCATGACCAGGAGACCGAGCGACGCCACCGTGGTGTAAGCCAACATGAGCTTTAAATCGCTTTGGCGAACGGCCAATACCGTTCCCACCAAGAGCGTTGTTCCGCCGAACAGCGGCAGGACGGTTTCCCAAACCACAGTTTCGCCCAGCACCGGGTTCAAGCGCATCAACAGATAGACGCCCGCCTTCACCATGGTGGCCGAGTGCAGGTAAGCGGAAACCGGCGTTGGCGCTTCCATGGCGTTGGGTAGCCAGAAATGCAGCGGAAACTGAGCCGACTTCGTAAACGCGCCGCACAAGACCAGGATTAACGCCGCCAAATAAAACGGGCTCTCGCGCAAAATGTCTCCCGAAGCGAGCAGAAGCGAAAACTCAGAAACGCCGGTCACATTCCAAATCAAAATCAATCCGGCCAGCAAGATCAGGCCACCGGCACCGGTAACGACAAGTGCTTGTGTTGCGGAACGGCGTGACCGTTCAGCGCCATGATTGAACCCGATGAGGAGGAACGACGTGATTGACGTTAGCTCCCAGAACACAAAGAACATGAAAAAGGAGTCGGACAACACCAAGCCCTGCATGGCGCCCATAAACAAAAGAATGAAGCTTAAGAAGCGCCCCTGCATCGGGTGACCCTTCATGTACCCACCTGCATAAAGCACGATAAAAGTACCGATGCCGGTAATCAGCAACGCAAAGACAAGGGAAAGGCCGTCGACAAACCAGGAAAAGTTTATGTTGAAAGAGGGAACCCACGCATAGCCACCAGTTGCCCGGCCTCCGTCAGCGATTTCCGGCAAATAGCCGGTCCAGTGCCAGAAAAGGAAGGCGGGAACAATTGCCAGAAGCCATGAACCATTGTGCCCCAGTGCGCGAATAGCCAATGGTGCGACCGCGGCGGCAAGGAAAGGCAAAAAGAAAGCCAGAAAAGTCAAATCCATGAGAAGGACGTGGCCTAATTTCTCGTAAAAAGCGAGTTAAACTGAAGTTTTAAGCCGCTTATGTGGTTTTGTAAGGCACGGCAAGAAAAACCGGCTCGCATCCCCTAAAATTACGTTTTGCGATCTGACGTGGTGACACTAAAGTTACCCGATTGCGCCGCGATCCAAAATCGAACCGCAACAATAACAAGGACGCTATCGGCATGGCATTAAAAGTTGAGAAATCTGAAGCTGAGTGGAAAGAGGAGCTCACGCCCGAACAGTTTCGCGTTTTAAGAAAGCATGGGACCGAGCGCGCCGGCACATCGCCACTCAACGCGGAGAAACGGGCTGGCAAGTATATTTGTGCTGGATGTGACAACCAGCTGTTTGCCTCCGGCACAAAGTTTGAAAGCGGCACTGGATGGCCGAGCTTTTACGAGCCCATCGAGCCTGAAGCTGTTACCGAACACAAGGATCGCTCTTTCTTCATGGTGCGCACAGAAATTCGCTGCGCCAATTGCGGCGGACATTTGGGCCATGTTTTCAACGATGGTCCGCAACCCACCGGTTTGCGCTATTGCATGAACGGCGTTGCGATGCATTTTGTTTCAGATGAAACGTAGATGGCTTGGGTTCGGCGCATCAGCTTAAGCTGATGGACCGAACCGAAAAGCCTATTCAGAAAGCGGCTTGGCGTATTTCATATAGATCCAACCAGGCTCATAGGTGCCGTTCAGGTCGGGGTCGTGATAAAGTTCGCACCACATGTAACGCACCACTTCGCGCTGCTTGAAAGAAGGCATGCCAGCAATCTGATCGAGCAAATGCGGGGCATTCTTACACTTGCCGGTCATTTGCAGCACGGTTCCATTAGGAAAAGCACCGCGTTTTTGACTGTATGGCGCAGGCCAACGGCGCACGTTTAGTGTGTCTCCAAACTCTACCCCGGTGACTTCCCAGGCAAAGAATGCTGATGCATTTGAAGTAGATGGTACAGCGAGCGCCGTGGTCAGGACGGCAAGCGCGCCAGCGATTGTTGATGTAATTTTCATGTCAATTTCTCCGATGTCGGTTGCACCGGAAGCTCCGGCCCACATATGCAGGTCTAGTGCATGCGCCTTGAACGGCGTGTGACCCCACCATTCAGCTTCCGTTAAGGAAATTTTGACGATGACCAACACTCCCCCACCGGCAAAAAAAATACCGCATAAAGATGTTCGCCACGGCATTGAGCGTATCGACAATTATGCTTGGCTGCGTGCTGACAACTGGCAGGAAGTTTTCAAGGACACGTCAGTTTTAGACCCTGACATTCGCGCTTTTCTGGAAACAGAGAATGTGTTTCAGAGATCCTTCATGGCGGATACCGAAGAAGCGCAAAAAGCGCTCTTTGCCGAGATGAAAGGCCGCATAAAAGAGGACGATGAAAGCGTACCCGCGCCAGATGGGCCCTGGGCCTATGGCACCTCTTTTGCCACCGGTGGTCAGCAACCACGTTACTATCGGGTTGAACGCGATGACATTAATGGCGAACGCCACATTATGTTGGATGGCGACAAGGAAGCGGAGGGCAAGGACTATTTCAAGCTTGGCGGCACCGATCGCGCACCCAACCATGATCAGCTTCTATGGGCCTACGATGATAAGGGATCCGAGTACTTTACAGTTAAGGTGAGAAACCTTGAAACCGGCACTGATCTGAGTGACACTATCGTTGATATGGGCGGCGGCGCGGTCTTCACTGCAGACGGCAAAGGTATCGTTTACACATTGATGGACGAAAACCATCGGCCCTCGAAAGTCTTTTTCCACCGCATCGGCACCAGCCAATCCGATGATACGCTCCTTTATGAGGAACCCGACAGCGGTTTCTTTGTCGGAGTTGGCCGCAGTCGCTTGGACGACTTTATTGAGATCAACTGCCACGATCATCAAACGTCTGAGGTCCGCTTGTTGGATGCCATAGACCCAACCACATCTGCGCGGATCGTGGAGCCACGCGAAGTTGAGCATGAGTACAGTGTGAGCGAAGGGGGCGACTCGCTCTTCATCCTTACCAACACTAATGGTGCAAAAGACTTCAAGATCATGCAGGCCCCCATGGACGATCCGGGCCAGCAAAACTGGTCCGATGTGGTAGCGCATGAACCCGGTCGATTAATCATCAGTCATCAGACCTATGCGCGCCACCTGGTGTGGCTTGAACGTCGTAACGCCCTGCCCCGCATTGTTATTAAAGACCGCGCGACGGGTGAGGAGCACGCCATCGCTTTTGATGAGGAAGCCTACGCGTTGGGCCTGCAAGGATCCTCAGAATATGACACGGACGTTATCCGCTTTTCTTATTCTTCCATGACCACGCCTAGCCAGGTGTTCGACTACAACATGACAACACGCGAGCGTGTGTTGCTGAAGACGCAAGAGGTGCCCAGCGGACATGATCCAGACAATTATGTAACCCGTCGCATCATGGCTCCTTCACATGATGGCGTGGAAGTGCCGGTGTCACTTTTGATGCGAAAAGACACGCCGATGGATGGCTCCGCCCCGTGCTTACTTTATGGCTATGGCTCCTATGGGATCACCATCCCGGCCTCCTTCAACACAAGTTGCTTGTCGCTTGTCGATCGCGGCTTTGTATATGCCATCGCCCATATTCGCGGCGGCATGGACAATGGTTATGGGTGGTATGAAGACGGCAAACGTGCGGCTAAAAAGAACACGTTTGAGGACTTTGTTGCCGCTGCAAAATATCTTGTCAGCCAAGGCTATACGACCCATGACCGCATCGTTGCCCAAGGCGGTTCTGCGGGCGGCATGTTGATGGGAGCGACTGTGAATATGGCGCCAGAAGCCTTCGGCGGAATTATTGCGGAAGTGCCTTTTGTTGATGTCCTGAACACGATGCTTGATGACACGCTGCCACTCACGCCGCCCGAATGGCCTGAGTGGGGAAACCCAATCGAAAGCGCGGATGACTATACCTACATCGCGTCCTATTCACCTTACGACAATGTCAGCGATAAACCCTACCCGCCGCTTCTGGCGGTCGGTGGTTTGACCGATCCAAGGGTCACATATTGGGAACCGGCCAAGTGGATCGCGAAGCTGCGCGAGGTCGCACCTGATGCAGGTCCGTACCTTTTGAAAACAAATATGGGTGCCGGACATGGTGGCGCGTCTGGACGGTTCTCAAGACTGGAAGAAGTGGCCGAGGTCTATGCGTTCGCGCTTAAGGTTGCGGGTTCCGCGGTGAAAGAAACATAGGTTTGTCAGTAGTTTATGACAGAAAGCTATTGCGGGGATTCTACAAATTCACAAACTGAGTCACTCAGTTGAGAAATTGATTCATCGCGCTGATAGACCTTCAACGTTGGTCTTCGATTGGCGTGACGATTTTCAAGTAAGCCGCAATCGCTTCACGATCTTGAGCGCTAACGTTGGCATAGTTTTTTGCGACCGACGCCATGGTGCCCCCGAAGGAATCAAATGACGGTGTGAAGCCGCTTTCCAGTGAGAAAGCAATATCATCTTCCGTCCAGCTTTCGATGCCATCGGCGTGCGGTGTGATGTTTGGAATGCGTCCCTGACCAGATGGATTTGGCGCACCAGCGAGCCAAACATCGGCGCGGATCGCGCCTGCAAGATTGCGGCTTGTGTGGCATTCTCCGCAGTGCCCCATGCCCTCGGTGAGATACTGACCGCGGGCGACAACTGGATCATTGGGCAACGTTGCCGGATCGACAAAAGGTTTGTCATTGAAGAATGCCAGCTTCCACAGGCCAACGCCGCGACGAATATTGAATGGAAAACCCAACTCGGTTTCAGGTTGATCGGTAGGGGTGGCGACGGCTGGGAGCGTTTGCCAGAACGCCCACAAGTCCGCCACATCACCATCAGTCATTCGCGCAAATGAACCATAAGGATAAGCTGGATAGTAATGTCGCCCCTCGGGTGAGACCCCCGCAATGATGGAGCCGGCAAAGTCCTCAATAGACCATGCGCCAATTCCGTCTTCCGGGTGCATAGAAATGTTAGGCGCGACGAAGGTGCCAAAATCTGACTTGAGCTGATAACCGCCGACCAGCTCTAAGCGAGCATCGCCGCTGGAACCTTGAACCGAATGGCAGGATGCGCACCCGGCAAGCCAGAACACATTTTCACCATTGGTGACATCCGGCGCGTGCGCCGAGATGGCTGCCATCCGTTCGGTCGGCACGCTATTTGGGCTCGTCAAAACCCAGAAAAATGCAGCGCCCGCAAAGGCCAAAAAGACGAATGCGAGCGCTAGGCGTTTCATCGTTTCAACTCAGTTTAGTTGGAGAGTTGATATTTTTCGTGGCAGGAACCGCAGCTGGCGCCGATGGGTCCAAACACGGCGCGGAACGCATCCACATCAGCCGGCGCCGCAGCGATCGCCGCAGCGGTGTTGGTTTGAAATTTCGCTACTTCTGCGTCAAAGCCGGCACGGTCAGACCATATTGCAGGCGCTGCCTTTGTGTCGCCGCCTGTTTCACTCCCCTCAGGGAAGAGGCCGCCGTAGCGCTGCGAAACTTCGTTCATGGTGGTGAATGCCGCCAGCGCGGCGGCCGCGTCATAATCTGCCTGGCCTCGGGCGAAGCCAACAAGGGTGCGCATCGCGCCGCCAACTGACTTCATGGCAGCTTTGCGTTCCGCGATTGCGTCCTGCGCGACAACAACAGCTGAACCGGCAGAAAGAGCGACGGCGGCTGCGATCAAAATCTTGGCGGATTTGGAAAGGATTGGCATGCGAGAATATCTCCGTTTCTGAGTGGGAGTACGCTTCGTCCCATAGGATAATTCTCGCCGCATTGGAAAAAATCAAGTGTCACTTTTGTGAACACAACGTAAAACGCCCGACCACCGGCCGGGCGTTAAACTGTTCTTAGCGGCAGTTAGGCTGTCGCTGCTTCGTACATTTCCAGCACGTGATCCCAGTTGATCAAGCTATCAACAAAAGCTTCAAGATATTTCGGACGCGCGTTGCGGTAGTCGATGTAGTAGGAATGCTCCCAAACATCGCAGCCAAGGATCGGTTTGGCGCCGTGCATCAATGGGTTTT